>NZ_DASZAU010000010.1:0-314326 GCF_035944815.1 Sphingopyxis sp.
CGGCGGCAACGATCGCCTGTTCGGCGGTACGGGGGTCGATGTGACCACCGGCGGTGCGGGCGACGACTGGCACTATGTCGACAATGCCGGCGATCAGGTCGTCGAAGGCGCGAGCGAAGGCACGCTCGACCGGGTGTTCGCGAGCGCGAGCTACCAGCTTGGCGCCGGCGCGCATGTCGAAGTGGTCTCGACCGACAATCATGGCGGGACAGCGGCGATCAACCTCACCGGCAACGCATTGGCCAATACGATCTATGGCAATGCCGGTGCGAACACGTTGAACGGCGGCGGCGGCAACGACAGGTTGCTCGGCCTCGGCGGCGACGACCTGATCGTCCAGACGGGTGCGGCGGGCGGCCGTGCGATCATCGACGGCGGCGACGGGATGGACACCTATCAGCTCAACGGTTCGGCCGGGGCGGAGGCGTTCGTCATCTACAGCCGGGCGGCGGCCGAAGGCGCGATCGCGGGCCTCTCGCTCTCGGCAGGGACCGAAATCGTCGTGACGCGCAACGGGCAGGTGATCGCCGAACTCGACAATGTCGAGGAGATCAACGTCAACGCGCTCAACGTGTCGTCGCCCGGCGGCGTCGCACCCGGTGGATCGGGCGGCGATGGCGGCGATACCATCCAGGTGATCGGCGACTTCAATCCGACCAGCCTGAACTTCAACACGATCACCGTGAACGGCGGCGTAGGCGACGAGACGGTCGATATCTCGGGACTCACCTCGGCGCACCGGCTCGTGTTCAACTCGGGCGGCGGCGACGATCAGGTGCTCGGCGACCTTCGCGCGCAGGATGTCGTCAACGGGAGCGGCTTCGCCGGCCCGGCATCCGCTGCCGGTACCGGGCACGGGATCCGCTTCGATGCCGACATCCACGACCTCGGACGCCACGTCCTCGAGAATTCATGGGATTATATGTTCGCGTAAAGAGCATGGCGCCGGGAACCCCCCAGCCAAGCTCGGCGCCGGGAGTCCCCCCGTCCCGGCGCCACTTTTTCAGACTGACGTTTACAAGGGGGAGTATCGCATGCGTTTGTTCTGGATGCCGGTGCCACCGGCGCTGGCGGGAGCCGTCCGGGCCTGCCGGACTCACTTCGCGCTCGCGGCAATCTTCAGCGCGCTGATCAACATCCTGTATCTCGCGCCGACCATCTATATGATGCAGGTCTACGACCGGGTGGTCCCGACCAACGGTGCCCTGACATTGTTGTTCATCACCATCATCGTCGGGATCGCCATTGCGACCTTGTCTGCGCTCGATGCGATGCGAATGCGGCTGATGACCCGCGCGTCGCTCCGGCTCAACCGGCTGTTGGCGGGCGAGATACTCGACAAGTTGCTTGCCCGGTCGCGCGCGCTTCCCGGCGATCCGTCGACCCAGCAGGCGATGCGCGAATTCGATACGCTGCGCCAGTCGCTGGCCGGCCCGGCGATGACCGCCTTGTTCGACGTCCCCTGGACACCGCTCTATCTGTTCGTCGCCTTCCTCATCCATCCGGTGCTCGGCCTGCTCGTGCTTGGCGCGGGATTCATCCTCGTTACGCTCGCGATCACCAACGAGAAGCGCGGCAAGGCGAAGGCCGAGCAGGCGCATCAGGCGAACGGGCTGGCCTATGAATCGCAGGAGGTGATGCTGCGCCGCGCCGAAGTCGTGCGGTCGCTGGGAATGCGGCGCGCGCTCGTCTCGCGTCATATCCGTCAGCGTAGCGTGGGGCTCGACGCATCCGCCGACCTCCAGTTTTCGAGTAGCCGCTACAATTCGCTCGTCAAATTCGTGCGGATGTTCATGCAGTCGCTGGCGCTGGGGGTCGGGGCATGGCTCGCGATCAACGGCCAGATATCGGTGGGTGCGATCATTGCCGCGTCGGTGCTGCTCAGCCGCGCGCTGCAACCTGTCGAACAACTGGTGGGGCACTGGCCGAATATCATCCAGTCGCGTCAGGCGATGCAGACGCTGGGCCGACTGTTCGAACAGGCGGCGTCCGAGCCCGCGACCCGCACGACCCTGCCCGATCCCAAAGGTGCGGTCGAACTCGATCGCATCGTCATTCGCACGGCCGATGGCAGCGCGATCCTGCTCAAGAATATATCGCTCAAGCTGACGCCGGGCGAAGTGCTGGGCGTGATCGGTCCGTCGGGTGCAGGCAAGACGACTTTGGCGCGCGTCGTTGCCGGCGCGCTTCCTCCCGATTTCGGCGAAATCCGCGTCGACGACGCCAGCATGGCCGACTGGGACCATGAGCAGCTCGCGCAGCATATCGGCTATGTGCCGCAGGACTGCGGCTTGCTGCCGGGAACGATCAGCGAAAATATATCACGCTTCGCGAGCGAACGCGGCGTTCCGCGGCCGATCATCGACGTCGAGGTGGTGGAGGCCGCGCGAATGGCCGGCGTCCATGAACTGATCCTGCACCTGCCCGCGGGCTATGACACCACTATCGAGGGCAGTGGCCACAAGCTGTCGGCGGGTCAGGCACAGCGCATCGCGCTGGCACGCGCGCTTTATGGAAAGCCCAGCATACTTGTCCTCGACGAGCCCAATTCGGCGCTCGACAGCGAGGGCGAGGAAGCCCTGAGCCGCGCGATCGCGGCGGCGAAGCTGAAAGGCGCCGCGGTCATGATCGTTGCGCACCGCGCTGCGGTGCTGGCGGGCGCAGACAGGCTGGCGGTCCTTTCCGAAGGCGCGTTGGCCGCGATCGGCCCGCGCGACGAGATTTTCGCTGCGCTGAAGAAGTCCGCCGCGAAACAGAATGTTGTCCCCATCAACGAAGGAGGACGGCCATGAACGCCATGATGTGGAAACCCCCGACGATGACCGACCCGAATGGGGAAGATGCCGCCGACCGGCCCCACCGCGAACTGCGCATCGGCGGCGCGATCGTCGCGCTGTTCTTTCTGGGCTTGCTCGGATGGGCCGCGCAGACGCCGCTCGACGCCGGAGCCTATGCGCAGGGTGTCATCGCCGTGTCGGGGAACCGGCAGGCGGTCCAGCACCGCGACGGCGGCATCGTCACGGCGCTGCATGTCGCCGAGGGGCAGACAGTCACGAAAGGGCAGGCGTTGCTCAAGATTTCGGCGTCCGAACTGGTGGCGACCGAACGCGGCCTGACCGGCGAGATCATCGCGCTGCTCGCGCAGCGCGCGCGGCTTGTCGCCGAACAGAACCGGCTGTCGTCGGTCGGCGAGCCCGCCGAGTTCGCGGCCTTTGCACCCGAAGATCGCGCGCTCGCCGCCGAGGCGCTGCGCGGACAGCGCCTGCTGTTCGAGGCGCGGCGCAATTCGCTCCAGACGCAGCGCGGCGTGTTGGGGCAGCGGATGCGCCAGCATTCGGAACAGATCAACGGCTATGCCTATCAGATGCAATCGAACAAGGAGCAGCAGCGCCTGATCGGCGAGGAGCTCGACGGGCTGCGACAACTGCTCCCCAAGGGCTTTGTCTCGATCAATCGCGTGCGCGGCATGGAACGGACCGCTGCCGAGCTCGATGGCGCCTATGGATCGTATCGCGCCGACATCGCGCGCTCTTCGGAGGCCATCGGCGAGGCGCGGATGCAGGTGGTCGCGCTCGACAAGCAGATGATGGAGGAAGTCGCGGCCCAGATGCGCGAAGGCCAGATCCGGCTGGACGAACTGCAGCCCAAGCTCGTTTCGGTCCGCGAGCAACTGGCGCGATCGACGGTTCGCGCGCCGGCGAGCGGGCGTGTCGTCGGGCTCAAGATCTTCACCGTGGGCGGCGTCGTCGGGGCGGGCGAGACGGTGATGGAAATCGTGCCGCAGGACCGCGCGCTGGTGGTTGAGGCCAAAGCCTCGCCGACCGATGCCGACGACCTCCGGCCCGGTATGGATACGCAGGTTCGGTTTACCGCGCTGCAGGAACGCAACCTGCCGATATTGATGGGGCGGATCTCGAAGATTTCGGCCGACAGTTTCGAGGATGAGCGAACCGGAATGCGGTTTTTCAAGATCGAACTGCTCGTACCGCCGAGCGAACTCGCCAAGCTGCGGCAGGTCAGGGAGGACGGCGGTCTGCGCGCCGGGTTGCCGGTCGATGTCATGATTCCGCTGCGGAAGCGAACGGCGCTATCCTACCTGATCGAGCCGCTCACGCAGACATTGTGGATGGCCGGGCGGGAGAATTGAGGCGCCGCCGATGCGCGAGCAATATTGGGGTGGGATGGCGGAGCGGGAGGGATTCGAACCCTCGATACGCTTTTGACGTATACTCACTTTCCAGGCGAGCGCCTTCGACCACTCGGCCACCGCTCCGCATGCACTGGAACGCGCGCCCTAATCGCTTGGCGGGGCTTTCGCAAGCCGATTGGGCGTGGCAGACATTCGGCATGAAACATCTGCTCCCGACCGTCGCTGTCCTGTCGCTCGCCGTTCCTGCCTTGGCGCAGGAAGCCACGCCGCCCCCTTCGCCCGGCGAGATTGCGGCGGCAGCTCCAGCGCGCGACTGGGTCGCTATTGCTCCGTCGGACCTGCTGGTGATGGACCTTGCCCCCGACGCCAAAAGCAGGCCGCGCCGCGTCGTCATCCAGTTGATGCCGGCGCCATTCAGCCAGGGATGGATCGGCAATGTCCGCAAGCTTGCCGCTGCGCATTGGTGGGATGGGACGAGCGTCAACCGCGTGCAGGACAATTATGTCGCGCAATGGGGCGATGCGACCGAGAAGAAGCCGCTGCCGCAGGGATTGGCGGCGCTGAGCGAAGACGCATATTCGCTGGCGTTAGACGGAATCACCTATTGGGAGAATCCCAAGACCAATGCGATGCGCCTCAAAGCGGTATGGCTCAGTCCCGAAGCCTTCGAGGGAGGCCCCATCATCCGCGACGATTCCTACGCGGATGCCGGCATGTTCTGGAAAGGCTGGCCGGTGGCGATGGCCGGCGACGCGAAGGCCGACGAAATATTTGACCGCGGGAAATATGTCTGGCCCGTCCACTGCTACGGCATGGTCGGAGTCGGCCGTAACATGTCGCCCGATACCGGGAGCGGCGCCGAGCTATATGCCGTGATCGGTCACGCGCCGCGCCATCTCGATCGCAATATCGCGGTCGTCGGCCGCGTCGTCAGCGGCATCGAATATCTGTCGAGCCTGCCGCGCGGGACCGAAGAACTGGGATTCTACAAAACCGAAGCCGAACGGACGCCGATCGGGTCGATCCGCATCGCCAGCGATCTGCCCGCGGCGGAGCAGCCGCGGTTCGAATATCTCTCGACCGAAAGCGACAGTTTCGCGCGCTACGCCGACGCCCGCGCGAATCGCCGCGATCCCTTCTTCATCAAGCCCGCGGGCGGCGCCGACATCTGCAATATCCCGGTGCCCGTGCGTCCGGTCGTGGCGAAATAGCGGCGTTGGAGGATTTCACCGTCACGACGCCGCTCTGGCGCTGGCAATCAGCGACGGCGCCTGCGGCCTGGTTCTTCGTCACCATCGCGGGTGAGGCCGCCGACGGGATTCGCCTCGCTGCCATCGGCGGCCAGTGGCTCGACGGGCGCAAGGGCTTCGGGTCGGCCAAAGTTCGCGCGGCGATCGGCGATACCAGTTGGACCACCTCGGTCTTCCCGCACAAGGAAAGCGGCGGCTGGCTGTTGCCGATCAAGGCGGCGGTGCGCAAGGCGGAAGGGATCGTCGAGGGCGATGAGGTGACGGTAACGGTCAGTCTTTAGCCGGATTTTCGCCCTTTGCCTCGCGCGCCTGCGCCTTGCGCTTGCGCAGATTGTCGCGCAGCGCCTCCGCGAGACGGCGTTCGCGTTCGAGATCGGCGGGGGAAGGCGTCTTGCTCACGCGGCGGGTCTTGCCCATGAAATTGCCCCATCGTCAAGCCTCGCACCTTGACAGGCGAGAGACGCCCCGCCATAGGCCGCGCCTGCCCGGCAAACACCGCGTTTGGGGGCGATCCGGTTGCTGCTGTAGCTCAGTGGTAGAGCGCGTCATTGGTAATGACGAGGTCGACAGTTCAATCCTGTCCAGCAGCACCATTTTCTCCGACCATCGTCGATCGAGCAAAACCGGCACGCGAGCGCCGCCCGGTCAGATTTTGGCCGCCAGCAACCAGTCGTGGAACAGCTTGACCGCAGGCTGGCGCAGCGCGCGCGGGCGGCAGACGAACCAATAGCTGTACGGGCTGTCGACGTCGAAATCGAAGAGGCGGACGAGCCGCGGGTCGTTGGCATCGTCGAGGTGATGGCCGTGCATGAAGGCCACGCCGATGCCCTGCGCCGCGGCTTCGAGCATCAGCGGCCCCGAATCGAAATAGTCGATACCGGCAGGCTCCAGATAGGGCATGCCGATCGCCTTTTTCCATTCGGTGAAGGTTTCGGGCATTTCGCGGTGGAGCAGGACCGTCATCCGCTGCATCTGTTCGGGCACGGTGATCGGGCGGTTGTCGTCGACCAGCGTTCGCGAGGCGATGGGGAACACCTTGTCCTGATCGAGCCGTGCCGCGTAGAGCGCGGGATCGATCGACCGCGCGAGGGCGATCGCGGCATCGATCCCTTCGCCCAGCCGCGCCTCGGCATGCGACATGGTGTCGATATCGATGTGAAGCTCGGGATGCTGGCGCCGCAATTCGGGCAAGCGCGGAAACAGCCGTTGCTGTGCAAAGAGCGGCAGGACGTTGAGATGCAGGCGAAGCGACGCGTCGGGGCTTCCGACCTGGCCGATGACGGTGCGCAGCTCATCGAGGATCGGCGAGAGTTGTTCGTGCAGCGCACGACCCGTTTCGGTCAGGCTGAGGCCATGATGGTGACGATTGAAAAGCGGGCGCCCCACCGCATGTTCGAGCGTCTGGATCCGCCGCGATAGCGCGGGCATCGACAGGCCGAGCTCGATCGCCGCGGCCTTGACCGTGCCGTGGCGCGCAACCTCCAGAAAGGCTTCCATGCTGCTGATCGGAGGAAGGCGTGGCATATCGGTTGCCGATGATGGCATGGCCATGACCGACATACCAGAATTTTGTGCGGTGCGGCATAAATTGGCGTGCGGGCAGGGGTCGCAAATCGGGAACGACAACCCTATCTTTCGCATTCTGACCTTTTTGAGGGAGACGCGCTTTGGCCGACGCAGCGGTAAAAGAAAAAGAAGTGAAACTGCAGGTCGCGAATTCGCGCGCCGAGGAAAGCGGCGGCGGGATCGCCCGTATTCCGCGTTCGGCGATGATCGAACTGGGCGTCACCGAGGGCGACATCGTGCAGATCAGCGGCAAGCGCCAGACCGCGTCGCGCGTCGTCGCGCCCTATGCCGAGGACGAAGGGCTGGAAGTGATCCGGCTCGATGGCCTCCAGCGCGCCAACGCCGGCGCCGGTGCGGGCGATATGGTCGCGCTGAGCCGCGTCGAGACGCGCCCGGCGACGCGCGTGGTGTTTGCGCCCGCGCAGGAAAATCTGCGCTTGCAGGGATCGGCGAATGCGCTGAAGCGCAGCTTCTTCGGTCGTCCGGTCGTTGCGGGCGATACGGTGGCGACCGCCGGCCAACAGCGGCTCGAATCGGGCAATATGCCCCCACAGCTTCGCCAGATGCTCAACGCCCCGGCCTATGCGCTCGCCGAAGTGCGCCTGCTCGTCGTGTCGGCGAGCCCCAAGGGCGTCGTCTTCATCGACGAGAATACCGAAATCGAGCTGCTGCCCGAATATCAGGAGCCGCAGGACGCGCGCCGCACGGACGTCACCTATGACGATCTGGGCGGGCTCGGCGAGACGATCGACCAGCTGCGCGAAATGGTCGAATTGCCGCTTCGTTATCCCGAACTGTTCCGCCGGCTGGGCGTCGACCCGCCGCGCGGTGTGCTGCTCCATGGTCCGCCGGGCACGGGAAAGACGCGGCTGGCGCGTGCGGTCGCGAACGAGAGCGACGCGCAATTCTTCCTGATCAACGGCCCCGAAATCATGGGCAGCGCCTATGGCGAGTCCGAAAAGCGGCTGCGCGACGTGTTCGAACAGGCGACCAAGGCCGCGCCCTCGATCCTGTTCATCGACGAGATCGATTCGATCGCGCCCAAGCGCGGGCAGGTGCAAGGTGAGGCCGAAAAACGGCTCGTCGCGCAGCTGTTGACGCTGATGGACGGGCTCGAACCGCGTACCAACCTTGTCGTGATCGCGGCGACCAATCGCCCCGATGCGATCGACGAGGCGCTGCGCCGCCCGGGCCGGTTCGATCGCGAGATCGTGATCGGCGTTCCCGACGAGAGCGGACGGCGCGAGATCCTCGGTATCCATACGCGGGGCATGCCGCTCGCCGACAATGTCGATCTTGCCGAACTGGCGCGGACGACTTTCGGGTTCGTCGGCGCCGATATGGCGGCGCTGACGCGCGAAGCCGCGATCGAGGCGGTGCGCCGGATCATGCCCAAGCTGAATCTCGAGGAGGGGACGATCCCGCCCGAGGTGCTGGAAGAGCTTCGCGTCACGCGCGAGGATTTCAACAATGCGCTGAAACGTGTCCAGCCGTCGGCGATGCGCGAAGTGATGGTGCAGGCGCCGAAAACGCGCTGGAGCGACATCGGCGGGCTCGACGCGGCACGCGACAAGCTGATCGAAGGGATCGAGCTGCCGCTAAAGAATCCCGAGGCATTCCGCCGGCTGGACATTCGCCCCGCGAAGGGCTTCCTGCTCTATGGTCCGCCGGGCACGGGCAAGACGCTGCTCGCCAAGGCCGCCGCGCGCGAGTCCGACGCCAATTTCATCTCGATCAAATCGTCGGACCTGCTGTCCAAATGGTATGGCGAGAGCGAGCAGCAAATCGCGCGCCTGTTCGCGCGGGCGCGTGCCGTCGCGCCGACGATCATCTTCATCGACGAACTCGACAGCCTGGTGCCCGCGCGCGGCAGCGGGACCTCGGGCGAGCCGCAGGTGACCGAGCGCGTCGTGAACACGATCCTCGCCGAGATGGACGGGATCGAGGAGATGCAGTCGGTCGTGGTGATCGGCGCGACGAACCGCCCGAACCTGATCGACCCCGCGCTGCTGCGCCCGGGGCGGCTCGACGAGTTGATCTATGTTTCGGTGCCCAATGCCGAAGGGCGCAAGCGCATCCTCGAAATCCAGACGGGCAAGATGCCGCTGGCTCCCGACGTCGACTTGTCGGTACTCGCGGAAAAGTCGGACCGTTTCACCGGAGCGGACCTTGAAGACCTGACCCGCCGGGCTGGCCTTGCCGCGCTGAAGCGCTCGCTCGACAGCGATTCGGTGACGATGGAGGATTTCGAAACCGCGCTGAAGGATACGCGCGCCTCGGTGACCGAGGCGATGGAGAAGGATTATGAAAAGATCCAAGGCGAGATCAAGCAGGCGGCGATGAGCGTCGACCCGATCGGCTTCTTCGCGCCCGGAATGCTCAAGCCTTCGCGCGAACGAAAGCATGAGGAACCCAAGGATTAAGTCGCGGGCTGGTCCTGCTTCAGGGCGGACCAGCCCCATACCACCAGCCAGCCGCAGAAACCGGCCATCAGGCTGTAAGCCGCCATCGGGTGCCAATTGTAGAGAAGCACGCCGATAGCGGGCGAGACGATATAGGCCGATCCGTTGATCGACGCGGTCATGCCGGCGACGCTGCCCTGATCGCGCCGGGGCACGGAAAGCGACGCGCCCGCGGTAAAGCCGGGACGAAACAGACCGAAACCGAGCGAGCCGGTGGCGAAGCCGATGGTAATCGCATGCTGATCCTGCGCGAGCCCCGTCATCAGGATGCCGACGCCTGCAAGCGTGGCGCCCCACAATACCGTCGAGCGCGGCGTGAGCTTGAACAACGGGATGAGCCCCCATTGCGCGAGCAATGTGGCAACCGCGCCCGACATCAGGACCGTTCCGGTTATGTCGGCGCCGATTTCGGGCGTCGGTCGCAAATGAAGCCGGTCGAGGATCAGGAAGCCGATGACACCGAGCATCATCGCTTGCGCCTGACCGCCGAAAAAGCCGGCGAGCAACCAGGGGCGCACGCGCCCGTCACGCCAGCCGAGCACCTCCTGCGCCGGCGCATCGGGCTCATTCTCTTCTTCGCCGGTGGGCTCTGCCGGTCCGGCGGAAAGCGGATAGGGTGCGATTGCACCGCGCGCGGCAAAGCGCGGCGTGTCGTTGGGCAGGCGCCAGCGCAGCATGACGAGGACGATCAGGCCGATCAGCGCAAAAACGAACATGGGTCCCGCGAGCCCGACGACAGGGAGAATGAAATAGGGCGCGACGGCCGGCCCGATCACCGTACCGAGACCGAAGGAAGAGGAAACGAGCGACAAGGCCTGCGTACGCTGGGCAGGGTCGGTACGCGACGCCACATAGGCCTGAACGGCAGGCGGCGAGGCCGAGCCCAGCCCGCCATAAAGGCTGCGGAACAGGGCAAAGGCCACGAAGGTGATGCCTGCGCCGATCAGGCCGTTCAGGCCGGCCCACAGGACGAGCCCGCAAAGCGCCATCGAGGACAGAAAGCCGACAACGCCGAGCGCCATCAGCGCCTTGCGGCCGCGTTTGTCCGACTGGCGCGCCCAGTGCGGCGCGGTCAGCACCCACAATAGCGCCGACCAGCTGAACGCCAGGCTGACCCAGACGTCGGGAATGTGCAGTTTTGCACCGATTGCGGGGAGGATCGACTGCATTGCCGTGTTGCCCGCAGCCGCCACCAGCATGACAGCGAACAGCACCGCCATGCGGTCCGAGGGGATGGAATGCGATGTCGTCGCCATGTCCGCCCCTCCTTTGTCATTGTCTGTAACGCAGCCTCTCCCTACACGCGAGCGCGGGTCTGTCCAGAGTCAAGACCGACTCTTTCCTTGCGCCATCGCGCTGATTTTGCCACGCCTTGTGCGACTGCAACAATGCGAAAGCCGACATGACCAATCCGCGGGCGCAGGCCCAAGAAACGAAAGCCCCGCTGGCCCGTCGGCTGCGCGTGGGTCTCAAGCGCTTTTTCGGGCCGTGGGGCATGTTTGTCCGCGGCTTCATCAAGCATCCGGTCATGGTGGGATCGATCGTGCCTTCGTCGCCGACGCTGATCCGCCACATGCTGCGTCCGGTCGACTGGAAGAACACCAAGCTGTTCGTCGAATATGGTCCGGGCGTCGGTACCTTCTGCCGCCCCGTGCTCGAACGGATGGCGGGCGACGCGACCCTGATCGCGATCGACACGAACGAGGATTTCATCGACTATCTGCGCAAGGATATTCGCGACAGCCGCTTCATCGCGGTCCACGGCTCGGCGGCCGATGTCGAGGAAATCGTGCGCGCGCATGGGTTCGAAAAGGCCGACTATGTCCTGTCGGGCCTGCCTTTCTCCACGCTGCCCGCCGGTGTCGGTCCCGCGATTGCTGCGGCGACGCACCGCGTGCTGCGCCCCGGCGGGGCCTTCCTCGTCTATCAGTTCCGTGCCCGCGCGCGCGATTTTCTCGCCGCGCATTTCAACCGCATCGACAATGCGTTCGAATGGGTCAACGTTCCGCCCTGTTTCCTGTTCTGGGGCTGGAAGGACTAGACGTCCGGATCGGGGTCGCCGAGGCCGAAGTTGAGCTTTCGCGACACGGTATAATCGACGATGCCGACGACGAACCAGGCGAGCGTCCAGCGGATGCGCGTCAACCAGTTACCGCGCGCCTTGTGCGAATCCGCCGTGATGACCTCGCAATCGGGCCTCTGGCTCGTCAGGAAGTTGCGCATCTTTTCGGCAAAGCCCGCGTCGACGATGCGCACCATCACTTCGACGTTCACGAACAGGCTGCGGACGTCGAAATTGGCCGATCCGATATAGACGACATCGTCGATGACGATCAGCTTCATATGCAGCCGGCAGGGCCGATATTCCCACACGTCCGCAGTCTTGCGCAGCAAATAGCCGTAGAGGAGGCGCGACGCGCCGATCGTCGCGGGATTGTCCGACTTGCCCGCCATGACGAAGCGTGCGCGCCCGCGCCGGGCGACGCGGCCAAGCCGGCGAAGCATGCCTTGCCCCGGTGAAAAATAGGCCATCGCCATGTCGAGTTGCCGGGCGCTTTCGAGATCGGAGCGCACGGCGCGCGCCCAGGGGGAGAGCCGCTGCGTCGGGCCGCCTACGAGCCATGATACAGCCCCGCCGTCGACCGGCCATTCGCGGATCAGGCGGCGCAGGATCAGCAGCTTTCCGTCGTCGTTCACCGTGTAATCGTGGATTTCGGCAAACCATTGCGCTGCGCGAACGACGGTCGGGCCCTTCACGATCATTCCGATATCGAACCAGCAGTCGCTGCCCGGCGCGCTCAGATAATCGTTCGCGATGTTAAATCCGCCGGTAACGGCGATATATTCGTCGATCAGGATCAGTTTCTGATGATTGCGGATCAGATAGGTCGAACGCCAGCGGCGCGAGAAGAAGGTCACGCTGCCGCCCGCCGCGCGCAGCGGAGCGAACAGCGCGTCGGGTGTATCGCCCGACCCGAAACTGTCGATCACCGCGCGGACGCGAACACCGCGTTGTGCGGCGACGAGCAGGGCATCGAGAATCTTCACGCCGGCGCCGTCGCCCTCGAATATATACATGATGATGTCGATGCTGTGCGCGGCGCCGTTGATCAGGTCGAGCAAACGGGTCAGCCGCTCGCTACCGTCGAATATCATCTCCAGCCGGTGCCCGGCGACATCCGCCGTCAGCCGTTGGGACAGATCGACGGTGGCGCAGGCTTCGGTCATCGCCCGGTCATAGGCTGGCGGCGGCGCGCGCCGCAAGGGGAGGGCTTTGATTGACATCGCGGGGCGAGGCTGCTAGCGCGCAGCGCTTGCCGCCATGCCCTGAAAAGGCTGGCCTCTCCTAATTTTTAAGGAAACAACATGGCCCGCGTTACCGTCGAGGATTGCGTCGACAAAGTCCCCAACCGTTTCGACCTGGTTTTGCTGTCGGCGCACCGCGCTCGCGAAATCTCGGGCGGTTCGGAACTGACCGTCGACCGCGACCGCGACAAGAACCCCGTCGTTGCACTTCGCGAAATCGCCGAACAGACCGTGCGTCCGAAGGATCTGCAGGAAACGCTCGTCGGTTCGATGCAGAAGGTCGTCGTCGACGATGACGATACGCCCGATGAAATCAGCTCGATCAGCCGTTCGGCCGAAGCGCTTCGCCTCACCGCCGCGGCGCCGCCGCGCAGCCCGGCAGGTGGTGGCAGCGACTTCGAATAAGCGCGGATCGCAATCGATCACCAAGGGGGCCGCAGGAAACTGCGGCCCTTTCCGTTTCAGCCGACGTGCGTCAGTTCGGCGATGCGGATCGCCCTGGAAGCGAGCATCGGGTCGAGAATACGCTGAATCCGGTGCGCACGTTGCGACTGGACGGTGATGTTGAACAGGCTGTTGGCGATGACGTCGGCGATCTGAACGCCGTCGCTACGGCGACTGTCGGCAAGCGACGCGCGCCCCCACTGGCCAAGGCCGGCCTGAATATCCTCACGGACATGCCCGAGAATTTTCGGATCGTAACGACCGTCGTCGATCACGACGTCGGTGCACACGCCGCCGGTTTCGGGAAGCCAGCGCCCGATCGCGAGGTTGAGCAACGCTGCATAAAGCGCGAGGTCGCTAGGCAGCGTGCCGCCCGGGTTTTGCGACAGTTTGTCGCGCTCGGCGACCGCAACCCACGCGCGGCCGCCGGCACGGTCGAACAGTTCGAGCAGATAGGCCCGCTCGACGATGCTGATCCGGCTGCCCTTGAGCTCGCCGCGCAGCCCGGTGACGCCGCGAAAGCGCTCATGGATTTCACTGGCGGCTTTTGGCGTCAGCATCACCGCCGAAAAGGTCATCGCGCCAGCGTTGAGACCGCCCGATTCATCGCAATAGATCGTCATTTCGGGGCGCTAGCGGACGCGGCCGAAAAAGGCGACCGTTCGGGTCTGGCCGGGGCCAATCGCGTCGGTCCAGTTCCAGCGGACATGTGTAACGTCGGCAGCGGTCGCGGCCCGCGGCGCCGCCCCGCCGACGGGCACAGTCAGGTCGGAGAGAGGTGAGAATTGCTTGCCGCCGTCAATCGAGACAGCGAATCCTGCCGGATCGTCCGTGCCGTCGAATAGCAGGGCCAACGGGATCGGGTTGGATATGACGACCCCCGATGCGGGCTCCGCGCCATTGTTGGTGAAGGCGAGCGAGATGCGCACACGGTCGCCCGGAACGACGACATCGGGCGTGACATAGGTCTTGCCGCCGGGCTGGCCGTCCTGGCCCGTGGTCGTTTTTTCGACTTCGACCTTGGTCGAGAGATTGCCGTTGCCCTGCGCCGCGGCGGGTAGGCTCGTTACGAAAGCCGCGAGGGCCAACGCTTTCCACATCTTGCCGGTCATCGCCGTCTCCTTTGGTCCACGACCCTCATGGCGTATCAGGCGGGGCAGGGGTAGCGTTTCTTCATCAGGGCATCGAAGGCCGAGTTGATGCTGACCGTTTTGCGGACGGCAACGGGATAGCTCCGCAGATGGGCGAGCCATTGATCGGGGGTCAGCGTACCCGTTTCGGGTGGGCAGCTTGTCGTTTTCAGCCCCGCCTTGCGTTGGGCATCGATCCGCGCCTTGTAGCGCTTGCCCGCGGCGACGACTTCGCCCTTGAGCTGATTGCCCTGCGGCGTCGCGAGCGCGAGCGGGCCCAACCGTTCGAGTGAAGCCGCGCGCGCGAGAAAGGCGGCGACGCTCATATCGCCGGGTGCCATGCCGCAGAGCAGCGGCAGGGCGAGGAGGGCCGGTGCGATGCGTACGCATTTCCACTTGGTCATGCGACCCAACTTGCCCTCAGCCAATGAATAGCCCCTGAATCAGACGCTTGGGTGCGGACTATGCGCCCTGCGGATTGGCGTCGCCGAACGGACGCGGCTTGCGCTTGATCTGCGGCATGCCGCCGGCATGGCCCGAAACGGGCTTGCCGCGCTTGTCGGCATCATCCTCGCGGCCGATATCCTCGCCCTTGATTGCGCGCTTCGCTTCTTCGCCCGACAGCGTCTCATATTCGAGAAGCGCGCCGGCGAGCAGGTGGAGCTCATCGATGTGGTCGGTGAGCACCTTGCGTGCGACCTTTTCGCCTTCCTCGACAAGGCGGCGAACCTCCGCGTCGATCAGCTTGGCGGTCTCTTCGGACATATTCTGTGCGCGCGACACGCTGTGGCCGAGGAATACCTCGTCCTGATTGTCGCGATAGCGCAGCCAGCCGAGCTTTTCCGACATGCCATATTCCATGACCATGGCGCGTGCCATGTCGGTGGCCTGCTGGATGTCGTTCGATGCGCCGGTGTTGAGCTCGTCCTTGCCATAGATCAGCTGCTCGGCAATGCGGCCGCCGAAGCAGAGCGCGAGACGTGCCTTCATCTGCTTCATATTCTGCGAATAGCGGTCGCGCTCGGGAAGGTTCCACGTCACGCCCAGCGCGCGGCCACGCGGGATGATCGTGACCTTGTGCAGTGGATCGTTATGCTCGACGTGCAGCGAAACGAGCGCGTGGCCGGCCTCGTGATAGGCGGTCGCCTTTTTCTCATCCTCGGTCATGACCATCGAGCGGCGTTCAGCGCCCATCATGACCTTGTCTTTCGCTTCCTCGAACTCGTTCGAGGCGATCAGGCGCTTGCCCTTGCGCGCGGCAAGCAGCGCCGCTTCGTTGCAAAGATTGGCGAGATCGGCGCCCGAGAAACCCGGCGTACCGCGCGCGATGCGGCGGAGGTCGACGTCGGGTGCGAGCGGCTTCTTGCGCGTGTGCACTTCGAGAATCTTCTGGCGACCTTCGATGTCGGGGCGCGGCACGACGACCTGACGGTCGAAGCGGCCCGGACGGAGGAGTGCGGGATCGAGCACGTCGGGACGGTTGGTCGCCGCGACGATGATGATGCCTTCGTTCGCTTCGAAGCCGTCCATTTCGACGAGCAGCTGGTTGAGCGTCTGCTCGCGCTCGTCATTGCCATTGCCGAGGCCGGCGCCGCGATGGCGGCCGACCGCATCGATTTCATCGATGAAGACGATGCACGGGGCATTGCGCTTGGCCTGTTCGAACATGTCGCGGACGCGGCTGGCGCCGACGCCGACGAACATTTCGACGAAGTCCGAACCCGAAATGGTGAAGAAGGGAACGCCGGCTTCACCCGCGATCGCGCGGGCAAGCAACGTCTTGCCGGTGCCGGGCGAGCCGACGAGCAGCGCGCCCTTCGGGATCTGGCCGCCGAGCTTCGAGAATTTGGTCGGGTCCTTCAGGAACTCGACGATTTCCTCGAGCTCTTCGCGTGCCTCGTCGATGCCCGCGACATCGTCGAAGGTGACGCGGCCCTGCTTTTCGGTGAGCATCTTCGCGCGCGATTTGCCGAACCCCATCGCGCCCGAGCCGTTGTTCTTCTGCACCTGGCGGAACACAAAGAAGGCGATGCCGAGGATCAGCAGGAAGGGCAGCGACTGGACGAGCATGTACATCCAGAAATTCGGAACCTCGGTCGGCTTGCCGTCATATTTGACGCCATTGTCGTTGAGCATCTTGAGCAGTTCGGGATCGCGGACGACGTTCGCGCTGAACCGGTCGCCGTTCGACAGCGTGCCAATCACCTTGTCTTCGGACAGAACGACGTCCTTGACGGCGCCTTCCTCGACCTTCTGGCGGAACTCGGAATAGGCAAGGGGATTACCCGTCGGCTGCGACGCGCCGCCGAACATCGAGGCGACGAGGAGCATGGCAAGCAGGATGCCGCTCCAGATCATCACGCTCTTCATCCAGGGGTTGCCCTGCGGTTCCTTGTCGTCCTGCATTCGGAATCTTTCCTATCGTCGCGCACATATGCGAAGCTGATCCCCGACAAGATAGGATAATCCGGTTAAATGACAATGAGGCAATCAGGCCTTTTTTGGCACTTTCCTGCGCGGTGCCGCAGAAATGCGCCAGATCGTCCCCTCGAGCCCGCGCACCGCGTCGATCAGCAGCGCGCCGACCATCGCGCGGCGGCCTTGCTGCATCGCGGCGATCACGCCGTCGAGCGAGGCCCCGCGCAGGACGAGCTGCGGCGCGTTGGCGCGCAGGCGCTGCGCGACGATGCGGCGGAATAGCTCGGGCGGATAGCCGTCGTCGCGGATCACCGCGACGTCCGACGCATCGGGCCAGGAGGCGATCAGCCGCTCGACCGCCCAGTCGAGCGCTTCATCGGCTTCGGCCAGCCAGACGGCCGATTTGGCGGCCGCGACGGGGTCGATCGCGGTCTGCGATTGCAGCGCGTGCCGCAGCCGGGCACGGTCGAAACGATTGTCGCTGTTCGAGGGATCCTCGACGAAAGGCAGGTCGTTCTCGAGAGCGAGATGGACGAGGTCGCTGCGCCGCCAATCGAGCAACGGGCGCAGGATCATGCCGTTTTTCGCCCGAATGGCGGCAAGGCCGCCGACGCCGCTGCTGCGGTTCAGCCGCATCACGATCGTTTCGAGCTGATCGTCGGCGTGATGTGCCGTGACGACATGATTCAACGCATTGGCTTCGCGCCATTGTTCGAGGAGGCGATAACGCTCGGTTCGCGCAGCAGCTTGCTGCGACCCCTTGATCGGCGCCGGTGGCCGCAGCGTCGAGTGTGGGATATGCTCGCGCTCGCAAAAGCCCGCGACCATGCGCGCTTCCTCGTCCGACCCCTTGCGCAGCCCGTGATCGACCGTCGCGGCCCAGACCTGTCCGGGCAGCAGGGTCGCCATCAGCCAGAGCAACGCCATGCTGTCGGGTCCGCCCGACACCGCGACGCCATAGTGGAGACGGTGCCATTCGGGACCGAGGCGCGCGAGGAGGTCGCCGGCGAGCCTGCCAGCGCTGTCGCGATCAGCAGCCTGCTTTTGCTTTTGCGGCGGTTGCATCGGTCCGGACATCCTGCGGCGCCTTGTCGCCGTAAACTTCCTCAAGCTCGCGGAACGCCTTGCACGCGTCCGCCTTGCGGCCGAGCTTGTCGAGCGCGACGCCCATATACATCAGGCTGTGCGGCGCGCGCGCTCCGCTCGGCCGATCCTTGTAATTATTATAGAAAGCGACCGCAGCGAGGCTGGGCTTGCCTTCGTCGAGATAGGCGCGGCCGAGCAAATTTTGCGCATAGCTCGCCTGGCTGCTTTTCGGCCATTTCGCGACGACGGTTTTCAGCTGCGCCTGCGCTTCGGGATAGAGCTTGGCCTCCCACAGGCGAAAGCCGTAATCATAGGCGTCCTTGGTTTCATTGCCGCTTGCCGGCACCTCGACCTTCTTGACCAGTGCCAGCCGTGCGGCGTCGGAGGTCGCCGGTTTGGCAGCAGGGGTCGTCGCTGGCTTCTTGGCGGGCGCCGCAGCTGTCGTCGTCGGCGTTGTAGCGGGCGGCCTGACCGTCGGCGCGAGGCTGGCCGGCGTCGCGGTGGGCTCTGCGGCGGCGGGGTCAGCAAACCGCTTTTCCATCTCGGCCTTATAGGCTGTGAACTGCTTTTCGAGCTCGCGGAGCTGGAAGGCATTTTGTTCGGTCTGGCCGGTAAGAGTCTGAAGCTGGTTCTCAAGCGCGTCGACGCGCGCCGTCAGGTCGATCACGGGCGCATTGCTGCGCGCGCGTTCACCGGGCGTGTTGTCGGGCGCGATCTCGCCTTCGAAAAAGGTCGGGCTGCCGCCGGGAAAAACCGAACGCTGGACGGCACGCATTTCCTTTTCGAGCCGTTCGACGCGCTTGTCGATAGCGCCGTCCTGCGCCGCTGCCGGCATCGCTGCGGCGAGGGCGATCGTGGCGGCTCCGAAGAAAGTGATTTGACGCATGCTCATCTACCGATAGGTCCCCACCAGTTAACTATTTTTCTGCTCATAACGCGGCAAAGCGGGACAGCGCAAACCCATTTCGGCGCGCCGCCGTTTCCGTTCGCCCGAATGGCTGCCGATTTAGCGCTTGGGCTGCGGCATCGCCGGGGTTGTCGCCGCGCCCGTCGCACCGCTGCTTTCGGCGCGCGCGATCAGGTCGGCGGGCTTTAGCGAGACGTTCTTGACCAGCGTATCGGCAGCGCCGATCGGTCCGACGTCACGGCCGCCGACGGTGACCCTGAGCGCCTGCGGAATACTCGTGCGCAGGGTGAACTGTTCGACATAGGCCGGCGGCACCTGATAGGCTTCGCCCGCATCGAGCGTCCGCCAGTTTTCGGTCTTGCCCTGCGCATCGTCGAAACCGATCCAGACTTCGGACAAGCCCGTCAGCACGACCGGTGCATTGGCGGCGACGGCAGCGCCGGGCGTCCCCGCCTTAGTCGCAGGCGCGGTTGTGGCATCGCCTTCGGGGGCTTCGGATTCGTCGGCGGCGCGGTTCTGCGCTGCTATCAGTGCCTCGTCGGGCTCGACCGAAAGGAAGCGCCACACGCCATAGGCCGACGCCAGCAGCAAGGTGACGATCACCAGTGTCCAGGTCAGCCGCGCGGTCGGCAGCCGCGCCGGATCGGTCGGTTCATAGGCTTCGTAAAGCGGACGCGAGCCATATGCGTCTTCTTCGAGTTCGCGGCGGACCGCAGCCCCGATCTCGGCCTCGGGCAGGTCGATCGCGCGCGCATAGGCCCGCGCGAAACCGGTGACATAGGTGCGCCCCGGCAGTTCGGAAAAATCGGACTTTTCGATTGCGGCGAGATGGCGTTGGGTGATCCGCGTCCGCGTCGCAACATCGGCAAGCGACAATCCCGCGGCCTCGCGCGCCAGCCGAAGCCGATCGCCGGTGCGCGTGATCGCCAACTCGCCCTGTTCCGGGGCGGCTTCCTCTTCTGCCATTACTGTCTCCGTGCCGGTCGGTTGCAACCCAGATTGACCGTGTCGGAGCGTTCATCGCATTGGGAACGCGCGAAAGTCAAATGAAGTTCGGTAAACGGCTCGCTGATGTGGAGGGGATTCCGGAATGCGCGCGGGCGGGCGGATGATTTTCGCGGCGGTGTGCGCGAAAGTCCGGTTTGGGGAAGGACGCGGCCCGTATATGCTCACCCCGGCGAAAGCTGGGGCGCAGTTGCGCTGTCGGAAGATGGGCCCCGGCTTTCGCCGGGGTCACATCTCCCTCGACCGCTTCGGGTCGCTCCAGGTTATCCGCCCGACTTGGCGGCTTAGCAGTTACCTTTGACGCCATCAGCGCAGTCGGCGGCCGATTCAACGTCTTTCCCGGCTCCTTCGACCGTGTTGCAAGCGGACAGGATCAATATCGAGCCGCTAATCGCGAAAATTTTCAGAAGCTTTTTCATTCTCTCTCTCCGATGGGGAGGGCCAATCACCCTCCGTTTGCATCCCGATATTTCGGCAACGGCTGCTTGCAGCGCTTGTTCCCGCCTCATCGGTGTCGGCTAGCCAAAGCGTTCAAAATGATCGCCAAGCCGGGAGAATGAACTGAATCCCGACCCTAAAGCACGTATTTGCTGAGGTCGGTGTCGCCGACAACGTCGGCAAGCTGGCTGTCGACATAGGCGGCGTCGATATCGAGCGTCGTGCCGGGGGCATCCTCGGCGGTGAAGCTGATTTCCTCGACCAGCCGCTCCATGATCGTCTGGAGGCGTCGCGCGCCGATATTCTCCACCTTCTCGTTCACCTGCGCCGCTAGTTTCGCGACGCGCGCGATCGCGTCGGGGGTGAAGTTCAGCGTTACGCCCTCGGTGCCGAGCAACGCCACATATTGTTCGGGCAGGCCGGCCTTGGTCTCGCTGAGGATACGGACGAAATCCTCCTCGGTCAGCGCGCCGAGCTCGACACGGATCGGCAGGCGGCCCTGCAGTTCGGGGAGGAGATCGCTGGGCTTCGCGACATGGAACGCGCCCGAGGCGATGAATAGGATATGGTCGGTCTTCATCGGACCATATTTGGTCGCGACGGTCGTACCCTCGATCAGCGGCAACAGGTCGCGCTGTACGCCCTCGCGGCTCACCGAGCCGCCGCGCACATCGCTGACCGCGATCTTGTCGATCTCGTCGAGGAAGACGATGCCATTGGCTTCGGCATCGGCGAGCGCGACGCGCGCGACATCGTCCTGGTCGAGGCGTTTGTCCTGCTCTTCCTCGATCAACCGCGTTGCGGCCTCGATGACTTTCAGCTTGCGGCGCTTCTTGGGCAGTCCGCCCATCGCCTTGCCGAGCATGTCGGACAGGTTGATCATACTCGTCTGGCCGGGCTGGCCGGGGAGGTCGAAGGGCATCGACGGCGCGTCGGCGATTTCGATCTCGACCTCATTGTCGTCGAGATGGCCTTCGCGGATGCGCTGGCGAAAGCTCTGGCGCGTCGCCTCGCTCGCGCCCTTGCCCGTGAGCGCGTCGAGCAGCCGTTCCATCGCGGCTTCCTCGGCGGCGGCGCGCACGGCTTCGCGGCGGCGGTCCTTTTCAAGCCGCACGGCTTCCTCGACGAGGTCGCGCGCAATCTGTTCGACGTCGCGGCCGACATAACCGACCTCGGTGAACTTGGTCGCCTCGACCTTGATGAAGGGCGCGTCGGCGAGCTTGGCAAGGCGGCGCGAAATCTCGGTCTTGCCGCACCCCGTGGGGCCGATCATCAGGATATTCTTGGGGCTCACCTCATCGCGCAGATCAGGTGCAAGCTGCTGGCGGCGCCAGCGGTTGCGGAGCGCCACGGCCACGGCGCGCTTGGCGGCGCTCTGGCCGATGATATGCGTGTCGAGCGCAGCGACGATCGCCTTGGGAGTCAGATCCTTGTTCATGTGATTATGCCCGGATTTCGATGGTTTCTTGGGTGAACTGGTCGTTCGTGTAAACGCAGATGTCGGCGGCGACTTCCATCGCCTTCCGCACCAGCACCTCGGGGTCTTTTTCATAGTCGGCGAGCGCACGGGCCGCCGAGAGCGCGAAATTGCCGCCCGACCCGATCGCGGCGATCCCGCCCTTGGGTTCGAGTACGTCGCCGTTGCCGGTGATGACGAGCGTCACCTCCTTGTCGGCGACGATCATCATCGCTTCGAGGTTGCGGAGATATTTGTCGGTGCGCCAGTCCTTCGCGAGTTCGACCGCGGCGCGCAGCAGTTGGCCGTTGTGGCGTTCGAGCTTGGCTTCAAGCCGTTCGAAGAGGGTGAAAGCGTCGGCGGTTGCGCCCGCGAAGCCGCCGATGACGCTGCCGTCGTGGAGGCGGCGGACCTTCTTCGCATTTGGTTTCATCACCGTCTGGCCCATCGAGACCTGACCGTCGCCGATGACGACGACCTTGTCTGCACTGCGGGCGGAAAGGATGGTGGTTCCGTGCCAGGGTGCGGCACTTTGCGCATGGGGATTGGTCATGCGCCGGGATATGGGCGATGGGTCGGCCCGCCGCAAGGGGAGGCGGTTCAGGTCCAGGTCAGGAGAGCGCGGCCGCCTTCCTCTATCCTGATATCCCGCGGATCGGTCAGCAGCACGGCTTCGCCGAGCGCGACATCCTCGCCTGCGACGCGGCAGCCAGCCGAGAGCGGGACGAAGATCAGCTCACCTGTAGCCTGCTCGGCGATCGCCGGGTCGACGGGGCCCGCGAGCTGGGTGAGGTGAAAATGGGGCCCGTCGACGAGCATGAGATTTGCTTGCGGATCGACGACCGTATCGCGCGGATCGTGGACCGGCGCCGGGTTCGATACCTTTAGCCCCTCGCTCAGATGAAGTTCGCGCGGGCGGCCATAATCATAGAGACGATAGGTGCAGTCGACATTCTGCTGGACCTCGACGACCGTGAGGCCTGGGCCGATCGCGTGGATAGTGCCCGCGCGGTTGTAGACGAAGTCGTCGGTCTTCGACGGGCGCCAGTCGATCATGTCGACGATCGATCCGTCGAGGGCGGCGGCGTGGAGTTCCTGACGGCTGCTATGGCGATTGAGCCCGACACCGAGTTCGGCGCCGGGCTGCGCGTCGAGGATCAGCCAGCATTCCTCCTTGCCGCGCGGATAGCCCGCGGCCTGCGCCGCAGCATCGTCGGGGTGGACCTGGATTGACAGCCGTTCGGACGTGAAGAGAAATTTGACCATGATCGGCGCGTCGTCGCCAGCGGGGTTGGCAAACCATATCTCGCCGATACGGCGGCCACCGAAATCGCCGAAAACATCCGGGATATCGGTGCGGCCCCACGGCTTTTCGACGACGATGGTTTCGAGACGGGTCAGCATCGATCCCAAATGCGGGCGGACCGCTGGAGCGTCAAGCGAAGAGCGTCACGCGGCCCGGTGCAAACGATTACCGCCGTTGCCATTTGGCTGGTCGAGCCACAGTCCGCGCGTATCATACACGATCTTGTCGCCGCGTTCTTCGAGCGGGATCGATTTGAAGAGATCGTGATCGACGAGCACGATCAGCAGGTCGCAGCCGGCAAGCGCGCTGTCGAGATCGATCAGTTCGGCGCCGGTGCCGGCGAATTCCATCGGCAGGCCGCGCGCATAGGGCTCGACGATCTGGATCTGCTTGCCGAAGCGGCGGGCAAGTGCGGCGGCGACTTCGACCGCGGGGCTTTCGCGGAAATCGTCGATGTTCGGCTTGAAGGCCAGGCCCAGGCAAGCGACGCGCGCCTGCGGGTGCTGCGAGACGAGCATTTCGGCGGCGCCGATGACATGCGATGTCTTCGCAAGGTTGACCTCGCGTGCGGTGCGGATCAGGCGGCTGTGATCGGGCGCGCCATGGACGAGGAACCACGGGTCGACCGCGATGCAATGGCCGCCGACGCCGGGCCCGGGCTGCAGGATGTTGACGCGCGGGTGACGGTTGGCGAGGCGGATCACCTCCCACACATCGACGCCCATATGCTCGGCCATCATCGACAGTTCGTTGGCGAAGGCGATGTTGACGTCGCGGTAGCTGTTCTCGACGAGCTTCACCATTTCGGCGGCGCGCGCCGAGGTGGTGACGCAGGCGCCGCGGACGAACTGGCGATAGAAAGTCATCGCGCGGCGGGCGCAGCGCGGGGTGATGCCGCCTATGCAGCGGTCGTTATCGACCAGCTCGACAAGGATGCGGCCCGGCAGCACGCGTTCGGGGCAATAGGCGATAAAGATATCCGCGGCGCCGGTGCAGGCGCCCGGGACTTTGAGGTCGGGGCGCAGCTCGGCGATCAGCTCGGCGACCTTCTCGGTCGTACCGACGGGCGAGGTCGATTCGAGAATGACGAGATTGCCGGCCTGAAGCTGCGGGGCGATCGCGCGCGCGGCCGACAGGACGTGGCTGATGTCGGGGCGATGCTCTTCGTCATGCGGCGTCGGCACTGCGATGACGAAGGTATCGGCGGGAACGACGGCGATCGACGCGGTGAGCGCGCCGCGCGCGACGACGCCCTGGACGAGCCCGTCGAGGTCGACCTCCTCGATATGCACCTTGCCGTTGTTGACCGTATCGACGACATGCTGGCTGACGTCGATGCCGGTGACCTTGCAGCCGGATCGCGCAATCAGCGCGGCGGTCGGCAGGCCGATATAGCCGAGCCCGAGGACCGTGACCTTCTGTTCCGTATCAATGGGCACGCGCAACTATCTCCGCAATCTGTCTTGCCGCCGTGCCGTCGCCGAAGGGGTTATGGGCACGGGCCATGGCCGAATAAGCGTCCTTGTCGTCCAAAAGCTTGAAAATTTCGGAAACAATACGCGCTTTGTCGGTTCCGACAAGGCGCGCGGTGCCCCCCGCGATGCCTTCGGGGCGCTCGGTCGTCTCGCGCATGACGAGCACCGGCTTGCCCAGCGAGGGTGCCTCTTCCTGCACGCCGCCGCTATCGGTCAGCACCAGTTCGGATGTGGCGAGCAGGCGGACGAAATGCGGATAGTCGAGCGGGTCGATCAGCGCGACATTGCCGAGAGAGCCGAGGATCGGCTCCATCGCGGCGCGGACATGCGGATTGGGGTGGACGGGAAACACGACCGCGACGTCGTCGCGCGCCGCGATGGCAGCGATGGCGTCGGCGATCGCTTTCATACCGTCGCCGAAATTCTCGCGGCGATGCGACGTCACTGCGATGATCCGCTTGCCGGCAAAGCGCTCGACCAGCGGGTCCAGCCCCGATGCGAGCGCGGGTTCCTCGGCAATGCGCGCGGTCGTTGCGAGCAGGGCGTCGATCACCGTGTTGCCCGTGATATGGATATGGTCCGCCGGGACATTTTCGGCGCGCAGCGCCGCCGCCGCCGTCTCGGTGGGCGCGAAATGCAGGTCAGCGACCGCACCGGTGACCTTGCGGTTCACCTCTTCGGGCCAGGGGTGATAGATATTGCCGCTGCGCAGCCCCGCCTCGACGTGACCCACGGGTATCTTGCGGAAATAGGCGGCGAGCGTCGCCGCCATCGTCGTCAACGTATCGCCGTGCACGAGCACGCGATCGGGCTTTTCGGCATCGAAGGTCGCGCCAAGTCCCGTCACGAGGCGCGCGAGCAGACCATCGAGCGACTGGTTCGCCTGCATCACGTCGAGATCGATATCGGGTTCCAGCCGGGCGATATCGAGCACCTGGTCGAGCATCTCGCGATGTTGGGCAGTGACATAGAGCCGCGCGTCGATCCCGGGCGTTTCGCGTAGCGCATGGACGACCGGAAACATCTTGATCGCTTCGGGCCGGGTCCCGAACACGATCGCAACACGGCGTCCGGGCGAAGATGAGGTCATGGAGAATCCTGTTGTTTTCGAGCAAGTCCAATAGCGTAACCTGAATCGGTTGCAGAGTATTTAAGCGATTGTCGCCCGGGCGACCTCGCATCTTCGACGCGATTCCGGGCTTGACCGGCTTCGTTGGGCATGCAACCGCGCGCGCCGTCCGGGTTTATAAGACTGACGAGCGAGGCTCGACCCGACGCGAAGACGCGAGGACATGGATTTGTTGGGTTTGTTCAAACGCAAGGAAGTGGCGCCGCCGCTGCGCCAACCGCGAATTCCGGTTGGCGAACGCGTTTATGCCATCGGCGACATCCATGGCCGCGACGATCTGTTCGAGGAGCTGATCGGACGCATCCTTGCGGACAATGCCGGACGCGGGCCCGCGCGGACAACGCTGATCCTGCTGGGCGACCTCGTCGACCGGGGACCTTCGTCGCGCGAGGTCGTCGAACGCGCCCGCCTGCTCGGTGCGCCGTTCGACCGCGTCCGGCTGCTTGTCGGCAACCATGAGGAATGTTTCCTGGCTGCGCTGTCGGGCGATGTGCAGCGCATGCGCTATTTCGTCCGGATCGGCGGCGATGCCACGCTTCGCAGCTATTTGTGCAACGATACGCTGTACGACGGCGCCAGCTTTGGCGAACTGGCCGAGATCGCGCCGACCTGTGTCCCGCAGGCGCATATCGACTATTTGGCTTCCGGCGAGGACTATATCGAAATCGGCGATTATGTCTTTGTCCATGCCGGGTTGAGGGCAGGGGTGCCGCTCCACCGCCAGTCGGCCAGCGACCTGCGATGGATTCGCGACGATTTCCTGCGCGAAAAGGGCGATTTCGGTGCGATGGTCATTTATGGCCACACGATCAGCGAAGAAGTCGACGAACAGCCCAACCGCATCGGGATCGACACCGGCGCCTATGCGACGGGGCGACTGACCGCGATCGGTCTCGAAGACGACGCACGCTGGTTTCTCGCGACCGGCGAACGCTGACCCGATCAGGCGGCCGCCGTCGCCCGCAGTTCGAGTTTGCTGGCGAGAAGGTCGCCGCACGCCATCGCCAGTATCGCCGCGAACGCGGCGGTTCGCAGCGGATAGTCGACGAGCGAATGCGCGAGCAAGAGGACGACGATCAGCGTCATCGCGAAGCAGTGGACGCGCGCCGCGCTTCCCGCCTCGGTCGCGCGATAGATGGCGACGACCGTTTGCACCAGCCAGAGCCCGAACAGCAGCATCAGCACGGCGGCCAGAACGCCGCCCTCCATGAGCAGCTGCAACAGGTCGCTGTGCGCATGATTCCAGTAGGCAAAGCTGATCTGCGAAAATTGTTCGTAGGGCAGGATGGCCCATTGGAATGAGCCGATCCCTGTCCCGGTGAGCCAATTGTCGGCAATCGCCTTGCCGGTAAGCGCATAGACTTCGCTGCGGTTGAAATTTTCGACCGATGCGCGCGTAAAACGGTCCTGAATGCCGCTGAGCGCGATGGCCCATATCAGGAAAGCCGCGATCGCTACCAGGGAAATGATCACGACCGCCCGGACCAGCTTTGGCGACGCCGAACGCCGGCCTGTCAGGTTTTCCGCGGACATCGCACCGCGCAGCAAGCGCAGGGCGTGCGTCTGCCAGAGCAGGAGGAGGAATGCGCCGGCGGCAAGCGCCGCCCCGGCGCGGCTTTGCGTCGCCATTGCGACGATCAGGAAGGTCAAGGAAAGGGCCAGCATCAGCAAGACCCGGAGCCATGCCGGGTGCGGCCTGTTCGCTTCCAGAATGACGAGCGGAATGAGGCTCGCGATCGCGACGGCCATCAAGGTTCCATTGTGGTTCCGGTTGGCGAAGATGCCGACCGCGGAGCCTTCGTTGGTGATACGGTAGAGATAGGCGCTGCCGCCTTCGCCCTGTATCAGCTGGACCACCGAGAAAGCGGCCGAAAGAAGCGCGATCGCGACGATATATTTGAACAATATATAGCGGTCGAGACCGAAGAGCGCGTTGCCGAGCGCGAAACCCGCCACGACCGTTACGAGGAACAGGACGGCATCGATCGTTCGCGCCGGCGCAAGGCTGATCTGGCTGTACGCCGCGTCGACGTCAGCCGCGACCAGCACCTGATGGAGCGATTGCCGACCGGGAATATTGTCCCAGAGCCCCATGCCGAGCGGCACGAGCTGGATGAGCGGCAATGCGACGATCCCGACCAGCAGCAAGAGCGAAAAGCGATCGACCCGCAGGTGGAGATGATGCCAGAGGATCAGGAACAGCGCGAGGCAGGCCGCGAGGCGGCCGGGCATGTCGTTCGACATGAAAAATTGCGCCGAGCCGCCGAGCAGGAGCATCGCAGCGAAGCAAAGCGCCAGGAAATGGGCTCGGATATCGATGGTTTTCGATCCGGACGTCATGAGCTTTTCTTCGCACTCACGCTTTGGAGGAAGAGATTATAGGGATAGTTTTCGGCGCTGCGTTTGGCCGTGATCTCGAACTCCTGCGCGTCGCACCCGCTTGCGGGAACGGCGAAGGCGAAGGCGATCGGCGCATTGTCCTTGCCGATGTTGAAATCCTTCTGCGCGATCCTGGTCCGGCTCGGGAGGCAGGTGACGCCGAGCTGCACGGCTTGCGGCGCACCCGAGTTGGTTTCGGTCCGCGCGACGAGGTTGACGGTCCAGCCCCCGGCGGGGAGCAGCATCTGCTGTCCGGTGACAGGCGTGTCGTCGGTGCCGTCGATCGTCGCGGCGAGCACATGGCGACCGCCTTCCGCCGCCTCGAGCCGGATGAAGGCTCCGCCGTCCTGCCGTATTGACCAGGTGAAGGGCGGGACGCCGGTCAGGCGGGCGAAATCGCCATCGCGAATGCCGCTATTCGCTGCCGACGGTGCAAAAATGGCCTGCCAGCGACGATATTGGTCACGTGCGGGAAGGGTGTAGCGATTGACCCAGAAAAAATTCTCGGTCTCGCTCGCCGTCAACTTGTCCGAACGAGCCAGCAGGCCGTCGAAGATATTGGCCGCGACGGGCGCAAAAGCAGCCTCGCCGCCCAGATGATGGAGGAAGCGCGAGCGCCAGTGGGGTCGCGCCTCGAGCAAGCCGACAAGTTCCGTATTGAATTGCGGATCGGTTGCGAGCCGCACCAAAAAGGGAAACACGCGCTGTTCGGGGCGCCGCGTGCCGCGCAGGAACACGTCGATCGTTTGGCCGACGCCGCGCCGGTCGCCGAACTGGGCCTGCTGGATCAGCTTGCCGATCAGGGCAAGTTGATCGCGCCAGCCGATATCGGGCTGCACCGCAATGAGCTTTGCCAATTGTTTCTGGTTCCCGCCGAGCGCCTCGGCATAGGTCAGCGCGCCGAAACCGCCGGGAACCAGCGGTGACCGTCCCAGCGCGTCGCGGGCATGACCCCTTGCATCCGCCAGCAGGCGCTTCGCGTTGGCAGGCTGCGTTTCGACCTGCGCGAGCGCGATTTCGGCAAGACGAACCTGCCGGATTTCCTCGCCCCCGAGTATCGCGGGCGCGGCGGCAGGGTTGGATCGCAACAGCCAGTGCCCGACGCCGTTCCAGACGGTGAGCGCCGCAACGATCGCAAGTGCAAGATATGCGGCGATTCTTGCGGAAGACAGGCGTCTCGTCATCATATCGCTTGCCTAGCCGATCGGTTCATCTGTCGCAACGGTCGCGCCCGGATCGTTCCGGGCGCGCCTGATCAATCATTCTCCGACGATTTATAGGTATAATAGCTATAGCTGCCGTAGCCATATTCGTCGAAGCGCGAGGTGCGCGGTGCAAATTTCGACAGCGCGATGCCGACGATATGCGCACCGGTCGAACGGATGCGTTCCATCGCGCGCGACGCTTCGCCGAAGCGGGTGCTGCCCGCGGCGACGACGAAGACGGTGCCCTCGGTCGAGCGCGCAAGCAGAGGAGCGTCTGCGAGACCGAGTACCGGCGGACAGTCGACGATCACGCGGTCGAACTGCTGGCCCAGCTCGTTCATCAGTTCGACAAGCTTGCCGCCCGACACGAGCTCGGCCGGGTTCGGCGGCATCGGGCCCGAGGTGAGGACCTGCAGCCCGGGGACCCGGTCGAGGTTGGTCAGCAGGCGGTCGATGTCCTTGTCGCCCGTCAGCAGGTTCGCGAAGCCCGCCTTGTTCGGAAGCTCGAGCTTCTTGTGCAGGCTCGGCTTGCGAAGGTCGGCGTCGATCAGGAGGACGCGTTCGTTCTGCCGGGCAAACAGCGTCGCGAGCGCGATCGAGGTCGTCGACTTGCCTTCCGACGGCTTGGAGCTCGTCACCGATATGGTGCGCGGCGCGCCCTCGGTGGTCGAGAAGCGCAAGTTCGCGACCATCGAGACATAGGCTTCGGTGAGCGCCGCCTTTGGATCGGTGAGCAGCCCGACCGTATCGTCGATCTTTGCAGGCGGCAGGATGCCGATGAGCGGATCGGTGAAGCGGGTCTTGACGCTTTCGGGCGACGCGATGCTCGTGTCGAGCAGTTCGGCGGCGATCGCGGCGACACACATCAGCGCAAGGCCGAGCAGGATGCCGATCACGAGGATCTGCTGCTTGTTCGGCGCGAAGGGCTTGAGCGGCGGATCGGCGCGCTGGATGATGGCGACGTTCGACGCGCCGATATCGTTTTCGACGCTGAGCTGCTTCAACCGCTGGAGCAGGCTGTCGTACTGGATGCGCGAGGTGTCCACTTCGCGCTGCAGGATATTGTAGCCGACGCTGGAGCGGGTCACGCCGATCAGCTGCGACTTCAGCTCGTCGACCCGCGCCTCGAGCGAACGCTCGCGGGCGGCCGCGCCCTCGGCTTCGGTTTGCACGCCGCGGAGGATCTGCGACGACAGGCCGTTCAGCTGGTTGTCGATCTGTTGCAGTTCGGCGCGCTTCGACGCCAGCGGCGGATAATCATCGTCGAACAGGACCGACATGCGCGCGATTTCGCTCGAAACCAGGGCGCGCTGCTGTTGCAGGCCGTTCACGGCGTTGTTCGAGAAAATTTCCGGCGAGGATTTGCCGCCCGCAGCGCGGAGCGCCTGGAGCCGGCCCGCCGCCGCCGCATGGTCCGCGCGCGCCTTCGCGAGTTCGTCGCTGAGCGCTTGCAGTTCCGATCCCGCGAGCGACTGGCCCGCGGTCTGCGTCGCGCCTTCGCCCTTGTCCGTCGAGCGGCTGGAGGGCAGCGAAACGATCTGGGCATTGGCGGCATATTCGATCAGGCGCCGCTCCTGCTCCTCGAGGCGGAGGCGCAGGTCGTCGATCCGCTTGGTCAGGAACGAGCGGGCATATTCGCTGCGCTGGACGCGGCGGTCGAAGTTCGCCTGGATATAGCTGTCGGTGACGGCGTTCGAAATCGAGGCCGCGAGCTTCGCGTTCGGGTCGAGATAGCGGATTTCCACCAGTCGCGACTGCCGCCCGGGAACGATCTGCAGGTTTTTCTGCAACTTCTCGGTCAGCGCGATTTCCTGCGCCGCGAGTTCGCTCGCAGAGGTGACCTTCGTCCCGGCGTCGGGGAAGAAGTCCTTATTGTCCTTCAGGCGGAGCTTGCGGACCACAGCGCGTGCGGTCGCCTGGCTGCGCAGCAGGCCATATTGCGTTTCGTAGAATTCATTGTCGATCGCAACGACCGGCCGCTGGTCCGAACTGGTCGCGGTTGGCTGGTCGGAGCTGTCGCGAAACACTTCGATCAGCGCGACCGCGCGATAGGTCGGCGTCGCGAGCAGCATATAGGCGATGGCGGCGAGAATGCAGAACGCAAAGACCGACAGCACGAGATAGAGCCGCTTGAAAAGCAGATGGAGCAGGTTGCGCAGCGCGTTGCCGGCAACCCCGCCGAATTCCAGCGCCTGGGTGGGCTGAGCCGCGGCGCCGGCTGCGGCGCCTTTTGTCGAGGATGTCATGTCTGATTATCCAAAAGGACGGAAAACTGCGACAAAGGGCGCAATCTGGATGATGTCACGGAAGATGCGGCGAACCTGCGACGTGCCGACCACGACGACGTCATTGGGATAAATGAGCGGATCGGCATAGGCCCCGCGCCGGATATCCTGAATATCGAAGATCGCCGCCATTTGCTTACCGTCGACCTTGCGGAAGACCGCCACCTTGTTCGGCGCAGCGAATTCGGTCATGCCCTGCCCGAGCGCCAGCGCGCGCGTCAGGGTAAGGTTGGTCGGTATGGGGATCAGCCCCGGATTCTTGACCTCGCCCTCGATCGTGATGAAGCGGCTCTTGATCTCCTTGACCGTCACGAACACCTTCGGCTTGCGCAGATAGGTCTGCTCGAAAGCGGTGGTGAGTTCGCCCGACAGTTGTTGCGGCGACCGGCCGAGTGCGGGCATCGATCCGACCAGCGGCAACTGGACATGCCCGCTGAAGTCGACCTGCGCTTCGGGCGCGTCGAATTCGGGATAGCCGATGACCCGGACCGTCAGGATATCGAGCGCGCCGATAAGGTAGGATTCGCCCACGCCTTCGCCGACGACCTCCGCCTGGTTGGACGGCGCGAGCGCTTCGGGTGCGACGGTCACCGCCGGATCGACCTTCAGCTTCTGCCCGGCGCATCCCGTCAGGCTCAGCGCGAGGCCGAGCGCGGTCAGATACGGGTAAAAAGAGCGTGCCTGCTGCTTGCTATCTGCATCAGCGGTGGTTGATGGGGTCAACCAACTTCCCCTTCTTTTCTATTCAAAAATAAACAGATGTCGGAAATATCCGGGCTGCGTCGATAGTCTTCATTTGATGGCACCCTGGAGCGCTCCGTTAGCCGTTAGCCGCATTTCGGGTCAACAGCAATGTCACCCCGCGCAGCATTTGTTCCTTGGTAAAAAGCCGTTCAAAACGCTGGCGAGCACAACGCGCCATGTCTGCAGCGAGTTCCTTGTTGGACAAGATTTTCTCGATCGCCACGGCCATTTTGTCGGGGCTTTCTATCGGCACCACCTCCGCCGCCCCGTCGTCGCCCGCGACCCACGGAACGCCCGATCCCTCTATATCGCAAGCGACGACCGGCTTGCCGTAGCTCATGGCCTCGAGCAGGACCATTCCGAACGCCTCGGAGCGTTGGAGCGACGACATCACGAAACAGTCGCAGCGGCGATATAATGCGGCGAGTTCGCGATGCGCCAGCGAGCCGACGAGCAAGATCCGGTCGGCCGCACCGGCGCGATCGATGGCGCTTTGCAGGTCCGCACGAAGCGGTCCTTCGCCGACGATGACGAGGGACCTAGTCGGCGGCAGTTTGGCGAATGCCTCGATCAGCACATGAAAGCCCTTGTAGGGAACGAGCCGCCCGACCGACAGGGCGAGCGGACGATCCCCTATGAAATCTGCCAATTGCCCGGAAATCGCCGGTCCGGTTTCGTCATCTTCCGGCGCCGGATCGTCGATTCCCAGCGGAACGATCTTCGTTTTCTGTCCATGACGCGACAGGATAGGGGAATATTCGGCATAAGGGGGCGAGGTCGCGATGATATCGTCCGAAATCGCGACGAGAAGAAGCTCGATCGGACGCGCGATCCATCCCAGCGCCCCTTTGCCGACGATATCGCTGTGCCAGAACAATATGCGCTGCGGACGCCGCGCACCGAACAATCCGGTGAGCCAGAGAAAAAGCATGGGAAAAAGGATCAGCAAATTGGGGGCGTGCGCGATGATCGCGTCGGCATCGCGTGCCTGCCGCACGGCATTGGCGATCCATCCTGCCGACACGGGCTGCGTGTCGAGCTTCACGCTCAGCGGGTGGCGATGAATATGGACGCCCTCGTCGACCCGAGAGCCCGCCGACGCCCCCTTGGTGAAGGCGACGACGACCGATTCCATCCCGTCGGCCGCCCAGCCGGCGGCGAGGTCGTAGGTAACCCGCTCCATTCCGCCCCATTCGGGGGGATAATATTTGGCCCACTGGACGATTTTCACATGAACTCCTTCGCGGGGATTGCCGCGTTCAGATGGCCGGCTGCAGCATCTGGTTGACGAGCGCGATGACGGCGAGAAGCAGGCCGAACGCCAAAGCGCATTGCCCGACCTTGCGATGCGGTAGCCGCGCCCGGACCAGAACCAGCCATTCGGCGACGAAATAGGCCGCACTGTGCAGGGCAATGCCCCAGCACAGACCGACCAGCCCCAACGAAAACAGCTTTGCGCTCGCCAGGATGGCGGCGGTTCCGATGAGCGTGACCCAGAGCACCGGCCAGATCGCGCGACCTGCCAGCCCCGATCGGTTGATGCGCATCTGCAGCATCGCGAAGGCGATCCAGAAAAAGACCTGGATGCAGACGATGGGCAATGCCTTGCGGAACATCGCTTCGCCGCCGTCGTGCAGCGCCTTGAATCCGATGACGTGGACCAGCGGCGGCGCTGCAAGCGCGATCAGGACGGTCAGCGCGCCGACCCCTGCGAGAAACGGCAGCAGCAGGCGATCAGCCTCGCGCGTGCGCGCCCCATAAAGCCGGGCGTAAAGCGCCGTGATGGCGAGCTGGTGGATGCCGAGCGCCAGTCCTGCGACGCGGAACATGACGCTATAGGCGGCGACGTAGCTGGCGTCGACGAAGCCGACGATCATGCGCCCGCCGACGCCGAGCCACATCGCAAGAATGCCGCCGACGAGCATCGGAAGCCCGATCGTCCACGACCGCGCGATCCGGCCCATCAGTCCCGCTTCGCGGAGCCAAAGGAAAAGCGCCAGCCCGCCCGCTGCGATCCCCGCGGCCGCGAAGGCATAGGCCACGCCTAGGCCATGCACCGTCATCGCCGGCTGCGCCAACCATAATGCGCCGACAATCAGCGCTGCGGCAATCGTGGCGGTGCCATCGAACCATGCGGTCAGCGTCCGGTCGCCGCGCATGCGGAACAGGGTCGAGGCGACATTGTGAAGCGTCGCGACGCCTAGCGACGCCAGCGCGACGGCCCATTCGGGGCGTGCGCCCAGAGGCTCGGCGCCGCCCCATAGCAGGATCGCGATTGCGCCGCCGATAAAGGCAGTGAGCGCCAACTCGTCGGAGACACGGCGATCCTTCTGAACGATATAGCGCTGGTTGATGCCGCCGAGCGGTGCGCTGAACAGGAGCGCCGCGGCGAGGAGCGCGAACGCCCAGCCAAATTCGATCGCACCATAGACTTCGGGCGGCGCGACCGCGGCAATGAGCAGCGGGATCGCATAGATTGCGACCTTCGACAGGCCGAAATTGGCCAGAAAGAATATCGTGCGCGGCATGGTCGGTCGTTGAGGTCTGGCTAGACCCCGTCGCGCTTTCTGTAAACTTGGTCGCAGGAAAGCGAGGCGTCGAGTCGTTCGAGGTCCGGCCGCTGGTCGGGATCGCCCGGACGAGGCAGCATGCGCAGCGCCGACGATACATATAGCCCGGGTTCGAGAAGGTTTTTTGCTACCGAGCTGCCGCCACCGACGATCACACCCTTGGCAATGCGGACCCCCATCGAGATGAAACACATCGACCCGATATAGACATTGTCGGCGATGTGGATCGCGCCGTCGATGCGATAGCGGCCAAGCCCCTCGGTTTCGTGAACATAGCCGTGCGTCCACAACTGGCATCCTGTGCCGGCAATCGTGCTGTAGTCACCGATGTGGATCGAGGTGGTGAGATCGAGCCGATGTCGCGCGGTCACCGCCGACCAGATGCCGAGGGTCAATGTCGAAGGCCCGACAGACACGATCATCGACGCGCGCGAAAGCGTGTTGAAGTGGCCGATTTTAGCGTTCGCGGCCATTTCCACCGCGAAGGGTCCCCGAAACTGGTTAAAATGGCCGATGTAGGCGCCCTCAGCCATCGTCAGCGCGTCGGCATCGATCCACGACAGCCCGATCCTTGCGGTCGGTGCGATCCGGTAGCCAAGCGCATTGCCGGCCATCCGCGCCAGCGGCGAGGGCAGCACGAACAGCAGCAGCGCGCGCAGCAGCCGCTTGGCCCTCACCGCGATGCGTCCAGATAGAGCCGGTTGACGAAGGGGTCGAGTTCGACCCCGGCGATCTGCTGATACGCGCTGAGCGCGCCAACCGGGCGGCGTGGCGCGTAAGGAAGCGGCATAAGCGTATAAACCGCCTGGAACATCAGGCGATAGCCTTCCTCGACCGGTGTCCCCTTGTGGATGCCATAGGTGTTTTCGAGAAAGCCTTCGCCCGCTTCGCCCTTCAGGACCATGATGGCCTCTTTCCCGAACGCCTCTTCCACCTCGGCGTCGTCGAAACGGCGAATGGCGTCGAGTTTGGTAACCTTGCTCGATGCGCGCACGTAGACGTGCGGTCCACGCCGGTCGTCGACATCGGTCAGATAGACAAAGAGCTTGATGAATTTAAGGTCGTCGACATCGCGGTGAAACATTTCTGCCGCCTGTGCGCCGTCATGCGCAGCGAAGCTCCACCAAGCGGCGAAATAGCCGATCGTCGGCTTGCAGCCGAGAAAGGTCTCGGCGAGCGCCAGAAGCTCGGGGCGGTTCGCCAGTGCGAGAAGGTGCGGCGCGGCCAGGACATCCGCAGGCTCATGATAAGCGACGTGCGTGCGCGGCGGTCGGTCGTTGGCCATCGGGAAAAAGGCCGTCGACTGGGGCTGATAGGGGTCCGCGATCTTCACGGCTTCCAAATGGCGGCGGACGTCTGCGATCTGTTCGGGCGTCAGGAGGCGGCCGAATTGACTGATCCCGTTCGCTTCGAGATCCGCGGCAAGGGCGGGGTCGAGACGATCAGCCCAAGCCTTGCCCGGTCGCCGGTTCGCCACCATCGCACCGAGCCGGTCGCGCCAGGCCGGACGCTTGACGCGCCGCTGGAGCAGGAACGGCAGGTAGCGGGTATCGCCCGCGATCCGCATGAGCTGGTGGAGCTTGAATCGGAGTGACATCAGGCAGGCTTTCCAATGGGCCGGGCAGGAATACCGGCAACCGTAACCCCCGGCGGCACGTCCCTTGTCACGACCGAGCCGGCGGCGACGACCGCGTTGCGACCGATCGTCACCCCGCCGAGGATGATAGCGCGCGCGCCGACCCATACGCCCTCTTCGAGCGTGATAGGGGCGTGGATATGCGGGTAGGGCGGTTCACCGCCACTGAAATCGAGCCCCGCGGTTTCGAGAATGGCATCCCGCGACAGCCGGACATTATTGCCGAGCCGGATGCCCCCCGCGGCGCCGAGTGTCACGTTCAGCCCGATAATGACGCGATCGCCAAGTTCGATCCGCTCGGGATATTTGATCTCTGCATTCCAGTGGCACACGCATCCGGTGCCCTGATTGCGGATCAGCGCAGCCAGACGGAGATGGCTCCACATCCACAATATCCGCCGCACCGAAATATCGAACAGGCGAATGAGCGCGCGCACCGGCCAGAAGCCGATCACGCCGAAGATGGTCCTGCGAAGAGCGAGCCGCACGATCAGTCCACGATCGGGCGCATGCCGCCATGACCGTTGGCGGCCGTTCCGTTGGTGTTGCCCGCAGTCTCGGACGAAAAGCTCGAGAAGATCGCGAAGATCGCGAAACCGTGCAGAATGAAGAATCCGAACCCGCTGACGAGGAAGTTGAACACCGGCATGTAAAACACGACAACCAGACAGAAAAGATATAGCGGGAGGATGTTTATCTGCCCCGCTGCTACCATCGGCGACAGGCGCTGGATGACGAATCCGATCAGGATCATGATCGGGAACATCGCATATCCGAAATCGACCCATAGGGGGCCGAAGAAGGATGTGAAGACGCCCGTTCGATAGATGAGTTCGTCTTCCTCGAAAATCGAGGCGCTTTCGGTCCCGAGCGCGAGCGCAAGGACGCGCGAATAGGGATAGAAGATATAGGCGCCATAGCCAAACACCTGTTCGTCGGGCCGGTTCAGCGCCAGGTCGAATTCATAGATGCCCGAAAGATAATACATCGAGTTCGGCAGGATCGCGCGATAATATTCCTCTTCGATCGGGTTGGGCGACGACAGCCCTGCCTTGGCATTGCTGTTCAACGTAAACGCAGCAGCGTAAGCCGAGTTGACCACGCTTTCGTCGAGATTGCGTCCATAGCTTTCGAGCCGCGACGAGAAGATCACCGTCGAAGCGGCAAGGGTAAGGAAAATGCCGAGGACGGTCGGGAGGATCAGGCGGCGGTGAAAAACCTGCCCGTCGAATTTGATCAGGCAGACCGAGAAGAAGGCCATGACGATCGTCAACAGCATGATCGAACGCGAAGCCTGTGCCAGACTCTCGAGCATGGGCAGGCAGAAGAGGATACCCGCCAGCATGAGCTTGAACCAGTGCTGCGGGCGCCATTTCGAGGCGAGCAGCAGGATCAGTGGAATGAAGCAAAACGGCATGATGACGCTCGCGACCGCCGACGCCCCCGAAAAGTCGGTGCTCGACAGCGTATCGCGGACCTGGTCGGCATCGGCGGTGTAGGACACCCCCCGGATCACCACGCGGTCGAAGAAGCGCAGTCCCATCGCGGCGGCGCCGACAATGAAGGAAAGCCAGAAAAATCCGGACAACAACTCGCCCTGCCAAGGACGGCTCTGCTGCAACAGCGCCTTGATATCGACCTGGCTATGTTCGGCCCAAAGGCAACCGACCGCGAAGAAGAAATAGCTGAGCGCGATGAACACCATGGTGTTCGTGCGCAGCGGAAATGCAATTTCGAGGGGGGCGATGAGCCAGATGAAGAACCATCCGGCCAGTCCTGCCGCACCGACCAACAGGGGGCGATAAAGCATCGATCAGGTCCCGCCGTCCGACTTGATTGCAACGATCATCATTCCCTGATGTCCGTTCTGGTCCACCGACCATCCGGCGAAAGCGGGTGACACCTTGTTCCGGAACAGTGCGAGCACTTCGGGCATCGGATAGGCATTCATTTCCGACAGCGGCAGATTCCAGGGCCTGCCGGTCGTTATGTTATAGGCCCAGTGCAGCGGAGGGAGCCGGTAGCGGAACCGGTTGAGCAGCCTCCGCCGCTTGCGGATATCCCCGACGGTGAAGTGCAGGGCGACGACGCCGCCCGGTCGGGTCAGCCCGATCAATTGTTCCATGATCGTCAGGCCGACGGCGGGCTTGATATGCTGGAGGACGATATAGCTGTGGACCAGATCGAACTGCCGGCCTTCGCGTTCAAGCGCGTCGAGATTGTCGACGAGTGTCAGTCTATCGCCCTCTCCGCAATTTTCGCGCGACAGTTCGAGCATCCGCGGCGCGATATCGACGCCGGCAACGGCCTCAAAGCGCTGTAACAGCGGGCGAAGCAGGCGCCCGACGCCGCAGCCGAAGTCGAGCGCCGACTGCATACGCACGTCACCCAGTTCGCGAGCAGTGTGCAGCACCTGGTCGATGTGCCGTTCGCCCTGCGCGAAAAACAAGTCGCGCACTTCGGGCTTTTCGATGTCGCCGACACCGAAGCCGCGACCCAATACGCCATGATAAGGGTCCTGCTCGGCCCAGCGTTTCCAATGCTCGTTCGTATTCGACATGTTGGCCCCTGTGCGCCTGATCGCGGCTAAACCACGGCTCTCTTAGCCACGCAGCGCGCGGCATGCCACCGTTATGGTACCAGAATGTCCCAGCTGGCGGGCGTTCCGGCGACGAGGTCGCGCGCGACGCGCTTGCCGACCAGTGCATCGAAGAAGCTCGGCGGCAAACCGAAACCCGGGCGGACAAGCCGGAGATTGCTCGTTGTCAGTTCGTCGCCCGCCTTCATATCCTGCGCGATATAGAGGGATCGGCGGAACTGCTTCGACGCCTCTTCGGCCTTGGTCCCGCCATAAGTGATGCGGCCGATCGCCATAGCGGCGCGATCGACTTCCTCACGCATCAGGCTGAATTCGGCGGGTTCCATCGAAAATGCGCTGTCGACGCCGCCATCGGCGCGGGCGAAGGTGAAATGCTTCTCGATCAGGCATGCGCCGAGCGCGACGCTCGCCACAGCCACGCCGCAACCCATCGTATGGTCCGACAATCCGATCGCGCAGTCGAAGGTATCGCGCATGTTGGAAATGGTCGCAAGATTGCTGTTCTCTGGCGTCGCCGGATAAGTGCTGGTGCATTTCAGCAGGACGATCTGCTCGGCGCCGGCTTCGCGCGCTGTCGCAACGGCCTGACCGATCTCGGCCGCGCTCGCCATGCCGGTCGATATGATCATCGGCTTCCCGGTCGCCGCGACCTTGCGGATCAAGGGGACGTCGGTCATTTCGAACGAGGCGATCTTGTACGCCGGGACGTTCAGCGTTTCGAGGAAATCGACCGCCGTCGCGTCGAACGGCGAAGAAAAACAATGGATGCCGTGCGACGCGGCGCGCTCCATGATCGGGCCATGCCAGTCCCATGGCGTATGCGCTTCGTCGTAGAGTTCGTAGAGCTGGCGGCCGTTCCAGAGGCTCTTTGGATCGTCGATGACGAAACCCGGCGCGCGGAGGTTCAACGTCATCGTGTCGGCAGTATAGGTCTGCAGCTTGATCGCATCGGCGCCCGACGCTGCGGCGGCGTCGACGATTTCGAGCGCGCGATCGAGCGAATTATTGTGATTGCCCGACATTTCGGCAATCAGATACGGGCGGTGGCCCGGCCCGATCAACTTGTCGCCAATCTTCATGATATCAACCATTTCCTGACCGTTCATTGCTCGCCGAATCCGTGCCGGCATCCTTAACGAAGTTGACGTCCCCCCGATAGCCACATGACAGGAACATCGTCCGTGAGGCGAGGTTCCCCGGCAGCGTTTCGGCATGAAACCGGATTTGCGGTCCAGCCGCCGCGAGCATCGCCTGCTCTCCCGCGCGCAGCAACCGGGTGCCGAGCCCGAGACCAGGAAGCCCCGGATCTAGGAAAATCGATACGGTCCATTCGCCGGCGCCACTGCGGTCGAACCGGACCACGCCGACATCGACAACGCCGATCATACCGATAAAGATCCGGCGATCATCTTGCATCGCCAGGCTCCGCTCGAACCATGCCAGGTGGTTGTGGAGGTCGATTTCGGAGGAGTCGATGGACATCGCGCGCGTTTCGGGATGGTTGCGCCAGACGAGAATCTTTTGCGCGTCGGACATGGTGGCCGGGCGAACGGCCACCCTTTCTGCCGCCATCGCCAGCGCGACACGTTCGCATCCGCGGCCGTCGACGAGCTGGGCGGCGTTCACCGAAAGCCGTGCGCGCAGCGCGGGGTCGCCGAGCAGCCGGCGGATCGCATCGGGAAGTGCGCCCGCTTCCCCGGCGTAGAGCCCCACCGCCGCGTCGGCCGCGATCAGGCCGTCGACGACGATGCGCTGATTGCTCGCCGTCGACAGGACGATGGCCGCTGCGCCGGTCCGGCACCGCTCCCAGGTCGCGCCGCCACCAGCGCCGATCTGGATGTCATGGGCGAGAAAGAAGGATACGAGGTCGGGGAGGTCGGTCAGCAGGATTGCGCTGCCGTCGACTGCGATCGCGCTTTCGAGCGCGGCAAGGTGAGGATTGGCCGAGGTCGATACGATCGCGACCGGCCCATGGAAGCCTGCAGCGCGGCACGCCGCCAACACGCCGGGGGTTCGGTTGTCGAGATCGACTCCGCCGAGAAATATCCCGATGCTTCGGACCGATTGTGCCCTTTCCGGAACCGCGAGGTCGCGATAAGCGGGCGCAAGCAGGGCGTAACGCGGGCCGCCGAGCAGGCGTCCCAGCATCGGGCCGCTGGCGGCATATTTTGCCCGGTGATCGGGCGCCGGATTGTGGTCGACGAGCAGGTCGACCGCCAGCGGCCGATCGCCAAGGTCGTCGATCTGCGCGAGCTTGCAGCCCAGCGCGTCGCGCACCGTGTCGTGCCAGCGGCGATCGAAACCATAATGATCGAGGACAATCCAGTCCGGCACCCAATTCTCAAGCGCCGCGACGGTTTCGGCCGCGTCGGCTTCGGCGGTCAGGCCGGCCCATTCGGCATGCGCCGGATCGCCGTCCGCGCGAGTCCAGCCCGGCGCGGGCGGCGTCAGCAGGACGAGCGGTTCAGGCCGCCCGGCGAACATCGATTCATAGGAGAGCCCGTGATCGCGACAAATAAACCGCACCTCGGCGCCAATCGACGCCAACGCTTCGGCCAGCGACAGACAGCGTTTCACATGCCCGGTGCCGATGTCGGCCGACGCATCGACACGAATGGCGACGCGCATGGCTACCTGATCTTGAATAGCGGCACCAACGGGTCGCAGCGCAGCTGTTTACGGATGTCGCCTGCCTCGATCGTGCGGCGCAGCATCGGCAGGAATTGCCGATAGGCCTCGATCAGCGCCGCGACCTCGGCCGCCCCGTGCGAATAGCTGATGTTGTGCGTTCCGTATCCGAGCACGCCCTGCTGGTGAAACTCCTGCATCATCAGCGTCTTCATCTCGAATGCGCTGGCATTCGGCTGGTCGGTCATGATCAGGAAAGACCAGCTTGGGTGCCCCTTGACCGACAAAACTTCGTCGAGGCCGTTTTCGGCGACGAGTGCGCGCACGCCTTCGATCACATTCTCGCCGGTCTGCGCGATTTTCGCCAGCACCGGTTCACGTTCCAGCTTTTGCAGCGTGGCATTCGCGGCCGCGAGCGAGAGCAATTCCCCGCCGAAGGTAAAGGAGAAGAAGACCTCCTCCATTTCCTTCATGATGTCGCGGCGCCCCGTGACGGCGGACACGGGATAACCGTTCGCGATGCCCTTGCCGAACGAGGCGAGATCGGGCGTGACGCCGAACAGGGCCTGCGCCCCGCCGTTGGCGTAGCGAAAGCCGGTAATCGTCTCGTCGAAAACAAGTACGGCGCCTTCGCGGTCGCATATCTCGCGAACACCTTCGAGGAAGCCCGGAGCCGGCCATTCGACATTCATCGGTTCGAGGATGACGGCAGCGATCTTTCCGGGATTTTCGGCGAATATGCGTTCAAGCGACCCAAGGTCGTTATAGGCGAAGCCATGGGTCAGGTCGCGCGTCGCCTGCGGCACGCCGCGATTGCGCGCGGTCGATCCGATGTACCAGTCCTGCCAGCCGTGGTAGCCGCACACCGCGACATGCTCGCGCCCGGTAAAGGCACGCGCGATGCGGATACAGCCCGCCGTGGCGTCAGAGCCGTTCTTGCCGAAGCGCACCATTTCGGCGCACGGAACCATGGCGCATATGCGCTCCGCCACTTCCGCCTCGATCATATGCGGAAGCGAGAGGATCACGCCCCCGTCGAGTTGATCGCGAACCGCGCCGTCGATATCGGGGTCGGCATAGCCGAGCGTGATCGAGCATTGGCTGCTGATGAAATCGACATATTCATTGTCGTCGATATCCCACACCCGCGCACCCTTGCCGCGTGCGAGAAAGAGCGGCGACACGCCGACGGGAAATTGGGTGCGGCTTTTCGAGAAAGTCTGGCTGCCGAGCGGAATCACGGCTTCGGCTCGTTCCAGATACGCCGTCGAATTGGTAAAATCTCGCATCAATGCCTCGGTCTGTCGGGGGAGGGGGGCGCTATACGCGCTCTGTTTCATGAAGGCGACAGTCGCCTATCACTCGCCGACCGGAATTGTCCAGATGCGGCTCGATGTTACGCTGTTCGCGAAACCCAGCTTGAAATTGTTGATCGACAGTTCCTTTTTGGAATCTGCGAGGCTGAGCGGCAGGATTTCGCCGAGGTGGGCATGGGTTCGGCCGCGTTCGCGCGCACGCAGAATACATTGGAACAACGGGAAATGCGTGATCGGCTTGTCAAAATGCTCGCGCAGGTAGGCGCCCGAAGCATAATAGGACATCTGCCCGGCATCGAGCATGAGCGTGCCCCCGAGCAGTTCGCCCTGCCAATAAGCGAGCGCAAGGTCGCCTTCGCCCGCCGCGACAAGGTCGAACATCCGGTCCCAGCTTTCGCGTGACCGCGTCGCACGCCCCGCAACGCGTGCGTGCAATTCGCGAAAACTGTTGAAGGCGGCCGCATCGGGTCGCGACTGATCGACAAAGGCCAGGTCGAGGATCCGGCTGCCTTGCCGGACCTGTTGCCGGTGACCGCTCCGCAGCGCCCCCATCAGGGTTGCATCGTCATGCGCAAGGTCGACCAGAATAGGAAAGCTGCTTTCGGGCCAGACGCCCCGTTCGAGAAGGCGCGCGGTCAGGAATGCGTTGAACCGGGCATCGCCGGCCTGACGCAGCACGATCTTTTTCGCGCCCGCTTCGCGCGCCCGTTCGAACAATGTTCCCAGCAGGTCGCCCGCCAGTCGGCGCTGTACCTCGTCGGACAACCCCTGGCGGATCCACAGCTCGATCGCGAACTCATACCAGCTGAGGACATCCGCCTTTGCCGTATTGCACGGAACGACCGCCGCGAGTCCCTGATGGTCGGCGAAGCCGAAGCTGAGGTCGTCGATCTCGCGATCGATCGCCGCCTGATAATAGCGGACACCGCGCTTCGAAAAAGGCAGGCCGAAACCGGTATGCGCGAAATCGGGCAGGCTGGTCACGACGTTGATGGGATGGACCAGTTTCATCGGCGCGCTCCGGCAATGACGACGACCAGATCGTCGATCGATTGTCCGGATATGGCGTGGTGACACGGCAACAACACTGCCTGTTCCCATCGCGGATCGAACATGTTCCGGTTCCGGTCGACCTGATAGACGCCGGTTTCGAACCCCAGGGCCGCCGCGGCGCCCACCAGTTGCTTCGCCGCTTCTACGTCGGCGAAGACCGGCAGTGCATAGGGCAGCGTTCCGCGGCACATCGCCCGCCAGCCCGGTTCGAGCCAGGCCTCGGGGATCGAGTCGACAAGGCGGCGGGTGGATTCGGCGCGACTCTCGCCGATCGACGAGAGGCCGTCGACCGTGTCGGGCAGGCCGGTTAGTGCGGCCGGATTGCAGGCCGGGTGGAGAAGCGCGCGAAGATAGATTTCTTCGAGTTGTTCGGCTGCTCCGGACAGCCAGCCCTGCCGGTCATCCTCCCTTGCCGCGTCAGACATGGCCGCGGCCTGATCGCGCTGCTCGCGAAGCGCGACGGCCAGGGCATCGCTTTCGACGGCGAGGCCGCCGCACATGCCCGTCATACCCAGGAATTTGGGCAGGCTGAAGATCGCCATCGGCGAACGCCATGCGCGTTTTCCGCTTGCCGGATCTGCGAAAAAGCTGTGGCAGATATCCTCGATCACCGGACCTTCCGGCGTGCCGATCTGAATAAAGCCATATTGATGGATCAGCACCGTTGCCTGTGTTTCGCCTCGGTCGGTGACCGGGTCGACGGGGAAGGCGGCGCGGATCACCGCATCGAGCACGCACTGCGCAGTGCGCGGCGCGATGGCGACGCGGCTGCGATAGCGGTTCAGCCCGGAATGGCGCAGCGCGAGCAGCAATGCCGCGCGCCCCGAAGAAGTGAGCACGACGGGGCGGCCGAACCATTCGCCAAGCAGGGCTTCGCCTTCGGCGACCGACAGGGACGATCGGGCCGGCGTTGCGACGGGCGGAGAGAATCCGATGGGGCTCATTGCCGGGCTATGGCTTGACGATGACCATGTCTTCGCGGGTATTGCCGAAGGGCAGGTCCGGCGACTGCGGCATGATCCACACATCATAGCCATCGGCGCGCAAGGTCGATGCCATATCGAAGATCTGCGCATCGGTCAGCTGGCCGAGCATGCCCGCCGTCGCAAGGGTCCCGAAAGCTTCGGTTTCTTCGGCGGTTGCCTCGCTGCTGTCGCGAAGCTTGATCCATTCGGTCTCGAACGCCTGCCCCCGCGCGCTGGCGCGAAAGCGGCTGCGGCGATCGGCGTTGGGGATATCCGCAATGACGAGCCGCCCCTCGGGCGAAAGCAACCCGGCGGCGGCACGAACGAACGCGAGCGCGCTCGCATAGTCGGGATTGCACTGCATGACCGAATAAGCGACGATCCGGTCGAACGTTCCAGACAATATGGTTGCCGGGAAGCTGCCGCCGATCAGTTCGATGTTGGGAAGGTTGATCGTCCGACCCAGCGCGGCGACCACATCGGGATGATCGAGACCGACGACTTGTTCGGCAAGCTGGGCGAACGGGATCACCAGCAGCCCCGACCCGCACCCGATATCGAGGACGCGGTGATGCGGCTGGAGCTGCAGTTTGGGCAAAAGGTCCCCCAGAATGCGCCGTTCGGCTGCTTTCTGATAGCTGTAGCGCCCGGCACGGATCGTCCGATCCTCCGCCTGCCCCGCAATTGTCCCGAAAACTTCCTGAGAACTGTTAAAGGCTTGCGCCATCGAATCGCCCGTTTCTATCGCCCCGTTGCCCCGGCAATTAGACGTTTTTATTGTCCGCTGCCAGCGACTTGGCGTAGCCCTCGTTGCGATCGTGACCGGTCGTCGCGCCACCCAGCGCATCATAGGCGCGCAACAGGTCGAAGAGGTCGGCAGACAAGGCCTGGCGGCCCAGATAATCGACCATCGCGCGAACGGTTTGCAGGTCTTCCGGATAGTCCACCGTCCAGCGAAGCCCCGAGAGATCGATCGCGCATTCGATACTGGCCGAGCGGTCGCCGGCGAACTGCCTGATCCACGGCGTCACATGCTCGCGTTCGGACGCAAGCTTCGCTTCCCTTACCGCCCGGTTCAGCAGGTCGGCACCGAACGCCTCGCAATCGAGCCCGTCGGGATAGGTCGCCGGCACGCAATTCGACGCATAGAGCGCTTCGCCCGAAGCAATTTTCGCGACCACCCGGTCTATGAGCACCGGATCTATCAACGGGCAATCGCCGGTTAGCCGCACGACGATATCGGCACCTGCGAGTTCGGCGGCCATGCCGAACCGGGCAAGGACGTCGTCGAGCGGGCCGCGAACCACACGAACGCCAAGCCGTTCGACGGCATCTACCAGGGGATCGTCGGATGCCTCGACGCTGGTCGCGACGACGAGTTCGTCGATGGCGGTAGCGCGCCGGACGCGTTCGATCATGAATGCGATCAACGGCCGGTCCGCGAGCGGCATCAGGACCTTTCCCGGCAGCCGGCTCGACGACATGCGCGCCTGCAATATGGCAACGCTGCGTGGGCGGGTGACGTCGGTCATGACGGGTTTGCTCCTGGAGCTTCGGCACGTTCGATATGTATCACAAGCTGCTCGACCCCCTGCGCCACCTTTGCGACATTTTCGGGCGCCAGACATGCACGGGACGAAAAGGGATCGCTGATGTAGCCTGGATAGGAACGGCGGGCGATCGCTTGCAGCAAGCGCGCGCCCAATACCGGCGAACCAATGCCCGACCGGGGTTCGCCGAGAAGTTTTCGAACCGCCTCTTCGGGGGTCGCCGCGGCATGGTCCGGACAATTTTCGGTGATCACCGGATGGCGCACGGAAATGCATCTCCCGCGACCGAAAACGGCCTCGAAGCCGACGGTCCCGCAAATGGTAATCGCGCCGATACATTGGGCCATCGCGTCGGGCATGCGCATCGCGGCGGGGAGCAGGATGACGCGCGGTTCGCTGCGCGCAAACGCAAGCAGCTCGTCGGACATCTCATATTTCGGCTTCGGGTTGCACTTGATCGCGAGCTTCACGTTCGCGGGTGCCGCCGCGACGATCCGGCGCATGACGTCGACCTGATCGTTGTAGGGGCGGCCCCAGACATCGATATTGGCTTCGGGCGCCATTTGCATCGGATAGAGTATCGCCTGTTCGCCCGCCTCCACAGGCCGTTCGAGCGAGTGCCACTGCGCCAGCCGCTGCTTGACTCGCCGTTCGAGACGCCATTTGAGGAGAGGGCCGGGCGTGTTGTAGCGTTCGCCGCGCAGCCGCGCGAAAAAGACGCGGCCCCGCGTCCACGCCCACTCGAGCTTGCGCAGCATGAGCCCGATACGGCCGCGCTTGCGCATGTAGACCAATGCTTCGCGACCTTCGGCGACGCGCTGCGCGTAGCTCAGCGCCTCTTCTTCTGGATATTGGTAGCCCTCGCCTGCATAGGCTTCCTGCGTCACATCGCGGAAAAAGCAGAAGCGGTCCTGCGGATAGCGTTCGGCGGAGGGATGGAAATAGGGAATGCTGCGCCGCCGGGCTTCGGCCACGGCGAGCAGTTCGTGGAACAAGGTTCCTTCACCAAGCACGAGCCCGGGCTGAAAGCTGTCGAAGATGGCCCGATACTGCGCTTCGTAATGCGAATAATGCGCGTGACCGCTCTCGAAATACTGACGGCCGCGATCGGTCGCAAGCAGCGGCCATTCCTCGGGGTCCCATGCCGCAACGGCCGGGGCCGGGGCGGGGAAGGGCATGACGAAAACCTGCCCCGGCAGGCCGTCGGCGAACATCGGGTTCTGGACCGCCCACGCCACGACATGCCCGTTGGCTTCCAGCCGCGCCGCGATGGCGGACCAGAAGCGGGTCTTTTCCCGATTCTCGATAAATAGGATTCGCATGGCGCCGCTATAGCGGGGTCGATATCGCTGTCACGCGTCGGGAAAGAAGTCCGGGTTGAAGCAGCTCACCACGATGCGATCGCGCGGGGTCCCGTCGATCATATGGTGCCCCTTCAGCCGCCCTTCGATCACCCATCCGCCGCGGGTATAGGCCTTGACCGATCCTTCGTTGCCGTCGGCGATGCCGCCGCTGAGCTTGCGGATTCCATATTCCTTGAAGGCGATCTGGTTACCCGCCTTGATCGCCTCGGTTGCAAGGCCCTTGCCCCAGAATTCGCGGCGACCGATCACGGTGACGAGATCGGCGGTGCCGTGCATCCAGCTGATCGGGCCGAGTTTGACATTTCCGATATGCAGGCCGCTTTCGTTGTCGATCACGGCATACATGAAATAGGCGCGGGTTTCGAAGCCCTGACGCAGATAGTCACGGGCGTCCTGTACCGAAAATCCGCGCGAATCGAGGTATTCGGTGACGGTCGCATCACGAAACCAGCTGACATATTCCTCGGTGATATCGTCTTCGGTCATCAGGCGCAGCGAAACGCGATTTGAATCGGTCATTTTCTTAAATAGTCCCCCATTTGGCCGGATTGATCAGGATCGGATCGTTCGAACCGATATGATGAGCCCCCATCAATTCCGGGTGTCGCAGCGATGCCGCGACAACCTCGTCGAGCTCGGACTTTTTCTGGACGCCAACCACCACCCGGTCGATGGCGTCCTGCCCGAGGACGAACTCCAACGCCGCAGCAAGCGGCGTGGTTCCGCATCTTGCCACAAATTCGCGAAATTGTTCCAGAGCCGGGCGAAACCGCTGCAGATTCTCCGGAAGGCTATCGGGGCTCGACAATGCGAAGCCCTGCAGAAATATCGACCTCGCGTGGATTTCGACACCCTGGTCCTTCAGCCGGGCGAGGGCGCCGGTCGAAATGGCGCGCTGGTCGAAGATATTGACCGGGAGTTGCACGGCACGGATCGGAAAACGGGCCGCGATCGCGAGCGCCTCTTCATGATCGTAAACCGATACGCCGAGCGCGCGTACCTCGCCGCGATCCCGTGCGGCTTCCGCTGCATGCCATGCCGCGCTTCCCGTCTCGCCAAGGAGGTCCGGTGCCGAATGAAACAGCAGCGTATCGAGGCGGTCGGTACCGAGCGCGTTGCGGCTGGCGGATATACTTGCCGCGACCGCCGCGGGGACATCGGGTTCGCCAGCCAGCGCGCGGATCTTGGTGACGACGCGAAACCGGCTGGGTGCACCGTGACGACCGAGAACCGCTTCGCTGGTGCCATAGGCCCGCGCCGTATCCAGCGTGTCGATACCCGACTCTTCGGCGCTGTGCAGGATGGCAGTGACTTCGTCGTCGCCCACCTGGCCGCCCGGATTGAAGGCGCCGTAATCGAGCCCGAACTGGACCGTGCCGAGCGCCAGCTTCATGCCAGCAAAGCGGCCAAGGTCGCGATCACGCGATCCTGATCGGCATCGGTGAGCGTCGGGAACATCGGGAGCGAGAGCGCACGGGCGTAATAGTCCTCCGCCGCAGGAAAATCGCCCGGTCGGAAGCCCTGCTGAAGGTAGAAGGGCTGGGTGTGGATCGGAATATAGTGGATATTCACCCCAATGGCCGCGGCGCGCATGCCGTCGAATACCGCCTTGCGCCGGCTCGCATCGTCGAGTTGTACTGGATAGAGATGAAGCCCGCTGCGCCGCCCCGATGCCCGAACGGGCGTGCGAAGCGGAAGACCGGCAAGACCCGTGCCATAGCGATCGGCGATGCGATGCCGCCGATCGATGAATTCGGCAAGCCGGTTCATCTGCGACGCGCCAAGCGCGGCCTGCATATCGGTCATGCGATAGTTCAGGCCAAGATCGATCTGCTGGTAATACCAGGCGCCCTCGGACTCCCCGCTCATCTCGGCGGCATTGCGCGTGATACCGTGCGTACGCAGGCGTGCGAGTTTAGCCGCCAGATCGGGATCGTTGGTCATCGTCGCGCCGCCTTCGGCCGTCGTGACGATCTTTACCGGGTGGAAGCTGAATACCGCTATGTCGCTATGTTCGCAGGCGCCGATCATTTTTGCGCCATAACTGCCGCCGATCGCGTGGCTGGCATCCTCGATCACGCGAAAGCCATATCGCTTCGCGAGCGCGCCTATTTCGGCCATATCGGCCGGCTCACCGGCGAAATGCACGGGGATGACGATCTTGGGTAGCGTGCCGTCGCGCTTAGCCGCTTCGAGCTTCCCGGCCAGCTTGCTCACGCTCATGTTGAGCGACACGGGATCGATGTCGACAAAGTCGACGCGCGCACCGCAATAGAGCGCGCAATTGGACGATGCGACGAAGCTGTTCGGTGACGTCCAGACCGTATCGCCGGGGCCTGCGCCAAGCGCGAGGCAGGCTATGTGCAGCGCGGCGGTCGCGTTGCACACGGCAATCGCGTGCGCCGCGCCTGTCGCGTCCTTGAGCGCCGCCTCGAACCGCTCGATCGCGGGTCCCTGCGTCAGCCAGTCGGACTGGAGAACTGCGACGACCGCGGCGACATCGTCGTCCGAGATCGCCTGCCGTCCATAGGGAATGAACGTCTCAGTCGGGTGCATGTTCGTCGGCCAGCGCCCTGATTTCTTCGACGGTCAGGAAGTCCGGGTTCGACCCACTTTCATAATGGAAATCGGGCGCGACCATCTTTCCGGCGTTCGTCGCGCTCTCGCCGATGAACTTTTCGACATCCCAGAGCGGCGTTGCCGGAAGGATCACATAATAATTGTCGAATTCGACCGTGCTCAACGCGTCGGTGACCGTGATCATCTCCTCGTGCAGCTTCTCGCCCGGACGGATGCCAACGATGTTTGTGGGCACGCCCGGCGCGATGGCTTCGGCGACGTCGAGGATGCGGTAGGAGGGGATCTTGGGAATGAAGATTTCGCCGCCCCAGGTGCAGTCGAGCGAGTTGAGAACGAAGTCGACACCCTGTTCGAGGGTGATCGAAAAACGCGTCATCGCTTCGTCGGTGATCGGCATGACCGGGCTGTCGGCGCGCGCCTTTTCGCGGAAAAAGGGAATGACGCTGCCGCGGCTGCCCATCACATTGCCGTAACGGACGACGCAAAGGCGCAGGTCGCGTCCACCGACATAGTTGTTCGCGGCGACGAACAGCTTGTCCGAGCACAGCTTGGTCGCGCCATAGAGGTTGATCGGAGCTGCGGCCTTGTCGGTCGACAGCGCCACGACCCGCTTCACGCCGTTGGCCCGTGCCGCTTCGATGACATTCTGCGCGCCGAGAACATTCGTCTTGATACATTCGAACGGGTTGTACTCGGCCGCCGGAACCTGCTTCAGCGCCGCGGCGTGAATGACGACGTCGACGCCTTCGCAAGCAAGGCGCAGCCGCTCGGCGTCGCGCACGTCGCCGATGAAAAAGCGCAGGCGCTTGCGATGCGTTTTCACCCAGTCGAGCTGCTCCATCTCGAACTGCTTCAGCTCGTCGCGGCTGAAGATGATCACGCGCTGGACGTCGGTCGTCTCGAGGATACGCTTGATGAAGGCTTTGCCGAACGAACCGGTCCCGCCGGTCACCAAAATCGACTTGTAGTTGAATTTCGACATATTCACAGGATCACCCACTTATTTGGCCCCATAGCCGTTGAGCATGACTTGCAGGGTCTTGATCGCGATCAGCGCATCAAGCCACAGCGAAAAATTCTTGATGTAGTAGAAGTCGTATTCGAGCTTTCTCTGGATCGCGTCGAGTTCGGTCACGTGCCCCTGATGGACCTGCGCCCAGCCGGTAATCCCCGGTCTGATGATGTGGCGGTACGCATAAAAGGCAATACGCTGCTGGTAAAGCTCGGAGAGTTCGATGGCCTCGGGCCGCGGCCCGATCCAGCTCATCTCGCCTTTCAGGATGTTGATGAGCTGGGGCAGTTCGTCGATGCGGCTGCGCCGCAGGAACGAGCCCAGACGGGTGATGCGTGGATCGCGGTCGCGCGTGACCGCGGCGGATTCCTGTTCGTCGGCCGCAGGCGCGCCATGATACATGGTGCGGAACTTGTAGACCTTGAACGACCGCGCACGATAGCCGATGCGCTGCTGCGTGAAGAGCGCCGGGCCGGGGCTGTCGAGGCGGATGATCACCGCGACCAGCAGCATGGGAATGGCGAGGATGACGAGGGCGATCAGCGCGACGACGCGGTCGACCGCATCCTTGCCCCGGGCGTAGATGCTGTTCGGCGTCAGCGTTCCGAAGCTATTCTCGGACAGATGCTCGACGCGGACGCGGCCCGTGAGCGTTTCCATCAAATTCTTGTAATGATAGACCTTTACGCCGCCGAGCGCGGCCTTGGCGAAATAGTCGTCAACGCTCGCCGGGTGCTGCGCGTGCAGGTCCGCGACGATGATCGTGTCGTCGGAATCCGGAATGCGGCTCAGGTCGGCGGCGATCACCGGCGCACGCAGGACGCTCTTGATCCGGTCGACCTTTTCGCTTGGGACGAGGATATATTTGCCTTTGTCGCTCGGCTTGAAAAAGACTTCGAAAAGCATCGCGAGCAGCGTCGATATCACGAATCCGAGCGCAAAAATGATGGTGCTGTAATTTTCACGGAAAAAGAGGATGACCGCGCCGCTTGTCGCAAAACTCGCCGAATAGATCGGCAAGATCACCTCGACACCGCGAACGATAGCGAATTTCTTCATTTCGTGCAGGACGAAGCGCGCGAGAAGGATCGATATCACGATATAGGTCATCGCGTTCACGATGTTGTCGGAGTGGATCGACACGGTAGGCGACAGCGCATCATAGGCGAGCGAGGGCACCACGGCGCCAAGCGCAATGGCAACCGCGACCTGTACAAGGCCGTTCCTGAAAATGCTGGCGACGAGTTTCATCAATTAGTCCGCATGACTCTTGCTCGCTGTGTCGAAAAACAGAGCGATTGATTGGGCGTGGAAATTCTTCACTTTAAGATATTGATACCCCCGACTGCGTTCAGGCTAACTCGGAGCCGCACCGCGTTCTTCATAACGCAGGTACCAACGCAGAAATTCTTTCACTCCTGTGACGATAGACACACGCGGCGCGAAACCCAGGTCCGATGAAATATCGGTTATATCTGCATATGTTTCATATACATCCCCGTCTTGCATGGGAAGCAGATTCAATTTTGCCGATTGACCGCAAGCCTGTTCAATCGCGGCGATCAGGTCCATCAGCGGCTCGGGTTGACTGTTGCCGATATTGTAGAGGCGGTGCGGCGTCGTGAAGCCGCCCGGTTTCGGCTGCCCGTCGTCTGTGGGCGGGCTGTCGAGGCTGGCGATCACGCCGTCGATAATGTCGTCGATATAGGTGAAATCGCGCTTCATATCGCCGCGATTGTAAACGTCGATCGGCTTGCCGGAGAGGATGTTCGTAGTGAACTTCCAGAGCGCCATGTCGGGGCGCCCCCATGGCCCATATACGGTAAAAAACCGCAGTCCGGTTTGCGGGACGCGGAAAAGATGCGCGTAGGTTTCGCTCATCAGCTCGTCGGCGCGCTTGGTGGCGGCGTAGAGCGAAACGGGGTGATCAACTCTATCCTCCACGCGAAACGGCATAGCCTTGTTGGCGCCGTAAACCGAGGAAGACGACGCATAGACGAGATGCGCAACGCGCCGATGCCGCGCGAGTTCCAGAATATTTACATGGCCGGCAACATTCGAGCGGACATAGGCTCGGGGATTGTCAATCGAATAGCGGACGCCCGCCTGTGCCGCGAGATGGACGATCCGGTCAAATTCGTCATTTTTCAAAGCGCTGTCGAGCGCGTCGGCGTCACCGATATCGACGCGGTGGATCGTCAACCGGTCGTCTGCGATCCGCTCGAGCTCGGCCACCCGTGCCTCTTTCAGGGCCACCGGATAATAGTCGTTGAAATTGTCGACCCCGATCACCGTTTCGCCGCGCGCGAGAAGCCGCGCCGCGGTGTGCATGCCGATGAAGCCTGCGATTCCAGTAACCAGAACGGTCATGTCAATTCGGTCCCCTGTTGCCGTCGCTGCCGGTCACGATAACGCGCTTCGGCAGGCTGAATGGCCGATGTCCTGCCATCGCCTTGTGATCGGGATCACTGGAGACGAAATTCGGCGCTGTCAAAGGGCTATCAAATTTGGGGGCGGGTCCGCGCAGCGCGAGCCCAGCGGCCGCCTGGCGCTTGGTCTCGATCTCGACGGATGATCCCGAGATGAATCGTAGCTAACCGCGACGCCGGCTGGCTACAACCTGTCCGGCCTTGCATTCATGGCATCAACGCTCGACATAGGGCGTCTGGGGAGCCGTGATGGATTTTGCCTTCGATAATAGTTTTCACGATGCGATGGACGGCTTCTACGCGCCGGCGGAGGCCGCTCGACCATCCGCGCCGCGCCTCCTGATTTTCAATCAGGCGCTTGCCGAACGACTAGGCATCGATACGGCGGGCGCAACCGACGAACGGCTGGCGCGCATTTTTTCAGGGCAGGAGCTTCCCGAGGGCGCCGAACCGCTCGCCTTTGCCTATGCCGGGCACCAATTCGGCCATTTTTCGTCACAGCTCGGCGACGGCCGTGCGCTGTTGATCGGCGAGATCGTCGCGCCCGACGGGGCGCGGTTCGATGTCCAGCTGAAGGGATCGGGACCGACTGCCTTCTCGCGCAATGGCGATGGCAAGGCGGCGATCGGGCCGGTGCTGCGCGAATTCCTCGTATCGGAAGCGATGGCGGCGATGGCAGTTCCGACGACGCGTTCGCTGGCGGCGGTTGCTACCGGCGACCGCGTGCAGCGTGAGCGAGCTCACCCCGGCGCGGTGTTGACGCGGATCGCGAGCAGCCACATCCGCGTCGGCACCTTTCAGTTCTTTGCCGCCCATTTCGGGGTCGAGCATGTCACCCAGCTGTCGAATTACAGCATAGGGCGCCATTTTCCTGATCTGGCCGATGCGCCCAACCCGCATCTGGCGCTGCTCGATCGCGTCATCGCACTGCAGTGCGAGCTGGTCGCGCACTGGCTGGGCGCCGGGTTCATCCATGGTGTGATGAACACCGACAATGTCGCGATCAGCGGCGAGACAATCGATTATGGCCCCTGCGCCTTCATGGATCGCTTTGCGGTCGAAACGGTGTTCAGCTCGATCGATGCGAACGGCCGCTACGCCTATGGCCGCCAGCCGCAGATCATGCACTGGAACATGGCACGGTTTGCCGAGGCCTTGCTGCCCGCGATCCATGCGGTCGATCCTGGCGATGTCGATAGCGCCAAGGCGCTTGTCGATGCGATCCCCGAGCGCTTCCGGAGCGCGTGGTTCACCCGGATGCGCTCCAAGCTGGGGCTGGCGCAGGCCGATGAAGCCGATGTCGCGCTGATCGACGCGCTGTTCGCCGAACTCGAGCAGCATGCGGTCGATTTCACCTCCTTTTTCCGCGCGCTCGCGCAGTTGCTGCGCGGCGACGGTTCGATGTTGGAGGCGTTGCTGCCGAACGCCGACGCGATGGCGCCATGGATCGCCGACTGGTGGGCGCACCTCGAGCGCGAAACGATCGCGCCGCTGGAGCGCGCTGACGCGATGGACGCGGTGAACCCTCTCTATATCCCGCGCAACCATCAGGTCGAAGCTGCGCTGGCTGCTGCGGAGGGCGGCGATATGGCGCCGTGGCTCGAATTGCTCGAGGTCGTCCGCAATCCTTATGTCGCACGGGCCGACTGGGCCGGTTATGCCGAACCCGCTCCCGCCGATGCGGGGCCGTACACCACTTTCTGCGGCACCTGAAAGAACCTCCGCGCATTGATGGTTGCCGGAGTTGAGCGAACGGGTTCCGACTGTTAGGGAGCAGCCCTCGCGTGACGAAGGAACAATGAAGGTGCCGAACTCTCCGGTAAAAATCGCAGTCGTCGGTACCGGCTATGTCGGCATTTCGAACGCGGTGCTGCTCGCGCAGCACAACCGTGTCGTCGCACTCGATATCGATAGCCGCAAGGTCGACCAGATCAACGCGCGCGTGTCGCCGATCGCGGATCCGGAGATCGAGGATTATCTGGCGAACCGTGAGCTCGACCTTGTCGCGACGACCGACCGGCGGACCGCCTATGACGGCGCCGATTTCGTCGTCGTGGCAACGCCGACCGATTATGATCCCGAGAGCAATTATTTCAACACGGGATCGGTCGAATCGGTGATCGCCGATGCGCTGAAAATGGCGCAGGGCGCGATGATCGTCGTCAAATCGACCGTTCCCGTCGGCTTCACCGACCGGATGCGCGCCGAGCATGACAGCGATGCAATCGTCTTTTCGCCCGAGTTCCTGCGCGAAGGGCGCGCGCTGTTCGACAATCTCCACCCGTCGCGGATCATCATCGGCAACACGCATCCGCGCGCCGCGGAATTCGCCAACCTGCTGCTGAATGCGTCGCTAAAGCCCGATGCAACGGTGCTGCAGACCGGCAACACCGAGGCCGAGGCGATCAAGCTGTTCGCCAACACTTATCTCGCGATGCGCGTCGCCTTCTTCAACGAGCTCGACACCTATGCCGCGATGCACGGTGCGGATTCGCGCCAGATCATCGACGGGGTCGGCCTCGATCCGCGGATCGGCCAATTTTATAACAATCCGTCCTTCGGCTATGGCGGCTATTGCCTGCCCAAGGACACGAAGCAAATGCTCGCGAACTACAAGGACGTGCCGCAAAACCTGATCCAGGCGATCGTGTCATCGAACACGACGCGCAAGGATTTCGTCGCGTCCGAGGTGTTGAAGCGCAACCCGCGCGTCGTCGGGATCCATCGGCTGGCGATGAAGGCCGGGTCGGACAATTTTCGTGCCAGCAGCATCCTGGGCGTGATGAAGCGGATCAAGGCCAAGGGCATCGAGGTCATCATCTATGAACCGCTGCTCGACGAACCGACGCTGTTCAACTCTCGGGTCGTGAACGATCTGGCCGCATTCAAGGTCGAGGCCGATGTGATCATCGCCAACCGGGTGGGTGACGAACTGGCCGATGTGATCGACAAGGTTTACAGCCGCGACCTGTTCGGGGTCGATTCCTGATCGGTGGAACTTGATCGCCGCGGGCTCGTTGAGGATGGGTAACCCATCGAGCGGGCAGGGGAAATGCGACGAAATGATGGGGCTCGGGGACCTTTCAGCCATAGAAACGGGTTGCGCCATCGCAGCGGGCAAGCCACACACGCATCATTGGCGGGCCACAGATGCATGATCTTGAAACACCCTGTGAAAGCCACTCCCGCCGGTCGCACCAGGCGCGGCGTTTGCTGATCGTTTCAACTTCCGTTCTGGGCATGGGCTGGGCTGCGTCGGCGCAGGCGCAGCAGGTGGAACCGCCGGCCGTCGTTCGGACACTTCCAACCGCGATCGATGAGCCGATCGCGACGCCCACGCCGCCGCCGCCCGACGCGCAGCTGCCGGCCGTCGAGCCGATCATCGAAGACGACGAGTTCGAAAAGGCGATTCCGCCGATCAGCGCCGAGGACGATGCGGAGCTCGATCGCCCGCTCGAATCGATCGCGGATTTCGAAAAGAGACAGGCCGCCGAGGCGGCCAAGAGCGCCGCGACCAGCGGCGAGGCGACCGTCGAAGCCCAGCCGCCAAAGGTCGACGGCGTCCCCGTACCCGCGCTTGCCGACGGCGATGCCGTCGAAGCGATCGGCGACGCGCCCATCAGCGACAGCGAACTGGCCGCACCGCTTCCGCCACTCGAAAATTTCAACGTCGAGCCGGTTGTCTTCGCCGAGGCCGAGGACGACAAGGACAATGTCAGCATCGCCTATTCGGTGCAGGTCACCGGGCTGGACGCGGCCGACGACAGCACCGATGTCGACCTAGCCGACCTGTTCGGCGACCTGTCGGCGCTCTACGACGGCGATGGCAAGGCCGACAATGCGGCGATGGTCCGCGCGCGCCTGTCGGCCGATGGCGAGTTGATGCAGCGCATCCTCGCGTCGGAAGGCTATTATGATGCGGTCGTCGACACCCGGATCGATCGTGGCGAGAGAGAAGAAGGGCAAGACCGGCAGGAGCGCCAGCGCCGCCCGATCACGGCGGTGATCGACGTCAAACCGGGCAAGCGCTACACGCTCGCCGATATCATCATCGACGCCGCGCCGACGGTTCCCCCGGGCCTGATCGCCGACAATTTCCCCCTCGCGGTTGGCGAGCCCATCGTCGCGCAGCGCATTCAGGGCGCCGAGGCCGCGATCGCGCTGAAGCTGCCGGAAGAAGGATATCCTTTTGCCAAGGTCGGCCAGCGCGACATCCTGCTCGATGGCGCGACCGGCGATGGCGTCTATACCTTGCCCGTCGACATCGGCAAACGATCGCGTTTCGGCGGGATCGAAACCACCGGCGACCTCGCTTTCGACGCCGAGCATGTCGCGATCCTGGCGCGCTTCAAACGCGGCGACCTTTATGACAGTCGCAAGGTCGACGACCTGCGGCAGGCGCTGGTCGCGACCGGCCTGTTCGCAACCGTCGCCGCCGAACCGCAGGCAACCGGCGAAAGCGCTGGCGACGGGACCGAATATGTGACGATGCTGGTCACCCAGCAGGCCGGCCCGCCGCGGACGATCGCGGCGAGCGCGGGCTACGGTACCGGCCAAGGCCTCAGGATCGAGGGCAGCTGGACGCACCGCAATTTCCTGCCGCCCGAAGGCGCGTTGATCTTTCGCGGCGTCGCGGGGACGCAGGAACAAGGCGTCGGCGCGACGCTGCGTCGCTCGAACGCCGGGCGCCGCGACCGCACCTTCGAACTCGTCACCGAGGTTTCGCGAAGCAATTATGACGCGTTCAATGCGATTACCGGCCGCGTCGGCGCGCGGGTCAGTTATGATTCGACCCCGATCTGGCAGAAGAAATTCACCTATGCCTATGGCGCCGAACTGATCGCGACACGTGAGGATGATTATGACTTCGTCGCGGGCGACCGGAGCTATGATTTCTATACCATCCTTGGCCTGACGGGGCAGGTCGGGATGGATCGCACCGACAGCCTGCTCGACCCGACCAAGGGATTCCGCGTCACCGCGCTGATCCAGCCGGAAGGTTCGCTCGCCGGGCGTTTCTCGCCTTATGCGCGGGCGCGACTCGACGTGAGCGGCTATTATCCGGTGACCGACAGCATCGTGCTGGCGGGACGCGTCCGCGTCGGATCGATCCTGGGCGCGGCGCGCGAACGGCTTGCCCCGTCGCGGCGCTTCTATGCCGGCGGCGGCGGATCGGTGCGTGGCTTCGGCTATCAGGAACTGGGACCCAAGGATCCGAACAACGATCCGATCGGCGGCCGCAGCGTCAACGAGGCCGCGTTCGAGGCGCGGTACCGGTTCGGCAATTTCGGGGTCGTCGGGTTCGTCGATGCGGGACAGGTGTATCGCGGTTCGACGCCCGACTTTTCGAACCTGCGTTTCGGCGCGGGTATCGGCGCGCGCTATTACACCAATTTCGGCCCGATGCGTTTCGACATCGCGACGCCGATCGCGCGCAAGCCGGGTGAAGCTCGGGTCAGTGTCTATGTCTCGATCGGACAGGCGTTCTGATGGCCGAGGACGCCGCCTTCGACGCCGAAGAGACCGCCCCGGCGAAAAGCCGATCGTGGCCGCGAACCATCGCGCGCTGGATCGGGATGACGCTGCTTGGGCTGATCTTGCTCTTTGCGCTATTCCTTATCGGGCTCAACAGCGACGCCGGGCGCCGTTTCGTCGTCACCCAGATCGAAAAATATGAATTCGAAAACGGGATGAAGATCGGCATCGGCCGGCTCGACGGATCGCTTTACGGCCAGATGATCATTCGCGATTTCACCCTCTCGGACCCCAAGGGCGTGTTCCTCGCGTCGCCCGAAGTGCGGGTCGACTGGCGGCCGGTCCGCTATCTTGCGAACCATGTCGATGTCCGGTCCGCAACCGCCGCGACGATGACGATGCGCAGAATGCCCGAATTCAGGCCGGTTCCCGATACGGGCGAGCCTCTGCTTCCCGATCTCGACGTCGATGTCGGATTGCTGCGCGTGGACCGTTTCGTCTTCGAACCTGCGGTGGCGGGTGAGCGACAGGTCGCGACGCTTAACGGCAAGATCATGATCGCCGACCGCCGGGCGCAGGTGACGGCAAACGCAGCGACGATCAGCGGGGGCGGCGGGCAGGGCGATACGCTAAAACTGTTGCTCGACGCGGTGCCCGAACAGAACCGGCTCGCGGTGACGCTCGATGTTTCGGCGCCGAAGGGCGGTGTTCTCGCCGCCATGGGCGGCTTCGAGGAGACGCTGACCGCCAAGCTCGATGGCCGTGGCGACTGGAAGGCCTGGAACGGCAATCTGACCGCAAACCTCGGCGCCGCACCGCTCGCGCGCGTGGCGTTGACCGGACGCGACGGGACTTTCGCGGCAAAGGGCGCCGCGCAGGCCTCGCGGATGTTCGCCGAAGGTCCGGTCGCGGAAATATTGGGCAGCGAAACTGCCATCGACCTGACCGCGAAGCTCGACAAGCGCAAGGCCGCGGTCGACGGCCGTCTGTCGTCGGACGCGGCGGAGCTTGGCATCAGCGGTGGCGTCGACCTCGGCGCCAACCGCTATGAAGGGTTGCAACTCGCGGTCAACATATTGCGGCCGGGCGCCATCGCGCCGGCGGTGCGCGCGAACGGCCTGCGGGCAATCGCGACGCTCGATGGTGAATTCGCGCTGCCGACGGTCGATTATCAGGCAAACGCCAACAGCCTGGCGGTCAACGATATCATCGTCGAGGGGCTGAGTCTTGCCGGCAAGGCGCGCGTCGATGCCGACCAGATCGTGATCCCGGTCGCGGGCCGTGCCGCGCGCATTCGCGGGCTCGACACCGTCGCCGGCGGCACGCTCGTGCAGGTTCGGCTCGACGGCGACCTCGCCTATAGCGACGGGCGCATCCTCAGCGACAATCTACGCCTCCGCTCGCCGCGTATCGATGCCAAGGCGATCCTGATCGCCGATCTCAACAAGGGCTTCTATACCGGGGCGATCGACGGACGGATCAACGATTATCGCATCGAAAGCGTCGGGATTTTCGATATCGACACCGATGCGGACCTGAAGACCGCGCCGCGCGGCGGGTTCGAGATTGTCGGCCGCGTCCGGGCCCGATCGACGCGCCTGTTCAATTCGGGTGTCCGCGACTTCCTCGGCGGCAATGCGACAGCGTCGAGCGACGTGCGCTATGGCACCGACGGCGTCGTCCGTTTCGCCAACCTGCGCATGTCCGCCCCGCGCCTGCGGATTACCGGCGGGCAGGGGAGCTATGCGCCGAACGGGCAGATCCAGCTGACGGCACGCGCCAATTCGACCGACTATGGCCCCGTCGGCGTCCAGCTTGCCGGGACGATCAGCGATCCGCGCGCGGTTGTGACCGCCGAGCGTCCTGGACTCGGCATCGGCCTTGCCAAGCTTGTGGCGCGCATCAACGGCGCCCCGAACGGCTATCGCCTCGCCGCGACGGGCGAGACCGATTACGGCCCCTTGTCGGCCGATGTCCTTTTGCTGATGACGAAAGGCCCGCTGACGATCGATATCGAACGCGGCGACCTGTCGGGCATCGGGTTCAAGGGACGACTGGTGCAGAGCGATGCTGGGCCGTTCGTCGGCCAGCTCGATGCGTCGGGGCAGGGGCTTGGCGGCCTCGTCCGCCTGAGCGCGGCGGGCAAATATCAGGCGGCGGCGATCAACGTCCGCGCAAACAATGTCGTGCTGCCGGGGGGGGCACAGCTTTCGGTCGGCTCGGCGATCGTCGACGCCGATGTGACGCTGTACGATACGCCGCACGTCGTCGCCGATATCCAGATCGCGCAGACGCGCATCCGCGAATTCGATATCGCCGTCGGCAGGGTCAAGATCGACTATCGCGACGGCAGCGGCCGCGCGCAGGCGCTGGTCGAAGGCACCAACGGCGTGCCGTTCCGCATCGCCGCCAATGCCGACCTGAAACCCGAATTGTGGCGCGCGTCGGTGCAGGGCCGCGCGACGGGGATCAATTTCCGCACCACATCGCCCGCGCGGATCATCCCCGGCGCCGATGCCTATGAATTGCTGCCGACGACGGTCAATCTGGGGCGCGGCAGCAGCGCGCGGATCGCCGGGCGCTTCGGCGACGGCATCATGCTCCAGAGCCGCCTCGAACGTGTCAATATGGCGATCCTCAACGCCGTCTATCCCGATATGGGCCTTGGCGGTCGCGCATCGGGAAGCCTCGATTTCGAACAGGCTAATGCCGACAGCTTCCCGCGCGCCGACGCACGGCTGACGATCACCGGATTCACGCGCACGACGGCCGCGTCCGTCAGCCAGCCGGTCGACGTCAATTTCGCGGGCAAGCTGCTGAGCGACGGCGGCGAGGCGCGCGCGGTTATGCGCAAGCGCGGTAGCGTGATCGGACGGATGCAGGCGTCGCTGCGTCCGCTTGGCGCGGGGGCTGGCAGCTGGACCGAACGGCTGATGGCCGCCCCGCTGGGCGGCGGCATCCGCTATAATGGTCCTGCAGACACGCTCTATTCCTTTTTCGGTCCCGCCGATCAGCATGTCACCGGCCCGATCGCGGTCGCCGCCGATTTCAGCTGCAGCGTGTCCGACCCCTGCCTGAACGGCGTCGTGCGCGGGAAGGACATGGTCTATGAGAACCAGACCTATGGCACGCGTCTGACGAACATGGTCGTGAACGGCCGTTTCACCGGCAACCGGCTGGAGATCGAGCAGCTCACGGCGACGGCGGGCGACGGCAGCGTCCAGGCGAAGGGCTTTATCAGCCTTGCATCGGCCGACGGTTACCCGATGAATATTTCGGCGACGCTCGACAATGCGCGGCTCGCGCGCAGCGAGAATATCGCCGCGCGCGCGACGGGCAATCTGACGCTCGAAAAGGTTGCCGGACAGACGGCCTTGCTGTCGGGCAGCCTGCGTCTTCCCGAAACGCGGTACCGGATCGTGCGCGAAGGCGCGGCGCAGGTGCCGGTGCTGACCGGCGTTCGCCGCAAGCCGGCGGCGGGCCGTCCGCGTATCAGCGGCGATGGGCTGGCAGCGGTCGGCGGCAGCCTGTTCGATCTCATCCGGCTCGACATCGCGCTGAAGGCGCCCGACGAGATATACGTCTCCGGCATGGGGCTCGAATCCGAATGGAAGGCCGACATCGTGCTGCGCGGGACGACCGAGGCGCCGCGCGTGACGGGCGAGATCGAGCTGGTGCGCGGGACGCTGGGCTTCGCGGGGCGTTCGTTCGAATTGCAGGAAGGCCGGGTGACTTTCCCGACCGGCGACGCGTTCGATCCGGCGATCCGCCTGCTTGCAAGCGACACGATCGAAACGGTGACGGTCAATGTCAGCGTCACGGGACGCGCCAGCAATCCGCAGATCGCATTCTCGAGCGTTCCCGGCCTGCCGCAGGACGAAATCGTGTCGCGCATCCTGTTCGGCGATTCGATCACGACGCTGTCGCCGTTGCAGGCGGTGCAGCTGGCGTCGTCGCTCAACACGCTAAGCAGCGGGGGCGGGGGATTGAGCCCGCTCGGCGCGTTGCAATCGGCGACCGGGATAGACCGGCTGCGCATTCTCGGCCCCGACGATACCGTCGGGCGCGGCGCGGCGCTCGCCGCCGGGCAGTATATCACCAAGGACATCTATCTGGAGGTGATCACCGACGCGCGCGGCTATACGGCGACGCAGCTCGAAATCAGTCTGACGCCGGCGCTGTCGTTGCTCAGCCAGGCCGGCGGTTCGGGCCAGTCGAACCTCAGCATCCGTTATCGCAAGGATTATTGATGCGCGCCGCCTTTATGTCGGTTCCCCTGCTGCTGCTCGCGGCCTGCAAGGACGAACCGCGTTTCGACGATCGCTACGACAAGGCGGCAAAAGAGATTGAGGCGCGCGCGAAGGCGATGGACGCCGATATCGCGAAATCGGATCAGGCAGCTACTGCGGCGTCAAAGGACTTGTCTGAAGTCGCGAAGCCGTCTAACCCGCCGCCGTCATCTGGGGAGTAGCCAGCCGTCCTTCGGGGCGGGCCGCCGCGTCAACATACTTGGCCGAGAGGTCATGGTGCGGTGGGAACGGGGGACCGTTCGGGCGAGACCAATGGCATCGACCTTCGTCCGGGCCGGGCGGCGGGTTCGGTGTCTATTGGAATCGCAGCCGTCCGGCCCCGGAGTATCCCATGGAAGCCCTGTTCACCTCGACCGCGGTCGTCGCACTCGCCGAAATCGGCGACAAGACACAATTGTTGGCGATCCTGCTCGCGGCGCGCTTTGGCCGTCCGGTGCCGATCATCCTTGGCATATTGGTCGCGACGCTGGCCAATCATGCGCTGGCGGCCCTGCTCGGCGCGTCGGCGGCGGCTTTGCTCGACAGTCCGGTTTTTCGCTATGCGATCGGTCTGTCGTTCGTCGCGATGGCGACATGGACGCTCATCCCCGACAAATTCGACGATGACGAAGCGCCCAAGCCGCGCTTCGGGGCGTTCCTGACAACGCTTGTGGCCTTCTTTCTCGTCGAAATGGGCGACAAGACACAGGTCGCGACGATCGCGCTGGGCGCGCAATATAAAAATGTCTTGGCGGTGACAGCGGGAACGACGCTCGGCATGATGATCGCCAATGTCCCTGCGATCTTCCTCGGCAACGAACTGCTCAAACGCGTCGACCTCGCCAAGGTTCGTGTGGTCGCAGCAGCCTTGTTCCTCGTGATTGGCCTGTGGGTGCTCGCGCAGACTGCGTGCTGGCTCGGCTAGTCGGCGTTGCGCGTCGCGAGCATGCGTTCGAAGCGCCAGCTCGACGCACACATGGCGTCGAGGTCGCGGCTCGCCTTCCAGCCCAGTTCGCGTTCGGCGCGTTCGGGGCTGGCGAAACAGCTCGCGACGTCGCCATCGCGGCGCGGCGCGATGCGATAGGGGACACGAACGCCGTTTATGCGCTCGAACGCCTCGACCATCCCGAGCACCGAATAGCCCTGGCCCGTGCCGAGGTTCCACGTCGACAGCGGCTGGTTGGCGTTGGCGATCACATCAAGCGCGGCGACATGTCCGTCGGCGAGGTCGACGACATGGATATAGTCGCGGACGCCGGTTCCGTCGGGCGTGTCATAATCGTCGCCGAACACCGATAGTTCGGCCAGCCGTCCGGCGGCGACGCGACTGATGAAGGGCATCAGATTGTTGGGAATGCCATTCGGATTTTCTCCGATCAATCCGCTGTCATGCGCGCCGACCGGGTTGAAATAGCGCAGGATTGCGATGCGCCAGTCGGGGTCGGCTGACGCAACGTCGGCAAGCATCTCCTCGATCATCAGCTTGGTACGCCCATACGGGTTGGTCGCCGATGTCGGATGATCTTCGTCGAGCGGCAGATATTGCGGTTGGCCGTAGACGGTCGCGCTCGATGAAAAGACCAGCGTACGAACGTCGCAATCGCGCATCGCTTCGAGCAGGGTCAGCGTGCCGCGAACATTATTGTCGTAATATTTCATGGGCTCGGCGACCGACTCGCCTACGGCCTTGAGTCCTGCAAAATGGATGACCGCCCGAACATCATATTCGCTGAGAGCCTTGCGCAGCGCGTCGCGATCACGAATGTCGCCTTCGACCAGCGGGATGGCGGTGCCCGTGATCGCTTCGAGCCGGTCCATGACGGCCGCATCGCTGTTCGAGAGATTGTCGAAGCAGACGACCTCGTTCCCCAACGACACCAAGGCGGCGGCGACGTGGCTGCCGATATATCCTGCCCCGCCGGTCAATAATATCGTCATCGCTTGCCCTGTCTCCAATAGGCAGTCTCGAACCGCCGCCCTAGTCTATCGGCGATATACTACCAACAGATTGTGCACCGCCGGTACGGCAGGCCGGTTTTGCGATGTCGATCAAGGGGAATGGTGAGCCCTGCTGGGTTCGAACCAGCGACCTACTGATTAAAAGTCAGTTGCTCTACCGACTGAGCTAAGGGCCCCATCGCGGCCTCGCCGAAGCGGGCTTACGAAGTGAGCCGCCGCCCTAGTGCGCCGATGCGGCCCGGTCAACCGGCTTTGGACGCGAAAGGCGTGCCGCGAGCTGTCGTACGCTACGCCCGTGCAGGGGGTGCTGCCATCCGGGAACGATTGCGCGTAGCGGGCCGAGGACGAAGGCGCGCTGTTCGATCGCGGGGTGCGGAATGGTGAGCACGCCGTCGGCCCACACCCCGCCCGACCAGAGCAATATGTCGAGATCGAGGGTCCGTGCGCTCCAGCGCTGGCCCGTGCGACGACCGAAGCTCGCTTCGATCGCTTGCAGCCGTTCGAGCATCTCGGGCGGGCTGAGCGACGAAGCGACGAGCGCGACGGCATTGGCATAGCGACGGCGCGACGGGCCGATCGGATCGCTCGCGATGATCGGGCTGGCGTCGACCGCCTCGATATCGTCACTCTCCAGCGCAGCAAGTGCCGCCAGCAGCACGGCGCGCGGGTCGCCGAAGCGCGCATGGCGCCGGTTCGACCCGAGGCCGATGGCATATAGGGGAAGCGGCATTGCGTTGCTCATGGCGCTGCGCCTATCGCAGATGCGTGGAAATTGACAGCCCGTTGCCCGGAACGGAACCGCCGCGCGATTGTCCGCGGTGCCCTCGACTCGTCGCGTTGCGGCGCGAATGTCAGGCCGAACATCCGGATTGGTGGAATGCGCCGGTCCATGCGTTCGGCGATCCCGACGCATAGCTCGCGTTCGCTGGCCTCGCACCCGGCAAGCATGGCGCGAACCGGACGGGGCGACCGTTCACCGGCGACTATGCCGGCGACCTTCTGTTCGCGACGCTCGCCGAGTTCGGCCTGAGCCGCGGGCGTTATGAAGCGCACATCGACGACGGGTTGACGCTCGATGGCGCGATTATCGTCAACAGCGTCAAATGCCTGCCGCCGCAGAACAAGCCGACACCGGAGGAAATCGCTAATTGCCGACCCTTCTTCGAGAGACAACTGGCGGCATTGCCGAAGGTTCGTGTGATCATCGCCCTGGGACGGATTGCCCATGACGCGACGCTACGCGCTTTCGGCGAACGATTGGCTGCCCATCCATTCGCCCATGGCACAATCCATCCGTTGCCCGGCGGCCGCCACCTCGTCGATAGCTATCACTGCTCGCGCTACAATACGAACACGGGGCGGCTGACAGCAGAGATGTTCGCGGACGTCTTTCGTACAGCTATCGCGTTGAAGGGTTAGACCAGCGGTCCGAATTCCTCGACCAGTCCACGGTAAAGCGTGCGTTTGAACGGCACGATCAGCTTTTCGATCTCGCCAAGCTCCGCCCATTTCCACGCGCGGAATTCCTGGTGCTTCGTGTGGATGTTGACGTCGCCGTCCTCGCCCATGAAGCGCATCAGGAACCAGTGCTGGCGCTGGCCGCGATATTTGCCGCCCCACATCTTGCCGATCAGATGATCGGGCAGATCGTAGAAATATTCTTCCTTGCTGCGCGCGATGATTTCGACCAGCCCTCCATGGACACCGGTCTCCTCGCCAAGCTCGCGGATCGCGGCTTGCTCGGCGTCTTCGCCATCGTCGATCCCGCCCTGCGGCATCTGCCAGGCCTCGCTCGACGTATCGAGCCGCTGGCCGACGAAGATGCGACCGTCGCGGTTGGCGAGCATGACGCCGGCGCAGGGCCGGTAGGGGAGTTTGCTGTGATCGATCATGCCGCCCCGGTAGCTTCGGCGACGATTGCCTTCAAGACGGTCAATGCGCCGCGAATATCGTCCTTCGCGCTCGGGATGCCCTGCGACAGGTTGATATAGCCGTGGATCGTGCCCGTCGCTTCGCGATAGGTTGTGGGCACGCCGGCTTCGATCAGCTTCGCCGCATAGGCGCGGCCCTGATCGCGCAGCGGGTCGAGCCCGGCGGTGATCAGCAACGTCGGCGGCAGCCCCTCGGCCGGGAAATCGAGCGGTGAAGCGCGATAATCGGCGGGGTCGGCGGCATAATGATTGCCGAACCATGTCATGCTACCTTGGGTGAGCAGATGCCCCTCGCCGAAATCGCGATAGCTTTGCCAGTCGTCGTGCGTCGTGACCGCGGGATAGATGGGATGGATCGCGATGACGAGCTTCGACGCCGGTTTGTCGCGAAGGGTGAGGGCGGTAGCGATCGTCAGGTTGCCGCCGGCGCTTTCGCCCGAGAGGACGAGTCCGGTGCACGGAATATTGTCGGCAACCCAGCGCGTCGCGGCTTCGCAATCGATCGGTGCGGCGGGGAAGGGGTGTTCGGGTGCAAGGCGATAGTCGACCGCGATCACCGGCATGTCGAGAAGCCGTGCGGCCTCGGCGCAATAGGGATCGTGGGTGTCGAGGTCGCCGATCACCCAGCCCCCGCCGTGATAAAAGACCATGACAGGGCCGGGCTCGCGGTCGGGGCGATTGTCATAGATGCGGATGGCGATGTCGCCGGCGGGCCCGGGAATCGTCCGGTCCTCGACCTTCGCAATGTCGCCACGCGGCACGTCGGCGAGCTGCCCCATCATGCGGAACATTTCGCGCGCGCCGGCGGGCGGCATCTCCTCCATTTTAGGGCCTTCCTGCGCATTCAGGAAGGCGAGGAAGGCCGCCACGTCGGGGCGCGTGAAAGGGGTGGTGCCGTCGGTCATCTGCGTCTCTCCCTGATCGTCATTTTGGCCATGCTATTCGGGATCGGGGCTGCAAATTCAATCCCGAAATGAAACCCACCTGCGCTTCACCCTTTGCAGCGCACAATTTTTTCTCAATTGCGGCTTGACGCGCAGGGGCCTAGGCCAGTGTCACAGGTTCGCAAGATTCAAAGGCAGATACGAAAAATGGCGACAGCGGTAGCGGACGAAGCCGACAAACGGCAGTCCCCCCTTTCGGACGCAGTGGTAGTTCGATTTGCCGGCGATAGCGGCGACGGGATGCAGCTGACCGGCGGTCAGTTTACCTTGTCGTCGGCGCTCGCAGGCAACGACTTCGCGACCTTCCCCGATTTCCCGGCCGAGATCCGCGCACCGCAGGGGACCCTGTTCGGGGTTTCGGCCTTCCAGATCAATTTCGGTTCATCGGCGATCGAGACCGCGGGCGATGCGCCCGACGTCCTCGTCGCGATGAATCCCGCGGCGCTGAAGACCAATGTGCCGCAATTGAAGCAGGGCGGCCTCATCATTGCGGACGAGGGCGAGTTCAACGATCGCAACCTCGCCAAGGCGAAATATGAAGCGAACCCGCTCGATGACGGCAGCCTCGCGAAGTGGCAGCTCCTCAAGCTCAACATCAGCCAGCTCACCATGGACGCGGTCAAACCCTTCGGGCTCGGCAACAAGGAGGCGCTGCGCTGCAAGAATATGTGGACGCTGGGGCTTTCGCTTTGGATGTTCGACCGTGATCGCCAGCCGTTGATCGACTGGCTCGAAGCGAAATTCGCCAAGGACCCCAACCTCGCCGCCGCCAACGTCGCTGCGCTCAACGCCGGCCACGCCTATGGCGAGACCGCCGAGCTGGCGGGGCCGCTCAAGCAGCATCATGTCGATCCCGCACCTGTCGCGCCGGGCCTTTATCGCACGCTGACCGGCGCGGAGGGTATCGCGCTCGGCCTCGTCGCGGGCGCGCAGCTTGCGAAGCTGCCCATGTTCTTCGGCGGCTACCCGATTACCCCAGCGTCGGCGATCCTGCATCATCTGTCGCGGCTCAAGGAATATGACGTCACGACCTTCCAGGCGGAGGACGAGATTGCGGCCATCTGTTCGGCGATCGGCGCCAGCTATGGTGGCTCGCTCGGCGTAACCAGCTCGTCGGGGCCCGGCATCGCCTTGAAGGGCGAGGCGATGGGCCTTGCGATCATGACCGAGCTGCCGCTCGTCATCGTCAATTCACAGCGCGGCGGTCCGTCGACAGGCTTGCCGACCAAGACTGAGCAATCCGACCTTTATCAGGCGGTCTACGGCCGCAACGGCGACGCGCCGATGCCCGTCATCTCCGCACGCTCGCCCGGCGACGCGTTCGAATGCGCGATCGAGGCCGTGCGTATCGCGGTGCAATATATGACTCCGGTGATGCTGCTCACCGACGGCTATATCGCCAACGCTGCCGAGCCTTGGGCGGTGCCCGATCTTGCCACCTATGAGGCGTTTCCGGTCGAGTTCCTGACCGAAGTGCCCGAAGGCGGCTTCAAGCCCTATGGCCGCGACGAAAATCTGAAACGTCCGTGGGTCAAGCCGGGCACGCCCAGGCTGCTCCACCGCATCGGCGGGATCGAGAAGGAAGTCGATACCGGCCACATCAACTATGCGCCCGCCAACCACCAGGCGATGACCGACATCCGCAAGGACAAGATCGACGGCATCAAGGTGCCCGACCAGGTCGTCGAACTCGGCGCGGAGGGCGGGAGGCTTGCCGTCGTCGGTTGGGGCTCGACCTTCGGCCCGATCCATCAGGCGGTGCGCCGCCAGCGGGCGCAGGGCGCCGACGTCAGCCATGTCCACATCCGCCACATCTGGCCGCTGCCCGCCAATCTTGGCGAATTGCTCAAGAGCTATGACAGGGTGATCGTGCCCGAAATGAACACCGGACAGCTCAAGACCGTGCTGCGCGACCAGTATCTGGTCGACGCCAAGCCCGTGAACAAGGTGTCGGGCCAGCCCTTCACCATCGCCGAAATCGAAGCTGCCATCGAAGGAGCGCTCGCATGAACGAGATGACCACCATCGCGCGCCCGACGACGCTCAAAGATTGGGAAACCGATCAGGAAGTCCGCTGGTGCCCCGGGTGCGGCGACTATGCGATCCTCAAGGCGGTGCAGCGCACGATGCCCGAAATCGGCACCGCGCCGGAGAACACCGTGTTCATCAGCGGCATCGGCTGCTCGTCGCGCTTCCCTTACTATATGGAAACCTATGGCTTCCACACGATCCACGGCCGCGCGCCGGCGTTTGCGACGGGGCTGAAGCTCGCCAACCCGAGCCTCGACATCTGGATCGTCACCGGCGACGGCGACGGGCTGTCGATCGGCGGCAACCACACGATGCATCTGATCCGCCGCAATCTCGATTGCCAGATCATGCTGTTCAACAACGAGATTTATGGGCTCACCAAGGGACAATATTCGCCGACGAGCCGCGTCGGCACGACCAGCCCGTCGACGCCCTATGGCTCGGTCGATCGCCCAGCGCAGCCGGCGGCCTTCGCGCTCGGCGCAGGTGCGCGCTTCGTTGCGCGCGGCTTTGATGTGTCAAAGGAACTGCCGAACGTGCTGAAGGCCGCGCATGCTCACAAGGGTGCCGCGTTTATCGAGATTTTCCAGAATTGTATCGTCTACAACAAAGACGTGTTCGAGGATTTCGCGGCCCCCAAGGGCGCCGAAGACCGCCAGCTCTGGCTCAAGCAGGGCGAACCGATGCTCTATGCCAAGGGAACGAAGGGCATCGCACTCGATGCCGAAGCGCTGCACCTCAAGACCGTCGACGTCGCCAACGGTGACTGGGAAGCGGCAGGCGTGATCGTCCACGACGTGACCAACCGCAGCGTCGCGCACATGCTCGTCGAAATGCGTTTCGGCGAATTCCCGATGGCCCTGGGCGTGCTGTACGACGACCCGCGCCCGACCTTCGAAGCCGATGTCGTTCGGCAGAATCAGGCGGCTGCCGAAGGTAAGAAGGCCGATCTGCAAGGCCTGCTCAAGAAGGGGCAGACGTGGACGGTGACCGAGGGCGGCCCCGAACTCTGACGCTTCGCGACAATGGATAATCTCACGCACAGCCTCGTCGGGGCGGTCCTTGGGCAGATGGGGCTCAAGAAAAAGACCGGTCTTGCGATGCCGACACTGATCATTGCCGCGAACCTCCCCGATATAGACGCGGGCTGCGCAATCTATGGCATCGAATCATTGTCGATGCGGCGCGGGATCACGCACGGGCCGATCGCGCTGCTACTACTGCCGGTCCTGCTCTGGGCGTTGATGATCGGCTATGATCGCTGGCAGGAACGGCGGGGGAAGCGGCCTTCGGGGCGCCTCCCGGTGCACAAGGGCTGGCTGCTAGCGCTTGCCTATGTGGGCTGCCTCAGCCATCCGGCGCTCGACTGGCTGAACAATTACGGTATCCGCCTGCTCGAACCGTTCAGCCACCGCTGGTTTTATGGCGACAGTATCTTCATCATCGACCTATGGATCTGGATCGCTCTGGCCGCTTCGCTGTGGCTGTCGTTGCGACGCGAACGCCGTGCGGCGGCAAACTGGGCGCGCCCTGCGTGGGTCGGATTTACCGCGGTGTGCACCTATATCCTTGCCAACGGGCTCATCACCGGCGTCGCCGAAGCTCGAGCCACGACTGCGCTGACGGCCGCCGGACATGCCAACGCGCTTGTCGTCGCGAGCCCGCCACCACTGCAGTTCTGGCAACGCGACATCTTTTGGCGCACTGCGACCGAGTATGGAACGGGGCATTTCGGGCCGGGTACGGGGCTAGATATCGATAGCCGCGGCGCGCCGACCGGTATGGACGACCCACGACTTGCGACATGGGTAAAGGGCGATCCCGCCGCCCGCGCATTCCTGTTCTGGTCGCGAATGCCGGTAGCGCAGAAGGACGGCGACGCGATATTGCTTCGCGATCAGCGCTTCATGCACCCGCTGGCGCAGGATCGATTTCAGGTCCGTTTGACCGCGCCCGACACGGCGAGCCACGCTGACTGAATGCGGGGCATATGAGGCCGTGACGCCACGCGACAGCCGATTGTCAGCCGCATCGCTTTAAGGCAGGAAGGGGCTATGAACACGCATGTCAGCCCACGCCGCGGCAAGGAATTGCTCCGCGCCGACCGTGCCTACCGCACCGGCGGCGTGATGGCCCGGCTGATTGCGCTCGCGCCAGCCAGTCTGTTTCACCTGATGCTCGACCGGATCGACGCCGGGCTCGCGCAGGGAACGATCGAAGGTCATTTGCCCGACGGCAGCGTGCGGTTGCTCGGCGGTCGCGGGAAGGGGCCCATCGCAGTTGTCCACCTTCACGGCTGGGCGGCGCTTGCGCGGCTGGCGCTCTCGGGCTCCGTGGGCTGGTACCGCGCGTGGGAAGCGCGCGAATGGTCGTCGCCCGATCCGGTGCCGCTGTTCGACCTGTTCATGCGCAACGGCGAATCGCTGGGCAATGTGGCGCGCGCGCATGGCCCTTCGCGCTGGCTAAACAAGGTGATCCATGCGTTTCACCGCAACGACCGCCGCGGCGCGAAACGAAACGTTCACGCCCATTACGACCTCGGCAATGATTTCTATCGGCTGTGGCTGGACGTGAGCCTGAATTATTCGAGCGCGCTGTTCACCGATCCCGGGCAGACGCTGGAACAGGCACAGGCAGCCAAGGTCGATGCGATCCTCGACCGGCTCGACCTGCGCTCAGGCAGTCGGCTGCTCGAGATCGGGTGCGGATGGGGGGCGCTTGCCGAACGCGCAGTCGAGCGCCACGATGTGCTCTATACGGGCATCACTCTGTCGCCGGCGCAGGCCGAAGTGGCCGACGCGCGGTTGGGCGCGGTCGATCTCACCGGGCGCTCGCATGTCGAGATTTGCGACTATCGCGATGCCAAGGGGCCCTATGACGCGATCGCCAGCGTCGAGATGGTCGAGGCCGTCGGGCAGGAATATTGGCCTGCCTATCTCGATGCGATCGCGCGCCTGCTCCGTCCGGGCGGCAAGGCGGCGATCCAGTATATCCTGATCAACGACGCGCTGTTCGAACGTTACGCGGCGAGCAGCGATTTCATCCAGGCCTATATCTTTCCTGGCGGCTGCCTGATTTCGGAAAGCCGCTTTCGCGCACTGGCCGAGGAGCGCGCGCTCGCCTGGCGCGATGTCCGCCGGTTCGGGGGCGATTATGCTGAAACGCTGCGGCAATGGCGCGAGCGCTTCGATGCCGCGGTCGCGGCGAACGACCTGCCTTCGGGCTTCGATGATCGTTTCGTCCGTCTCTGGCGCTATTATCTGCAATATTGCGAGGGGGGCTTTCGCGGCGGCGGCATCGACGTCGCGCAGGTCACTCTCGAAAAGACAGCCTGAAAACAGGGGAGGAGAGCATATGCGACGATTTTTGGCAGCGGTGCTGTTGTGCACCGCGGCGACGGGGTGCAGCGCGCCCGCGACCACCGAAAAAACCGATCAACTGCCAAAGGATCTGAATGTGCTGTTCTGGACCCAGGATCAACGCGACGCCGCTTTCCGCACGATGGAGACGGTCCCGAAGGTCGTGGTGAACAAGGTCGAGGCGGGCGGGCCCGTCTATCCCTTGCCGCAGGGCAAGCCGATCGATCTGGGTGCCGACGTCGATGCCTATATGGCCAAGCAGCGCAATGCCGGGCTGATCATCGTGCAAGATGGCAAGATCCGGCTCGAAAATTATGCGCTCGGTTATAACGCGACGGGGCGTTGGACCAGCTTCTCGGTCGCGAAAAGCTTTACGTCGACGCTTGTCGGGGCGGCGGTGAAGGACGGCTATATCAAGAGCCTCGACGACAAGGTCACGACCTATATCCCCGGCCTCAAGGGCTCCGCCTATGACGATGTTTCGGTGAAGCAGCTCCTCACCATGACCTCGGGCGTCAAATGGAACGAGGATTACACCGATCCCAAGTCCGACGTCGCGCTGTTCAACATGCAAAAACCGGCGGCGGGCGAGGACATAACGGTCAGCTATATGAAGACCTTGCCGCGCGAAGCGCCCGCGGGATCGAAGTGGGTCTACAAGACCGGCGAGACCAATCTGATAGGCGTTCTGGTGTCGAGCGCGACGGGCAAGACGCTGTCGGCCTATCTGTCGGAAAAGGTCTGGAAGCCCTTTGGCATGGAGCAGGACGCGGTGTGGATGCTCGGCGCGACGGGGCATGAGATCAGCGGTTGCTGCATGTCGGCGAGCCTCAGGGACTATGCGCGCTTCGGCCAGTTCATCCTGAACGGCGGCGTTGCGGGCGGCAAGAAGGTGCTGCCCGACGACTGGCTTCCCGCCGCGACGACGAAGCAGGCCGGGATCGACCTGCCGGGACGCGGCTATGGCTATCAGTGGTGGACGAACGACGACGGCAGCTTTGCCGCGCAGGGCATCTTCGGGCAGGGGATCTTCATCGATCCCAAGCGCAAGCTGATCATTGCGTCGAACGGCAATTGGCCGACCGCCACCGACCCCGAAGGCGTCGGGGCCGCACGCGAAGCCTTTTACAAGAGCGTCCAGGCGGCAGTCGACAAGGAAACGAAATAAGCGTCGCCCCCGCCGGTGCGGGGGCGCAGCGACCTTATTCGGCGGCCGTCGCCGTCGCGCGCTGGGCCAGCCACACCGCGGCAAGCGGGACGGCGACGCCCAGCGCCATGATCCACCAGGTGTCCGCCAGCGTGACGGCACGGTAAAGCGCCGCGCCGATCACCGATCCGGCGACGATCCAGCCTGCGCCGGTGCCTGCCGAAACGCGCATGGCCAGCCAGCTTCCGCCGAACGTTCCGATGAACCAGCCGATGATCAGCGCGATCGTCGATCCGATCGGGATCAGGACTTCGCCGGTGTCGAGGTCATAGACGTCGGGCGAAATCTCACTGCCGGCATATTGTGCCAGCCAGATCAGCCCGAACGCAACGACGATACCGATCACTGCGGCAATCGCCGGTCGCAAAATGTTCTTGGTCATTCCCGCGCCCTCGCAAACCCTTGTTATGCAGGCTTCCTAGTGCCGGAAAACGAAGATGGCGTTAAGCTTTTTCCATGACCTTCGGCAGCGCGTGAAAAGCGGTGCTGTCAAAGCCGTCGATCATCAACCGGGCGACATAGTCGCCGACCGCCGCCGGCTCCTTGATGCTCTGGGGATCTTCGCCCGGATAGGCGCGCGCGCGCATCTGCGTCCGCGTGCCGCCGGGATCGAGGATCGCGGAGCGGACGGTTGAAATATTACGCATTTCGGCGCCATAGCTGGTGACGAGGGTTTCGAACGCCGCTTTCGATGCGGCATAAGCGCCCCAATAGGCGCGCGGTTCGCGCGCGACGCTGCTCGACAGTGCGACAAGGCGACCATTCGCAGCCCGACGCAGCAGCGGATCGAAATTGGCGATCATCGCCTGCTGCGCGATCAGGTTCAGCGTCAGCAGCTTGTTGAATTCCTTGCCGTCGATGGCGGCTACGGGGGTCAATGTCCCGAGCATCGCGGCGTTGAGCACAAGCATGTCGAGCTGCTGCCAGCGTTCGGCGACCGCACTCGCGAGACGCGCGATGCTGTCGCCATCGGTCAGGTCGAGCGGCGCGATCGTCGCGCTGCCACCAGCTTCGTGGATGCGGTCCTCAAGTTCTTCGAGTCCACCTGCCGTGCGAGCGGTAATCACGACATGCGCCCCGCGCGCGGCCAATGCTTCCGCGATGGCTTCGCCAATCCCGCGGCTCGCCCCGGTAACGAGCGCAACCTGGCCCGCCAATTCTTTAGAAGTCGTGGTCATTGCGTCAGACAACCCGTTCAGCAAGCAGTGAAAACTGATCTTCCAGTCCATGCTCGTCGAAATCGGTCAGCGTGGTCGGATAGTCACCGGTAAAGCAGGCATCACAATATTGAGGCGCGTCATGCTTGCGTTCGGCCTCGCCAAGCGCGCGATAAAGGCCGTCGATCGTCAGGAAGGCGAGGCTGTCGGCATTGATGAAATTGGCCATCTGGCCGACGCTCATCTGCGCGGCGAGCAGTTTTGCGCGTTCGGGCGTGTCGACACCGTAGAAGCAGCTGTGCTGCGTTGGCGGGCTCGCGATGCGCATATGGACTTCAGCAGCCCCTGCATCGCGCATCATCTGCACGATCTTGAGGCTGGTCGTACCGCGGACGATCGAATCGTCGATAAGCACGATCCGCTTGCCCGCGATCAGCGCGCGGTTGGCATTGTGCTTCAGCTTGACGCCCAGATGGCGAACCTTGTCGCCGGGCTGGATGAAGGTGCGGCCGACATAGTGCGAGCGGATGATGCCAAGTTCGAACGGGATGCCCGATTCCTGCGCATATCCGATCGCTGCGGGCGTGCCCGAATCAGGAACCGGTATGACGAGGTCGGCATCGACCGGATTCTCGCGTGCGAGTTCGGCGCCGATCGCCTTGCGCACCGAATAGACGCTGGTCCCGTCGACGATCGAGTCGGGGCGGGAAAAATACACATATTCGAAGATGCACGGCCGCGCCGACTGCTGCGCAAAGGGACGGTGCGATGTGAGCTGGCCGTCACGGATGATGACGAGTTCGCCGGGTTCGACCGAACGGACGAATTCGGCGCCGACGACGTCGAGCGCGACGGTTTCCGAAGCCAGAATATGGGCATCGCCAAGCTTGCCGATCACGAGCGGTCGGATGCCGAGCGGGTCGCGGCAACCGATCATGCCTTCAGCGGTCAGGCAGATCAGCGAATAGGCGCCTTCGACCTGCTTCAGCGCATCGATGAAGCGGTCGAGCAGCGATCGATAGTTCGACGTCGCAACGAGATGGATGATCACCTCGGTGTCGCTGGTCGACTGGAAGATCGATCCGCGGCGAACGAGAATCTTGCGCAGTGCGGCGGCGTTCGAAATGTTGCCATTGTGAGCCACGGCAAAGCCCCCGGTCGCCAAGTCAGCGAACAGAGGCTGGACGTTGCGCAGCGCAGTTTCGCCCGTCGTCGAATAGCGGACATGTCCTACCGACGATGCACCCTGCAGCTGGCGCATGATGTCGTCGCGGTCGAAATTGCCGGCGACATGGCCCATTGCACGGTGGGTATGGAATTCCTTGCCGTCGAAGGCGGTGATCCCCGCGGCTTCCTGTCCGCGGTGCTGCAGGGCGTGGAGGCCCAGCGCGACAACCGCGGCGGCGCTGTCGGCGCCATGAATACCAAATACGCCGCACTCCTCGCGGAGCTTGTCGTCGTCGAAAGGATGGGTCGTCAGCATGTCGTTCCAGGGGCAGGGGCCAGTGACTGCGGCGCATATAGGGAGGGCAATCGCAAATGTCGCCCCCCTAATCACGCATTTGTCACATGGCAGGCGAAGCATGGGGTGACAGCGCCGTCGAACCTGCTCTAAAGCGCCATTTATGGATGACCAGCGCGACACCGCCGACCGTTTCCTTCCTCGTTTCGACGCCGCCGGACTGGTAACGGCGATCGTCGTCGAGGCCGACAGCCATAAATTGCTGATGGTCGCGCATATGAACGTCGAGGCGATCGAGCGGACCCGCGCGACGGGGCAGGCGCATTTCTGGTCGCGGTCGCGCGCCGCACTGTGGCGCAAGGGCGAGACGTCGGGCAACGGCCTGACAATGGTCGAAATGCGGGTCGATTGCGATCAGGACGCGCTGTTGCTGCGCGTGAAGCCGGCGGGCCCCGCGTGCCACACCGGGCGGAAGTCCTGCTTTTACCGCCGCGTCGAGAGCGACGGCAGCCTGACCTTCCTGGCCGATGATGCGCAAGGCTAGCGCCGCGCTGGCGCTGGCGCTTTCGCTTCTTGCCGGATGCGGACGGCCCGCGCCCAATGACGGGCCCAAGGGGATCGACGCCGACAATCCGCTCGAGATGGCGGCCCGCGAACGCGGCGTGGTTCGCCCGGAGGCGTCGAGCCCCGTCGGCGTTTTCGAGCGAACGCACGACCTTGGGCGCGACGCGATGTGCGTGATCCCGGACGGCGCCGGGCAATGGCGCTTTGCCGTGACCGCCGCTTTCGGTCCCGGTCTGTCCTGCACCGCAAGCGGCACGATGGTCCGCGAGGATGCGGGATGGCGGATGCGCTTTGCCGGTGTCGAAGGATGCGAGGCGGTGGTGCACGAGGAAGAAGACGAGCTGCGCCTACCCGGAAACCTGCCGCAACAATGCAATCGCCTGTGCCCCGCGCGCGCGTCGCTTTCGGGCCTGCGGCTGCCGCGGGCGAGCTGGTCGGCGGACGACGCCGGGGGCTTGCGAATGACCGATCGACGCGGCAATATAGGGCGCCCCTGTAGCAGCTGAGCTGTCCCGGATCGGCGCGATCTGGCGGGCTTGACGTTCACGTCAACGGAAACTAGTTTCGCTCGCATGACCGAACCTTACGGCCACGCCCATATCGATACGCCCGATCATCTGGGGCGCGAACAATTCAGCATCACCGACTTGTCGACCGAGTTCGGCGTGACCGCCCGCGCGCTGCGCTTCTATGAAGACGAAGGGTTGATCAGCCCGTCGCGCAAGGGATTGTCGCGCATCTATTCGAAGCGCGACCGCGCGCGGTTGGCGTGGATATTGCGCGCCAAGCGCACGGGCTTCAGCCTCGCCGACATTCGCGAGATGATCGACCTTTACGACGTCGGCGACGGCCGCAAGCTGCAGCGTCAGGTGACGATCGAAAAATGCGAGGAACGCATCTCGCTCCTGCGCCGTCAGCGCGACGATATTGACAGCGCTGTAGATGAGCTGTCACGCTTCATCGATACGGTGAAGAAAGTCGATGCCGGCCAATAGGCCGCCCGGCTCCTGACCCTCTGCCTCTCCCCAGGCAAGTTTGACATCGAAACTGCTTTTCAGAAGGATTCCCCATGCCCGTCTATCGCGCCCCCGTGCAGGACACGCTGTTCCTCCTCAACGACGTGCTCGGGATCGAGCGCTATTCGAACCTGCCCGGCTTTTCGAATGCGACGCCCGACATGATCGAAGCGGTGCTGACCGAAGCGGGCAAGTTCTGCGAGGAAGTGCTGTTCCCGATCAACCAGTCGGGCGACCTCGAAGGCTGCACGCGCCACGACGATGGATCGGTGACGACGCCGAAGGGGTTCAAGGACGCCTACAAAGCCTATTCGGAAGCGGGCTGGGGCCTGCTGACCGCGCCCGAAGAGTTCGGAGGACAGGGGCTGCCGCACGTCCTCGGTTTCCCGGTCGAGGAATATCGCAACGCCGCCAACCAGGCGTTCGCCATGTATCCGGGGCTGACGCAGGGTGCGACCGCCGCGATCCTCGTCAAAGGGTCGGACGAGCAAAAGGCAACCTATGTCCCCCGCATGATTTCGGGCGAATGGGGCGGCACGATGAACCTGACGGAGCCGCATTGCGGGACCGATCTTGGCCTCATCCGTACCCGCGCGGTGCCGAACGGCGACGGCAGCTATGCGGTTACCGGCACCAAGATTTTCATCTCGTCGGGCGAGCATGATCTCACCGACAATATCATCCACCTTGTCCTCGCAAAGACCCCCGACGCGCCCGACAGCGTCAAGGGCATCTCGCTGTTCATCGTGCCCAAGTTCATCGTGAACGACGACGGCTCACTGGGCGATCGCAACACGCTGTCGTGCGGGTCGATCGAGCACAAGATGGGCATCCACGCCAACTCGACCTGCGTCATGAACTATGACGGCGCAAGGGGCTGGATGGTCGGCGAGGAGAATAAGGGCCTCGCCGCAATGTTCGTGATGATGAACGCCGCGCGCCTTGGCGTCGGTATCCAGGGGCTCGGCCAGGCCGACGTCGCCTATCAGAACGCGGTCCAGTATGCGCAGGATCGCCGGCAGGGCCGCGCGCTGACCGGGCCCAAGGACCCGCAGGAAAAGGCCGACCCGCTGTTCGTCCACCCCGACGTGCGCCGGATGCTGATGGACGGCAAGGCGACCGTCGAGGGCCTCCGCGCGCTCTGCACCTGGGGGGCGCTGCAGGTCGACCTCGCGCACGTCGCCGAGACCGAGGAAGAGCGCCAGCGCGCCGACGATCTCGTCAGCCTGCTGACTCCGGTGATCAAGGGCTTTGGCACCGACAAGGGGTATGAGGTCGCGACGAACGCGCAGCAGGTCTTCGGCGGCCACGGCTATATCGAAGAGCAGGGCATGAGCCAGTATGTCCGCGATGCGCGCATCACGATGATTTACGAGGGCGCGAACGGGGTGCAGGCGATGGACCTTGTCGGACGCAAGCTGGCGCAGAATGGCGGCCGCGCGATCCAGGCCTTTTTCGCGATCGTCGACGAGGAATGCACGCGCGCGAAGGGCAATGAGGCGCTCGCCGACTTCGCGACCCGCCTCGAGAAGGCGAATGGCGAACTGAAGGCTGCGACGATGTGGTTCATGCAGAACGGCATGGCGAACCCGAACAATATCGGTGCCGGCGCGCATCACTATATGCACATCATGGGGATCGTCGCGCTCGGTTCGATGTGGCTGATGATGGCCGAAGCAGCGCAGAAGGCGCTCGCCGAAGGGCGCGGCAACAACGCTTTCCTCGAAGCGAAGCTCGTCACCGCGCGCTATTTCGGCGAACGCTTCCTGCCCGACGCAGGCTCGCTCCGCCGCAAGATCGAGGCGGGCAGTGAGGCGATGATGGCGCTGACGCCGGAACAGTTCGCCGCCTGATATGTCCGGTTGCAACCATCGCCGCCGCCATGCGTGTCGGCGGCGATGAGCAACCGCGACCTGAAACCGATCGTCGTCGAAGGGCGTAATTGCTGGCGGATCGAACGCGCCGACAAGGCGCGCATGATTGTCGATGCGGCCGATTATTACGCGCTGCTCGAACGACTGATGGCCGATGCGAAGCAACGGATATTGCTGATCGGCTGGGACTTCGATCCGCGCATCGCGCTGAAACCCGGCAAGGACGGCAAGGGCGAACCGCTCGGAGACTATCTGCTGCGGCTTGCGCATGAAAAGCCCGATCGCGACATCGACATCCTGCGCTGGAACTTCGGCGGACTGAAGCAATTTGCGATGCCACGCATCGTTTCGATGGTCGTGCGCTGGAAACTGACGCGTTCGATCAGTTTCCGCCTCGACAGCGCGCACCCCGTCGGATGCAGCCATCACCAGAAGGTCGCGGTGTTCGACGATCATCTCGCGGTGTGCGGCGGTATCGACGTCGGATCGCGCCGCTGGGATACGCGCGAGCACGAGGATGGCGACCCGCACCGCATGACGCCCGACGGCAAGGCCTATATGCCCTGGCACGACAGCACGATGATCCTCGCCGGACCTGTCGGCAACGCACTCGCCGACCTCGGCAACGAGCGTTGGCAGCGCGCGACGAAGAAGCCGCTGCGCGACCTGAAGGGCGAGGGCGAGAACTGGCCCGATGACCTCGAACCCGATTTCGAGGGAGTCGACGTCGCCATCTCGCGCACCCGCGCCGAATATGACGGTCATGAGGAAATCCGCGAGATCGAACAGCTCTATCTCGACATGATCGCGGCCGCGAAACGCTTCATCTATTTCGAGAATCAATATTTCACCTGCGGCAAGATCGCGGCAGCGATTGCCGAACGGCTGAACGAAGACGATCCGCCAGAGTTTGTGATGGTGATGCCCGAGACCGCCGACGGCTGGCTCGAACAGATGGCGATGGACGCCGCGCGCGTGAAGCTGGTGCGCGAAATTGCCAAGGCGAAGCATGGCGACCGGCTGAAGGTCTATTGCCCGCGGACGGGACGCGGCGAGGCGATCTATGTCCACGCCAAGACCGCGATCGTCGATGACCGCATGATCCGTGTCGGATCGGCCAATATGAACAACCGGTCGATGGGCCTCGACAGCGAGTGCGACGTGACGATCGACACGGCGCTGCCCGCGAACAAGGGTGCCGAACCGGTGATCGCGCGCTTGCGTACCTCGCTGATCGCCGAGCATCTCGACGTGCCGGAAGAGGAGGTCGCGGGTACCTTTGAACGCACCGGCTCGCTGATCGACACGATCGAGGGGCTGCGCGGGAAGGGGCGCTCGCTCGAACTGCTCGACTTGGTGCCCCCGGGGCCGATGGACGAATTCATCGCCGAGAATGAGGTGCTCGATCCGACCAGCCCCGATGCGATGTTCGAAAGGCTGACCGAACGCGGCCTCCGGAAAAGCTGGCATCGCGGCCGCGACTGGATGAAGCGTCACCGGCCATTTGGGCGCCGATCCGCCTGATTGGCCTGTGCGCATAGTCACTTGCGGTCGCGGCACTTGCCCATATGATGGCCGCGATGACCGACGCCGGACCCACGCCGATCGCGCCAAAGCGGCTTTCCGCTTTCATCAGCCATCACAGCTCGCAGGTCGAGACCGCCCGGCGGCTGAAACGCCTGCTCGCGGTGCGCGGGATCGATGGCTGGCTCGCGCCCGACGACATCGCCGCGGGCACCGCCTTCGACCAGTCGATCGTCGACCAGATCGATCGGTCCGACGCGATCGTCCTGCTCTTTTGCCCGCAGTCTGACCAGTCGCGCCATGTGAAGCGCGAGCTGATGCTGGGCGAGGACAGCAACAAGACGATCCTGCCGGTGCGGTTGGAGGATATCCGCGCGCAGGGGCTGGCTTACTGGCTCAAGGATTATCAGTGGATCGACTGGTTCGCGGGCGAGGAGCAGGCGGTCGACCGTATCGTGGCCGCGATGACGCGCGTGCCGGAACCGGGTGTCGCGCCCGGCGCGACCGCACGGCAGATGGCACCGTCGGCGGCCGCGGCGCTCCCGCGCCGAAAATTATGGCTCGGCCTCGCCGGCGTTGCGCTGCTCGTCGCGGCGGGGGCGGGCGCGATCTGGTGGAAATCGGGATCGCAGGCGGACGGCGATCCGGGCGCGGCGGTCGCCGACAATCCGATCGAGCCCGGCATCTGGACGAGCAAGCGTGAGGTGGTGAAGATCCTCTTTCCCGAAGAAATCGCGCCCGAATATGAAAAGCAGTTCAAGACGCTGATGGAGACCGACCCCGATCCCGAGGACTGCATTTCGGCCGAGGTCGCTGCCAAACCCGACGTCAAATTGTTCGACCCGAACAATGAGTCATCCTGCACGATCGGATCGTTCAAGATGAACGGCGGACGGATCAGCGGCTATCTCAATTGCAAGATCGCGGGCGATCCCAATGGCAATCTGCAGGTGACCATACGCGGGACGTACACGCGCACGAGCATGGAATATGACAATGTCGTCACCATGCAGACAAGCCAGGGCATGGTGCGTTTCCGCAGCCACGAAACGTCGAACTGGGTTCGCGGCCCCGCCTGCAGCACCTGATCAGTCCGCCAGCGACAGGATGTGCTTCGCCTGCTTGAGGTGCGGGGCGTCGACCATCTTGCCGTCCACCTGCAACACGCCAGCACCGGGATTGGCGGCGAAGGCGTCGACGATCGCCTGCGCGCGCGCGGCTTCGTCGGGCGACGGCGTGAAGGCGGCGTTGATCGGCTCGACCTGCGAGGGATGGATCGCCATCATGCCGGTGAAGCCGTCGCGGCGTGCGCGCGCGGCATAGGCAGCGAGGCCGGATTCGTCCTTGATCGCGGGGAAGACGGTATCGATGGCAGCCGCGCCCGCGGCGTGTGCGGCGAACAAGGTCATCGCGCGCGCGACGTCATAGGGCGCGGTATAGCTGCCGTCGGCCTCGCGGCTCGTCGTCGCGCCGATCGCGGCGGGCAGGTCTTCGGCGCCCCAGGTCAGGCCGAGCAGTCGGTCCTTCGCCTCGCGATAGCTGCCGAGCGTGAAGATCGCCGCCGGCGTTTCGGTCGCGATCGGCAGGATCGGCGGCAGCGAGGCACCCTGCGCGGATTCGCTGCGCAGGATCGTATCGAGCTGCGCGATGCTCGGCGCGCCCTCAGCCTTGGGCAGCATGATCGCATCGGGACGCGCGGCGGCGATCGCGGCGACGTCGGCGGCGGTCATATGGCCGTCGAGTGGATTGACGCGCACCAGCGTCACGACTTCGCGTGTCCCCACCAGATAGTCGGCAATCGCGGCGCGCGCCGCCTCCTTGTTCGCGGGCGATACCGAATCCTCGAGATCGAGGATGATCGCGTCGGCGCCCGACGCCGCCGCCTTGGCGAAGCGTTCGGGTCGGTCGCCGGGAACGAAGAGGAGCGAGCGGAGGCGCATCAGGCGGCTTTCCTTTTGAGCAGTGCGGAGCGTTCGCACTGGCAGACGATTTCATCGCGCTGGTTGATCGCGCGGTGGAGGAAGGTCACGATACCCGCATTCGGCCGCGATTTGGACTCCTTGAGACCAACGACCTCGGATTCGGCGCGAAGCGTGTCGCCGATGAACACCGGCTTCGGCATCACCAGCTTGTCGTAACCGAGGTTCGCGACGAGCGTTCCGAGCGTCGTGTCGCCGACCGACAGCCCGACCATCAGGCTGAAGGTGAAGGTGCCGTTGACGAGGATCTGGCCGAATTCGGACGCCTTCGCCGCCTCGATATCGAGGTGAAGCGGCTGCGGATTGTGCGTCATCGTCGTGAAGAGGAGATTGTCGGTCTCGGTCACGGTGCGGCGGATGTCGTGGGTCAGCGTGTCGCCGATCGCCCATTCGTCGAAATATTTGCCGGCCATTATGCCTCTTCCTTCTCGATCTTCACCAGCAGCGCTTCGACCTGAACCTGCGCGCCTGCGGTCGCATTAAGTTCGGCGACGACGCCGTCGAACGGCGCGGTCAGGCTGTGCTCCATCTTCATCGCCTCGAGCGTGAGCAATTTCTGCCCCTTGGTCACCTTGTCGCCCGCGGCTACCTCGACCGCGATGACCTTGCCGGGCATCGGCGACAGGATCGCGCCGTCGCCCGCGGTGCCGGCGGCACTGCCTTCGGCGCGCCAAGGGGTGAGTTGCCAGACCGAACCGCCCTCCGCGACGAGCATCGCTGGCGCGGGCTCTTCGGCACCGGGGCCGTGCAGCTCGACCTCGACGCGCTTGCCGTCGAGCAGGAAGGGCGCGCTGCGCACATCGGGCGCGTTGAGGCGGAAGCCCGACTGCAGCGAGCGCGGCACCATCGCCATCGCGGCGTTGGTGAGCGCCTGTGCGGTCGGGACCGGCTCCTCGGTCATCGCGTCGCCGTCGCGGCCGATCAGGCCGGTGTCGACGGTGCCCGCGACGAAATCGGGATGATCGAGCGCATTGATCAGGAACGCCGAGTTGGTCTTCACCGGCCAGATCGCGCTGTCTTCGAGCATCTCCGACAGCAATTCGCGCGCTTCCTCGCGGTCCTCGCCCCATGCGATGACCTTGGCGATCATCGGGTCGTAGAAGGGCGAGACCTCGGCGCCTTCATAGACGCCGGTGTCGACGCGGCCCATATGCTCGGGAAGCTGGAAGAGTTCGAGCGTGCCGATCGAGGGCAGGAAGCCCTTGGCGGGGTCTTCGGCGTAGAGCCGCGCTTCCATGGCCCAGCCGTTGATCGAAAGTTCGTCCTGCTTCAGCGGGATCGGCTCGCCGCTCGCAACGCGGAGCTGCCATTCGACGAGGTCGACGCCGGTGATCTCTTCGGTCACCGGATGTTCGACCTGCAGGCGCGTGTTCATTTCCATGAACCAGATGCGGTCGGCGCGGAGGCCCTCCGAGGCGTCGGCGATGAACTCGATCGTCCCTGCGCCGACATAGTCGACCGCCTTCGCGGCGCGGACAGCGGCGGCGCAGAGGTCGGCGCGCGTTGCTGCGTCCATGCCGGGGGCGGGGGCTTCCTCGATCACCTTCTGGTGACGGCGCTGCAGCGAGCAGTCGCGCTCGAACAGATGGACGACATTGCCATGCGTGTCGCCGAACACCTGCACTTCGATATGGCGCGGGGTCAGGATATATTTCTCGATCAGCACATGGTCGTTGCCGAACGAGGCCGCCGCCTCGCGCTGGCACGAGGCGAGGGCGTCGGCGAAATCCGCCGCGGCATCGACCTTCCGCATGCCCTTGCCGCCGCCGCCCGCGACCGCCTTGATCAGCACCGGATAGCCGATCTGCGCAGCCTGTTCGGCGAGGTAGGCGGGGTCCTGATTCTCGCCCATATAGCCCGGCGTCACCGGCACCCCGGCGTCGGCCATCAGCTTCTTCGCGGCGTCCTTCAACCCCATCGCGGTGATCGACGACGGCTTCGGTCCGACCCACACCAGCCCGGCGTCGGCGACCGCCTGCGCGAACTCGGCGTTTTCCGACAGGAAGCCATAGCCCGGATGGATCGCCTCGGCGCCGGTCGCCTTTGCGGCGGCGATGATCTTGTCGCCGATCAGATAGGATTCACGCGCCGGCGACGGCCCGATGTGCACGGCCTCATCGGCTTCGCGCACATGCAGCGCCCGGGCGTCGGCGTCCGAATAGACCGCAACGGTCCTGATGCCCATCTCACGCGCGGTGCGGATGATACGGCAGGCGATTTCGCCACGATTGGCGATGAGAAGAGAGTTGATCATGATTCCAGCCGCAAGTTGATCGAGCCGTCGCCGCGATAGGCGATGGCGTCGAAGATGACAGTGATAAGCCGGTCGAAGCGTTCGCCGATGGCTGTACGCGACCGGGCTGCATTGACCCAAATGATGTCGATGGGGCCCGACACAACGCCGACTAACAGGTCGAACAGGGCGTCAAGGTTGCCGCCATACCATTCGACGCCCGACGCCTCGCGGAACGCGGTATGGAACCGCGCCTCGCTCTCGATGACATTACTGTCCAGATTTACGGTCATCGCCATCGTCACATCCTGAACACGCCGAAGCCGCGATCCTCGACCGGGGCGTTCAGCGTTGCAGAAAAGGCGAGGCCGAGCACATCGCGCGTCTGCGCTGGGTCGATGATGCCATCGTCCCACAGCCGCGCGGTGGCGTGATAGGGGTTGCCTTCGTCCTCATATTTCTGGCGGATCGGCGCCTTGAAGGCTTCGGCCTCTTCGGGCGTCCATTTGTCGGCGTCGCGGTGGACCGTGGCGAGCACGCTTGCGGCCTGTTCGCCGCCCATCACGCTGATCCGGCTGTTGGGCCAGGTGAAGAGGAAGCGGGGCGAGTAGGCGCGCCCACACATGCCGTAATTGCCCGCGCCGAAGCTGCCGCCGATCAGTACCGTGATCTTTGGCACCGTCGCGGTCGCCACGGCGGTGACCAGCTTCGCACCATGCTTGGCGATCCCCTCGGCCTCATATTTGCCGCCGACCATGAAGCCGCTGATGTTCTGGAGAAAGAGCAGGGGAATGCGGCGCTGCTGTGCGAGTTCGATGAAATGCGCGCCCTTGACTGCGGATTCGCTGAACAGCACTCCATTGTTCGCAAGGATCGCGACCGGGATGCCCCAGATATGCGCGAAGCCGCACACGAGCGTGCTGCCGTAATGCGCCTTGAACTCGTGAAATTCGCTGCCGTCGACGATACGCGCGATCACTTCATGGACGTCGTAGGGCGCGCGGACATCGTCGGGGACGACGCCGTAGATTTCGTCGGCGGCGTACCTGGGCGGGCGCGGGTCCTTGATGGCGACATCGAACCCGTCATCCTCGCCCAGATGGCTGACGATGTCGCGGACGATGGTCAGCGCATGCTCGTCATTTTCGGCGAGATGGTCGACGACGCCCGATTTCTTCGCGTGCAAATCGCCTCCGCCAAGATCCTCGGCGCTGATTTCCTCGCCCGTCGCGGCCTTGACCAGCGGGGGGCCGGCGAGGAAGATCGTGCCTTGATTGCGCACGATGACGGTCTCGTCGCTCATCGCCGGAACATAGGCGCCGCCCGCGGTGCAGCTGCCCATCACGCAGGCGATCTGCGGGATGCGCCGCGCCGACATGTTCGCCTGGTTGAAGAAGATGCGCCCGAAATGGTCGCGATCCGGAAAGACCTGGTCCTGATGCGGCAGGTTCGCGCCGCCGCTGTCGACGAGGTAGATGCAGGGCAGGCGGTTCTCCAGCGCGATCTCCTGCGCGCGGAGGTGTTTCTTCACCGTCATTGGATAATAGGTGCCGCCCTTTACCGTCGCGTCGTTGCAGACGATCATGCACTGGCGCCCCGACACGCGGCCAATGCCGCAGATCAGGCCCGCGCCGGGCACTTCGCCTTCGTAAAGATCGTTCGCGGCCAGCTGGCCGATTTCGAGGAAGGGCGAGCCGGGGTCGAGCAACCGCTCGACGCGCTCGCGCGGCAGCAATTTGCCGCGGCTGGTGTGCCGTTCGCGCGATTTTTCGTTGCCGCCGAGCGCGGCTTCAGCGACCGCCGTCCGCAGGGCGTCGGTCAGCGCGCGGTTATGCGCGCTGCGGATGCGATATTCGTCGCTGTCCGCATTGATGTTCGTGCCAAGAACCGGTGCGCTCACTGTATCGTCTCTCCCTGAATTCGGTTCGGAACTAACCCGCCGCTCGTCGATTGAAAAGCGCAGCAGGCCGAAAATGGTTGGTATTGAAACCGGATTTTCCCACGCGTCGGCCGCCTGCCTTTCCGTGACAAAATAAGGTCATTCTCATGAAAAAAGCTGTCTTTGCCGTCCTTCTGTCCACCGCCGCGGTTCTCGCGGGGCCCGTCGCCTGCACGAGCGGCAAGGAAGAAGGCAGCGCCGCCTACACCGTCGGCACCGATATCGGGATCAGCAAGGCCGCGATGGACACGGCCGCGAAGCCCGGCGACGACTTTTACGCCTATGCCAACGGCAATTGGGACAAAGCGAATGAAATCCCCGCCGACCGTTCGTCGATCGGCGGCTTTTATGTCGCGCAGCTCGAAACCGAAAAGCGTAACCGCGAGCTGGTCGACGCGATCGTCAAGGGCGATGCTGCGCCCGACACCAACGAGGGGCGGATCGCCGCCTTCTACAAGGCCTTTACCAACGTAAAAGCGATCGACGCCGCGGGGATGAAGCCGGTCGCCGCCGACCTCGCGCGCTTTGCCGCGATCACCGACAAGGCCGGCCTGTCGAAGGTGCTGGGAGAGCAGCTTCGCGCCGACGTCGACCCGCTCAACGCGACCAACTTCCAGACCGAAAACCTGTTCGGCGTTTTCGTAACGCAGGGGCTTGCGACCCCCGGCGACGTCATCCCCTATCTGCTGCAGGGTGGGCTCGGCATGCCCGAGCGCGAATATTATCTGTCGGCCGATCCCAAGATGGCGAGCATCCGTACCGCCTATCAGGCCTATATCGCCAAGCTGCTGACCGCCGCCGGGCAGAGCGACGCTGCCGCGAAGGCGAAGCGCATCTATGACCTCGAGGTCAAGATTGCGAAGGCGCATGCGACGCGCGAGCAGAGTGAGGATTTCACCAAGTCCGCCGACGTCTGGGCGAAGGGCGATTTCGCGAAGAACGCGCCCGGCATCGACTGGCCGGCCTTCTTTGCCGCCGCGAAGCTCGACGGCGCGGGCAAGTTTGGCGCTTATCATGCGAACGCCATCACCGGCCTGTCGGCGCTCGTCGCGTCCGAACCGCTCGATGCGTGGAAGGACTGGCTCGCCTTCCACCAGATCAACAGCCACAGCGACGTGCTGCCGAGTGCGATCGATAGCGCGCACTTCGCCTTCTACGGTACGACGATGGCGGGCACGCCGCAGCAGCGCGGCCGCGAAAAGCGGGCGCTCGACGCGCTCGACGTCTATCTCGGCGACGCGGTCGGCAAGGCCTATGCCGACAAATATTTCCCTGCCTCGGCGAAGGCCGAAGTCGGCGACATGGTGAAGAACATCAAGGCCGCCTTTGCGACGCGGGTGAACACGATCGACTGGATGGCGCCCGAGACCAAGAAGGAAGCGATCAAGAAGGTCGAAACGATCGCTGTCGGTGTCGGTTATCCCGACACCTGGCGCGACTATGGCAGCTACACCGTCGGCGCCGACGCCTATGCGAACGAGGTCGCGGGGCAAAAGGCCGAATATGCCCACCAGCTCGCCAAGATCGGCAAGCCGATGGACAAGGGCGAATGGTGGATGGTCCCGCAGACCGTCAACGCCGTGAACCTGCCGGTCCAGAACGCGCTGAACTTCCCCGCCGCGATCCTTCAGCAGCCCTTCTTCAACGCCAAGGCGGACCCCGCGTTCAACTATGGCGCGATCGGCGCCGTGATCGGGCATGAGATCAGCCACAGCTTCGACAATAATGGTGCGGCGTTCGATTCCACCGGCGCGCTGCGTAACTGGTGGACCCCGGCGGATCTGGCGAAATTCAATGCCGCGGGCGACGCGCTTGCGGCGCAGTTCGACACCTACAAGCCGTTCCCCGACCTTGCGGTCAACGGCAAGCTCACGCTGGGCGAGAATATCGCCGACGTCGCGGGGCTGCAGGCCGCGTATGATGCGTATCGTGCGTCGCTTGGCGGCAAGGAAGCGCCGGTGATCGACGGCTTCACCGGCGACCAGCGCTTCTTCATCGCCTATGCGCAGACCTGGGCGACCAAGATGCGCGCCGAGGCGCTGCGCGCGCGCATCGCGACCGACGGCCATGCGCCGGGCATGTACCGCGCGCTCACCGTCCGCAACCTCGACGCCTGGTACAAGGCGTTCGACGTCAAGGAAGGCGACAAGCTCTACCTCGCGCCCGACAAGCGCGTGCGCGTCTGGGGCTGAAGACAGGGCGGGGCGGGGCGTCATGCCTCGCCCTCCTTCTTCGTCGCGGGCTTCTTGCGGATCAGATGGCTGTAGACGCCGACAAGGTTGATGCAGAGTAGCGCGACATTCTGCCAGCCGATGCCTTCGCTATCGGGTTGCAGGAAACCCCATGCGATGAGAGCAAGGCTGCTCGTCACGAAGATCACGAACGCCCAGCCATTCCACCGCTCGCCAAGGTTGAGCGAGACGAGCAGCGCCGCAAGCGTCGCGGCGGCGGCGCCATAATATTGGAGGACGTCGAGCAGGGTTTCGTTCATGCGCCGGTCGTTCCGAACACGAACTCGAGCTTCAACCCGTCGGGGTCGGCGAAAAAGACTGCGTAATAGGTGGGGCCGTAGCGCGGATAATCGGCAGGGGCATCAAGAACCGTCGCGCCGATGCTGCGCAGCAAATCGTGAAGCGCGTCGACATCGGCACGGCTTTCGGCAGTCCATGCGAGATGATGGAGGCCGGGCGAATAACGGTCGTGCGCGCGTGCTGCACCTTCGCCGCGCGCCTCGATGATCCCGATCGAATGAAAGGGTTCGCCTTCGCGATCCCAGTCGCTTCCATGCTTGTAGTCTGCCGAGCGGCGATAGCCGAGGAAGCCGAGTACGGCGTCGTAGAAGAGGCGCGACCGTTCCTTGTCGGTGACCGTCAGGTCGATATGATGAACAAGCCCGCGCATGCTCACCCCAACGCGCCGATCAGCGCGAAGATGCCCGCGCCGCTGAGCGCCGGCCATGCGATATGGCGGCCCTTGGTATAGGCCGCATTGAACAGCCCGGTCGCGAGCCATCCGCCGCCGATGAGGATCAGCAGCGCATTCGGCGTTCCGGGCCATGCGACCGCCGCCGCCGAAATCAGCATCAGCACCGACGTCGCATGCCAGGCAAAATGGATGATCCGCCGCGACAGCGGATCGGCGAGCGGTCCCGCCTCGCTGCGCAGCATCGGCACGATCAGCCGCCGGTAACCCAGAGCCGAATGAACCCCGGCCGTCGTCACCATGAAGGCGGCCGACAGCCAGAGCCAGATCACGCGCCGGCGCCGATCAGTTCGCGGCCGATCAGCATACGGCGGATCTCGTTCGTGCCCGCGCCAATGTCGAGCAGCTTGGCGTCGCGCCAGTAACGCTCGACCGGCCAGTCCTTGGTGTAGCCTGCGCCGCCCAGCGCCTGGATCGCTTCGCCTGCGACCTTCACCGCATTCTCGCTCGCGAGCAGGATGCAGCCCGCGGCGTCGAAGCGCGTCGTCTGGCCCGCATCGCATGCCTTGGCGACGTTATAGACATAGGAGCGCGCCGACTGGAGCATGACATACATGTCGGCGACCTTCGCCTGCATCAGCTGGAACGATCCGATCGGCTTGCCGAACTGCTTGCGCTCGCGGACATAGGGGATGACCGTGTCGAGGCACGCCTGCATGATGCCGAGCTGGAGCCCGGCGAGCACGACGCGCTCATAATCGAGCCCCGACATCAGCACGCCGACGCCGCCATTCTCGGGGCCCATGACCTGTTCTTCGGGCACTTCGCAATCGGTGAAGACGAGCTCGGCGGTCGGCGATCCGCGCATGCCGACCTTGTCGATCTTCTGTCCGATGCTGAAGCCCGGCATATCCTTTTCGATGAGGAAGGCGGTGATGCCGCGCGAGCCGGCTTCGGGGCTCGTCTTCGCATAGACGACCAGCGTGTCCGCGTACGTCGCGTTGGTGATCCAGAATTTGGTGCCGTTGAGGATGTAGCGGCCGTCCTTCTTCTCGGCCTTTAGCTTCATCGAGACGACGTCGCTGCCTGCGCCGGCTTCGGACATTGCAAGGCTGCCGACATGTTCGCCGCTGATCAGCTTGGGGAGATATTTCGCTTTCTGTTCGGCATTGCCCCAGCGGCGGATCTGGTTGACGCAGAGATTCGAGTGCGCGCCATAGGAGAGGCCAATCGCGGCCGATGCGCGGCTGACTTCCTCGACCGCGATGACATGCTCGAGATAGCCGAGGCCAAGGCCGCCGAACTCTTCCTCGACGGTGATGCCATGCAGCCCGAGATCGCCCATCTGCGTCCAGAGTTCATCGCGCGGGAACCAGTCGTCGGCGTCGGCCTTGGCGGCGAGCGGTGCGATCTGTTCGTCGGCGAAGCGGGCGGTGGTTTCGCGGATCATGTCGGCGGTTTCGCCGAGCGCGAAATCGAAATCGGGGGTGGCGCGCATGGATTACCTATCGGGCTGGGGCGGAACAGGACCGCGAGTGTGCATCAAAATTTGAGCATATGGAAATTGAAACGGATGCCAATTTAGCATAAGTAAAATCTATGATTAAGCGCACGCATGTCCGTCAATTCCTTGCCGTCGTCGACGCGGGCAGCTTTACGCAGGCGGCATTGCGTATCCGTGTCACCCAGCCAGCGTTGTCGTCGGGCGTCGCCGAACTCGAAAAGCTCGTCGGCACGCCCTTGTTCATCCGAAACCGCCGCCAGATCAGGCTGACCGAGGCGGGCGGACGCTTCCTGCCGATCGCGCGCGATCTGGAACGCGGCTTTCGTGCCGCCGACAGCTTCGGCCGCGAAAGCGACGGTCAGACGAGCGAGCTCAAGCTCGGGGTAATCCGCTCGGCGCCTGCCGAACTGCTGCAGGCGATCGCCACCGCCTTGCGCCCGGGCTTTGCGATCGAGCTGGTCGAGAACAGCGACTCCGAACTGCGCGCCGCGCTGGGCAACGGCCGCATCAACATGGCGCTCATCCCGCTGCGCGCCGGCGAACGCGGCGACCATGTGCTACCGCTCTATGAGGAACCGCTCGCGATGTTCATCGCATCGGACCATCCGCTCGCGGGACGGATCGAGGTCGGGCCCGAGGAACTTGCCGCCGAAACGATGATCGCGCGCCGGTCGTGCGAATTTCTGGATGCGACGAGCCGCTTCTTCACGCGCCACGGCGTGCGCCCGCGCTTCGCGCTGCGCAGCGAAAGCGACGAGCGCTGCCTGCGCATGGTTGCGGCGGGGATCGGCATCACCACCGCCCCCGTTTCGCTCGCGATCGACGGTATCGTTCCCCTGAAGGTCGCTGGTTACGACTTCCGCCGCGAACTCGGGCTGGTCGCCGACCCCGCATGGCGGACGCTGCCCGAAATCGCACCGCGCCTGACGCACGCACTCGAAACGATCGGCGCGATCGCGGCCGAATGGCGGCAGACGAAGGTCGACCTCGCCGCATGACGCGATGCCCACAAGTCTGGCTTGGCCCCCCGAAAGGCCATACAGCTTGATCGCTCCATCGCGCGGAGGCAAGGGCGGGGCATGACCGATACGCTGACCCATCTCGACCGGCTCGAGGCCGAGAGCATTCATATCATGCGCGAAGTGATGGCCGACGCGGCCAAGCCCGTGATGCTCTATAGCGTCGGCAAGGACAGCGCGGTGATGCTGCACCTCGCGCGCAAGGCCTTTTATCCTTCGCCGCCGCCGTTCCCTTTGCTCCACGTCGACACCACGTGGAAATTCCAGGCGATGTACGAACTGCGCGACCGCATGGCGGCCGAGAGCGGGATGGAGCTGATCGTCTATCAGAATCCCGAGGCGAAGGAGCGCGGGATCAATCCGTTCGATCATGGTCCGCTCCACACCGACATGTGGAAGACCGAGGGGCTGAAGCAGGCGCTCGACCTGCACGGTTTCGACGTCGCTTTCGGCGGCGCGCGGCGTGATGAGGAAAAGAGCCGCGCCAAGGAGCGCATTTTCTCCTTCCGCACCGCGAGCCACGGCTGGGATCCGAAGAAGCAGCGGCCCGAGCTCTGGAACCTATACAACGCGCGCAAGGCGAAGGGCGAAAGCATCCGCGTCTTCCCGATCTCGAACTGGACCGAGCTCGACATCTGGCAATATATCGCGCGCGAAAATATTCCGATCGTGCCGCTCTATTTCGCCGCGCCGCGCCCGACGGTGGAGCGCGACGGCCTGCTGCTTATGGTCGACGACGACCGCTTCCCGCTGCTTCCCGGCGAAACGCCCGTCGAACGGTCGGTGCGCTTCCGCACCCTCGGCTGCTATCCGCTGACCGGCGCGGTCGAGAGCGAGGCGAAGACCCTCTCTGAAGTCATTCAGGAAATGCTTCTGACCACGACGAGCGAACGGCAAGGGCGCATCATCGACAAGGACGGCGGTGACGCCAGCATGGAGAAGAAGAAGCAGGAGGGGTATTTCTAAATGACCGATCCTGTTTACGTCACCGACGCGCTGATTGCCGAGGACATCGACGCCTATCTGGCGGGGCACGAGAAGAAGTCGCTGCTGCGCTTCATCACCTGCGGCTCGGTCGACGACGGAAAATCGACGCTGATCGGGCGGCTGCTCTACGACAGCAAGATGATCTTCGAGGACCAGCTCGCCGCGCTGGAGGCCGACAGCAAGCGCGTGGGAACGCAGGGGCAGGAGATCGACTTTGCCCTGCTCGTCGACGGCCTCGCCGCCGAGCGCGAGCAAGGCATCACCATCGACGTCGCCTACCGCTTTTTCACGACCGAGAAGCGCAAGTTCATCGTCGCCGACACGCCGGGACACGAGCAATATACCCGCAACATGGTCACCGGCGCCTCGACCGCCGACCTCGCGGTGATCCTGATCGACGCGCGCAAGGGCGTGCTGACCCAGACACGCCGCCATAGCTTCCTCGCGCATCTGATCGGCATCAAGCATATCGTGCTCGCGGTAAACAAGATGGACCTTGTCGGTTATGACAAGGCCGTGTTCGACCGCATCACGCTGGCGTATCGCGCCTTCGCGAGCGAGATCGGCATTACGAATTTCACCGCGATCCCGATCTCAGGCTTCAAGGGCGACAATATCACCGCGCTCTCGGACAACACGCCCTGGTTCAAGGGGCCGGCGCTGATCGAGCATCTCGAGAATGTCGAGATTGGCGCCGCTGCCGACGAAGCCAAGCCGTTCCGCCTGCCGGTGCAATGGGTCAACCGCCCGAACCTCGATTTCCGCGGTTTCTCGGGCCAGCTTGCGAGCGGCAAGGTCAAGCCCGGCGATGCCGTTCGCATCCTGCCGAGCGGCAAGACGACGACCGTTGACCGTATTGTCACGCTCGATGGCGACCTCGACGAGGCCGTCGCGGGCCAGTCGGTCACGCTGACGCTCGCCGACGAGGTCGACTGTTCGCGCGGCGACGTCATAGCGACCGCCGACAATCCGCCCGAGGCGGCCGACCAGTTCGAGGCGACGCTCGTCTGGATGGCCGACGAGGCGATGATTCCGGGGCGCGCCTATTGGCTCAAACTCGCGACGCAGAGCGTCTCGGCGACCGTGCAGGCGCCGAAGTATGAGATCAACGTCAACACACTCGACCATCTCGCGGCGAAGACGCTCGAATTGAACGGCATCGGTGTCGTCGAACTGTCGACCGACAAGCCGATCACCTTCGAGGCTTATGGCGACAACCGGACGCTCGGCGGCTTCATCCTGATCGACAAGCTCACCAACGCGACCATCGCCGCGGGTATGTTGCACTTCAGCCTGCGCCGCGCGCAGAATGTCCATTGGCAGGCGACCGATATCGACCGCGACATGCGCGCAAACCTCAAGAACCAGCGCCCCGCGCTGCTGTGGTTCACCGGCCTGTCGGGATCGGGCAAGTCGACGATCGCAAACCTCGTCGAAAAGAAACTGCACCGGATGAACCGGCACAGTTTCCTGCTCGATGGCGACAATGTCCGTCACGGGCTCAACCGTGACCTGGGGTTCACCGAGGCCGACCGGATCGAGAATATCCGCCGCGTCGGCGAAGTCGCGAAACTGATGAGCGATGCGGGGCTGATCGTCATCACCGCCTTCATCTCGCCCTTCCGCGCCGAGCGCGAAATGGTGCGCAGCATGTTGCCCGACGGCGAGTTCCTCGAAGTGTTCATCGACACCCCGCTCGCAGAGGCGGAGAAGCGCGACGTGAAGGGCCTCTACAAAAAGGCGCGCAGCGGCCAGCTCAAGAATTTCACCGGGATCGACAGCCCCTATGAGGCGCCCGAGAATCCCGAAATCCGGATCGACACGACCGCGATGACGCCCGATGAGGCCGCGGACCTGATCATCGATCGCTTGCTGGGATAGAGGCATGGCCGCGGGGGAAAGTGACGAACAGATCGCAGAACGGCTCGCGGCCGCCGCGGGCTTGATGCTGCTCGATCTCCAGATGTCGGGCAAATTTGTCGGCAAGTCGCTCGGCCAGGCGGGCGATGCGCGCGCCAATGCGATGCTGATGCACGAACTCCGCGCTGCACGCCCCGACGATGCCATCCTGTCCGAAGAGGAAAAGGACAATATCGTCCGCTGCGACAACAAGCGCGCGTGGATCGTCGATCCGCTCGACGGCACGCGCGAATATAGCGAAGGCCGCAGCGACTGGGCGGTGCATGTCGCGCTCGCGATAGAAGGCGTTCCGACGGTCGGCGCGGTGGCGCTGCCGGGACTGGGCCTGACGCTGACCTCGGGTTCTCCGAAGCCGCTCGAGCCCGCCAACACGCCGCTCAAAATGCTGGTGAGCCGCACGCGGCCGGCCGCCGAAGCCGTTTATGTCGCGGAAAGGATGGGCGCCGAACTGCTCGCCATGGGGTCGGCAGGCGCCAAGGCGATGGCGGTCGTGCGCGGCGAGGCCGACATCTATCTGCACACCGGCGGGCAATATGAATGGGACAATTGCGCCCCCGCCGCAGTCGCGATTGCCGCCGGCCTGCACGTCAGCCGCGTCGACGGATCGCCGCTCGTCTATAATTGTGCCGATCCCTATCTGCCCGATCTGCTGATCTGCCGGATGGAACTGGCCGAAGAGGTGCTGCGCCTCGCCGCACAATATTCGCCGGCGGGGTAGGGACTGCCCCGTTCGGAGCTGACCGCACATTTCCTTCTTGGCTGGCTGCTTGCCAGAGGCCATGAGGAAGCATGATCGACCTTTCATCGTGGCTTCTGCCGCTTTCCATCGCGCTTGCGCCTGCGGCAGCCGATCCTGATCGCTTCATCGATGGTGGCGTGACATATATTCTTTATGCCGACACCTACCGTCAGGTCGATGACGAGATACGGCAGATCGGCTTTTCACTCGAAATGACCGAGGCTGAAGGTGCGCCGGGCAACGCCGTCGCCATGAATGGCGTCGTCCAGGTGAACTGCGGCACACGCAGCGCGCGCATGATCGGCCCGCAGTTGTTCGACGACCAGAACCGGCCCGTCGCCACCGATGTGTCGGGCCCGGACCATAGCTCGCCGTGGGAAGAGCTCGGAACAATGGCGTCGGACCAGCATCTTTACCGCAGGGTCTGCGAGCGGGAAAAATCGGCGCCATAGCGCGGGGGTTCGTCGACTGCGGTCCGTAGTCGGACTGAAATGGCAGCGTCGACGCACCGAACGCCGGTTGCCAGCCGGTGCGACACGCCCTAATCCGTTTCATCAAGAAACCGAACACGGGAGAAGCACGATGACCGACCTGCCTGAAACCAACCTCACAATGCTGACGCTCGTGAAGCCCGAAGGGCAGCTGGAGGTGTCGCTCGAGCGCCGCCCGATGCCGGTGCCGAAGCCGCATGAAGTGCTGGTCAAGGTACTCGCCGCGCCGATCAATCCGTCGGACCTCGGCCTGCTATTCGGCGGCGCAGACATGTCGACCGCGCGCGCGTCGACAAGGGACGGCCAGCCGCTGATCACCGCCGACGTGCCCCCTGCGGGGATGCGCGCGATGGCCGGGCGCGTCGGTGATGCACTCGCGATCGGCAACGAGGGGTGCGGCACCGTCGTCGCGGCGGGCGACACGCCCGAGGCGCAGGCGCTGCTCGGCAAGACCGTCGCGCTGCTCGGCGGCGAAATGTACGCCGAATACCGCTGCCTGCCCGTACAGATGGTGATGCCGCTTCCCGACGGCACCGATCCCGCCGACGGCGCCTCCTGCTTCGTCAACCCGCTCACCAGTCTCGCGTTTACCGAAACGATGCGGATGGAGAACCACAGCGCGATCGTCCACACCGCCGCAGCATCGAACCTCGGCCAGATGCTCGTCAAGATCTGCGCCAAGGACGGCATTCCGCTGGTCAACATCGTGCGCAGCGACGCGCAGGTCGAAATCCTGAAGGGCATCGGCGCCAAATATATCGTCAACAGCAGCGCCGACGATTTCATGGAGCGGCTGGTCGATGCGATCGTCGAGACCGGCGCGACGCTGGGCTTCGATGCCACGGGCGGCGGCAAGCTAGCCGGGCAGGTGCTGACCGCGATGGAAGCCGCCGCGGTCAAACGCATGACGACCTATAGCCGCTATGGCTCGGACACGTTCAAACAGGTCTATATCTATGGTGCGCTCGACCTGTCGCCGACGACCTTTTCGGCGCGCAGCTTCGGGCTGACCTGGGCGCTGGGCGGTTTCCTGCTGACGCCGTTCATGGCGAAGGCGGGCATGGAAGTCGTGGGCCGGATGCGCAAACGCATCGTCGACGAACTGACGACGACCTTCAAGAGCCACTATAGCCATGAGGTGTCGCTGACCGACGCGCTGAACGTCGACACGGCGCAGGCGTACAACGCCAAACGCACGGGCAAGAAATATCTGATCAAGCCGCACGGCTAAGACGGAGTTTCGTCGGGCTTCGACCGGTTGCGGACGCTCATTCTCCCCTCCCGCTTGCGGGAGGGGTCGGGGGTGGGCAACAACGCCGCGGTCAGCCCACCCCGCTGCGGCTAGCGAGCAAGTTCGCAAGCCTCGCTGCCCCTCCCGCAAGCGGGAGGGGAAATCAGTTCAGCATCTCAACGGCAACTTTCCACCCCGAAGCGGGCAATAGCGCTTTAGCGTTTCATGCACTGGCGCGCATCATCGCGCTTATATTCGCTGCAGTTCCACAGCGCCTTTTCGAACCCGGCCTTGTCGTCGCGGAGGTAGGAGAAGCTCATCGCCGCGCGCTGCGTGTCGCTCATCGCGTCGCTGTCGGGTTTGAGCGTCGGGTTGGTCCAGCCCATGAACTTGCAATAGGGCTTGTCGCCGCAGAGGCGCAGCGCGGTCGTCACGAAGCTTTCAGGCGCTGCCTTGCGGTCGAGCTGGGTGTAGATGGTGTCGCGGCCCGCGCTCTCGCCCGCACCAGTGACAACGCGCGCCTCGCCGACCGCGGCATTGGCGTCGACCCCCGTCGCGAGTTCCGTCGGCAGGCCCAGCGCGTTCGCATGCAGCGGCGACAGCGCGGCGAGCTTCGCTACCGGGCCGTCGCTGCCCGAAACGGCTCCGCGGAACGCGCCCGGCGTGCCCCAATAGCCCGGCCAGCGGAAGAAGAGGTGCGTATCGACGATAGCGATCTTTTCAAGGCTGTCGCTCCAATAGGGGCGGACCCAGTCGGTGTGATAATGGGTCGCGAGGCCGACCGAGGGATCGATCATGCCCGACAACATCAGGTCGGCATTGACCTGCGCGCGCAGCCACGCCGCTTCGGAATAGCGCCGCGCCAGCGCGCCGTCGCAGGTGAAGGTGAACTGGCAGCCGGTCCGGCGTTCCGATCCCTGGAACACGACGCCGCAGATCGATTTGGGGAAAGCCGGATGGCGCGCGCGGTTGATCACGACCTGGCCGACCGACAATTGCCCGCGGCTGTCGTCCCCGGCCTCGTAGATCATCGCGGCGGCAAGGCAATCGCGTGCACGCAGGCGGGCATCGCCGCTGCCCGGATACACAAACGGACGTGCGGGAACGAAGCCCTTCGTCACCAGCGCGATGCGCGCATTGGCCGCGCGCGCATCGTCTTCGGTCACGGGGGCGAGTTCCATCGGCAGCACGTCGGGTACGACGTCGGCGGGCGGCGCGACGGGGTGAGGCCGCGCGGTAAAGCCCCCGCGGGCGCCCCCATCGCTCAGGTGCAGCACCGCACCGATCGCAACCGCGACAAGCAGCACGAACAGCCAGCCCGTCCAGTCGCGCCCGATGGGCAACGCCGATGATTCGTCCGCGGGACGCACGAGGAAGCCTCAGATCTCCGGGAGGAAATCGGGGACCGACAGATAGCGCTCGCCGGTGTCGTAGTTGAAGCCGAGAACGCGGCTGCCCGGGGGCAGTTCGGCCAGCTTCTGCGCGATGGCAGCCAGCGTGGCACCCGACGAAATGCCGACGAGCATGCCTTCCTCGGTCGCTGCGCGGCGTGCGAAATCTTTCGCGGCGCCGGCATCGACCTTGATGACGCCATCGAGCAGGTCGGTGTGGAGGTTGCGCGGGATGAAGCCCGCGCCGATGCCCTGGATCGGGTGCGGGGCGGGCTGGCCGCCCGAGATGACCGGCGACGCGTCGGGCTCGACCGCATAGACCTTGAGGTTCGGCCAATGTTGCTTGAGGAACTGCGCGGTGCCGGTGATGTGGCCGCCGGTGCCGACGCCGGTGATCAGCACGTCGATCGGCGTATCCCTGAAATCGGCGAGGATTTCGGGTCCCGTGGTGCGGACGTGGACGTCGATGTTCGCCTCATTTTCGAACTGCTGCGGCATCCACGCGCCGGGGGTCGTTTCGACCAGTTCGATCGCACGTTCGATCGCACCCTTCATGCCCTTTTCGCGCGGCGTAAGGTCGAAGGTCGCGCCATAGGCGAGCATCAGGCGGCGGCGCTCGACCGACATGCTTTCGGGCATGACGAGCACGAGCTTGTACCCCTTGACCGCGGCGGCCATCGCGAGGCCGATGCCGGTGTTCCCCGACGTCGGCTCGACGATGGTGCCGCCGGCCTTGAGGCTGCCGTCCTTTTCGGCCGCCTCGATCATCGCAAGGCCGATACGATCCTTGATCGACCCGCCGGGATTGCTGCGTTCCGACTTCACCCAGACTTCGGCGTCGGGGAATAATTTGCCCAGACGGATGTGCGGCGTGTTCCCGATGGTATCGAGGATCGAATTGGCTTTCATGATCGGTGCGCTCTTTCTTTAAACTCGAAACGCGGGTCGCGGCGGACGCGATTCGGCCAGTCTCCGGCGCGCAGCCAGAGTGCCTCATCCGCCAGCGCCGGCGTCGGCGCGGGTTGTAACGAGGCGAGCAGATACTGTCCATAAGGCCAGTCCCCGATCCCCGAATCGGCGTTGATATGGCCGAAGGGGCCGGCATTGACGAAGCGCGCATCCCAGTGCCGCGACAGGCGCCAGACATGCGCGGTTTTCGCATAGGGATCATCGTCGCTCGCGACGACGATCATCGGCACCTGCGACGACAGCGCGGGCGAGTCGGTAAAGGTCGCGACACGCGCGTCGCGGCGGAGCTGCGAAAGGTCGGGCGGTGCGACCAGCAACGCGCCGGCGATCCGGTCGCGCGCGAGGCTGCTGGCGCCGGCGAACCAGTGCGCGAAGGCGTGGCAGCCGAGGCTGTGCGCCGCGATCAGGACGGGTTCGGGTTCGGCAGCGATCGCGTCGGCGATGCGCTCGACCCATTCCTCTTTTCGCGGTTCGTCCCAGCCGCCGAGCTCGATTCTTTCGCAGCGGGCGAAGCTGCGTTCCCACAGGCTCTGCCAGTGGGTCGCGCCGCTGTTGTAGAAGCCCGGGATGGTAAGGATCTTATGGCGGATGTTGGAATTGTTCATGGCGGTCGCTCCTTCGGAAGGGAGAGAGGGGGAACCGCGGTGACGGGTGCGACCTAAATAACTCAACTAATTAAATTGACAATAGGCTTTGGACGAAATGAGCGTCGTCCGCGGCGAACGGTTCGGCGCTATCCGCCGGTTTGCCTGAATTGCGGTTCGAAGGTGCGCGCGCGGCGCAGTTCGGGAAATATCCACGCCCATATTGCGGTCACGCCGACCGCCGCAGCGCCGCCGACGACCACGGCGCTGACCGGGCCCAGCGCCGCCGCCATCGCTCCGGCGCGCATTTCGCCAAGCTCGTTCGAAGCCGAAATGGCGAGCCCCGATGCCGCGCTGACGCGCCCGCGCATATGGTCCGGGGTGTTGAGCTGGATCAGCGTGCCGCGCACGAAGACCGAGAACATGTCCGCCGCGCCCATGAGCACGAGCACGGCAAGCGACAGGATGAGGTTGGTCGACAGGCCAAACACCACCGTCCCGGCGCCGAAAGCGGCGACGGCCCAGAGCATCTTGACCCCGACGTTGCGCTCGATCGGACGAATGGCGAGGCCGACGGCGACGCCGACGGACCCTGCCGCGACGGCCGCGCGCATCAGCCCGGCGCCTTCGGGGCCGGCGTGCAATATGTCGCGCGCGAACACCGGAAACATCGCGGTCGCACCCGCGAGTAGCACGGCGAAAAGGTCGAGCGTGATCGTGCCCAGAAGGAAGCGCTCGATCCAGACGAAGCGCAGCCCGTCGGCCATTTCGCGCAGCGGATGGCGGCGCACCTCGGCGGGAGGCGGCAGGACGGGGCGCACGCGGCTGAGCGTGAAGGCCGAAATGGCGAGGAGCAGCGCCGAGAAGAGGTACACCGACCCCGGATGCGCGGCATAGATGAGCCCGCCCGCGGCGGGGCCGATGACCGACGCCGACTGCCAGGCGATGCTGCTCATCGCGATCGCGCGCGGCAATACTGCCGGCGGCACGATATTGGGCGCGATCGCGCTCATCGCGGGCCCCGAAAAGACGCGGGCAACCCCGTGCAGCGCCGCGAGACCGAACAGCAGCGGCAAGGTCAGCCCGTCGACCCAGGTGAACCAGCCGAGCGTAGCGGCGATCAGCAGGTCAATCAGGTTCGAGAAGATCGCAACGCTGCGCCGTTCGAAGCGGTCGGCGGCCCAGCCGGCCACGGGCGTCAGGATGGCGAGGGGGACGAACTGGAAGAGGCCGAGCAGGCCGAGCTGGAACGACGCTTCCTTGATCGTCATGCCATAGTCGGTGCGCGCGGTGTCATAGAGCTGGTACCCGATCACGACGACCATCGCGATCGTCGCCATCACCGCGGTGAAGCGTGCGAGCCAGAAATAGCGAAAATCGGGAAAGCTGAGCGGGGAAGGGGCTTTGGGCGTCGCCGCCGGCATCACCGGTTCTTCGCCTTCGGGTGGAGGGATCGTTGCCATCGCCGTCCGCCCTATCGTCCTTTTCGGCGCTGTCCAGTCACCCCTGCATATGCCGTTCGTCGATTAGGGGATGCGATCGGCCGGACGCGGTGGCAGAAACCCGCTACCGATTGAGGGAGACTATCGAATGACAAGCAAATTTGCCCGCTTTGGCGGTGCCGCGATGGCTGCGACGCTGCTGGTCCTGACCGCGTGCAACGCGTCGGACAACAAGTCGGCGACCGCGCCGAGCGCGAAGAACTGGACCGAGTTCCGCGATCAGTTCCTTGCCGGCTATTTCCCGCTCAATCCCAACTTTGCGGTCTATCAGGGCAAGCATGAGTTCGACGGCCAGCTTCCCGACTGGTCGCCCGAGGGCCTCGAAAAGCAGGCCGCCTATCTCGAAAAGGCGATCGCCGATGCCAAGGCGTTCGACGGCGAGATGACCGACGCCGAGAAGTTCGAGCGCGACTATCTGATCCATGTCGCACAGGGCCAGCTCTTCTTCCTCCGCGACACCGACTTCGCGCAGAAGAACCCGTCCTTCTACACCGGGGCGCTCGACCCCAACGTCTATATCGCGCGCCCCTATGCCGATGCGACGACGCGGATGAAGGCGTTTATCGCCTATGCCGAAAAAGTCCCCGCCGCCGCGGCGCAGATCAAGGCCAACCTCAAGCTGCCGCTGCCCGCGACCTTCGTCAAATATGGCACCGCGGGCTTCGGCGGCTTTGCCGACTATTATACCGGCGACGCAAAGGCCGCCTTTGCGTCGGTCAAGGATGAGGCGCTGCAGAAGCAGTTCGACGAAGCCGTCGCAAAAGCCGGCGCAGCGATGACCGATCTTGCGAAATATGTCGGATCGCAGCCCGGAACGACCGACGGCTATGCGCTCGGCGCCGAAAAATTCTCGAAGATGATCCTGACCAACGAAGGCGTCGACACGCCGCTCGACGAGCTCGAACGCATCGGCCAGGCCGACCTCAAGCGCAATCAGGACGCGCTGAAGGCCGCCTGCGCCACCTATGCCGCCGGCATGACGATCGCCGACTGCATGAAGAAGATGAATGCCGACAAGCCCGCCGACGGTCCGGTTGCCGAGGCACGGCGCCAGCTGCCGACGCTGCGCGCGTTCCTGATCGAGAAGGACATCGTCACCATCCCCGGCACCGAACAGGCGCAGGTCGAGGAATCGCCGCCCTATAATCGCCAGAACAGCGCCTATATCGACATTCCGGGGCCGTATGAGAAAGGCCTGCCGTCGGTCTATTATATCTCGCCGCCCGACCCGAGCTGGGACAAGCAGACGCAGGCCGATTTCGTACCGGGTCGCAAGGACCTGATGTTCACCTCGGTCCACGAGGTGTGGCCGGGCCACTTCCTCAATTTCCTCCACTCGAACCGCGCCGAAAGCATCTTCGGCAAGCTGTTCGTCGGCTATGCCTTTGCCGAGGGCTGGGCGCATTATACCGAGGAGATGATGTGGGATGCCGGGCTGGGCGCGGGCGACCCCGAAACGCATATCGGCCAGCTGTCGAACGCGCTGCTGCGCGATTGTCGCTATCTCTCGGCAATCGGCCTGCACACAAAGGGCATGACCGTTGCGGACAGCGAAAAGCTGTTCAAGGAGCAATGCTATCAGGATGAAGGCAATGCGCGCCAACAGGCGGCGCGCGGCACCTATGATCCGGCCTATCTCAATTACACGATGGGCAAGCTGATGATTCGCAAGCTGCGCGACGACTGGACCAAAGGGGACAAGACGAAGTGGAAGGCGTTCCACGACGAGTTCCTGTCGTACGGTGGCCCCCCGATCCCCATGGTGCGCGCAGCGATGATGAAGGAAAAGGCACCCAAGGCGGTCTTCTGACGCCGGGCTGGAAAATCGATCGATTGGCGGCTAGCCTCCTCAAAACAGGGGGCTAGCCGATGGTCGACGTGTTCATTTCCTATTCGCGCGACAACAAGGCGCGGGTCGCCGATATCGCGGCGGCCGTGACGGCGGCGGGCTATGACGTGTGGTGGGACGCCGAGCTGCCGCCGCATCGTTCCTATGGCGACGTGATCGCCGAAAAGATCGGCAGCGCAAAGGCCGCGATCGTCGTCTGGTCGCACACGTCGGCAGCGTCCGAATGGGTGCGCGCCGAAGCCGACGTCGCGCGCAACCAGAAGAAGCTGGTGCAGACGGCGATCGACGATGTGATGCCGCCGCTGCCCTTCAACCAGATCCAGTTCGCCGACCTCAGCGACTGGAACGGCGACCCGGACCATCGCGGCTGGCGAAAAGTCCTGATGAGCCTCGAGGAATTGTGCGGCCGCGAAGCCGTTAACCCGGCAACGGCGCCAAAGCCCGTGACGGCACCGCCGGAGTCGACGACGCGGGAAACCGTCCCGACAGCGCCCAAATCATCCTTCCTGCCCTGGGCACTGCCCGGATTGGCCGCGATCGCGGTCGCCTTGCTCGCATGGAAGCTGCTGCAACCGGCCCCGGCGCCGTCTGACGAGCCCCCGACGGGAACCGAAGTTGCTGCCCCGGCACCGGTAACCGATGCGCCTGCTGTCACGACCGGCGACCAGCCTGCCGAAGCCTTCACGCTGGCCGCGATGATCGACGACCCCGATGGCTTCACCAATATCCGTTCGGGAAAAAGCACCAAGGCCGCCATCGTCGGCAAGGTGCTGGAAGGCGAGAAATTCCTGACTTACAAACAGCCGGGACAATGGTGGCGCGTCCGCAAGGCCGACGGCACCACCGGTTTCATGTTCCGCAAATATATCCGGCTGATCGAAGGCGGAGCGACTGCGACGCCCGCCATACAGGCGCCGACCGGCGTTGGCGGCAGCGGGGTCGTCATTCCGGACTCGTCCGACCGACTGCTGAGCACAGACGAGCTCGGCAATTACAGCGCGCTCGAGCTTCGCATCGCGCGTAACGAGATCTTCGCGCGCCGCGGCCTGCGGTTCAAGGACCCTGCGCTGCAAAATCATTTCAGCCAGTTCAGCTGGTATCGCCCGACGACGGACAATGTGTCGCTGTCACCGACCGAAAAGGCGAATGTCGCCTTGCTGAAATCGGCGGAAGACGCGGTACAATGAGCGACGCTGCCGCCGTCGAGGCGGAAGTTGCGCATCGGCTTGGCGAAGGCGATGCCCTCAGCGCGTTCGACTGCGCCGCGGCGGCGCGGCGCGGCGGGACCGACAGCCCGCGCCTGCGCTACCTGATGGTCCGCGCGCTGGCGGCATCGGGCGACAGCCTGGGCGCGATGCAGCTCTACGATCAGCTCGACCTGGCGGCGTCGGGCGACGTTGACAGCCTCGCGCTGGCCGGGCGTCTCTGGAAAGACGAAGCCTTCGACCACGACGGCGCGGAGCGGACGAAATCGCTGCAGCGCGCCGCGGCCGCCTATGATCATGCCTGGCAGACGTCGGGCGCTTCGTTCCCGGCGATCAATGCGGCGAGCCTTTATGCGATGCTCGGCGAAAAGGAGCGGGCGGCTTCGCTCGCCGGACCGATCGCCGCGAACGGCGCCGCCGACAATTATTGGGATCGGGCGACGCTGGTCGAGGCGCTGCTGCTGCTGAACCGCGGCGACGAGGCGATCGTGCATGCGCGCGCCGCGAATGCGCAGGCCGGCGCCCGCGCAGGCGATCGCGCCTCGACCTGCCGCCAGATTGCGCGGCTGGCCGACAGCGGCGCCGTCGAAGCGGCACCTGCGCGACAGATCGTCGACCTGCTGCGCCCGCCGCCGGTCGGCGTCTATTGCGGCCGTATGTTCCGCGCCGGGGGCATCGGCGAAGCCAACGCGCGCGCCGCCATCACGTCGGCCCTGGACGCAAGGCCGCTATCGGCGCTGATCGGACCGCTCGCGTGCGGCGCCGACATATTGTTTGCGGAGGAGGCCTTGGCGCGCGGGATCGACCTGACGGTCGTGTTGCCGTTTGCCGAGGACGATTTCATCGCCCAGTCGGTCGCGTCGGGCGGCGAAGAGTGGGTCGCGCGTTACGCCCATTGCCGCGATCGGGCGTCGATGGTCCATTTCGCGAGCAGCGCGCGCTATGTCAGCGACGATTGCCAGTTCATCCTGGGATCGCACACGATGATGGGTCTCGCCAAATTGCGCGCACGCGAGCTGGAGACGAGCGCCATCCAGCTTGCCGTCGTCGATCCCGCGGTCGCGGCACGGCCGGCGACCTCGATCGCGGGGACGAACGCCGATATCGCGCTGTGGCAGCGGCATGAGGGCGAGACGCTGACGATCCCGGTCGGCGAGCTCGACCGCAATCTCGATTTTCCGGAGGCGCCGAAACCGCCCGAGGGGACGCGGCGCGGTCTTTACGCCATCCTGTTCGCCGATTTTGCCGGGTTCTCGAAACTGGGCGAGGCCGAACTGCCGATTTTCGCGAGCGAAGTGATGGGGGGCATCGGTCGCATTCTTGACGATTTCGGCGAGGCCGTCCTGTTCCGCAACACTTGGGGCGACGCGGTTTACGCGATCATCGACGATCCCGCGACGGCGGCGCGCATCGCGCTGGCGATGCAGGAAAGGCTCGACGTCCTGCCGCCCGAGCTCGGCCTTGAAGGGCAAAAAGCCGGGATGCGGACGGGCATCCACTTCGGCCCGATCTATCGCGGCCTCGATCCGGTGGTGGGCAATGAGCTGTGGTACGGCACCGAAGTGACCCGCACAGCACGGATCGAACCGGTCACGCTCGTCGGGCAGGTCTATTGCACCCAGCCGCTCGCGGCGATGCTCGCGCTCGGCAACGCGCGCGATTTCGATTGCGATTATGTCGGCAAGGTCCGGCTCGCCAAGGATTATGGCGACCTCGCGCTCTACCGCCTGTCGCGTCGATCAGACTGACGGCGCGCGCAGCCGCGCGACAAAAAAGCCGTCGAGTCCGCCGGCATCGGCCAACAGGCCGGGCAGCGTCCGGATGAAACCATCGCTGGTCGGGACGATGGCGGCTGGCAGCTCGTCGGCGCGCGGTGCTTCGACCGACCAGCCGGAGTGGGACTTCAGGAAAGCCGATATCTGATCTTCGCCTTCGGCGCGTTCGAGCGAGCAGGTCGCATAGACCAGCACCCCGCCGGGCTTGACCCACTTCGCGGCGCGCGCCAGCAGCAGGGCTTGCAGCACCGCCATTTCATCGATCTGGCGCGGTTCGATCCGGTGCAGCACATCGGGGTGGCGGCGAAAGATGCCGGTCGCCGAACAGGGGGCGTCGAGCAGGATCGCATCGACCGGCGCGGCGGGTTCCCATGCGCGAATATCGCCCTGCACGATGTCCGCCGACAGGCCGGTCCGCGCGATGTTGGCGCCAAGCCGTTCCAGACGCTTCGCGCTCGCGTCGACCGCGACGACCTTCCACCCCGCAGCCGCGAGCTGCATCGTCTTTCCGCCGGGCGCGGCGCAGAGATCGAGGGCGGTGCGGCCTTCGCCGGTGCCGAGCAGGCGTGCGGGCAGGCTGGCGGCCAGATCCTGCACCCACCAGCCGCCTTCGCTGTATCCGGGCATCGACTCGACCGCTTGTCCGCGCGGTAAACGGCGCTGGCGCGGTGCCAGCGGCACCGCATCGGGCCATTCGTCGGCGCCGAGTTCGGCCGCAAAGCTGAGATCGATCGGCGGCGGAACGCTCCAGCCCGCTTCGGCGGCTTCGACCATATCCAGCCCCCATTGCTCGGCCCATCGCTCGGCGGTCGGGAGGGGAAGGGTGGCACGTTCGGGGAGCTGCCATTCCTCCTGCTGCGCGCGCGAAAGAATGGCGTGGACCAGCCGCCGCGGCCCGCCGTCGACGAGCGGCAGCGCGGTCGACACCACCGCATGTCCGGGGCTTTTGAGCGCCAGCAACTGCGCGAGCGCGATACGCAGGACGGCGCGCGATTTGACGTCGTCGGGCAATATCTGCGCCGTCGCGCCGTCGATCAGCGCGTCGATATCGACCATCCAGCGCAACGCCTCCGACGCGATCGCCACCGCAAAGGCGCGGTCGGGGCCGGCGAGGCCCTGCGCCGCGGCGTGCATCGCGACGTCGAGCGGGTCGCCGCGGCGAAGGATGGCATCGATGAGCCGCAGCGCGGCGCGGCGCGGCGCCATGCCCGGCGGCTCGGCCTCGCGCGGCGAGCGGCGGCGGACCGGGCGCCGGTCAGCCATGGCGGCAAATGCTGAGGTTGGCGTGACGCATGATCGATCCTATACTATGCCATCATGACCGACAGCAGCCCGAAACCGACCATTGGCGGAACGCCGCGCGCTGTAAAGCGCCCGGCGCATGTAAAAGCGCCTGCCGAGTGGACGAACAGCGCCGTGCCGGCGCCCGAGCCGATCCACGAGGACAAGGCCGAAGACCAGCCCGGCGGGCGCAACCCGGTGCGCTATGGCGATTGGGAGCTGAAGGGGCTGGCGATCGATTTCTGACGCCGGCGGGAGTCCAAAAGACTCGAAAAGGCCGATATGGCCGCCCCCGCGGAGGCGGCCACAGGCAGCCGACGTCAAACGGTCGGCAGTTCCACGAGGGCAGGCATCTTGCCGGCCTTGACCTGCTCGGCAAAGATTTCGCGCATCAGCTGCAGCGAGAAGAGATGCGCGAAGATCAGGGCGAGAATACCGTTCTGTGTCAGCTTGCGCAGGACGTCGCCGCGCAGTTCGCGCAGCTTGTTTTCGTCGACCATCTGGAAACCGCGATAGACGAAAGGCTTGTCATTGCCTTCCTGCTGGATGGCGACTTCGCCGTCCATCAGAAGATCGGCCTTCTTCAGTTCTTCCATGAAGAAACCGGTGCGCTGGCCCGCTTCTTCGAAATTCTTGCAGAATTCGAGGACGGCCTGAACCGAGGCGGCGGGCTGGCCGTTTTCGAACAGCGGATCGCCTTCGTCGAACTTGCCGAGCGCTTCCGACGTCGGGTCGAAGCAAAGCGACAATTCTTCCGAACCTTCCTGCAGGCGCGCGAGCAGGAAAGGATAGCGGCGGACATAGGCCGGAACATAGACGGGGTTCAGCAGCTTGCCGTCGTCATCGACGAAGGTGTTCACGCCTTCGTTGAGGCCCATCAGCGCCAGCGGAACCGGGTTCTCGCCCGCCGAAAAGACGATCGGATAATAGCGGCAGGCCGAAACGAATTCGTCCGACGTCAGCGGAATGGCGTGCTGGCTGACAAGAAAATCGGCCTTGTCGAGCGGACGGGCGCGATAGTCGGCGTGCTCGACGCTCGAAAGCGGAACGAGGTCCTTGTAGAAAAGCGGCAGATTGGCAGGTGCGGGCGCAGTGGCCATGATTGAACTCCGGTAACGGTCCCGGCGATCCGGAACAAAAAAGGATAAAGCGCCTTATTGACCCGCGCCGCGACGCGCAAGGGGGGCGATCGCGCAGAAAAGACAGATTGTCAGGCGATCAACTTGCCGGGGTTGAAAATGCCCGACGGATCGAGCCCCGCCTTGACCCCGCGCAGCGCCGTCAGCCGTGCCGGGCTGTCGAGTTCGGCAAGGATATCGCGCTTCATCTGGCCGATCCCATGCTCGGCCGAAATCGATCCGCCGAGTTCGATGACATGCTTATAGACCAGCCGGCTGACCGCCGCGCCATGCTCGCCAAGCCAGGCCGCGCCATCGACATCGGGCGGCGGCTGGACATGGTGATGCACATTGCCGTCGCCCAGATGACCGAAGGACAAGGCGCGGATGCCGGGGAAGGTCGCCGCCAGCCGGCGCGGATTGTCGGCGATGAAGGCCGGCATCAGGTCGACGGGAACACTGATGTCATGCTGCAGCGCCGGTCCCTCGGCGCGTTCGGCTTCCGAAATCGAATCGCGCAGGCGCCAGAAATCCTCGCTCTCGCGATCACTCTTGGCGATGACGGCGTCGCAGACCAGCCCGGCGTCGACAGCCGCGGCGAGCTGCGCTTCGAGCGTCTCGCCAAGCATCGCATTATTCTCGCCCGCCAGCTCAAGTAGCACATGCCATGGATGGTCGCTGCCGAGCGGAGCCCGCGTCTGCGGGATATGCCGCAGAACGGCATCGACGCAGGTCTGCGGGACGATCTCGAACCCTTCGAGTTCGCGCCCGATCGCCGCATCGAGCCGGCGCAACAACAAGAGCGCGTTTTCCGGTGAATTGATCCCGATCCATGCCGTACGCCGTGCTGCCGCCGCGGGAACGAGATGCAACGCGGCGGCGGTGACGATGCCCAACGTGCCCTCGGCGCCGCAGAAGAGGTGCCGCAGGTCATAGCCGCGATTGTCCTTCTTCAGCGGAGCGAGCCCGTCGAAGATGCTGCCATCGGGCAGCACCGCCTCGATCCCGGCAACCAGCGCGCGCATCGTTCCGTGACGCAGCACCTGCGTGCCGCCGGCATTCGTCGATACGAGCCCGCCGATCGTCGCCGAGCCCTTGCCGCCCAGCGTGAGGGGAAAGCGGAGCCCATGCGCAAGGGTTGCGGCGTGGAAATTTTCGAGAATCACTCCTGCGTCGGCTACCGCGACCTGCCCCGCGATATCGATCCCGCGGACCCGGTTCATGCGCCGCAAGCTGAGCAGCAGCTGGTTACCGCTCGCATCGGGGGTCGCGCCGCCGACCATGCCGCTGTTGCCGCCCTGCGGGACGATCGCGACGCCCGCATCGCGGCAGAGGCGGACGATTGCGGCCACGTCTTCGGTGGTCGCGGGGGACAGCATCGCCGCCGCCGCGCCGCGGTATTTTCCCCGCCAGTCGGTCAGCCAGGGCGCCATGACATCGGCGTCGGCGCTATACCCCTTTGGCCCGAGCAGCCCAGCGAGGGTTTCGAGCAGCGATGCGGACGGCGCGCGCGTCATGCCATTACACTCCGGATTTTCCCGTGCGACGGACGGACAGGGATCGACAGCAGTTCATTTGATGTTCAAGCACCCTTGTTAAAAGGCGCGATGGACGAATAGTATCTTTTCGTCCAGCGGGCATGGACGCGGGAGCCAAGGGTGAGCATCATCTTTTGTCAGGACGCCGAAGGGGCGGCAGCGCAGCGGTGCTGACGGCGGCGTTCCTGTGGTTCGCGGCTGCACCGGCAGCCGATGCGACGACGCCTGTCGCATCGCCCGAGCCCCTTGTCGCTGTATCGACGACGATTCCCGAACAAACGACATCCTTCTGGCAGATGGTGATCGAGCAGCAGCTCATCATTCGCGTGCCGGCACGGCGTTCGCAGCTCAACGATTTTGCCGCGGGGCCCGCCCCGTCGCGGCGGGCGACGGAAATTCCTATCGTCTGGAAAGAGAAAAAGGCGCCAAAATGCGTGTCCATGCGTAACATCATGGGCATGCAAGCCGTCCAGCGCGACAGCATCGACCTGATCACCCGGCAGAAGCAACGGCTGCGCGCACAGCTCAATCGCGGCTGCCGCGCGCTCGATTTCTATGCCGGTTTCTACATGCAGGGCAGCAAGGACGGGCAGCTTTGCGAGGATCGCGACCAGATCCATGCACGGACCGGCGCGAAGTGCGAGATCGACAAGTTTCGGTTGATGGTTCCGGTGCGCGACGACGATTGATCGCGTTTATCGCGGCCTTTCCTTGACTTTTCCTCGCCATTTGCCCTAGGCGCGCGGCAACGTCCGCCTGCGTGGGAGGCGGGGCGCCAACTTTTTTCCGGACATATGACCCTATGAAATTTGCCGACCTCGGCCTTTCCGACGAACTTTTGCGCGCCATCGACGAGGCGGGCTACAGCGAAGCGACGCCGATTCAGGCGGGCGCGATTCCTTCGGTGCTAATGATGCGCGACATGATCGGCATCGCCCAGACGGGCACCGGAAAGACCGCTTCGTTCGTCTTGCCGATGATCGACATTCTTGCGCACGGCCGCGCCCGCGCGCTGATGCCGCGCTCGCTGATTCTCGAACCGACACGCGAACTTGCGGCGCAGGTCGCGGAAAACTTTGAAAAATACGGCAAGCACCACAAGCTTTCGATGGCTCTCCTGATCGGCGGCGTGCAGATGGGCGATCAGGTCAAGGCGCTGGAAAAAGGCGTCGACGTGCTGATCGCAACGCCGGGCCGTCTGATGGACCTGTTCGAGCGCGGCAAGATCCTGCTCACTGGTTGCAACCTGCTCGTCATCGACGAAGCGGACCGGATGCTCGACATGGGCTTCATCCCGGACATCGAGAATATCTGCACCAAGCTGCCCGCGAATCGGCAGACTTTGCTCTTCTCGGCAACGATGCCGCCGCCGATCAAGAAGCTCGCCGACAAATTCCTGTCGAACCCGAAGACGATCGAAGTCGCGCGTCCGGCGAGCCGGAACGAGAATATCGAGCAGTTCCTCGTCAAGACGTCCGAACGCGGCAAGCGCGATACGCTGCGCAGCCTGCTTGAGGCCGAGGACATCGGGACCGCGATCATTTTCTGCAATCGCAAGACCACGGTGCGCGAACTGGCCAAGTCGCTCCAGCGTCACCGCTATCAGGCGGGCGAGATCCACGGCGACATGGACCAGTCGAGCCGGATCGCCGAACTCGACCGGTTCAAGAACGGCACGATCAATATTCTCGTCGCATCGGACGTCGCGGCGCGCGGGCTCGACGTCAAGGGCGTAAGCCACGTCTTCAACTTCGATGCGCCCTGGCATCCCGACGATTATGTCCATCGTATCGGCCGCACGGGCCGCGCCGGCGCAAAGGGCAGGGCGTTCACGCTCGTGACCGCGTCGGACGATGAAGCGATCGACAACATCCAGAAGCTGACCGGGTACAAGATCCCGGTTCATGACGCGGGCACGGCCGAAGCCGCGCCTGCCAAGGACGAGCCGCGCGAAGAGCGCGAACCGCGCCGCGAACGCGGTGGCCGCGGCGGCAAGGCGAAACGCCCCGAGCAGACCGAAAAGCCGGCACCGAAGGCCGCGCGCAAGGCAGACGACCGCAAACCGGCACCCGCCCGCCAGCGCCAGCAGGACGATGACGGCCCCGACGACGGCTGGAACGGTCCGATGCCGGGCTTCCTGTCGGTCGGTTTCGGGAGCTAGTCGGCGGACTGTCGAAGCACCGGGTTCGAGCAACCATGGCTGACTCGGCGCAAAGCTTGAGCCTGTCCGACCGGCGCTTGGTCGCCGAATGGGCTGCCGCGTGCGCCCACCGCGTCTTATGGCTGTTCGAGACGGCTTGCCCCGACGACGATCGCCCGCGCGCCGCAATCGTCCGGACGCGTGCGTTCGCGACCGGTGAACTGGACGCTGCGGCGGGAATACGCCAGCGCTTCGGCGGAGGCAGCATCGCCGCGAAATCGCCGGCGGCTACGGCTGCGGCGCGGGCTGCGGGGCAGGCATCGGCAGTCTGCCATATGGGCGCCCATGCGTTGGGAGCGGCAGCCTATGCCGTCCTGGCCGTCAAACTGGGGGTTCCGGAGCGGCCCGAGGCGACACAGACCGAGATGGAGTGGCAACGCACACAAATGTCGGCCGATGTGCTGGCCGCGCTTCGGGCGCTTCCCTTGGTCGGCACGGACCGATCGGGTCCGCTGGGCCCCGGACTCCTCGCTTCCGGCCAGATCGGCGCCATCATTCGCCGGCTTCAGGACATGATTGCCGCAAGCGAAGCATGATTGCGGAACTCGCGTGCTTAGAGCCGAACCAGCATCTTTCCCATATTCGCGCCTTTGAACAGCCCGAGGAAGGCATCGGGCGCCGCTTCCAGTCCCGCGTGTACCGTCTCGCGGATCGTGACCGCGCCGCTCGCGATCAGGCCGCCCATGTCGGCGTAGAATTCTTCCATGCAGTCGATGAACTGGTCGGTGTAGATGAAGCCTTCCATCCGGATCCGCGCAGGGATCGAGCGGATCAGATATTTCATCTCCTGCGCTTTTCCGTCGTTGTAGACGTCGATCATGCCGCAAATCGCGAAGCGCGCGAAATCGTTCGCGGTCGCAAAGGCGGCGTCGAGATGCTCGCCGCCGACATTGTCGAAATAGACGTCGATGCCGGGCTTGCCGAGGCGTTCGAGCGCGGCGGCAAGCTGGGGGAGCACCGGCCCTGCCTTGTAATCGATCGTCGCATCGGCACCAAGGTCGTCGACCCACGCGCATTTATCCGCGCCGCCCGCCGAGCCGATCACGATCATTTCGCGCGCCTTGGCGATCTGGACGACCGCCGAACCCACCGCACCCGCCGCCGCCGAGACAAAGACCGTGTCGCCCGGCTTCGCTGCCGCGATGCGCAGCAGTCCGATCCATGCCGTACCGCCCGTCAGCCCCATATTGTGCAGGAAGGTCTGCGGCGTCAGCCCCGCCGCCAGCGCCTCGGCCGGCAGCTTGTTCGGCATCATATCGAGGCCGATGATCCCGCCGTCGCGCCAGCCGCCCATGTGGAGGATCAAGTCGCCGGGGGCAAATCCGTCCATCCGGCTTTCGATCACTTCGCCGATCGCGCCGCCAGTCATTGGCTGGTCGATCTGGAAACTGGCCGAATAGCTTTTCGCGTCGTTCATGCGCCCGCGCATATAGGGATCGACCGACAGCCACAGGTTGCGCACGCGGAGCTGGTCGACTTCGAGCGGGGCGTCGGGCAATTCCCGAAGCGCAAAATTATCCGTCGTCGGCAGCCCGTGCGGACGGCTGATCAAATGCCATGCCTTGGCCATCGGAATCCCCCATTCCCATATTCGGCGGCCATCGCCAGAAAGCCGTTGCCACCGCCATGCGGTGCCGTTAAGACCCCGCCCGTCGCGGGGCCGTAGCTCAGATGGGAGAGCGCTGCAATCGCACTGCAGAGGTCAGGGGTTCGATTCCCCTCGGCTCCACCAGCGACCCTCCACGCCATCGTCCCGAAGATTGTTCTCTCTGCCTTGCGGCTTTCACTGCTCGGCGTAGCTGTCGATGGCGGAGAAAATGCGGGTCAGCTGTTCACGCTCATCAGCATCGATATCGGGACGCCATATCTCGAAGAGCATGATCGTCCGGTCGCTGGCGCCGCGATTCCATGCTTCATGTTCGAAACTGTCGTCGAAAATCATCAGCTCGCCTTCGCGCCAGCTGCGCGTTTCGGGGCCGACGCGGAGCGCGCAATTCTCCGGCACGACCAGCGGCAGATGACAGATAAGGCGCGTGTTGAGCATGCCATGATGCGGCTGGATATGCGTGCCGGAGGTCAGCCGCGAAAACAGCGCCAGCGGCGCCCGTCCCGGGATGACCGGCTGCGGTGCCAGTGCAAGCGCGGCAAGCGCGGCGGGGCAGAGCGCATCCATTCCTTCGGCGACCACGCCGTCTTTCCACAGCCAGGCCGCACCCCAGTCGGGCTTGTCGAGCAACGGATTGTTCGGCGGCGGTCGGTCGGGGCTCGCCGTGACATAGGGGCCGAAACGATCCGACGCATTTTCGATCAGGGCCAGCAATTCGCCACGTATGGCATCGGTCGCGGCCTCCAGCGCCGGAACCCAGTCGAACGCCGCGCGATCGAAGAAGGGACGCTGCGCGAGTCCCGGAAAATAGAACATGCTCGGCTGCTGAAGATAGACCTGCTGCTCGCCCGCGAGCATCCGAAGCGCTTCGGCCACGCGCGGGGACGCCGAGCGTGCGTCGACCCCGGCATCGCGTAGCTGGCCGAGCAGATGATCCGCAAAGGCGCGTTCGGACGCGATCAGGAACTGCTCGGCGCGTTCCAGCCCCGCGTGAAGCGACATGGGCACGCTGCCGGCATTGGCCGCCGTGCCCAGCGCAAGGCGGTAGAAGGTCGCCGCGGCGCGGTCGTCGTGTAGGCGCCGCTGGAGTTCGGCCATCGCGAGAATGGCGGCGATATTGCCGCGATCGAGGCGGATCGCGGTCGTCAGTGCCGCCCCCTCGGCGGCGGTATCGCCGCGGCGTTGGGCGTCGCGAAACTGGTCCAGCCATGTCGTCTGCTGCGTCATGGCTCAGCCATAACGCAGCATCGGACCTTTGCAAGCGACGCCCGCGCGGCGTCAGTTCGCTGGCGGCGGCGCCGGATCATGCGCCGCAGGCTTCGTGCGCATCTGCTGGCGAACAGCAACCATGAACCGGCTGCGCCAGAAAGCCGCCATCAGCCCCAGCAGCAGGGCCCAGGGCAGCAGCGCCGCACCAAGGGTCAAGGTGAAAGTGAGCGCCGTGCTGCCGCTGCGCATCAGCGTCGCTCCGGCGTCGGCGAACGGATTTTCATGTCCTATGCCGGGAAGGCCGCCGTCGCTGACATAGTTGAAGGCGACGCTGGTCCAGGCAATCCGCGCTTCGCCGCTGCGACGCGCCTGACGCTCGCTACCGACCTGTCCGCGAAGCCCCGCAATCTGGGCCAGCAATTCGGCACGCTCGCGCTTGTCGAGCCCGCCCGCTTTCAGCCGCTCTTCGAGGCGCGCAATCTCGGCTTCGGAGCCGGCACTGCGCTGCTGCGACGCCAGAATTTCGGTTCCCACATCTTCGCCCGCAACGCTTGCATCGGCAAGTACGCCTTCGGCCTTTTCGACGCTGTCGATCGCATTGGCTCCGAACCTCCGGGCGATTCCGGGTTCGAGTTTGAACTGGGTTTGCGCCTCGACGAGCTTTTCGTCGGTGAGCTGGTAGCGGACATCGACGATACGGCAGCGCTGCACGCCCAATGTTTCGCAGGCCGCGGCATGTTCTTCCTGAACCTTGGCGATGCGATTGTCGGCGAGGCGGAAAACATAATTATAGTCGAAGGCGACGCCGGGAGCGGCTTCGATACCGATCCGGGGTGCTGTTGCGGCATCGGCAGGTGCCTCTTCGGCGACCGTTTCGGTGGTGGTGGAGCTATCATTTGTTGCAGCTTCTTCGGCCGCCTTTTCCGAGCAGCCGACCAAGGCGAGCGCCATCGCGCCCGCTAAGAGCTTATTTCGCATGCAGATTCTCCCAAAACGCGACTCGTTGGCCGCGGGAGATGGCATATCATAACCGATATAGTTGACAATAAGAATCAGGCAAGCTTGATAAAGCTGTCGAGCACCCGCTTGCTGCCCGCCTGATCGAATTCGACTTCGAGCTTGTTACCGTCGATATCCATGATTTCGCCGTAACCGAACTTCTCATGGAACACGCGCATCCCGATCGCGAGATCGGACCGCGCCTTGGCGCCGACCGATGCCGCCGGTCCCTTCTCGCTGGGCGCGGGGGCCCGCGTGACCGTCGACGAAGAGGCGAGGGCACGCTGCCATGCGGGACCCCGCGTCATCGTGCGCGCCGGCTGGCGTTCCGCGACATGCGCAAAGGGGTCGCCCTGCGCCGACCAGTTGGCGCGCCACAGGCTCTGCCCGCCGCCGAAGCTGTTCTCGCTGTCGACATGTTCGGGCGGAATTTCGGCGATGAAGCGGCTGGGGATGCTGCTCATCCACTGGCCGTAGATGCGGCGGTTCGCGGCGTGATAGATGCTTGCCCGCTGCCGCGCCCGCGTGATCGCGACATAGGCGAGGCGGCGTTCTTCCTCGAGGCTGGCGATGCCGCCTTCGTCCATCGAGCGCTGCGACGGGAATACACCGTCCTCCCACCCGGCAAGGAAGACATGATCGAATTCCAGCCCCTTCGCGGCGTGAATCGTCATGATCGTGACCGTCTCGGTCTGATCGTCATTATCGCGATCCATGACGAGGCTGACATGCTCGAGGAACGCTTCGAGCGAGTCATATTCCTCCATCGCGCGAACGAGTTCGGAGAGGTTTTCGAGCCGGCCTGCGGCCTCGGCGCTGCGGTCGGCCTGCAGCATCGCGGTATAGCCCGATTCGTCCAGGATCAGCTGCGTCAGCTCGGGATGCGACAGCTCGTTCGCCTTGGCTTGCCAGTTCCGCATCTGCGCGACGAAATTGGCGAGTTGGCGCCGCGCCTGCGGTGTCAATTCATCGGTTTCGGTGATCCGCGACGCGGCGTGGAACAGCGGCGCGCGTTCGTGGCGTGCGAACTGATGGATGCGCGCGAGCGCCTTGTCGCCGAGCCCGCGCTTGGGAACATTGACGATGCGTTCGAACGCCAGATCGTCGGCCGCCGACTGGACGAGGCGCAGATAGGCGAGCGCGTCGCGGATTTCCGCGCGCTCGTAGAAGCGAAAGCCGCCGACGATGCGGTACGGCATGCCGATCGCGATGAAGCGGTCTTCGAACTCGCGCGTCTGGAACTGCGCACGGACGAGGATCGCGGTGCGGTCGAGGCTGATTTTGCGATGCTGGAGCGTTTCGAGCTCCTCGCCGATGCGGCGCGCTTCCTCGGGGCCATCCCACACGCCGACGACGCGCAACTTGTCGCCCGGTTCGAGCTCGGTCCAGAGCGTCTTGCCGAGGCGATCGCTGTTCTGCGCGATCAGCGCCGATGCCGCCGCCAGGATCTGCGGGGTCGAGCGGTAATTCTGTTCGAGCCGGATGACCGTCGCGCCCGGAAAATCCTTTTCAAAGCGCAGGATATTCGCGACCTCGGCACCGCGCCACGAATAGATCGACTGATCGTCGTCGCCGACGCAACAGATATTCTTGCGCGCCTGCGCGATCAGGCGGAGCCAGAGATACTGGCTGGCGTTGGTATCCTGATATTCGTCGACGAGCACATATTTGAAGCGCTCCTGATATTGCTCGAGCACATCGCGGTGCGTCTTCAATATCACGAGCATGTGAAGCAACAGGTCGCCGAAGTCGCAGGCGTTGAGCGTCTTCAGTCGTGCCTGATAAAGCGCATAGAAATGCTGCCCCTTGCCGTCGGCGTAGGATTCCTTGTCGGCCGCATCGAGATCGGCGGGGACGAGACCGCGGTTCTTCCACTTGTCGATCAGCCCGGCGAGTTGGCGGGCGGGCCAGCGCTTCTCGTCGAGTCCTTCGGCCTGGATCAGCTGCTTGAGCACACGCAGTTGGTCGTCGGTGTCGAGGATCGTGAAATTGCTCTGCAGCCCGACGAGTTCGGCGTGACGGCGGAGCATCTTCGCCGCGATGCTGTGGAAGGTGCCAAGCCAGGGCATCCCCTCGACCGCGTCGCCGATCATCCGCCCGATGCGCTCGCGCATCTCGCGCGCCGCCTTGTTGGTGAAGGTCACGGCGAGAATCTCGGACGGCCATGCGCGGCGCGTCGCGATGATATGCGCAAGGCGCGCGGTCAATGCCGCGGTCTTGCCGGTACCCGCACCCGCCAGCATCAGCACCGGTCCCTCGGTTGTCAGCACCGCCTGCCGCTGCGGGCCGTTGAGCCCTTGCAGATAGGGCGGATCCGACGGGTCGGGGCGATTCAGGTCGGGCGTCGAGGCAGGAGGCGTGTTCACGCGCGAACGATTAGGGAACAGCGGCCGTGCTGTCCAGCATGGCGGATGCGCTTTTCGCCTTGCGTGCAGCGCTCCATCGCGTCCAAAGCAGCCCGAATCAAAGAAATCGGGAGGGTCGTCTACCTTGGATCTAGCACCCTATCGCCAGCATCGGCGCATCCTGACCGCGAGCCTCGTCGGCACGGCGGTCGAATTCTATGATTTCTATATCTACGGCACTGCGGCGGCTCTGGTGTTCGGACCGCTGTTCTTTCCCGAGAGTTCGGATTCGGCGCAGCTGATGTACAGCTTCATGACGTTCGGGCTCGCCTTTTTCGCGCGTCCCGTCGGCGCGGTCGTGTTCGGTCATTATGGCGACCGGATCGGGCGCAAATCGACGCTGGTCGCCTCGCTGATGCTGATGGGCGCGTCGACCTTGTTGATCGCCTTCCTGCCCACCTATGCGATGGTCGGCTGGGTCGCGCCGCTCCTGCTCTGCATCCTGCGCTTCGGGCAAGGCTTCGGACTCGGCGGCGAATGGGGCGGGGCGGCATTGCTGGCGGTCGAGAATGCGCCGCCGGGATGGAAATCGCGCTTCGGCATGTTCCCCCAATTGGGGGCACCCGTGGGCTTCATCGCCGCCAACGGCCTGTTCTTGCTGCTCGGCCTCGGGCTCAGCGATGCCGATTTCACCGCATGGGGTTGGCGCATCCCGTTCCTGCTGTCGGCGATCCTCGTCGGGCTGGGGCTGTGGGTGCGGCTCAAGATCGGCGAGACGCCGGACTTTGCGGACGCGCTGGAGAAGGAGGCGCCGGTTGCGGTACCGATCGGCGACCTGCTCCGCCATCACCTGGTTGCGACGCTCGCGGGGACCTTCGCGGTCGTCGCCTGTTTCGCGATCTTCTATCTCGCGACGAGTTTCGCGCTCGGCCACGGGACGCAGACGCTCGGATATCCAAAGGAACAGTTCCTGCTCAACCAGCTCGGCGCGATCCTGTTCATGGCGGTCGGGATCATCTTCGCAGGCTATTGGAGCGACGCGTCGAGCGAACAAAAGGTGCTGACGTGGGGCTGCGGCGCCACCGTGCTCATCGGTTTCCTGTTCGGCCCTTCGCTCGGTTCGGGTAGCTGGCCGCTGATCTTCTTCGGCCTCGCTTCGGCGCTGTTCGTCATGGGGCTCGTTTACGGCCCGCTCGGCAGCTGGCTCACCGGACTGTTCCCGGTGCAGCTTCGCTATACGGGCGCGTCGGTCGCGTTCAATGCCGGCGGCATATTCGGCGGCGCGATGGCGCCGATCATCGCGCAGGCGCTCGCCGAACGGGGCGGAACCACCACGGTGGGCCTGTACCTTGCGCTGGCCGGCCTGGTGAGCTGGCTGGGACTGTTGATGGTACGGCGCCAGAACGCCTAGCGGGCGCGGAGCCGGTCGAAGAGGCGGCCGTCGATCGCGACAAGCCCCGCCGCAATCAGCACCATGCCCGCCCAGTGCCGCGGGAGGAGCGTTTCGCCCAGCAGCAGGGTGCCGAGCAGGATCGCCGTCACCGGGATCAACAAGGTAACGAGCAGTGCATTGGTGGCACCGGCGCGCGCGATCAGGCTGAAATAGAGGAAATAGGCCACTGTCGTCGACAGCAACGCGAGCCCGGCCACGGCGAACAGCGTCGTCGCGCCGGGCAAAGCGAGCCGCCAAGGCGCATCAATCAGCAGCGCGACGGGAAGGATGAGCAGAGCGCCCGCAATCAGCTGTCCCGTCGCGACGTCGAGCGGGCCGACGCCCCAGTCGCGAAAGCGGCGGCCATAGACGCCCGCGAGCGCATAGCAGAAGGTCGCGCCGAGGCAGGCGAGCTGCGCCGGCAGGCTCGCATGCGGGCCCGAAAAGGCGCTGCCTCCGATCATCACCGCCACCCCCGCGATACCCGCAGCGACGCCGACGAGATTGCCGTGCGTCGCCTTCTCGTCGGGGGTGAAGAGATGCGCGACGATCACGCCCCATAGCGGCGTGGTGGCGTTGAGGATCGACGCGAGCCCGCTGGCGATCTCGGTCTGTGCATAAGCGAAGAGCGAGAAGGGGAGCGCGGTGTTGAGCAGCGCCAGCAGGAAAAGCGCGGGCCACAATCCCGCCCGGCGCGGGATCGAGCGGCGGGTGGCCGCCATGAAGGCGAGCATCAGCAGCGCCGACAGGGCAAGGCGCGCGAGGACGAGGGTGAACGGCGGCACTTCGCGCAGCGCGACCCCGAGGAAGAAGAAGGACCCACCCCACAGGATCGAGAGCAGGACGAGTATCCCCCATTCGGCGGTGCCCATGCGGAAGTTGATCGGCGCGGTCATCGCGCGGACCTAGCGCCGGACCGGATGGTGGGCATCCCGCTTCTTGCGATCAAAGCCGCTACGCTGGCCTGAGCAGCGTCAGCTTTGCCTTGCCCACCTTGCGTATCGCGTCGATCTCGAAGCCTGCGATATCGACGCCCTCATTGTGCGCCGTTTCGATCGATATCCAGCTGTCGGGGCCGATCCAGCCAAGCCGGTTGAGCTTGTCGAGCGCGACGCTGCCCGCGCCCGTATCGTAGGGCGCGTCGATCATCAGCAGGTCGTAGCTGCGCCTGGCCGGGCCAAGGCCCAGCACCGATCCGGCGCGAATGTCGGCGCGCGAGCTAGCACCAAGGGTTCCGAGATTCTTGCGCAGCGCGTCGAGCGCGTCGCGGTCCTGTTCGGCGAACAGGCATTGCTCGGCGCCGCGCGACAGCGCCTCGATCCCGAGCGCGCCTGATCCGGCGAAAAGATCGGCGACGACCAGACCTTCGAAGCTGCCGAGGCGGCTCGTCAGCATCGAGAACAGCGTCTCGCGGGTGCGGTCCGCCGTGGGACGCGTTGCATCATTCTTCGGCGCGAGCAGCTTGCGGCCGCGCCATTCCCCCGAAATGATCCGCATCATCCCATCTGCCGGCGGAATTTGAACAATTCGTCGCGCGGCACGACATCGACCGCACCGAGCGGCATGCCGCCCAGCTCAAAGGCGCCGTAACGCGTGCGGATGAGGCGGCTGACCTGCAGCCCGAAATGTTCGAGAACCTTCCGGACTTCGCGGTTCTTGCCCTCGGTCAGCGTCATTTCGACCCACTGGTTGCGCCCGGTCCGGCGTTCGAGATTGGCATCGATCTTGCCGTAACGGACGCCGTCGATCTCGATCCCCAGCGCCAGTTCCTCGAGCTGTGCCTGGCTGATATCGCCGAACGCACGCGCCCGATAGGTGCGCTCGACCCCGCTCGCCGGCAGTTCGAGCTGGCGCTTGAATTCGCCGTCGTTGGTGAGGAGGAGCAGTCCCTCGGTATTATAGTCGAGGCGACCGACCGGCATCAGCCGTGGCAGATCCTTGGGCAACAGATCGTAGATCGTCTTGCGCCCCTTGGGATCGCGCGCCGCGGTGATGCAGCCGGCGGGCTTGTGAAAGCGGTAGAGGCGCGTCGATACGGGTTTTGCGACCGGATTGCCGTCGACCGTTAAGCCGTCGAGCGACGACAGGAGCGGCGCCGGCTGGACGACCAGCTGGCCGTTCAGCGCGATGCGGCCTTCCTCGATCATCCGCTCGACATCGCGGCGCGACCCCACGCCTGCGCGCGCGAGCAGCTTTGCGATCCGCTGCGGCCCGTCTTCGCGTTCGGCTTCGGCCGGTTTCGATTTGAGCGCGGAGGCGGCGCCGCGCGCGGCGCGGCGGCCGCGCTGACCAGCTGGGGAGGCGTCGCGATCGCCAGCGGATTTGGGCGCCGAGCGGGGCGCGGGGCGGGTTGGACGGCGTGTCGTCATCGGAACGGATGCGGCTTTCTTGTCGTTATTCGGGAAAATAGTGTTGCCTTGTGAGCACGCTCATAGCCGGAAAAGACCCGCTTCGTCGATGGCAAGCAGAAGCGATCTTGCAGGAAGGCATCGAGCGAGTCATGGCGACGTTAAAGGAGTCCTCATGCTCTTTGGCCATCGCCCGACCTGCATCAAGCGTTTGCTGATCATCGAAGATGATCCGCTGACGGCTTTCGACAATGAGCACACGCTGAAACACAGCGGGTACGACATTGTCGCGACGGTCGATTCGGGCGAAGCCGCCGTGCCGATCATCGCCGGCGAACAGATCGACGCGCTTGTCCTCGACCTTGGCCTTGCCGGCGACATGACCGGACGCGAAGTCGCCCGGCTGGCACGCGACCGCGGAATCGCGGTGCTGCTGGTGACCGGACAGTGCCCGAACGATGCCGCCGACATCGCCGTCGCGTGCCTTGGCAAACCGCACAGCGCGTCGGCGCTCGTTGCCGCGCTGCGCGCTGTCGAATCGATGGCGTGCAGGAATGAGGCGCCGCGCAAGGTGAGCGGCCTCACCACCTTCTGGCGACCCGCCGCGGCGTAAGCGCGGCGGCGCGTGAAATAGCCGCTTCCAATTTGCTTCCGACGCTTTAGGCCTTGGCCAAGGCATAAGCGCGTCCTCCGTCGGACCGTGCGAGGGAGGAAGTGACTGTGCAGTCTGATAGCATGACGCCGCCGCCGCAAAGCTGGTGGAGCAGCATCCGGCCCTATCTCGAGCGCGCGCCGCTCGCGGCGTTGCTGCTCGGCGTATCCTCGGGTTTCCCCTATGCCATGATCGGCGCGACGCTGACGACGCGACTGTCGCAAGACGGCTTTGAAAAATCGTCGATCACCGCCTTTTCGCTCGCCTTTCTCGTCTATAATCTCAAGCCGCTCTGGGCGTGGGTGGTTGACGCAGTGCGCCTGCCGGTCATCGGCGGGCTCGGCCAGCGCGTGTCCTGGCTGATCCTGACCGCCACGATGGTCATGCTGGCGGTATTCAACCTCGCGATGGTCGACCCGCAGCATGTCGGGCAATCGCCGGTCGGCCAGTTGATGCAATGGTTCGGCATGGGCCGCGAGGGCGAATTCGCAGCGCTCTTCGAGATGGCGATCGGCGCCGTCCTCGTCGGCTTTGCCGGTGCGACCTTCGACGTCGTGATCGACGCCTATCGCATCGAAATATTGAAGCCCGAACAACTCGGCGTCGGGTCGGGCATGTCGCAATATGGCTGGCGCATCGGCTCCGCCGGCGCCGGCGCGCTCGCGCTGTTCCTCGCTGCGCGGCAGGGCTGGGAAGCCGCCTATTTCGCCTGCGCGATGTTCGCGCTTCCTGCCGTGATTGCCGCCTTTTGGGTCGGCGAGCCCGAACGCCACCGCGAGGCGGTGAAACGCGAAGGGCGCCCGGGTATCATCGCGGGCATCGTCGGACCGTTCACCGAATTTTTCAGCCGCCACGGCGCCTGGCTCGTGCTGCTGTTCATCCTGCTCCACAAGATCGGCGACACGCTGGCGAACCTCACGCTGCGCCTGCTGCTCGACGATCTGGGGTTCAGCAACGACGAGATCGCGATCTACGACGTCGGCATCGGTTTCTGGGCCTATCTGATCGGCATCTTCATCGGCGGCATCATGTATGCAAAGCTGGGAATGAAGCGGTCGGTGCTCATCAGCCTGATCCTGATGGCGATCAGCAACTTCAGCTTCGCGCTGCTCGCAGCCGCCGGCCACAGCAATTGGGGGCTCGCAGGCGCGATCGGTTTCGAAAATATCGCCAGCGGCATCGGCGGCGTCGTCGTCGTCGCCTATTTCTCGGCGCTCTGCGACCTTCGGTTTACGGCCGCGCATTATGCGCTGATCAGTTCGGCCGCGAGCATCGTCGGCCGGTTCCTGACCGGTACGACGGCGGGCGCGATGATGGAACAGTTCGGCAATGTGAACTTCTACCTGTTCACCGTCGTCGCAGCGCTTCCCGGCATCATCCTGTTCTGGATCATGATGCGCAGCGGGCTGGTCGATGCGTCGGTCGGGACAGCGGGAACCGCGCGCGAAGGCAGCACCGCCACCTAGCCGGATGCATTTCTTCCTCATCTCGATCGTGCTGCAAGTGCTGTGCATCGTGCATGTGTTCCGGACCGGACGGAACACGGCGTGGATCATGGCGATCGCATTCCTGCCGATGGTCGGGGTCCTTGCCTATTTCATCGTTGAAATCCTGCCCGGATTGCCGCGTGATCGGCGGGTGCGCGAAGCCCGGACCAAGATCGCCGACAAGATGGACCCCGAACGCCGCATTCGCGAAGCGCGCGACGCCGCGGAGTTCAGCGACACCGCCGGGAACCGGATCGAATATGGCGATGCGCTGATGGAACGCGGGCGCCATGCGGAAGCGCTTGCGCAGTTTCGGGCGGCCGAACGGCTCTCGCCGCACGCCGACCGGACCATCGGGATGCGGATCGCCGAGGCGGCCTATGAGGCAGGCCAGCTGGCAGAGGCGCTGAAAGCGATCGACGCACTGCCCGAAACGATCTCGCGAACCGAAATCGACCGGCGCGCACTGCTGACCGCGAAGATTGCCGAAGCCGATGGGCGGACGGACGACGCGCTTGCCATCTACCGCGAGATCGTGGGCCGGGTACCGGGCGATGAAATCCGCTGCCGGATCGCTGGCATCCTGATTGGCAAGGGCGACAAGGCTGGCGCGCTGTCGGTGCTTCGAGAAGTCGAACAGCGCATGAAGCGCACACCGCCGGTGACATTGAAAGCCGAAGCCGAAATGTACGATTGGGTGAAGCGTACGCTGGCCGAACTACGCTAGTCCGGCCACTCCGCATTGAGGTCGAGCACGACGCCCGCAAGATAGAGCGAGCCGCAGATCAGCACGTCGGCTCGCGGGCGATGATCGGCGATATGGCGTAGTGCCGTGTTTACATCGTCGCACGGCTGGACATCGGCGATACTCAGGTCCGTCCGGACCCGATCGCAGAGACCTTTCGGGTCATGATGCTCGTGCCCCGGGATCGGGACGGCCTGAAACGAGGCGATGCGATCCGCGAAAGGACGCAGGAAGCCCATGGCATCCTTGTTGCGCAAAAGGCCGCAGACGATGTGGAGCGGCGCATGGTCCTCGAGCGCCTTTGCGAGCGCGACGCCGGCATCGGGATTATGGCCGCCATCGAGCCATGCCTGGGTGTCGCCGGGCACGAGCGCGGTGAGCGGTCCGGCGCCGAGACGCTGCATCCGGCCCGGCCAGAAGGCCTTTGCGACGCCCGCCCCGATGGCTGCATCATCGGGCTGCGGTTCGGGCGCGAGGCGCAGCATGGCGATCGCGAGTCCCGCGTTGCGCATCTGATGCGCTCCCGCCATGCGCGGATGGAGCAGGGGAACGACCGAACCCAGTTTCGAATACCAGCGGAAGGCATCGCCTTCGGGCTCGACTGTCCAGCCGTCGCCTTCGGGGAAGAGCGTCGCGCCGACCTCGGCAACCTTGGCCGCGATCGTGTCGCGCACGGGCGGCGCATAGGCGAGGGTGGCGACTGGCGTGTCGGGCTTGATGATGCCGGCCTTTTCCCACGCGATGCGCATGGCCGGATCGTCGGGCGTTCCGGCTTCGGGGGCGAGCAGGAAGGCCTCATGGTCGATGCCGAGCGAAGCGATCCCGGCTACCGCCGGCGGCGGGATGATATTCGTCGCATCGAGGCGACCGCCGAGGCCGACCTCGATGATGCAGTCGTCGGCGGGGATGCGCGCGAAGGCGAGGAAGGCGGCGGCGGTCGTGACTTCGAAGAAGCTCGCTTGCAGGTCGGCGGCTTCGTCGAGCACTTCTTCGAGCAGGGCGGCGAGCAGCGCGTCGTCGATCAGCGTCCCGGCAAGACGGATGCGCTCGTTGAAACGGACGAGGTGCGGGCTGGTATAGGCGTGGACCCGGCGGCCCTGCGCTTCGAGGATCGCGCGCAGATAGGCGCAGGTCGATCCCTTGCCGTTGGTGCCTGCGACATGGAAAGTCCGCGGAAGCTGGAGCTGCGGATTGCCGAGCCGCGCGCAAAGCTCGGCGATGCGTTCGAGGCCCAGGATGTCGCGGCTTGGCGACAGCGCGGCAAGGCGATCGAGTTGCGCCTGGACCGCTGGGTCGGACGAGTGGGCGTGGTCGGGCATGGCGCGATTGAACCTGAAGCTATCCCAAATCCGTTCGTGCTGAGCTTGTCGAAGCACCGTTCTTCCAGTGACGTCAGTAGAAAGAACAGCCCTTCGACTAGCTCAGGGCGAACGGGAAAATAGGGGCCGCCGATTGTCTGAAGTCAGGCGGCCTTTTCGGGCGCCAGATAACCGATCAGGCGGCCCAGTGTTTCGGGTAGTTCCTTGCGGTGGACGACCATGTCGATCATCCCGTGATCGAGCAGATATTCGGCGCGCTGAAAGCCTTCGGGCAGCTTTTCGCGGATCGTATTCTCGATCACGCGCTGGCCCGCGAAGCCGATCAGAGCCTTGGGTTCGCTGATCTGGATATCGCCGAGCATCGCATAGCTGGCAGTGACGCCGCCGGTGGTCGGATCGGTGAGAAGGACGATATAGGGCAGACCCGCACGGCGCAGGCGCGCGAGCGCCACCGTCGCGCGCGGCATCTGCATCAGCGACAACGTGCCTTCCTGCATCCGCGCGCCCCCGGCAGCGGTGATCGCGATATAGGGCACGCCGCGCCGGATCGCATCCTCGACCCCCGCGACGAAGGCTTCGCCGACAGCGACGCCCATCGACCCGCCCATGAAAGCGAAGTCCTGCACGCCGATCACCGCACCCTTGCCCGAGATGCGACCGAACGCATTCTGATAGGCGTCGCGGTCGCCGGTCTGCGTGCGCGCCGCTTTGATGCGATCGACATATTTCTTCGTATCGCGGAACTTCAGCGGATCCTCGGGAGCGGCGGGGGCGGCGATCAGCTCGTGGAGCCCGCCGTCGAACAGCTGCGCGAAGCGTTCCTTGGCGCCGATGCGGTCATGATGGTCGCAGCGCGGGCAGACATTCAGATTGTCTTCCCATTCCTTGACGAATACCATCTGCTGGCACTGGCGGCATTTGTGCCAGAGATTGTCGGCGGTGTCGCGTTTCGCCCCGAAGGGCAGCGCGTTGCGAACGCGGTCGAGCCAGCTCATGCGGCGATCTCCTTTGCGCCGTGGATAGCATCGGCGAGGGTACGGGTGAAAGCCTCGACATGCGGCGCCGCGGCGTCGCCATGCTCGGCAATGATGTCGATAAAGGCCGAACCGACGACGACGCCGTCGGCAACCTTGGCGATTTCGGCGGCCTGTGCGGGGGTGCGGACGCCGAAACCGACCGCGACGGGCAGGTCGGTCGCAGCCTTGAGGCGCGCAACGGCATCCTCGATGCTCGCCTGCGCCGCCTGCTGCTGGCCGGTGATGCCCGCGACCGAAACATAATAGAGGAAGCCGCTGGCGCCGTTCAGCACATCGGGCAGGCGCGCAGCGTCGGTGGTCGGGGTGGCGAGGCGGATCAGGTCGACGCCGGCGGCGCGGAGCGCGGGGCCGAGTTCGGCGTCTTCCTCCGAAGGGATGTCGACGCAGATGACGCCGTCGACGCCGGCCTTGGCGCATTCGGCGGCGAACGATTCGGGGCCGCGGATCGTCATCGGGTTGGCGTAACCCATCAGGACAAGCGGGACGTCGGGGTGGCGCTGGCGGAAGGCGGCGGCGATCGCGAACAGGTCGGCGGTCGTTGTCCCCTTGGCGAGGCTGCGCAGATTTGCGGCCTGGATGGCGGGACCGTCGGCCATCGGGTCGGTGAAGGGCATGCCGAGCTCGATCACATTGGCGCCCCCCGCGACGAGCGCGTCGAGGTTCGCGGCGGTGTCGCCGTCGCCGCCTGTGATGAAGGCTACGAGCGCGGGGCGCGGCTGGGCGAAGGTGGCGGCGAAGCGATCAGTCATGACTGGACTCATGGCGAAGTTTGAATGCGATCATGGCTATTTTTATAGCCAGCAAAAGGCCGATCACGCCGTAGAATACCATGCCATTGGCTGCCCAGCCCATCCTACCTACCATGTAGATCGCAACGGCGACGGGCAGCAGTGCCAGTCCGAATTTCTGACGGCTGTTCAAAGTTCCACCCCCAACGCATCGGCCACGGTGAAGATGTCCTTGTCGCCGCGGCCCGAGCAATTGACGATGATGATCTTGTCCTTGCCCAGCGTCGGCGCAATGCGTTCGGCGGCGGCGATCGCATGCGCGCTTTCGAGCGCGGGGATGATGCCTTCGAGCTTGGTCAGCTTCTGGAAACTCGCGAGCGCTTCGTCGTCGGTGACGGGCTCGTACCGCACGCGGCCGATTTCGTGGAGCCAGCTGTGCTCGGGGCCGATCCCCGGATAGTCGAGGCCCGCCGAGATGCTGTGTGCTTCGGTGATCTGCCCGTCCTCGTCCTGCAGCAGATAGGTCTTGTTGCCGTGGAGAATGCCGGGGCGGCCGCCCGCGAGGCTCGCGGCATGCTTGCCGTCGAGGCCTTCGCCCGCGGCTTCGACGCCGACGATCTCGACACCTTCGTCGTCGAGGAACGGGTGGAACAGCCCGATCGCGTTCGAACCGCCACCGACGGGGGCAATCAGCATGTCGGGCAGGCGGCCTTCGGCTTCGAGGATCTGGGCCTTCGCTTCGTCGCCGATCACCGACTGGAAGTCGCGGACGAGTTCGGGATAGGGGTGCGGGCCCGCGACGGTGCCGATGATGTAGAAGGTATCGTGGACGTTCGCGACCCAGTGGCGCAGCGCCTCGTTCATCGCGTCCTTGAGCGTCTTCGCGCCGCTCTCGACCGCGACGACTTCGGCGCCGAGCAGCTTCATGCGGAACACGTTCGGTTGCTGCCGCGCGACGTCGACCGCGCCCATGAATATGGTGCAGGGCAGGCCGAACAGCGCGGCGACGGTCGCGGTCGCGACGCCATGCTGTCCCGCGCCGGTTTCGGCGATGATCTTCGTCTTGCCCATCCGCTTCGCGAGCAGAATCTGGCCGATGCAATTGTTGATCTTATGCGCGCCGGTGTGGTTGAGATCCTCGCGCTTGAGGTAGATCTTCGCGCCGCCGAGATCGTTCGTCAGCCGCTCGGCGAACCACAGCGGGCTCGGGCGGCCGACATAATGTTTGAGCAGATAGTCGAATTCGGCCTTGAACGCCGGGTCGACCTGCGCCGCGCGATAGTGGCGCTCGAGGTCGAGGATCAGCGGCATCAGCGTTTCGGCGACATAGCGGCCGCCGAATTGCCCGAAATGGCCGCGTTCGTCGGGCCCGGTGCGAAGGCTGTTGGGAAGCTGGGTCATCGACCGGCGGCTTTAAGGAAAGCGGCGATCTTGTCCACATCCTTCACGCCCGGCGCGCTTTCGACCCCCGACGAAACGTCGACCAGCGGCGCGCCGGTTTCGGCGATTGCCTGCGCGACATTGCCCGGCGTCAGGCCGCCCGCGACGCCCCAATCCATCATGTGCCGGTGGTTTTTGAGCAGCGACCAGTCGAAGCGCGTCCCCGTTCCGCCCGGCATGGCCGCCGCGGGTGCGTCGAACAGGATGCGGTCGGCAATTCCGCGATATTGCTGGATGCGTTCTAGCGTCCCGGCGTCTTTGAGCCCCACGGCCTTCCAGACCTCGGCGGGAACGAGCCGCTTGACGGCCGCAAGCCATTCGGGCGTTTCGTTGCCATGAAACTGGATGATGTCGGGGCGGACCTTGCTGAGCGCATCGCCGGTTTCCTGCTGCGATGCGTTTACGAGAAGCAGCGCGACCTTGACGCCTCCCTGTCCCGCGCGGCGGCGAAGATCGGCGGCGGTCTTGAGGTCGATGTAGCGCGGGCTCGGCGCGTACAGATTGAGGCCGATATGCGTCGCGCCATGGCGGATCGCCGCATCGACTTCTTCGGGGGTCTTGAGGCCGCAGATTTTGACGAGAGGGGGCATGGTCAGACTCGATTTGTCCGTTCGCACCGCGCGAAGTCGAGATGGCCCTCGATCTTGCGCTACTCCGACAAGTGCCTCGACTTTGCTCGACACGAACGGGAATTGGAAACTGTTTAGAGCGTCGCTTCGATCTCGCGCGCGGCGAGGTCGGGGTCGGCCGACTGGCTGATCGGGCGGCCGACGACGAGGATCGAGGCGCCATCGGTCATCGCCTGCGCCGGCGTGACGATGCGCTTCTGGTCACCGACCTTGCCGTTGGCGGGGCGCACGCCGGGGACGACGAAAAAGCCGCCCGGCCAGGCCTTGCGGGCGGCCTTCACTTCCTGTCCCGAACAGACGATCCCGTCGCAGCCCGATTCGCGTGCCAATGCCGCAAGGCGGACGACCTGGTCATGCGGGGTTCCACCGACACCGATATCTTCCAAGTCGGGCGCATCGAGGCTGGTCAGCACCGTGACCGCGACGACCTTTGTGTTCAGCCCGGCTGCCGCCTTCGCCTCTTCCAGCATGGCCCGGCCACCCGCGGCATGCACCGTCAGGATCGCGGGTTCGAGCGTGCGGAGCGCCTGAATGGCCTTTGCGACCGTGTTCGGGATGTCGTGCAGTTTCAGGTCGAGGAAGAGCGGCAAGCCGAGCTTTGCCATTTCGTGCACGCCATGATGCCCGTTGGCGCAAAAAAACTCGAGGCCCAGCTTCAACCCGCCGACGTGGCGCCGCACCTTCTGCGCCAGCGTCAACGCGGCATCGAGGTGCGGGGTGTCGATGGCGAGATAAAGCGGAGAGGTCATGGCTTGTCCGTTGGAAAAAGGTCGGTGGGGGCGGGCGGAACATCGTGCACCGGCGTCGTTGCGGGCGTTACCTCGACCTCGACGGGTCGGTTGGCGAGCGCGCGCAGGTCGGCAGCCTGTCGTTCGCTGGCATCGAGGCGGCGCTTGAGCGACCAGCGCGTCGTGCGGAGCGCAATCCACATCGGAACGCTGCCGATCAGGAAGGCCGCAAAGATCAGCACCGGCAATTTGGTGTCGAGAACCTGGCCCGGCCAGATGGTCACGGTCACCGGTATCCAGTTGGCCATCGCAAAAATGACCAGAACGGCTGTGAGCAAAACCCAGATGATCGTCCGCAGGATTCCCACTTGTCTTGCTCCTTCACTGGTCCCGCGCCGACCCTAAGACAGATTAGCGCGGGATTCCAGCGTCACTATGCCGCGCCAAAGACCCGGTCGAAGATCGTGTCGACATGCTTCATATGATAGCCGAGGTCGAACAGCGCGGTCAGTTCGTCGGCCGAGAGCTTCGCAGCGACGTCGGCGTCGGCCTTGAGCAGTTCGAGCAGCGACAGCTGGCCGTCGCTTTCCCAGACTTTCATCGCGTTGCGCTGGACGAGGACGTAACTCTCCTCGCGGCTTGCGCCAGCCTGTGTCAGGGCGAGCAAGACGCGCTGCGAATGGACGAGACCGCCCATGCGGTCGAGATTCTTCTGCATCCGTTCGGGATAGACGAGCAGCTTGTCGACGACGCCGGTCAGGCGGCCGAGCGCGAAGTCGAGCGTGATCGTCGCGTCGGGGCCGATGAAGCGTTCGACCGAGGAGTGGCTGATGTCGCGCTCGTGCCACAGCGCGACATTCTCCATCGCGGGCGTGACCGCGCTGCGCACCACGCGCGCGAGGCCGGTCAAGTTCTCGGTCAGGATCGGGTTGCGCTTGTGCGGCATCGCCGACGAGCCCTTTTGCCCCGGCGAGAAATATTCCTCGGCCTCGAGCACTTCGGTACGCTGGAGGTGGCGGACCTCGACCGACAGGCGTTCGATCGACGAGGCGATGACGCCGAGCACGGCGAAGAACATCGCATGGCGGTCGCGCGGGATGACCTGCGTCGACACGGGTTCGATCGAAAGGCCGAGCTTGGCGGCGACACGCGCCTCGACGCGCGGGTCGATATTGGCGAAGGTGCCGACTGCGCCCGAGATGGCGCAGGTCGCGATTTCGGCGCGCGCGGCCTGCAGGCGGAGCTTGCAGCGCGAGAATTCGGCATAGGCCTCGGCGAGCTTGAGCCCGAAGGTCACAGGCTCGGCGTGGATGCCGTGGCTGCGGCCGATCGTCGGGGTCAGCTTGTGCTCATAGGCGCGGCGCTTGATCGCCTCGAGCAGCGCGTCGAGATCGGCGAGCAGGATATCGGCGGCCTGGCTGAGCTGGACCGCAAGGCAGGTGTCGAGCACGTCCGAGCTGGTCATGCCCTGATGCATGAAGCGCGCCTCCTCGCCGACATTTTCGGCGACCCATGTCAGGAAGGCGATGACGTCATGCTTGGTGACCGCCTCGATCGCGTCGATCGCTTCGACGTCGATCCTGGGGTTCGTCGCCCACCAGTCCCACAGCGCCTTCGCGGCAGATTTCGGAACGGTGCCCAGCTCGGCAAGGGCGTCAGTCGCGTGCGCTTCGATCTCGAACCAGATGCGAAACCGATTCTCGGCCGACCAGATCGCGGTCATTTCCGGCCGTGCGTAACGCGGAACCATTGAATTTCCTTCCTTTTCGGGCACCTTATCGCGGAATCCCTGCGGAATCGCGACGGGGCGCCCCGTAGCAGGGACAGGGCGTTTCGCCAAATCCGGCGCGGTGCAACTTTGCGCAAATGCGGTGGGTTGCCTTCATGCCCCATCCAATTGGCGACAGGTCGCAACCGCCAGAAACGTCGCCGTTACAGGAGAATAATTGTGTTGAAACAAGTGCTTTTGATCGGCGCCGCCGCCATCAGCTTCCCGGCCCTCGCCCAGACCACTGCACCTGCGGGTGAAGAACCGGCACCGACCACGCAGTCGCAGCCGGCTCCGACCGACACCACCACGACGCCTGCGCCGGACAGCACGACCCCGCCGGCCGAAGACGCGACGCCGTCGGACGATGCGGCGCCCACCGAGGATGCCGCTCCGACGCCGACCCCGCCCACTGCAGAACCCACGCCCCCGGCTGACGATACCACGACGCCCGAGCCTGAGCCCGAGGCGAAGCCCCGGTAACCAGCCCATTCCCGAAGAGGAGTAAGATCATGTTGAAACAGATGCTTTTGATCGGCGCTGCCGCCGTCAGCTTCCCGGCGCTGGCCCAGTCGACCCCGCCGGCCGATCCGGCAAGCCCGCCGACCGCCACTGAACCGGCGCCGGGTCCCACTTCGACGACCCCGCCGGCCGACACCGCGACGACGCCGGCCCCGGCGCCCGACGCGTCGAGCCCCCCGGCAGCTGCAAGCCAGCCGGCGCCTTTGGGGTCGGCCGCGACGCCGACGCAGATCGCGCAGATCGTCGATCAGGAATTCCCGACCTATGACGGGGACAAGAATGGCGATCTCAACGAAACCGAATTCGGCGCGTGGATGAAGAAGCTGCGCACCGCAACCGACCCGAGCGTCGACCCTGAATCGGCCGACGTCAAAACCTGGATCGGACAGGCCTTTGCCTCCGCCGATGGAGACAAGTCGGGCGGTGTCAACAAGACCGAATTGACCGGTTTCCTGTCGCGCGGCGCCTAACGGCGTCCCGCGGGGTGGTGCAGCCGTCGGAGCGATCCGGCGGCTGCATCGCTGTTCGGCGTCCGCTAAGCTGGCTGTTCGACCGCGACGATGGTCAGCCGGTGCTCGGTGCCACCACGATCGGGCCAGTTGATGGACTGGCCGACGCTGAGACCGATAAGCCCTGCACCGACCGGGGTCAGGATCGACATCCGTCCGGCAGCGATATCGGCTTCGGCAGGATAGACGAGGCGCACGGTTCGTTCGGCACCGCTCTTTTCGTCGAGGAAGGTGACGCTCGATCCCATCGTGACGACGTCGGTCGGAATTTCGGAGCGGTTGCATATCGCGGCGCGATCGATTTCGTCGAGCAGCAGGTCGTAAAAGCGCACCGAGTCGCGCTGCTGCTGCAACGTCAATTCGGTCAACGCGTCGGCCTCGCTGTCGATCATGCGGATATGAGGCATCGCGGCCCCGTTTTTATTTTGACTCATGGCGCGGACTTTCCGGCTAGCGCGCGACACACGGCCACGCGCGGCAATATCTTTTGACGGAAGGTGCCCCGGGCTCGGGGCGATCGCGCCGGAACCCGGGGCTAAATGCCCGCGAGAAGCTGTCCCCCATGGTGGCGGAAGCGGAAAAGGCCGCATCGAATCTGCATGACGACGATGATGTGGCCGCGGACCGGCGATGTCAAATCGGACTAAAGCAGCCCCATCGCCCGGAAGCTTCGATAATCGGCTCCACCGATGATGATATGGTCGTGAAGCGCTATCCCCAGCTTCGCCGCCGCACCCGCGATATCCTTTGTAATCGCAATGTCCTGCCTACTCGGCTCGGGGCTGCCGCTTGGATGATTGTGGACGAGGATGATCGCCGACGCGCCCAGTTCCAGCGCCCGTTTTATAATCTCGCGAACATAGATGGCCGACTGGTCAATCGACCCCTCGCTCGCCAGTTCGTCGCGGATCAGCATGTTGCGCGAATTGAGATAGAGGACGCGAACCCGCTCGACATCGATCGGCCCCATGTCGGCGCGTAGCCAATCGAGCAGCGCGTCCCAACTCGAGAGGAGGGGCTTGTCGCGAAACTCGCCTTTCAGCAGGCGGAGGCTCGCCGCCTGGACGATCTTCAGCGCCGCGATCCCCGTGTCGCCGAGCCCGTCGATGCGGCGGAGCGATTCGGGATCGGCGCTGACGAGTTGCGCCAGCGAGCCGAACTCGCGCAGCAATGCCTTTGCCAGCGGCTTGGTGTCGCGCCGCGGGACGGCGAGGGCGAGGAGATATTCGACCAGTTCGTAATCGGCGAGGCCGTCGGCGTCCTCGAGCAGGCGCGAGCGCAGTCGCGCACGATGGCCCTGATGATCCGGCGTATCCCCCATGCGCTCGCAATAACCGCCTTGTGAGGTCCACTCAACGCTCATAGGACGGGATGATGGCGAACCGGATCAATTTCCTGCATCGAAACGGGATTTCCGGCGTTTGTGCCTTGAACGGGGTTCGGGTCGAGGGACGAGATTTTCAGCCATGACGTCATCGGCCGAATTCCCATGACTGATCTGGCGGACGGCGCGCAGCCGCAATTCAAATATCGGACCTTGTTGTTCAAGAAGCGCTGGCTGACGGCCGGAGCGGTTATCATCCTGGTCGCGGGCGTCTGGATCGCGCGCGAACCGATCGCCGACGAATTCATCCGCGACCAGCTCGACAGTCGCGGTGTTCCGGCGCGCTATACGATCGACCGGATCGGTTTTCGCAGCGAGATATTGTCCGACATCGTCATTGGCGATCCGAAACGCCCGGACCTGACGGCAAAGCGCGTCGAAGTCCTCTTGGGCTATGGTTGGGGCGGCCCTTATGTCTCGGGGATCCATGCCCACGGCGTTCGCCTTTACGGGCGCTTCGTCGATGGGCGCCTGTCGTTCGGGTCGCTCGACAAGTTTCGCGACCCGGAAAGCAAGGATCCCTTCGCCTTGCCCGACCTGTCGACGGTTCTGCGCGACGCGCGGGCGCGCGTCGAAACGCCATGGGGCGATATCGGCGCGGCGCTGAATGGCGGCGGCAACCTGCGCCGCGATTTCACCGGCAAGCTCGCGCTGGTGGCGCCGCGTATCGCCGCAGCGGGCTGCAGCGGCGAGAATGTGAGCTTTTATGGCACCGTCCTCGTGCGCAACGTTCGCCCGCAGCTTGTCGGGCCGCTGCGCGGCGGCGGCCTCGCCTGTCCCGACGCCGGCGTGTCGGCGTCTTCGCCGCAAGTCGCGCTCGATCTGTCGCTGTCCGAAGACCTCCAAAGCTGGAAGGGCAAGGCCGATGCCAGCATCGCGCAGCTTGTCGCCGGCCCCCTGCAAGCCGACCGGCTTGGCGTGCTGGCGCGTTTCGCCGGCACCTCGGTAAAGACCGATCTCGACATCGACGCCGATATGGCGCGCCTTCGCGGTGCCGATTTCGCTGCCGCGACGGTCAGCCTCGATGCCAAAGGCAGCGTCGGCAGCGCTGCACCCAAGTTCGATGGCAGGATCGGCTTCGGGCGGGCAAGCGGCAGTGCTGCGTTGCGCCGCTCGATCGCCGACAGTGCGCGCGCGCTGACCGGAACCCCGATCGGCCCGCTCGCGGAGAAGGCCGTCGGCGCGCTGAGCCGCGTTCTGGCGGACGCGAGCGGCAGCGCGGGTTTCGCCATTGCAGGCGAAGGGCCCACCGCGCGCGTCGACCTGATCGCGCCTGAATTGACCAGCGCGAGCGGCGCACGCTTCGTAGGCAGCACCGACAGCCGTATCGGCTATCTCTATGGCGCCGACGAGCCTGCGGTCATCGCGACTGGGCGCTGGAGTATCGCTGGTGGCGACCTGCCTTCGGGAACGCTGAGCATCGACCGCAGCCCCGAGGGGAAGGTGACGGGGCTCGCCAACCTCGATCCCTATAGCGCCGGAACGGCGCGCCTCGCGCTGACGCCGGCGCGCTTCTCCGGCGGCGCGGGCGGGCTGATGCGCTTTGCCACGGAAGCGACCCTGTGGGGCCCGCTTGCGGGCGGGCGCGTCGAACGGCTCACCGTGCCCTTGCGCGGCTATCTCGCGCCGACGGGAGCGCTCGCGCTCGACGGCGGATGCAGCCGTGTCGCGGCCGACCGGATCGAGATCAGCGGTTTCCGGCTGGGTGGGAGCGCGATCGACCTGTGCAGCCGCCCCGGCGCGCCGCTGCTCAGCGCCGGTCCCGGCGGCGTGCGCGGCGACATCCGCATTCCCGGCATTGCGCTGCGCGGATCGAGCGGCAGTTCGCCCTTCAGCCTGAAAAGCGGTCCGGCAAACATCGACCTGTCAGCGATGCGCTGGTCGCTCGCGCGCGCCGACATCCGGCTGGGCGAGGGCGAAAGCGCGACGCGTTTTGCCGCCGACAGCCTGACCGGGCGAGCGACGCCGCAAGGAATGGCCGGCGACTTGCGCGGCGCGAGCGGCAAGATCGGCGCGGTGCCGCTCGATATGAGCGAGATAGCCGGGCAATGGCGCTTTACGAACGGTACGCTGACGCTCGACGGCGGGTTGCGGCTCACCGACGCCGCGCCCGATCCGCGCTTCTTTCCGCTCGTCAGCAACGATGCGAACCTGCGTTTCGCGAACGGCATTATCGAGGCGAAGGCCGGTTTCAACGAACAAAAGACCGGCACCAAGATTCTCGACACGCTGATCCGCCACCGGCTGTCCGATAGCAGCGGATCGGCCGATCTGACCGTCAAGGAACTGCGGTTCAATGAAGCGTTCCAGCCCGATCAGCTGACCAGTCTCGCACTCGGCGTCGTCGCCAATGTCCGCGGATCGGTGGTCGGCGACGGGCGGATCGAATGGACCGCCGACGGGGTCACGAGCCGCGGCACCTTCGCGACCGCCGATGCCAGCCTGGCTGCGGCATTCGGCCCGGTAACGGGCCTCACGACGACGATCAGCTTCGACGACCTGATAGGCCTCAGGACCGCGCCCGGGCAGATCGCGAAGATCAAGGAAGTAAACCCCGGCATCCCGGTGCTCGACGGTCAAATCGAATATCGCTTGCTCGGCGACAATCGCGTGCGGGTGGAAGGCGGAAGCTGGCCCTTTGGCGGCGGCAAGCTGCTGCTGCATCCGACAACGCTCGATTTCAGCGCGGAGAATGCGCGCCGGCTGTCGTTCGACATCGTCGGCGTCGACGCAGCGGTGTTCCTGCAGAGCTTCGGTTTCGACAATATCAATGCGACGGGCGTGTTCGACGGAACACTGCCGGTTGAATTCGACGGGCTCGGTGGGCGGATCGTGGGTGGACGGATCGATTCGCGCGGCGGTGGCGGCACGCTTGCCTATGTCGGCGAATTGTCGAACCGCAACCTCGGCACGATCGCCAATTTTGCCTTTGGCGCATTGCGCAGCCTCAAATATGACGATCTGACGATCATCCTCAACGGGGACCTCGACGGCGAAATGGTGACCGATATCCGCTTTGGTGGCGTGGGGCAGGGCGAAGGCGCGACGCGTAATTTCCTGACCAACCAGGTCGCCAAACTGCCGCTCGTCTTCAATGTGAAGATCCGGGCGCCGTTCCGCCAGTTGCTGACTTCGGCGAAGGGATTTTACGACCCGTCGCTGCTGATCGAACAGAATCTGCCCGCGTTGATGCGGGCGCAGGAAGAAGCCGAAGCCGCCGCAAAAGGCGCGCGTCAACCCGTTCAGCCTCCAGAAAGCGAGCCCATGCGATGAATATAACCAAGACTGGAGCAAGGAGGCTGGCCATCGGTGGTCGGACTGTTGCGGTGATGATCGGTGCGCCAACCCTGATGGGAGCCCTTGCGGGTTGCGTCCAGATCGACACACCCGACAAGCCGATCGAAATAAACCTGAACATCAACATCCGTCAGGAAGTGGTGTACAGGCTAGATGGCGATGCCAAGAAGCTCATCGAGCAGAATAGCGAGATATTCTGATGGGGAAGAATGTAATGCGTAAGACTATGTGGAAACCGACCGGGCTGGCCCTTGCTGCAATCGCGGCGACCGCCGCCGTTGCCCTCGCGGTGCCGTCGGCGATGGCGCAGCGCGATCCCGCCTATGCCGCCGCGCGCGCCGCCGGCCAGATCGGCGAACAGCCCGATGGCTATCTGGGGTTCGCGACCACGCCGACCCCGGCGATCCGCGCGCTGGTCCAGGATCTCAACATCAAGCGCAAGGCCGCCTATACCGCGAGCGCGCAGTCGACCGGCAGCACGGTCGAACAGTTCGCCTTTACCAGCGGTTGCAACCTGATCGCGAACACCAAGGCGGGCGAGAAATACCAGACGCCCGGCGGCGCATGGAAAACCCGCGACGGCAGCCCGCCCGAGCGCGACGCACGCTGCCCGTAAGCGGCCCGACCAGAATTCCGGGACCCCAGGGTCCTCAGATGCCGCCGCGCCCCTAAACGCGGCGGCATTTTTGTGCACCTGCGCGGGTCCTTTTTTGTGCACCTGCGCACAAGCATTGACTTAATCGGGCGTCGTTCCTAAACGGACCGCGCCTTAGGGGTCCCCCGAATTTTCGGGCCTTTTTTCGCAGGCGGAATCGATGAATATCGGCTCTGTTTCAGGAGGATGGCACAAATGACGGGGAACGGCAGCGATCCGGAACCAACTTCGGAGGATTCGCGCCTGGTCTCGCTCGAAGAGCGATTGGACCGGGCCGAAGCCGCAGAAGCGAAACGGACCGCGGTGAACGCCGGACCGGAATCCGATGCCAATTACCGGCTCGGCAACCGCGTTCTGGCCGAACTGCTGGGCGGACTGATCGGCGGTGCCTTGTTCGGCTGGCTGATCGACCGCTTCGCGGGAACGTCGCCCTGGGGCTTGTTGGGGATGTTGTTCATGGGGATCGTCGTGGCCTTCCGGAACATCATCCGCATATCTTCGACGCCTCGCAAATAGCCGGGCGCAAACGAAATTCTTCAGCGGGACGGCCCCCGGCCGCCTCGCCAGACGCGTGGAGTGAATAGTGGCGGCGGAATCCGGCAAGATCGACCCGATGCACCAGTTCGAGGTGACCCCGCTTGGCGGCGGTTTCAACCTCGGCGGGCATGAAGTCCTGTTCACCAACAGCGCGTTGTGGATGGTCATCGCGGCGATCGCGCTGGGCATCTTCATGTGGGGCGGCATGCGCCGCCAGCTCGTTCCGGGCCGCTGGCAGGCCGCGGTCGAAGGCTTTACCGGCTTCATTTCGAGCATGATGATGGCGAATATCGGCACCGAAGGCCGCAAATATACGCCCTATGTCTTCTCGCTCTTCATGTTCATCCTCTTCTGCAACCTGCTCGGCATGTTGCCGCTGGGCGTATTGGGGCTCCACCCCTTCACCGTCACCAGCCATATCGCGATCACCGGCGTCCTCGCGCTGATCAGCTTCGCGATCGTCCTTGTCGTCGGTTTCTGGCGCCATGGCCTCCATTTCTTCTCGCTTTTCGTGCCGCACGGAACGCCGCTCCCGATGATCCCGATCATCGCGCCGATCGAGTTCGTGTCGTTCATGGTTCGCCCGTTCAGCCTCGGCCTGCGTCTTTTCGTCGCGATGACCGCGGGTCACGTCCTGCTGAAAGTGCTCTCGGGTTTCGTGATCAACGGCTTCAACGCCGAAACGCTCTGGCTCGGTTCGATCGTGTCGGTGCTCAGCTTCACCCTGATGATCGGCATCAGCGCGCTCGAACTGCTCGTCGCCGGCATCCAGGCCTATGTTTTCGCCCTGTTGACCTCGCTGTACATCAACGACGCGGTCAATCTTCACTAATTTCCGTTTTATAATAAACGCTTACATCCAAGGAGTAGTATAATGGACGCAGAAGCAGCAAAGCTGATCGGTGCAGGTCTCGCCGCTATCGGTGCCGGCATGGCCGCCATCGGTGTGGGTAACGTCTTCGGCAGCTTCCTCGAAAGCGCACTGCGCAACCCGGCAGCCGCCGACGGCCAGCAGGGCCGCCTGTTCATCGGCTTCGCCGCTGCCGAACTTCTCGGCCTGCTGGCGTTCGTCGTTGCGATGATCCTGCTCTTCGTCGTCTGATTTCGACGATATTTGGCGAGGCCGGCCCCGGCGGGACCGGCCTCGCTGCAGGTTTCCAGAATAACTAAGGTTCGCCTTTCATGCCCCAGATAGCCCAGCTAACCGCTGACAATTGGTATCTTGCCTCGCAGCTTTTCTGGCTGCTGGTCGTGTTCGCCGGCATTTATGTCGTGATCGGCCGCGGCATGCTGCCCAAGATCGAAGCGACGGTGGATGCGCGCGACCGCAAGGTGGCCGACGATCTGGCGGCGGCGAAGGCAGCCCATGCCGCAGCCGACGCGCTGGAGGAAAGCTATCGCCAGCAGGGTGACGCAAGCCGCGCCGCCGCGCAGAAGGCGGTCGCCGAAGCCAAGGACAAGGCAGCAAAGGACGCCGAAAAGCGTCTCGCCAAGGTCGACGCCGAACTGGGCGAAAAGCTCTCGGCAGCCGAGGCCGACGTTGCTGCGGCGCGCATGTCGGCCATGGCCGAAATCGAATCGGTCGCGGCCGAAGCGGCAGGCGATCTCGTCGCCAAGCTGTCGGGCGCAAAGGTTGCCGCGGCCGATGCCAAGGCAGCGGTGAAGGCGGTGCTCCATGGCTAATTTCCTCGTCATCCTTTCGGAAGCCGCTGGCGAAGCGCATGCCACGCCCAAGGCGTTCGGCATGGACGCGACCGTCTGGGTCTCGATCGCGATGCTCGTCTTCCTCGGCATCCTCGTCTGGAAGGGCGTGCCGAAAGCGATCGGCGCGATGCTCGACAAGCGCATCGCCGAGATTTCGAAGCAGCTCAACGAAGCCGAACAGCTCCGCCTCGACGCGGAATCGCTCAAGGCCGAATATGAAGCGAAGCTCGCCGATGCGGCGAAAGAAGCCGACGAAATGCGTGCCCGCGCCGATGCCGAAGCCGAAGCGCTCGTCACGAAGGCAAAGGCCGATGCGACCGCGCTGATCGCGCGCCGCAAGCAGATGGCCGAGGACCGCATCGCCGCGGCCGAGGCCGGCGCGCTCGCCGAAGTCCGCACTGCGGCAGCGAAGGCAGCGACCGACGCCGCGGCGAAGCTGATCGCCGACAAGCATGACGCCAAGGCCGACAAGGCGCTGGTCGATCAGGCTATTGCGGGCGTCGCCAAGGCCTGAGCCGCGACGACATGGCTGGAAACAGAACGCCCGCGGATTTCCGCGGGCGTTTTGCTTTGTGCATATCTCACGGCACTTCAGGGCATCGCGCACCGATAAGACGCGTTGCGGGAGCCACGGCAAGCCAAGCGCCAACCCGGTCGCACCAGCCCTTCAGTCGATCGTCGACTATGGTGTCGAAAGTCCCGCGACCCACGCTTTCGTCGCGGGAAAATTGTCCATCGCACGCCCGTAGGCCGCCCGCGCGGTCGTTCGTGCGATATAATCGAGCTCCGCCGCGCCAAGGGCGAAGCCGATCGTGCGCTGCGCGAATTGAAGCGCATAGGTGACCGAAATATCGGCGGCGGAGAAATTGCCGCCCGCGACATAGGGCGTCTTCGCAAGCTGGCGCGTCACGAGGCCAAGCCGGCTCCTGAAAATATCGAGCGCCCAGCCGACGGTCCAGTTCTCCTGTTCGGCTTCGGGCGCGAGTATCTTGGTCGCGACGATGGTATTGACCGGCCCCGCAAGCCCCGCCTCGCCCATGTGCAGGAACTGCTGATAGACCGGAAAGACGGGATCGTCGGGCGCCGGGGCGAACGGGCTCGGCCCATGGCGCGCGAGCAGATATTCCATGATCGCGATCGATTCGACCATGACCGTGTCGCCATCGACGATCGCGGGAATGAAGCCGGCGGGATTGATCGCGAGGAATTCCTGGTCGTTCTCGATCCCGCCGAGCAGGTCGACCTGCCGCACCCGGTACGGCAGCCCCATCTCTTCCAGCAGCCAGGCGACCCGGAAACCCCGACCCTCGCCATAGAGCGTAATCATGGCCCGCGGCTCCCTCAGAACCGGATCATGATGCGCCGCGCGAGCGCGGGCGAGATGCTGTGGACGAGCTGCAAAATCTTCACCATTCCTGCGTTGACCTCGCTCTTGCCGGTGCGGATGCCCCGGACGATCTCGGCGGCGCAGTCGTGCGCGCTCATCTTCTTGCCTGCGCGGGCCGCAGTCATGTTCGTCTCGACCACAGGTGGCAGCGCCTCGATCACATGGACGCTCGTCCCCTTGAGCAACGCTCGGATCGACTGGGTGTAGCTGCGTAGCGCCGCTTTGGTCGCACAATAGACCGCACCGGTGCTCGGCGCGATCGCGAGGCCCGAGGTAACATTGACGATGGTGGCTTCTGGCTGCGCGCGCAGCGTTGGCAACAGCCGCGTACAGAGCGCGATCGGCGCGTCGAGGTTGGTGCGGATGCAATGCGCGGCGCTCTCCAGCGTCTCGACCCTGTTGACATCGTACGCGCTGCCGACCCCGGCGTTGTTGACCAGCAACGCAAGCGGTTTACTGGCCATGCCGGCCACGACCGCTTCGACGCCCTCCGGCGTCGACAGGTCGCTCGCGATGGTTCCGAAGCCCAGCGATGCCATCGCCTGCAGCTTCTCGGCCGAGCGCCCGGTGACGATCACGTCGGCGCCTGCTCCCTGGAGCTGTAACGCGATCTCGCGCCCGATGCCGTCGCTGCCGCCGGTAACCAGCGCAAGTTTTCCTCGTAAATCCATGCGACCCCTCCCATGAGCTTTTACCTCGCACACTATGGCGGGTCGCATCGCCATCGCCTACATGGAAAATCATGGCCCGCCCGAACGCTCCCGACCGATTCAACGAAGAAAAAGCGACCTATGTGATCCGCGGCGGCGACGGGGAGGGCGACCAGCCCGACCTTGAGCGCGGCGCCGAGGCGATCCGCAGCGTCGTGCGCAAATTGCCGACGCGGCCCGGGGTATACCGGATGCTCGATGCACGCGGCGACGTGCTCTATGTCGGCAAGGCGCGGGCGCTCAAGAACCGCGTGACCAACTATACACAGGTCGCGCGCCTGCCGCAGCGGCTCCAGCGCATGGTGTCGCAGACGCGCGCGATGGAGATCGTCACGACGACGAGCGAGGCTGAGGCGCTGCTACTCGAAGCGCAACTGATCAAACGCTATCGCCCGCCGTACAATGTGCTGCTGCGCGATGACAAAAGCTTCCCCTTCATCCTGCTGCGCACCGACCATGATTTTCCGCGCGTGCAGAAGCATCGCGGCGCGCGGCGCGCCAAGGGCCGTTATTACGGCCCGTTCGCAAGCGCAGGGTCGGTGGGCCAGACGCTCAACGCGTTGCAGAAGACCTTCCTCTTGCGCAGCTGTACCGACAGCTTCTTCGCCAACCGGTCGCGGCCGTGCCTGCTCTATCAGATCAAGCGGTGCAGCGCGCCGTGCGTCGACCGCATCTCGAAGGAAGATTATGCCGGGCTGGTAAACGACGCGCAGGACTTCCTCGAAGGCCGCTCGACCGCAGTGCAAAAGCGGCTGGGCGCCGCGATGACCAAGGCCGCCGACGCGATGGATTATGAGCAGGCGGCGGTGATCCGCGACCGGCTGAAATCGCTGACCTTCATCCAGGGCAGCCAGTCGGTCCACGCCGACGGGCTCGGCGACGCCGACGTCTTTGCACTTGCGGCGAAGGGCGGGCAGCTCTGCATCGCGGGCTTCTTCATCCGCGGCGGGCAGAACTGGGGGCACCGCAGCTTCTTTCCCGCGCATGTATCGGGCGTGCCCGAGGAAGAGGTGATGGCGAGCTTCCTGATGCAATTCTACGAAGGCGTGCCACCGCCGAAGCTGATCCTTGTCGACCGGGAGCCCGAGGAGAGCGCCTTGCTCGCCGAAGCATTGGGCGAAAGCGGGAACCGGAAGGTCGAAATCAGCGTGCCGCAACGCGGCAACCGTCGCCGCCTGCTCGAACAGGCGGTGCGCAACGCGGGCGAGGAACTCGACCGGCGGCTTGCCGAGAGCAGCAGCCAGGCGAAACTCGGCCGCGAGCTCGCCGACCTGTTCGATCTCGAAAATCCGCCGCAGCGGATCGAGATTTACGACAACAGCCATATCCAGGGCACCAACGCGCTGGGCGCCATGGTGGTCGCGGGCCCAGAGGGCTGGATCAAGGGCGCCTATCGCAAGTTCAATATCAAGCGCGCCGAAACGCAGCCGGGCGACGACTTCGCAATGATGCGCGAGGTGTTCGAGCGCCGCTTTGCGCGTGCGATCGAGGAGGATCCCGAGCGGACGAAGGGCGAATGGCCCGACCTCGTGCTGATCGACGGCGGCAAGGGACAGGTCTCGGCGGCGGGCGCGGTGCTTGCCGAACTCGGCATCGACGATCTCACTTATGTCGGCGTCGCCAAGGGGCCCGATCGCAACGCCGGGCGCGAGACCTTCTATCATCCCGACGGGCGCGAATTCACGCTGCCGCCGAACAATGCGGTGCTCTTCTACATCCAGCGGCTGCGCGACGAGGCGCACCGCTTCGCGATCGGTGCGCACCGGCAGAAGCGCGCCAAGGCAATGGGGGCGTCGCCGCTCGACGAGGTGCCCGGCATCGGCCCGTCGCGCAAGAAGGCGCTGTTGATGCATTTCGGTACCGCGCGCGCGGTGCGCGGCGCCAGCCTCGAGGATTTGCAGAAGGCACCGGGGGTCAGCGCGGCGGTCGCGCAAGCGGTGCACGATTTCTATCATTCGGGACGGTGAGGGGAGTTTTATGGATTTTGCAGCAGCCATGCCGCTTGCGGGAACGCTCGGGGTCACGATCCACGAAGGCAGCAAGGACCGTATTGCGGGCAAGCTGCCCGTTCGGGCCGAAATCTGTACGGCGGGGAGTATCGTGCATGGCGGCGCGATCATGGCCTTCGCCGACTGCCTTGGCGCGGTGGGGGCGTTTCTGACGCTGCCCGAAGGCGCCAGCGGCACGACGACGATCGAGAGCAAGACCAATTTCCTCGGCGCGGGTCCGGTCGGATCGGTCCTCGTCGGCGAGGCGACGCCCGTGAAGATCGGCAAGCGGCTGTCGGTCTGGCAGACGCGCATCCGCACCGAAGAGGGGGCCGAGGTCGCGCTGGTGACACAGACGCAGATGGTGCTTTGGCCAGCCTGACCGCCGATGCGATCGTCTGCGCGGTGCGTGCGCATGGCGAGCATGGGGCGATCCTGCGCGCGCTGACGCGGGAAGCGGGGCTCGTCGCCGGCTATGTACGCGGCGGACGTTCGCGGCGATTGCGGCCGATCCTCGTGCCGGGCAATCTGGTGGCGCTCGAATTGCGCGCGCGTACCGAGGAACAGCTTGGCGGCGCCACGGTCGAATTGCTGGAGAGTCGCGCGCCGCTCCTCGCGGAACCGCTCGCCGCTACGGCGCTCGACTGGGTGACGAGCCTGACCGCGGCGACGCTTCCCGAAAGCCAGCCCTATCCCTCGCTCTATTCCGCGTTGTCAGCTGTGCTGGACGCGATCGGGGTCGCCTCGTCCGCGCGGCAATGGGCGGCGGCGCTGGCACGCTACGAGTTGCTCCTGCTCGCCGAACTCGGTTTCGGCCTCAACCTCGAAGAATGTGTCGTGACGGGGTTTTCGACCGATCTGGCCTTCGTCAGCCCCAAATCGGGCGGCGCAGTGAGCATTGGCGCGGCGGCGGGGTATGAAGATCGCCTCTTTCGCCTGCCGCCCTTCCTGCGCGGGCAGGACGCCAGCCCGACGATGGGCGACGTCATCGACAGCCTCGTCATCACCGGCCACTTCCTCGACCGCGATGTCCTCGATGGCCGCAACCGCGACTTGCTGACCGTAAGGGAAAGATTGGTCGATCGGCTGGGCAGGGCGGTTGCGTGACGCGTCGCCGCTGTCTAAGCGGCTGGCGAGACACGAAAGGGCGACATAGTGCAAATCCTGCTGCTGGCTGGCGATGGTATCGGTCCGGAAATCATGGCGGAGGCCGAAAAGGTCCTCGACGCGCTTGCGCTTCCCGTGATGCTCGACCGCGCGCTCGTCGGCGGAGCCGCCTATGAAGCGACCGGGCACCCGCTGCCGCCCGAGACGCTGGCCAAGGCGAAGGCCGCGGACGCCCTTCTCTTTGGTGCCGTCGGCGATCCGCGCTTCGACAATGTCGAACGCCATCTGCGCCCCGAACAGGCCATCCTCGGTCTGCGCTCGGAACTCGGCCTCTTCGCCAATCTGCGCCCGGCCAAGCTGTTCGCGGGGCTCGAGGATAGCTCGGCGCTGCGTCCCGAAGTCGCGTCGGCGATCGACCTGTTGATCGTCCGCGAACTCAACGGTGACGTCTATTTCGGTGAAAAGGGCACGCGCACGACCGCGAACGGCGAGCGCGAAGGCTATGACATCATGTCGTACAGCGAGAGCGAAGTGCGACGCATCGCCCATGTTGCCTTCCGCGCGGCGCAGGGGCGGGCGAAGCGGCTCTGCTCGGTCGACAAGGCGAATGTGCTCGAAACCTCGCAGCTTTGGCGCGATGTCGTGATCGAGGTCGCGGCTGAATATCCCGACGTGACGCTCAGCCACATGTATGTCGATAACGCCGCGATGCAGCTCGTGCGCAATCCCGGCCAGTTCGACGTCGTCGTCACCGGCAATCTGTTCGGCGATATCCTGTCCGATCAGGCATCGATGTGCGTCGGGTCGATCGGCCTGCTCGCTTCGGCGTCGCTGAGCGAAGGCAAGCAGGGGCTGTACGAGCCGATCCACGGCAGCGCGCCCGATATAGCGGGCAAGGGCGTAGCCAATCCGCTGGCGATGATCCTGTCGCTCGCGATGCTGCTCCGCCATTCGGGCGACGACGAGGCGAGCGCGGCGCGGATCGAGGCGGCGGTAGCCAAGGTGCTCGCCGACGGGTGCCGCGGTGCCGATCTGGGGGGCAATATGGGAACGGCCGCATTGGGCGATGCGGTTGTTTCGGTTTTGAACGGATAAGAAGATGAAGAAGACGACAGGCCTCGACCGCAACAAGACACGCAACTGGCATCCGGCGACGCAGGCGGTGCGCGGCGGCACCTGGCGCAGCGAGCATGGCGAAACCTCGGAAGCGCTCTTCCTCTCGTCGGGTTACACCTATGACAGCGCCGAAGAAGTCGCGGCGCGCTTCGCGGGCGAAGAACAGGGCATGACCTATTCGCGCCTGCAGAACCCGACCGTGGCGATGCTCGAAGAGCGGATCGCGCTGATGGAAGGCGCCGAAGCATGCCGTGCGCAGGCGACCGGCATGGCCGCAATGACAACGGCCTTGCTGTGCCAGCTCTCGGCGGGCGATCATATCGTCGCCGCCAAGGCCGCTTTCGGTTCGTGCCGCTGGCTCGTCGACCATCTCTGCCCGCGTTTCGGGATCGAAACGACCGTCGTCGACGGCCGCGACAATGACGCCTGGGAAAAGGCGATCAAGGCGAACACGAAGGTCTTTTTCTTCGAAACCCCCGCGAACCCGACGATGGACATCGTCGACATCAAGCATGTGTGTGCGCTGGCGAAGGCGCACGGGATCACCACCGTGGTCGACAATGCCTTCGCAACCTCGGTGCTCCAGCGGCCGATGGATTTCGGCGCCGACGTCGTTGCTTACTCGGCGACGAAGCTGATGGACGGGCAGGGCCGGGTGCTCGCCGGCGCGGTTTGCGGAACCGAAAAGTTCATCAACGACGTGCTGCTGCCGTTCCAGCGCAACACCGGGCCCAACCTCTCGCCCTTCAACGCCTGGGTCGTGCTCAAGGGGCTCGAAACGCTCGACCTCCGTGCGCGCCGCCAGTCCGAGAATGCGCTCGCGGTCGGCAAGGCGATCGAAAACCGCGTGGCGCGCATGCTCCACCCCGGGCTTGCCAGCCATCCGCAGCATAATCTCGCGATGAGCCAGATGGAGGCGTGCGGACCGATCTTTTCCTTCATTCTCGACGGCGGCCGCGAACAGGCGATGGCGCTGCTCAACGCGCTCGAACTCGTCGATATTTCGAACAATATCGGCGACTCGCGCAGCCTTTGCTGTCACCCCGCATCGACGACGCACTATGGTGTCAGCGCCGAGGCGCGCGCCGACATGGGCGTCGTCGAGGGCATGCTGCGCATCAACATCGGGCTCGAAGACCCGCGCGATCTGATCGCCGATCTGGACCAGGCATTGACCAAGGTCGGGCTTTGAGCGACGTTGGCGCGTAGATGATCGACTCCTTCTTCCCTTTTGCGGCGACCACCGGGTCGATCACCGTCCGGGTGGCGGTCAGCTATCTGCCCGAACAATCGCACCCGGCGCTGGGGCGTTGGTTCTGGGCCTATCATGTGCGCGTCGAAAATCATGGCGAGGACGCCGTGCAGTTGCTGAGCCGCCACTGGCGTATCAGCGACGGCCGTGGCCAGATCAGCGAAGTCGAGGGCGAGGGCGTCGTCGGCGAACAGCCCTTGATCGTCCCCGGCGGTGCCTATGACTATGTGTCGGGATGCCCGTTGCCGACCCCCGAGGGATCGATGGTGGGAAGCTATGCCATGGAGCTCGGCGACGGATCGCAAATGCTCGTCGCCATCCCGCATTTCCCGCTCGTGGCGCCTGCGACCGCGTCATGAAGCGCACCCACCTGCCTCTCAACGCGCTGCGCGTCTTCGACGCCGCTGCCCGCCATTTGAGCTTCACGCGCGCAGCAGACGAGCTTGCGGTGACACCCGCCGCCGTCGGGCAGCAGATCCGCGCGCTCGAAGATATGCTCGGCGTCGTGCTGTTCCGCCGCACACCCAAGGGGCTCGAACTCACCGGCGAGGCCGATGCAGGGCTCGACGCACTGCGGCAAGGTTTCCTGCAATTCGAGGAATCGGTGCGTGCGATGCAGGCCGGGCAGTCGTCGCAGTCGCTGACGATCGCCGCGCCGCGCGATCTGACCGCCAAATGGCTCGCACCGCGGCTGGCGCGCTACAGCCAGCAGGCACCCGATGTGCGCTTCACGCTCGTGTCGGCCGACGGCGGGATCGATTTTACCGAAGCGAACCTTGACCTCGCGATTTTCTGGACCGACGGCGCGGGCGAGCATGAAGGCATCGCGCTCGCCGAGGCCATGATGGTCACGGTGGCGGGTCCCGGCAGCGCCAGCGATACGCGGATCGCCTGGCCCGGATGCCCGGCGGGCGACGGCGAACCCGCACTCCGCCTCGGCGATGCGGGACTCGCGATCGATGCGGCGGCGAACGGGCTGGGGCAGGCGAATGTCCCTGCGATGCTTGCAGAGGCCGACATCGCGGCAGGCCGCGTCCGGCAGGTCGGCGACAGCGTCGCCGTGAAGCGCGGCTATTGGCTCGTCGCGCCGACCCCGCAGTGGCGACAGGCGAAGGTCAAGGCGCTGGTTGCGGCTTTAACTGCCGCCTGATGTAACCGGGCCGCGGCAGCGCCCGAATAACCCCGAAACCATTACCGGGGACATTCATGCTCAAAATTCTGGACAAACTGCCGTCTCAGACCTTCGCGATCGGCGCGCTACGTTGGTCGATGGTCTTCATCTTCGCTCTTTTCGGGATCGCCAAATTCGCCGCCTACGAAGCCGAAGGGGTCGCGGACATCGCGATGCACTATCCGCTGTTCTCATGGATGTATCCGTTGATCGGCGTACAGGGGACGAGCAATGTCATCGGCACGATCGAACTCGCGACCGGCGCGTTGATCGCCCTCGGAGCCTGGTCGCATCGTGCGGGGCTGATCGGCGGGCTGATGGGCATGTCCACCTTCCTCGTCACGCTCAGCTTCAGCTTCGGCGTGCCATTGTGGGAGGAAGGCTATGGTTTCCCGTTCATGGGCTCGACCGCCCAGTTCCTGTTCAAGGACGCCGTGTTGCTGGCAGCGTGCCTGACGCTGGCGCTGCATGCCGGTCATGCGCTGCGAGCGCGAGCAACCGTGTGACGAGCCCGATCAGGGGACCGGTGTCGACATTGGTGTCGGGGTTGTTCCAGCTCGCGGTGACGACGAACCATTTGCTGTCCGACTTGCGCCGCCCGAGCAGGCTCATCGACAGGACGCCATTCTCCGATCCACCCTTGTAGCCGAGATAGCTCCAGTCGGCAGCGGCGACCGGGCCGACGCCATTGTTGATCGCCATGGCTTCGAGCAGCGTCTTCGAACCCCGCGCGCGCAGGTCGACCATCAATCGCGCGATGTCGTTCGGGCTCGCAAACCATTCGAGGCTGTCGATGAAGCGCGGCCCGGCGGTGAAGCTCACCCCGTCGACATTGGCGAGCGTCAGGCGATCCCGATTTCCGTCGATCAACTTGCGCTGCGCGGTATCATCGCCCTTGATAAACTCTGCCCGCAGATCGTTGAAATTATTTCCTTTGAGCGCAAAGGCCTCGACCGTCGTGAGGAAAGGGACGTTGCGCGACGGGTCGCTGTGTCCCGCCGAACGCATCCGCGCCTCGATCGCTTCGCGGCCGAGCAGGTGGATCAGCGTGTCGGTCGCGCCATTGTCGCTCACCGAAATCATCCAGTTCGCGAGCGTCTGGAGCGTCACCGGCGTGTCGGCGGGCCAGTTTGCGGTGCCGGCGGAGGAAAAGCTGAAATGCGACAGCGGCACCACATCCGACCATCGCCGCTTGCCCGCCGCGACCTGCGCCGCCAGTTCGTCCAGAATATAGAGTTTGAACGTCGAGCCGATGGCGAATTGCCGGTCGGTGTTTGCGGCGGCGACCGGATGGATGTCCGTGTCGTTCAATTCGGCAACGAGGAACCCCGTCTGGCCGGGCAACGCAGCGATCTCGGCGGCGATCCTGTCATAATTGTCATCGGCCACCGCAAAACCCGTAACGCGAAGCCCCGTGACCCGCTGGTCCCCCGATGTCCCGACATCGAGCAAGATCGTCGCGACGCCCTTCGCGAAGCGCAGCAGAACCGTCCCCGAACCGCCGCTCGTCGGCGTCGCCTTTTCGACGGCAACCGGCTGGCCATATTGCGCGATCAGACTGGCGCTGATCGTCTTGAACTGCGCTTCGGGAATTGCCGACTGAAAAGACGGGTCGAAATAGGACGCAAAGGCGAGTTTTCCGGTCAAAAGGTCGACGAGTTGCGACGCACGCATGTCGAATGCCGTCTGCCCGGCGGGCATAGCCGGGGACGATGGCTGGACCGCGGTGGCTGGCGCGGCTGTCGCACATAGCAGACCTGCAACAGCCATTGCCAACAGCGGGAAACGGTTCATTTCTTCTCTCCTTCAATCTCTGGCGCCGTCGCATCGAGCCGGTCGATCTGCTGGCGAAGCATGGCCGCCGCCTTTCGGTTGAGCAACCAGATGCCTAGAATGACGAGCGTTGGAACCGCTGCAAAAGCAGCAAAGCCGATCAAGCTGTCGAAGCCGCCCGCCTCGACGAGCCCAGTCATAAAAACGGCGAGGCCTGGGACGAGCGGGCCAATGTACCAGCGCCCGACGCTGGCCAGCATGCGCTCCTCGACTTCGAGCCGCGTGCGATAATGAAGGCGGATATCGGTGGCTTCGGCCACCAGGTCCGCGCGCGAAGTCCGGCGCGCGAGTTGCCATGCCACGATCAGGCTTCCTGCGATCACCAGCAGGCTGCCAGCCTTGAGCAGCATTCCCGGCAGGATCAGCGTGTAAAACCCGAAAATCAGCACGACAAAGGCAACAGCGGCATATTCGCGGCGATTGCGTTTTCCGATCGCGCGGCCAAGCTTGGCGGCACGCGCTTTGATCTCGGCGAGCGGCAACGGTTCGAGCTGGCTATCGTCTCCCTGCCAGAGGCGATACAATTCATTGTCGTCGGAGCGGATCATAATGCGTCTCCCGATTGGGCGAAGCGGCGAGTCAACGTGGCCTTGAAACGATGGATTTTGGTTGCGACGGCATCGGGAGACACACCCGTAATCTCGCCTATTTCGGCGCCGGCGATTCCCTCGAGATAAAGCAGCAATATTTGCCGGTCGGGCGGGTCGAGCCGGTCGATGATCGACAGGATTTGTGCCAGCGCCTGCTCGCTGGTCGCACGGTCGAACGGGTTGGGATCGTCGGAAGCCAGTTCGATATCTTCGATATTGGTCCAGCGCCGCCGCGTGTGGCGGCGCCGCGCCATGATGTACGACGTCGCCCGATTATGCGCGACGCGCCAGACCCAGGTGCTGAGAGCGCAGCGCCCGTCGAACCCCGCGAAGCTTTGCCAGAGCGCGATCTGGATATCCTGTTCAAGGTCGCGACGAAGGTCGGCATCAGCTTCATAGCCTCGCGCCATCCGGGCAAGCGCGCCGCCGAAGCGCCCGATGGCGTCGGCAAACAACCTGTCCTGCTCGGCTTCATTCACCCGAAATCTCCAGTCCGCACCCGCGTCAGCCTGTTAGTCGACAGCGACGGACTTTTCTGACAGCGGGTACGCGATTTTTCGGGTCAGGCGTCGATTGCGGCCTCGTCGAGCGTCGCGGCATTGGCCTGGATGAACTGGAAACGATGTTCGGGATGCTTGCCCATCAACCGGTCCACCAGATCCTTGACGAGGTGCCGCTCCTCATATTCCTGCGGTAGAGTGACGCGCAGCAGCGAGCGCGTCGCCGGATCCATCGTCGTTTCTTTCAATTGGCCCGGGTTCATTTCGCCCAGCCCCTTGAAGCGGCCGACGTCGACCTTCTTGCCCTTGAACTGCGTCGCCTCGAGTTCGGCGCGGTGCGCGTCGTCGCGCGCATAAGCCGACACATTCCCCGCGGTCAGGCGATAAAGCGGCGGCTGCGCCAGATAGACATGCCCGTTACGGACGATGTCCGGCATTTCCTGGAAGAAGAAGGTCATCAGCAGGGTCGCGATATGCGCGCCGTCGACATCGGCATCGGTCATGATCACGATCTTTTCATACCGAAGCCGGTCGGCGTCGCAATCCTTGCGCATCCCGCACCCCAGCGCGAGCGCTAGGTCGGCGATTTCCTGATTGGCGCGGATCTTGTCGGCACTGGCGCTCGCGACATTCAAAATCTTGCCGCGGATCGGCAGGATCGCCTGCGTCTTGCGGTCGCGCGCCTGCTTGGCGCTGCCGCCCGCGCTGTCGCCTTCGACGATAAACAATTCCGTGCCTTCGGGGCCGTCGTTCGCGCAATCCGTGAGCTTACCGGGAAGGCGCAGCTTGCGGCCGCTCGTCGCGGTCTTGCGCTTGACCTCGCGTTCGGCCTTGCGCTTCAGCCTTTCGTCCATCCGGTCGAGAACGAGACCCAGCAGCGCGCGGCCGCGGTCCATATTGTCCGACAGGAAATGGTCGAAATGGTCGCGCACCGCATTTTCGGTGAGACGCGCGGCTTCGGGGCTCGAAAGCCGGTCCTTGGTCTGGCTCTGGAACTGCGGGTCGCGAATGAACACCGACAGCATCATCTCGCCGCCGTTGAACACGTCTTCGGCGGTGATCTGCGCCGCCTTCTTCTGGCCGATCAGCTCGCCGAACGCGCGCAATCCCTTGGTCAGCGCGGCGCGCAGCCCTGCCTCATGCGTTCCGCCCGCGGGCGTGGGGATGGTGTTGCAATACCAGCTATACGATCCGTCGGACCAGAGCGGCCAGGCGATCGCCCATTCGGCACGGCCCTGATCGCCCGGAAAATCCTGCCGCCCGATGAAGGGTTCGGCGGTGGCGCATTCGCGCGTGCCGATCTGTTCCTTGAGATGATCGGCCAGACCGCCGGGGAACTGGAAGGTCGCTTCGGCCGGCGTGTCGTCGCCGATCAGCTCGGGCGCGCATTTCCAGCGGATTTCGACGCCGGCGAACAAATAGGCCTTCGAGCGTGCCATGCGGTAGAGGCGTTGCGGCTTGAAGCGCCCATGGTCGCCGAAAATTTCGGGGTCGGGAACAAAGCTGACGCTCGTCCCGCGCCGGTTGGGCGTGGGGCCGAGTTCTTCCAAACCGCCTAGCGGCGTGCCGCGGGAAAAACGCTGGCGGTATAAAAGCTTGTTACGCGCCACCTCGATCACGGTGTCGGTCGACAACGCATTGACCACGCTGACCCCGACGCCGTGAAGGCCGCCCGACGTGGCATAGGCCTTGCCCTCGAACTTGCCGCCCGAGTGGAGCATGGTCATGATGACCTCGAGCGCCGACTTGCCCGGGAATTTGGGATGCGGGTCGACGGGCATGCCGCGACCATTGTCGATCACCGTCAGGCGATTGCCGACGTCGAGGATGATTTCGATACGGCTCGCGTGACCGGCGACCGCCTCGTCCATGCTGTTGTCGATGATTTCGGCGGCCAGATGGTGAAGCGCCCGCTCATCGGTGCCGCCGATATACATGCCGGGACGTCGCCGGACGGGTTCGAGCCCCTCCAGCACCTCGATCTGCGAAGCATTGTAGCTGTCGGTGGCGGGGCTTGCGGCGTCGAACAAATCGTGACTCATGGCCTAGCTATAGGAGCCGGGAAAGCCGGCTGGCAAGGGCGGTTTTGGCAGCCGCGCGCCACTCGGCTCATCGCGTTTCTGTGCTTTAAGGGAACCTTGAATGCTAGCGGCGGGTTGAGAGGCCGACTGCAAAGTCATTCAAAAAGTGGAGTAAAAAAATGAGGAACCTCTCTCTCCTTGCCGCGCTTGCGGCCAGCGCGGCAGCGATGCCGGCAATGGCACAGGACGACCGCGACACCGCACAGGATTTCAACGGCCCCTATGTCAGCATCGTCGGCGGCGGTACGCTGCAGGGCAGCGATCGGGGCGAAACGCTGATCTTCGACACCGACCGCGACGGAACCTACGGCGATCAGGTGACCACGTCGGGCGGCGCGAACGCTTTCTCGCCGGGTTTCTGTAACGGTGCCGCGACCGGCACCGCCAACCTCGGGTGTAAAAACGACAAGGACGGCCCCGAATATTTCGGTCGCCTCGGTTACGACAAGCGCATGGGCAATTTCGTCATTGGCGCAGTACTCGAAGCCGGGCGGAGCGAAGCACGCGACAGCGTCAGCGGCTTTTCTACGACGCCCGCGCGTTATACGATGAGCCGTGAAGCCGACTGGCAGGCGGGCGCACGCCTCCGTGCCGGCTACACGCCCGGCGGCGGCGCGCTCTTCTATGTGACTGGCGGCGCCGCCTATGCAAAGCTCGATAACCGTTTCACGACGAGCAACACCGCCAACAGCTTTGCCGACAATGGCCGCACCAACGCATGGGGCTATGCCGCAGGCGGCGGTGCCGAAGTCATGGTGACGAAGAATATCGCTGTCGGACTCGAATATCTCTACACCGATCTCAAAGATAAGGATTATGTCGTGAACGTCGGCGCGGGCACCGCGCCGCCGACCAATCCCTTCCTCCTCGATGGTGGTGGCACCGATATCCAGCGCAGCAATCCGCACTTCCGCACGCACAGTGTCCGCGGTTCGTTGAGCTTCCGCTTCTGACCTCTTGGGAGCGGGAACGGGAGGCGTCGGGTCGAAAGATCCGGCGCCTTTCGCGTTTCAGGAGTCCGGCGCCGCGAAAATGGCGAAATTGCCGTTGGCGCTGCTGACCAGACGTCCGTCCTGATAGAGTTTCGCGTCGATGTTGGCGACGCGCTTGCCGCGATGCAGCACCTGCGCTTCGCAGGTCAGGCGACCTTCGCCGACGCGGACATGATAGTTGAACTTGATCTCGAGCGTTGCGCACCACTGGTCGTCGGCGAGCAGGCTGGTCAAGGCGCCGCCCATCGCCGTATCGGCAAGCGAATAGGCCACACCGCCATGCGCTGCGCCTTGCGGACTGAAATGCCGATGGCGATCGATGTCGATCGCCATCATGCAATGCCCGTCGCCGCGCTCGACCATTTGCAGGCCAAGTGCACGGGCAAATTCGAAATCCTGCCCGAAGGGCTTCACCGGACGCGTCTTAACGAACCCGGGGACCACCGAAGGGCGGGGGCGGGGGCGGGCGGCGCGTTCCGCGCGGCAGCTGGGCCTGATAGGCGCGGCCGCAATGCTCGACGCAATAGGGGAAACCGGGGTTCACCGCTTCGCCGCAGAAATGGAAGTCGGGCTCGCCCGGATGGCCCATCGGCCAGCGGCAGATGCGATCATTGAGGTCGAGCAGGCTCGTCTTGTCGGCGATCTCGGGGCTCGGCTTCGCGGGCACCAGCCGGCGCGGCGGCGCTGGCGGGATCGGGGCCTGTTGGTCGCCGGGACCCTGACGAATAAAGCCGCCGGGACCGATCGAAACGATGCGTGGTGCATCGGGCTTCGGCGCCGGGTCGGCGCCGCCTTCGTCCGATGCCTCGACCGGAGGCCGGGGCTCGGGCTTGGGCGCGGCCGCGACGGGCCGCGGCGCAACGGGGGCGGCGGGACGAGCGGCCGCAACGGGCGCAGCCGGCTTCGGCGCGGCGGGCGTTGCAGGCTTCGGCGGCTTTGCAACCTTCTCGGTCGCCTTGACCGGCGACGGACGCGATTTCAAGCCAAGACGATGCGCCTTGCCGATGACCGCGTTGCGGCTGACACCGCCGAGTTCGTCGGCGATCTGGCTGGCGGTCAGCCCTTTTTCCCACATGGTGCGCAAGCTTTCGATGCGCTCATCGGTCCATGACATGTTCAATTCCTTATCATTCCACGCCGCGGGCGGTATGACGACCCCATGTTACCGGCTCTTTGGAACCGGCATCGATCGCTGCCCAGCTTGCGGTAAGATCGGGGAGGCGATAGGCGAGAACGCCATGAACGACCAGCCCCAAATTTCGCGCCCCGACTCGACAAATTCCGCCGCGACCTCAAGCTTTGCCGAACCCGGCGTACCTCATATCCACACCCTGAACGTTCGGGGTATGCAGGCCTTATATGTCAAGGAGGTGCGGCGCTTTTTCAAGGTCCAGCTGCAAACTATCTGGGCACCCGCGATCACCACGCTGCTGTTCCTCGTCATTTTCACTGTCGCGCTGGGCGGAGCGGGGCGAACCGTCATCGGCGTACCCTTTGCGGATTTCATCGCACCGGGTCTCATCATGATGGCGATGCTCCAGAACAGCTTTGCCAATTCCAGCTTTTCGTTGCTCGTGGGCAAGATTCAGGGGACGATCGTCGATTATCTCATGCCGCCGCTTGCCGTCGGCGAACTGATCATCGCGCTCATCGGCGCGGCGATCACTCGGGCCATCCTCGTCGGCTGTGCCCTTTGGCTCGCCATGCTGCTGTGGCCGGGAGTCCATGTAATACCCGACCATCTGTGGGCCGTAGCGGTCTTCGGCGTGCTCGGTGCGTCGATGCTGGGCTTCCTGGGACTGATCACGTCGGTCTGGGCCGAGAAATTCGATCATGCGGCTGCCGTGACCAATTTCGTCGTCACCCCGCTGGCCCTGCTTTCGGGCACCTTTTACTCGGTCGACAAGCTAGCGCCCTGGTTCCAGACGATCGCCCACGGCAACCCCGTCTATTATGCGATCATGGGCTTTCGGTACGGCTTCATCGGGACAGTCGATTCGACGATCGCCAATCCGGTCCTGACCGCCGTGCTTGCGCTGGTCGCGGTCAATATCGTGCTTGGACTGCTGACCTACCGCCTGCTCGTTTCGGGCTGGAAGCTGAAAGCCTGACGATCTTAATGACGGTGGATCGCGCGAACGCGGTAGCGACCGCGCTCCAATCCGTCGAACATCGCGTCGATCTGTGGATGATCGATCGGTCCGCTGTCGCCATCGGCGACCAGGTTCTGCTGGCTGACGTAAGCGATATATGACGAATCGCCGTTCTCGGCGAGCAGATGATAATAGGGCTGCTCTTTTGATGGCCGGATTTCCTCCGGGATCGCTTCATACCATTCATCGGTATTCGCAAAGACCGGATCGATGTCGAATACGACACCGCGGAAATCGAACATGCGGTGCCGCACAATATCGCCGGGCGCAAAGCGGGCACGGCCGACCAGCGGCGCAGTAACGGTTGCGGGAAGTTCAGAAGAGGATTCGGGCGTCATGATCTCAATCTATGACGATTCGACGACCGTTCAAGGGCGATAGCTCGCCGTGCCCTACCGGGCGTGGCTGAATGTGGTCAAATCTCAAGAAAAATGGAGGAGAGTGAGGGATTCGAACCCTCGGTACCGTTGCCGGCACTTCGCATTTCGAGTGCGACGCTTTCGACCACTCAGCCAACTCTCCTCGCTGAGAGGTGACGCCCCTAGCGGCGGTCCGTCGTCGTTGCAACCCTCTAGTCACAAAAGCGACGGACCGCGTGCAAGATTCAGGGTTTGTCGGCTTCCCACCAGTAGGCCCCGCGCTTGCGTGTGCCCGTTTCGGCCTCGTTCATCGTCAGCGGATCGTAGAGCCTCCCGCCAAGCATGACGCGATGAATCTGCTCGGTCGCGCGGATATTCTCGGTCGGATCGGCGTCGAGAATCAGGAGATCGGCCAATTTTCCTGCCTCGAGCGACCCGACATCCTTTGCATAACCAAGCGAGGTTGCCGGCATGATCGTCGCGGCACGGAGGGCGTCGATATTGCTCCAGCCGCCCCGCACGAACGACCAGATTTCCCAATGCGCGCCAAGGCCTGCCTGCTGGCCATGCGCACCGATCGAGACCATGCGGCCGGTTTCGGCGATCTTCCACGACTGGCGCGCCGAATCATCGTCGACATAATCGCTCTCGGGCGCGATCACGCGGCGCTTGTTGTTTGCCGCCAGTTCCGCCGGGGGGGCGTGGCGCGACAGGATGGGCTGTTCCCATACATTTGTGTGCGCGCGCCAATAGGGATCGCCCGCCGGGCCGCCATAAGTCACGACGAGCGTCGGCGTGTAATCGACGGTCGTCTGGCCCCAGAGCTGGACGAGATCCTTGTAAAAGACGTGCAGCGGCACATTGTGCTCGACGGTCGAATTGCCGTCCTGGATCAGCGTCACGTCCTGGGTGAAGAGCGACCCGCCCTCGGGCACCACCTCCATGCCTTCGGCCTGCGCGGCCTTCACGACCATCTGGCGCTGTTCGCGGCGCGGCTGGTTATAGTTTTTGACGCTATGCGCACCCTGCGCCTTCAGGCGGCGGACATGCGCGAGCGCATCCTCATAGCTGTCGATTTCGGCGTAAATACCCGCCGCTTTCGCGCCATAGATGACTTCGCCGGTCGAAAAGATGCGCGGCGCAAGGATCAGCCCCGCCCGCTGCATTTCCGACGAAACGAAGATTTCCGATGCCCGCGACGATGGATTGTGGCTGGTGGTCGTGCCCATCGCCAAATTGACGATTTCCGACCAGTTCTGTTGCGGCACCAACTCGTCGTCGCCATGCGGCCCATGCGCATGCGCGTCGACGAAGCCCGGGACGATCGTCTTGCCTTTCGCATCGACCGTAGTCGCACCTGCGGGCACTGTAATCGCGCCCGCCGGACCGACCGCGGTGATGCGGTCGCCCTCGATCACGATCGCACCATTGTCGATAATACCGCCGTCTTTTGTCGCCATCGTGACGATCTTTGCGCCGGTCACGACCACCACACCCTTATGTTTCGCCGCCGCCTGCGTCATCGCGAGCGAGACGCCTTCGGTCGGCGGCGTGAACTTTGGCGCCTTGTCATCGGTCGGGGCGTTGGCGAAGAATCTACCGAGATCGGCACTGTACAGCGTCGGCCCGCGGCTCCAGTGAAGGCGGCTACCGCCGTTCGACCAATGGATATAGTCGGCGCCGCCGCCGCTGACGCGCGTTACCGGAAGCGCGCCGCTCTTGGTGCCCAGCGACACATCCTGCCCACCCGGCATGAGCGGAGTGACATAGGCGTCATAATTCTGCCGAAAGGCGAGCGTGCGGCCGTCAGGCGAGATTTCATAGTCGCTGACGAGTTCGCCGCTGGCATGGACGCGCTTGTCCTGCCCATGCAGGTCGGTGCTGACGAGCTGGCTCTTGCCGTCGGCGCTGGCGACCATGAAGATGCGATCGTTCGCAGCGCCGAATTGCGGTTTCGCGCCATTGTCGCTGACGCGTTCGGGGGCGCCGCCCGTGGCGGCGACGCGATAGACGCCGGGATTTTCGCCCCAGCGTTCGGACCGCAGGCCGCCGCCGGCGCGCTTTTCGAGCACGATCGTCTTGCCGTCGGGCGAGAAACGGGGTTCGGCAAAATGGCCGGGCATCGTCGTGACCTTGCGCGACGCACCGCCGCTGGCGGCGATGACATGCACCTCGCCAAGCCCGGCGTCGGTCCAGCGGACGAACGTGACCTGCCGCCCGTCGCGCGACCAGCTTGGCCAGAGTTCGAAAGCGTCGTCCTTCGCCGCCGTCAACCGCCGCGCGGTGCCGCCGGTAGCCGGCTTCACCCACAGCTTGCCGAGGGTTTCGAATATGACGCTGCGCCCATCGGGCGAAACTTCGGCCCAGCGCGGCATTTTTGTCGTGAAGCTTTCGGGAGCGACCTCGACGGTCGGATGCGTCGAATCGATGATGACGCGGTCATCCTTGATGGCGAAGGGGATGACGCGCGCGTCGCCGCCATCCGCACCGACGCGCCGCAACTTGCCGCCCGCCCAGAAGACAACATCCTTGCTGTCGGGGGTCCAGCTCATATTCGGATAGACGCCGGTGACGGCCCAGGTTTCCTGAACATCCTGGTCGAGCGCGTCATATATCTTGCGCTCGGCGCCCGACGCGAGATCCTTTATGTAGAGCTTGGACTGGGTGCCCTCGCGATGGACATAGGCGAGGCGCTTGCCGTCGGGCGAGGGCGAAGGCCGAACCGCGCCGCCCGGGCCGGCTGCGACCGTCGTCACTTCCCCGTCGTTCAGGTCGTAACGTTCGATGTGGAACAGATCGGTGTTGCTGTCCTGCGCATATTCGAAGATGGGACCCGGGGTGACGTTGCGCGTATAGTAGACACCCTTGCCGTCGGGCGCGAAGATCGGTTCGCCCAGCTCCTTCTGGTGGCGTTCGTTCGGTTTCTTGACCAACGGAACCCCCGCCCCGCCCGAGACATGATACATCCACACCTCGCCGGTGCCGAGCGACCGTCCCGTGGTGAAATGCTTTTTGGCGACGATGAACTGGCCGTCGGGGCTCCAGCTCGGCTGGTTGAGCAGGCGGAAATCCTCCTTGCTGAGCTGGCGCTTGTCGCTGCCATCGCGGTTCATCAGCCAGATATTGTCGCCGCCGCCGGCGTCCGAGACAAAGGCAATCCGCTTGCCGTCGGGCGAGAAGCGCGGCTGATGCTCATAGGCGAGCCCTTCGGCGATCCGCGTCGGCGTCCCGCCCTCGATCGGCATGGTGTAGATGTCGCCCAGCATGTCGAACGCGATCGTACGGCCGTCCGGTGCGACATCGACGTTCATCCAGCTACCCTCGTCGACCGCGATCGGTACCTTGCGCGTCGTCATGCCCGGCGGCGCGTTGACGTTCCATTTCTCCGGCTTGGCATCGGCGGCCGGAGCCGACGGTGCAGTCTGTGCCCACACGGAGGTCGAACAAGCCAAAGTCGCCGCGAGAGCGAGAGCGAAGCGCGTCATGAAGCATCCCCTGTTTGAAATATTCGTATACCATATGCCCCGGCGTCGAACATGCAAGCGACAGGTTTCGACGAAAGACTGGCAGCGTCGACGGGCGACTGCTAGCCGGGTCGAAAGATCAGGATCGGGAAGGGGACGGGCGTGCCGCTAAAGGGGATTAGGGTACTCGACTTCGGCCGCTACATCGCCGGTCCCTATTGCGCCGCATTGCTTGCCGATTATGGCGCCGACGTGATCCGTATCGAAGCGCCGGGCGGCAACGACGACCGCTATACGGTGCCGGTCGCCGAAGACGGTTCGGGCGCGATGTTCATGCAGATGAACCGCGCCAAGCGCTGCCTGACGCTGAAGCCCGGCAGCGACGAAGGACGCGAGATCGTCCGCCGCCTCGTCGAAACCGCCGACGTCGTGATCGCCAATCTCCCGCATGACGCAATGGTCAAGCTCGGACTAGACTATGACAGTCTCGCTGCCATCAACCCGCGTATCATCCTCGCCACCGCGTCGGCGTTCGGCAGCGAAGGGCCGCTTGCTGATCGCGTCGGCTTCGATGCGGTGGGACAGGCGATGTCGGGAACGGTTCACCTGACCGGAACCGACGACCAGCCCTATCGCGCGCAGGTCAATTATGTCGATTTCGGCACCGCACTCCATTGCGCGTTCGGCGTCTTGCTCGCGCTGCGCGAGCGCGAGACGAGCGGGGAGGGGCAATGCGTCTCGGGGTCGCTGCTCGGCACCGCGCTGGCACTGTCGAATGCCCTTACCATCGACCACGCGCTCAACGGTATAGATCGTCTGCCCATCGGCAACCGCAGCTTCAGCTCGGGCCCGACCGACCTGTTCCGTACCCGCGACGGGTGGATCGTGACCCAGATCGTCGGCGCGCCGATCTTTGCGCGCTGGGCCGAACTGGTCGGCCGCCCCGAACTGGTCGGCGACCCGCTCTATGCCAGCGACATATTGCGCGGCGACAACGGCGAGGAACTGAGCGCAATCATGCAGCGCTGGTGCATCGAGCGGACGAGCGCCGACGCGATCGCCAAGCTGGCGGCCGCCCGGGTCCCGGCGGCGCCCGTCCTCCGGGCGGGCGAAGCGCTGGACCAAGCGCAGGTCGTCGCGATGAAGCTCGTCGAGCCGGTCATATATCCCGGTGCGGCAAAGGAAATCCCGGTTATCCGCGCACCGATCCGCCTGTCGGGGAACGACAAGGCCGGAACGCAGCGCGCCCCACTGGTGGGCGAGCATAGCGACGCAATCCTAAGCGAGATCGGATATGACCCCGAAGCCATTTCGGCTTTGCGCGCCGCAAAGATTATTTGAAGCGCGAAGGGTAGACAAACGGCGATCGCCAATTAAATTACCGGTCAGTATAGAAGTCAGCCGAGGAGCCTCCGATGACCGACAACAGCGAATATGTGCCGCCGAAAATCTGGACCTGGGACAAGGAAAGCGGCGGTCGTTTCGCCAACATCAACCGCCCCATCGCCGGACCGACGCACGACAAAGATCTGCCGATCGGCAAGCATCCGCTGCAGCTTTATTCGCTCGGCACACCCAACGGCGTCAAGGTCACGGTGATGCTCGAGGAGTTGCTGGCAGCCGGCCATAGCGGCGCCGAATATGACGCCTGGCTGATCAAGATCGGCGACGGCGACCAGTTTTCGAGCGGCTTCGTCGACGCCAACCCCAACAGCAAGATTCCCGCGCTGGTCGACCGGAGCGGGGCCGATCCGATCCGCGTCTTTGAATCGGGCGCGATCCTGATCTATCTCGCCGAGAAGTTCGGCGCTTTCCTGCCGACCGAACCCGCGCTGCGCGCGGAAACGCTGTCCTGGCTGATGTGGCAGATGGGAAGCGCGCCGTTTCTGGGGGGCGGCTTCGGCCATTTCTATGCCTATGCCCCCTTCAAGCAGGAATATCCGATCAACCGCTATGCGATGGAGGTGAAACGCCAGCTCGACGTGCTCGACCGTCGCCTCGCGGACAATGACTATATCGCCGGCGCCGACTATTCGATCGCCGACATGGCCATCTGGCCTTGGTATGGCGCGCTCGCCAAGGGTCTGGTCTATGACGCCGGCGAGTTCCTGCAGGTCGAAGAGTATAAGAATGTCCAGCGCTGGACCGATCAGATCGCGGCGCGCGCCGCAGTGAAGCGCGGCCGGATGGTCAATCGCGTGATGGGCGATCCGGCAAGCCAGCTTCACGAACGTCACGACGCCTCGGACTTCGACCTCAGGACGCAGGACAAGTTGCAGGACGCGGAATGATGCGCAATTTTCGCATCGAGGCCCCGTGCTGCAATTAGGTTTGTTTAAGCTTCCACCGCCGATCTGCCAGAATCGGGCCGATCAATGTAGGCGATGAATATGTAAAATCTGCAAAAGCGGCGCCGGGCTTTCTCGACGCCGCTTTTATTTCGCCTCGCCATGCTTGCGGCATGACAGGTTCGATCCGACTTGCGCGGCGCGTCCGCTTCCCGGCCCCGAACGGCCTTACCCTGGCGCGCGAGGAGCGCGGCGCCGCCATCGTCGAAATGGCGCTGGTATTGCCGCTGCTCCTCGCGCTGCTGATGGGCGTTCTCGTCTACGGCCAATATTTCATGCTCGCGCATAGCGTCCAGCAAGCGGCGAACGACGGCGCCCGCGCGTCAATCGTCGGACTGGACGCTGCCGACCGCCGGGCCGTCGCGACCCGCGCGGTCGGACGGAGCCTGCAAGCGGTGCGCGGAACGCATGTCATTGCCGTTTCGGAGACCGCGGAGGCGATTACTGTCGCTGTCGCCTTCACCGTGCCCGAGGACAGCTTCGTGCGATCGGCCTTTGTGCCTTCGCCGGGCGACATCATCCGGGCTCGCGCAACCTTCGAACTGCCGGTGGACTGAACATGTCGGCAACCTCCTCTTTCCATAGACTGGCTCGCGACTGCCGTGCCGGCATCAGCATCTCGGTCGCCTTCGGGATGATGATGCTTATCGGATCGGCGGCGCTCGCGGTCGATGTCGGCTCGCTCTATCTCGACCGCAGGAAACTGCAGGGGATCGCCGACGCGGCAGCGATGGCGGCAGCCGGAAGGCTCGGCGAGGAGCGCGCCGCGGCCGAACGCATCATCGCGGCTAATTGCGATTGCGGCATCCGGATCGCTGCCCTGACCCCCGGCACCTATGTCGCAGACCCCCGTGTCGAAGCCGAGCAGCGCTTCGCCGGAGGCGGCGCGTCGCCAAACGCGGTGCGGGTCACTTTAACCCGCGACCGTCCGCTCTTCTTCGGCAGCTTTTTGACCGGGCGACACGACAGCATCATCCGCGCCACCGCGACCGGCGCGCGGCGCGGCTATGCCGCCTTTTCGCTCGGCTCCCGTGTCGCGGCTGTCAATGGCGGCCTCCCGAATGCGTTGCTGTCGGGGCTGACCGGCAGCCAGCTCAATCTTTCGCTCATGGACTATAATGCGCTTGCGAGCGCCGATATCGACCTGCTCGCCTTTTCCGACGCGTTGCGGACCGAGATCGGTGCCGACGTCCTGACCTTTGGCCAGACGCTCGACACGCAAGTGACGATGCCGCAGGTCGTGGCCGCGCTGGCGCGCGCCTCGGATGGTCGGGCAGCAACCGCACTCGAACATATTGCCGACAGCGCCTTGCCCCACAGCCTTTTGCCTTCACGCGCCATCGACCTCGGCCCGCGATCGTCGAGCGTCAGGGTCGACGCCGCGAACCCGGTCAAGGTCAACGCGCTCAGCCTGCTGCGCAGCATGTTGCTGCTCGGCAATGCGAACCGGCAGGTCGATCTGTCGCTCGCCAGCAACCTTCCGGGCGGCTCGGGGATCGACGTCGCCTTGATGATCGGCGAGCCGCCTGCCCATTCGCCGCTGATCGCGGTGACCGATACCAACGATGTGATCGTTCGGACGGCGCAGGTCCGATTGAAGCTCGACACCCGCGTGACAACCCCGCTGGCAAGCATTCACCTGCCGATACTCGCCGAGCTCGGATCGGCTTCGGCCCGGATTTCGGACATCGACTGCACCGCGAACAGCAGCGCCGCCGTGTCGCTCGCAGTCGTTACCTCGCCGGCGATGGTGGCGATCGGAACAGTCGACGAGGCCGATTTCCAGAATATGCAACGCCCACTCGATCCGAAGCGCGCGCGCGTCGTCAAACTGCCGCTGGCCAGCGTCGATGCCGAAGCCGAGTTGGTCCTGTCCGATCTGAACGAGAAACCGGTCGCCTTTTCGCGCCGCGATATCGACGACGGGCAGGTGAAGACCGTATCGAGCACCGGTTTGGTAGCGGGCGCCGCAAAATCGCTGGCGGACCGCATGGAGCTCCACGTCAATGTGCTGGGGCTGGGACTTAACCTCAAGGCATTGACGGCGACGGTCGGCGAGACCGTCGGACTAGCCGCGCCGGTGCTCGACACGGTTCTCTCGGACCTCACCGGCCTGCTCGGCGTGCAGGTGGGGCAGGCCGACGCGCGCATCAACGCGTTGCGCTGCGGAAAGGCCAAGCTGGTCTGATCGCGCCGTCGCGGCGCCAAAGCGGACGCATAATCCGGCCAAACCCGCGCCCTGCCCACCATAAGGAGCCCATAGAGTCCCGTGATCGGGGAGGGCATAATGACGGCAGCGCAAGAGCCGCAGCGTGTTTCGGCGGCAGACTTCATCCGGGGTTTTGCCAATTGGCGGCTTCAATCGGCGCGAAAGCCGGTGGTCGTAACGCATCATGGCAAGGATGCGCATGTGCTGATCTCGCTTGACGATTACCGCCGCCTCGATGGCGGCGATGCGATGAATGCGACGCCCCAAAGCGAACTCAGCGCGTCGCTCGCCATGCTCGTGGAGTGCGTGCGCGACGGAATCATCGTCATCGATCGCCAGTGGCGTATTCTCTCGGTCAATCCCGTAGCGAGCGACATGATCGAGCGCGCAACGGCGACATTGATCGGCGACAATCTCGCATCGGCGTTGCCCCAGTTCGGCGAGAGCCTGCTGTTCCAGCGGATCATCCGGCTGATCGATCATCGCGAGCGATTTTCGGGCGACCTGCCCGGAATCTTGCGGCCGCGCCAGTGGCTGCACGTCGACCTTGTCCCGTTACCGGCAGGCGGGGCAATCCTGTTGCGCGACATCAGCGAAGCGATGGAAAGCCTTGCCGCCGGCGACATGCGACAGGCGTTGGCGACCACGGTCGATGTCGATGGAGCGATCGGCCATGCGCGCCTGTCGGTGCGCGAGACGATCGATGCGGCGAACGACACGCTGACGTCGATGGTCGGCGTCGATGCCGCGGCGATCCGGCGCGTACGTTTTTCCGCGCTGCTTTCAGTCGGCTGCCGCGCAGCATTTTCGGAGGCGATCGAGGGTGTTTTCCGCAGCGGCGAGCCTGCGCGCATCGCGTCGCAGATCGTGACGCGCGAAGGCGCCGCGCTCGACGTGACGCTGTCTATCGCCGAGATACGCGGTGCCTATGCCAGCGAAGGCGCGGTCGTCCTCGTCACGCGTAAACCTGCGGGCTGACGCATAGTCCATCGATAACCCGGGCCGGCGCTTGGTGCCCCTTGCCGCGCGCGTCAACGGCGCGCTGGACATGGGGGTGGAAGTTGGCGAAGTTGCCGCGCATCGCGTAGCAAATTACAACTTACCTTTACGTAAGCGTGAACCGACAATATAAGGGCGAAATTGCCCAAGGGAGAATCGTCATGGACATGGAGTTCAGCCCCGAAGACCTGGCCTTCCAGCAGGAAGTACGCCAGTTCATCGCCGAAAATTACCCCGCGGAACTCCGCGGAAAACAGGATGAAGGCGAGGAGCTGTCCAAGGAAGACTTCCTTGTCTGGCACAAGATCCTGCACAAGAAGGGCTGGATCGCGCCCGCATGGCCGGTCGAATATGGCGGCACTGGCTGGACCCCGACGCAGCGTTTCATCTGGTCCGAAGAGACCGCGCGCGCCGACTGCATCCGCCTGATGCCCTTCGGCCTCGCGATGGTCGGCCCCGTCATCTACACCTTCGGCACGCCCGAGCAGAAAGCCCATTTCCTGCCGCGCATCCTGTCGGGCGAGGATTGGTGGTGCCAGGGCTATTCGGAGCCGGGTTCGGGTTCGGACCTTGCCAGCCTGCGCACGACGGCGGTCCCCGACGGCGACGATTATATCGTCAACGGACAGAAGACCTGGACGACGCTGGCGCAGCACGCCGACTGGGGGTTCTTCCTCGTCCGCACCGACAAGGATGCGAAGCAGCAGGAAGGCATCAGCTTCCTGTTGATCGACATGAAATCGCCGGGCATCACCGTGCGCCCGATCATCACGCTGGGCGGCGAGCATGAAGTCAATGAAGTGTGGCTGGAGGACGTCCGCGTCCCGCAGTCGCAGCGCGTTTACGAAGAGAACAAGGGCTGGACCTGCGCCAAGTTCCTGCTCGCGCACGAACGCACCGGCATCGCCGGCGTCGCGGCATCGAAGCGCGGCATCGAAAAGGTGAAGGCGATCGCCCGCACCGAACTTGATGGCGACAAGCCGCTGATCGCCAATGCCTTTTTCAAGCGCAAGCTCGCCGACCTCGAGATCGACCTGACCGCGCTCGAGTTCACCGAACTGCGCAGCCTGGCGGGTCCGAACGCCGGGCGCGGTCCGGGGCCGGAATCGAGCCTGCTCAAGATCAAGGGCAGCGAAATCCAGCAGCGGCTGACCGAGCTGACGCTGGAAGCGGTCGGCCATTATGGCGCGCCCTATTTCCGCGGGTTTGGAGAGGGCGACAACGAGCATCCGATCGGGCCCGATTATGCCCATCGCGCCGCGCCGACCTATTTCAACACGCGCAAGACGACGATCTATGGCGGGTCGAACGAGATCCAGCGCAACATCATCGCGAAGATGGTTTTGGGGCTCTGAAAATTGACGTCATTCCGGCGCAGGCCGGAATCTCAACGCTTCGAGCTTGAGACCCCGGCCTTCGCCGGGGTGACGGTGAAATTAGGGAATAGAAGAATGGATTTCACCTACACCGAAACGCAGGACATGATCCGCGACACGCTCGCCCGCTTTCTGGGCGACACCTATGATTTCGAAACGCGCCAGAAGTTCATCAATTCGGACAGCGGCCGCGATCCGGCGATCTGGACCGCGCTCGCGCAGGAACTCGGCATGCTCGGCGCGTCTTTCGCCGAAGAGCATGGCGGGCTGGGCGGCGGCGCGCTGGAAAATGCGATCGTCATGGAGGAGCTGGGCAAGGTCATCGGTATCGAGCCCTATCTTCCGACCGTGGTTATCGCGGGCGGCGCGCTGAAGGCCGTCGGCGGCGCGAAGGCCGATGCGATGATCCCCGAGATCATCGCGGGCAACGCGATCATCGCCTTTGCCTATGCTGAACCGCAGGGCCGCTATGACCTCGCGAACCTGCGCACCACCGCGAAGAAGGACGGTGCCGGCTATGTGCTGAACGGCCACAAGGGCGTCGTCTATGCCGCGCCCTGGGCGACGCACCTGCTCGTCACCGCGCGCACCGGCGGGGGCCAGCGCGACAAGGACGGTGTGTCGCTGTTCCTGATCGACGCGAATCTTCCCGGCATCGTCCGCCGCGACTATCCGACCGTGGACGGCAACCGCGCGTCGGAAATCTATTTCGAGAATGTCGCGATTCCTGCCGACGCGCTGCTGGGCGGCGAGGGCGCCGGCCTGCCGATCGTCGAACAGATCGTCGACGAGGCGACGGTGGCCGTCTGTGCCGAGGCGACCGGCGTGATGCAGAAACTGCACGAAGGCACGCTGGAATATACGCAGCAGCGCAAGCAGTTCGGCGTGCCGATCGCGAAGTTCCAGGTGCTGCAGCACCGCATGGTCGACATGTTCATGGAGGTCGAACAGGCGCGGTCGATGACGATCATGGGTACGCTGAAGCTGGGCCTGCCCGCGAACGAACGTATGGCGGCGGTCTCCGCCGCCAAGGCGAAGGTCGGGCGCGGCGCCAATTTCGTCGGGCAGAATGCGATCCAGACGCACGGCGGCATCGGCATCACGCAGGAACTGGCGATCGGCCATTATTTCAAGCGGTCGACGATGATCGAAGGCCAGTTCGGCAGCGTCGATCATCATATGGACCGGTACGAGCGGATCGCGCTCGCCGACTGATCGGGCGCGCCCCTCTCCGGCGGGGAGGGGCATTCCGATCCTATCGACTACTAGGTGCGACCATGAAGCGGATTGCCATTTCCCTTGCCGCCATCGCGACCATCATTCCGCTGTCCGCCAATTCGACGACCCCATTCCCTTGGGTCGGGGATTTTTCCCGATGCACCGGGAAGGAAGCCGATGCGCGGCTGGCCGGCAGTGCGAAACCTCTCTCGCGATCGGAGGCAAGGGCAATGGTCGACAAGATTTTCGAGGCCTGCACCTGGACAATGCCGCCCGATATGACAGCGGACCAGCGCGCCGATTGGCTTAAATCGATCCGAAACGACGAGGCGAAGCGCCTTCGCCATTACTCCCGGCACAGATTGGGCGGGTAAGGCGTGCCGTCGGTTTCGACCGAGATACGCGACGCATCCGACTTCATGCGGGGTCGCGAGCGGTCGTCGCGCTAATAGATCCCAGATCAAGTCCGTGATGACGAGTATGTGGGGCGTCCGCTCCCCACCCCACAGCCGACGCCCGCTAATAAGCGACGTCGACGGCGATCCTTAGCGTGCGCGGGCGGAGGGGGGTGAGGAAGCCTTCGTTGCCTTCGACGAAGGGCGTGCCGAGCGAGAAGCGGTTGCCGCGCGAGTCGAAGAGGTTGGTCAGCGTCAGCGACAGGCCACGGCGTTCGTTGCCGACGCGCATCGCGAGGCCGGTGTCGACATAATCGCCCTGGCTTTCGCCGAGCACAGGGCCGATGCCGAGGCGCGACGGGCCGATATAGCTGGCCCAGCCGTTGATGCGGAAATCCTCGTCGCCGATCACCGTCGCATAGTTGACCGAGCCGCGGACGGCATGTTTTGCGACGTTGGGAATGCGGCCGAGCCGGGTCGGCGCGGCGTCATAGACGGGCAGGATTTGCGGTGAGAAATCGTCGACGCGGCTGTGGTTGTATACCGCGCCGAGTTCGAAGGTCAGCGCGTCGGTCGGCCGCATCGCGATCGTGCCCGACAGGCTGGTGATCCGTCCGTCGCCAATGTTGGCGGTGGTCGGAAAACCGTTGCTGTCGATAAAATCGGCCTGAATGTTGCGCCAGCGGCTGTAGGAGAGCGCGAGGCTGGCGTCGAGCAGGCTGTGCCCCTTGTCGCCGAAGCGCACCCCGGCCTCCCACGTCCGTACCTGATCGTTCAGGAAGCGGCGGACGAAATTGCCGTCGACCGCGAGCCCGCCGGGGCGGAAACCCTCCTGATAGCGGGCGTAGAGCCGGACATTGTCGAGCGGCGTCGCGAGCAGCGAAAAGGAGGGGAGCAGATCGGTTTCGTTGCGCGACGCGGTCGTCGCGCGCTGCGCCGGATCGAGCGCGAGGAAAAAGCCCTCTGCCGTCCCGCCGAGCCGCGCGTGCGAGAGGCGAAGCCCGCCCGTCGCGATGAGATTCGGCATCAGTTCGACCGTCGCCTCGGCATAGCCGGTGACTTCGGTGATCCGGTTGGTCACGCCCGGCAGGATCGCGCTGATCCCGCGCAGGCTGACTTCGGCCTGCGGCAGTTCGATCGGCGGCCCCGCCGCCTCGGCCCGCGCGGGCAGCGTGGTGGTGAAGCCTGCAGAACCGAAACCCGCAATGCCGAAATCGCGCGTCTGGCGCGCGCGATTGTCGATGAAGCTGACGCCGACGACCCAGCCGAGCCCGTCGTGATAGGGACGCGACAGGCGGTTTTCGCTGACGAACATGCGCGTCGCGTTGCGCTGGTCGAGGACGCGCGGGCGGTTGCTGATCAGGCTGACGTCATAGGGCGAGAAGAGGCGCTCGATATCGACCGCCCCCGCCTGTACGCCGTCGGGGACGGTCGCGTCGAAACGTTCGAACAGCCGGTGTTCGATATAGGCGTTCGACGACTGGAAGCGGAGGTCGCCCCAGTCCTTCATCACGACGACGGTGCCGAGCGCGTAGCGCGCCTTCGCATTCTGCTGGACCAGCGAGTTGCGCACGAGCGGCGGCGCGTCCTTGTCGGCATATTGCGCGTCGTTGGACTTGATGACCTGATAGATGCCGCCCAGGTCGATCGTCCAGTCGTCGCCGGCCTCGAACCGGAAGGTGCCGCGACCACCGCGGACATGGACGCGATTGACGTCATTCTGTCCGAGCATCGGATTGTCGATATAGCCGCCGTCGGTGAGCATATAGCCGACGAGGCGCAGCGCATGGCCGTTTTCGCCGACGGGCAGGTTCGCGATCGCGGCGATGTCGCCGCCGGGGTCGCCGTGCTGCGTCACCGAGACGCCGGCAATCGCTTGTACCGACATCGCGCGCGGATCGGGCGCCTTGGGCACGACGCGGATGATCCCGCCGAGCGATCCGGCGCCGTAGAGCGTGCCCTGCGGCCCTTCGAGGATTTCGACATTGTCGACGTCGTAAAGCCGGAGGTCGGGATCGGGCGCGTTATAGGCGAGGCGAATGTCGCCCAGATACTGGCCGACGGTCGATTGCGTCGGGCCGGTGAAGCTGGAATCGGCGATGCCGCGGATGAACAGCTTGTTGCGCCCCGAACCGAGATGGGTCGAGGATACGGTGGCGGTGCGCGACAGGATCGAATCCATGCCGCGCTCGCCGCCAAACGCCAAATCGCCGCCATCCAGCTGGGTGGCGACGCCCGCAAAGTGCGAATAGGGAAGGTCGGTCTTCGACGCGGTGACGATGATTTCGTCATGCGCCGCCGCGACCATGTCATTCGATGGTTCGCGCGCGCGGGGCTGCGGCGCCTGTCGGGGCGGACGTTCGGCGCGATAGGCGACACGCGGCGGCGGCGGGCGGCGTTCGATCCGCCAGCTCGTCGCGCTGACGCGCACCGCGCGGGCGTCGGACCCCGCGAGCAGGCGCCGGATCGCTTCGTCGACGCTCATCCGTCCGCGAACCGGTTTGACGCGCGCACGCCACAGTTTCGCATCGACGACGCTGATGCTGACTCCCGCCTGCCGGCTGACGACGGGCAGCACGCTCGACAAATTGCCCTTGGGGATATCGAACGCGCGTTCCTCACTCGCCTGCGCCTGCGCGGGCAGGGCCAGCAGGATCGCCGTCGTGGCAGCGAAGAGGCAGGGGGAAAGGCGTGACGTCATGGTCAGCGGGTCAAAATCCAGCCATCGCCCTGCCGCTCGGCCTTCGTCCCCGACAGCGCGGCGAGATCGGCGATCGTGCGGCCGCGGTCGTTGTCGACGATCAGCGCGCCGCGGAACGACAGGTCGGCCGCATCGGGGGCAATACTGACCTGCATTCCGGCGGTGCGTTTCAGATCCTCTGCCACCACCGACAGCGGCGTGCCGTTATAGACGAGCAGACCGGTGCGCCAGCCGCCGACGCTGGCGATATCGACGTCCTTGACCGCAGGCGCCTTGCCGTCGTCGTCGCGCGCATCGATTCCCTTGCCCGCGACCACGCGCACATTGTCGCGATCGGGGTTGTAGAGGACGACGCCTTCGGACACCGCGACGCTCGTCTGGCGCGCACGGCGAACGACGTTGAATGCGGTGCCGAGATCGACGATCCGGTCGCCGCCCGTTTCGACGACGAAGGGATCGCCTTCGCGGTGGACGACGTGGAACATCGCCTCGCCCGATTCGAGCCGGGCGAAACGCGGGCGATCCTTGTCGATCTCCACCACCGAGCCGCCGTTGATCTCGATCTTCGACCCGTCGGCGAGCGTCACGGTGCGATGTTCGCCCGCTGCGGTTTCGATCCGGTTCGGGTCGCCGAACAGGCCGAGGTTCGAGATGCCGATCACGCCGACAAAGGCGGCCGCGACCGCGCCGCCGAACCAGGCGCGGCGCGACGGACCGCGCGGCTGTTCGTCCTGCAGCGGCATCACCGGACGGGCCGGCGTCCGGGGCAGGGCGTCGAGGTCCTGATCGAGGCTCGCAACCGCATCGTAGATCGCGGCATGATCGGGGTCTTCGGCCAGCCAGTCGGCAAAGCCGTCCCAATCGGTAAAGCCGGGGTCGCGCTGGCGGATCAGCCAGTCGATCGCGCGCGCCTCGGCGGCGTTGTTCGCATCAGCCTGCATCGAACTGCCTCCGTAGCGCGGCAAGCGTTGCATAGACTTTGCGCAAGTCGGCTTCGACGGTGCTCAGGCTGACCCCCAATTCGTTCGCGATATCGCGCTGGTGGATGCCGTCGACGCGAAAGCGGCGGAAGATGCGGGCCGGACGGTCGCCGGTCGCCGTGATGGCGGTTTCGACGAGCGCCAGCTGTTCGCGCGAGATCAGCGACGCCTCGGTCGAAGGGCTGTGCTGGGCCGAGGCTTCGCCCCATGCCTTGTCGCGAAGTTCGCTCTGCCGCGCCGAACGGTAGCGATCGAGCATGAGGTTGTTCGCGGCGCGCATGACATAGGACAGCGGCTCGGCGATCGGGCCGGTGCGCCGGTCGGTCAGCCGCATCCAAAGGTCCTGGAACAGGTCCTCGGCCGCATCGCCGGCACCGCGCACCTCGAGGAAACGGATGATGCGGGTCCGGTTGGCGAGCAGGACGCCTTCGATGCCCTGTGCGGCGTCGGTTCGATCGTGCGAACTGGTCATGGATTGCTTGCTTTGGAACGCCATCTTTTGCCGGTCGGCGCCATCCCGCTGTGCGCCATACGTCCCCCTGACGACGCCGTCATATAGCGCCAACGCCCCGCCGCGCAACCGCGGTGAAGAGGTGGAAGGGATGGCGAGTGCAAGCATCGGTTTCTTCGTTCGTTTTTCCTGAGCAAGGGGGAAGCGAGGGTAGGGAGGTCGCTTCCCCCTTGCATGCGGGCCGGGCCGGGGGGCTAGAGGCCGACCCGCAAACTGGCACGGAACGCCCAGCCGACATGGCTTTGCTGTTCTTCCGCGGACACTTCGCCGGCGACCTGGAAGGCCGAATTGCCGGCGATGCCGCGGAAACGGCCGACCCAGCCGCTCGTACGATCATCGGGAACAAGGGTGAACGGCGTGCCGTCCTTGAACGAGGCGGTGGTCGCGCCCAGCGTACCGCCCACGATCTGGCGGCGCCCGCCTTCGAGTTCGAAGCGCGTCCAGCCGTCATATTCGTCGGCGCCGCCGAAATCCATGCCGATAGCAACGGTGCCCGACACGGCGAGTTCGTCGCTGTCGCGGCTCAGCACCTTGAGGTCGAGCGCGTCGCCGCCGCCGGTTTCCTGATAGCCGTCTTCCTTGAGCTTGTAATAATCGACCGCGACCATCGGGCGGATCGTGAGGCCGCCGGCGCGCGCGTCATAGGCGAGCGAACCCGAGGCCGACCACAGGGTGCCGTCCCATTTGCCCTTCATCGTCTTTTCGATGTCCTCGGCGCCGGCTTCGGCGCGGAAGATGCGGGTGCCCTTGAAGCTGATCGGCGCGCCCGAAATGCGGGCGTTCGCCATGAAGCCGTCCGATCGCAGGCGCCAGTGCAGCGCGCCTTCGAACTGGCTGGTGCTCACTTCGTTGGCGTTGCTGCCATTGCCGTCCTTGCCGCTGAGATAGGCGATCGAGCCGCCGAAATTGCCGGCGTCGCTTTCGATCTCTGCGCCGAGCGAGATGCCCCAGCCGCTGACGTCGTAGCTCGCGGTGTTGCCCACGCTCTTCGAGGTGCCCCACACGGCCTGGTTGATCCAGTAACCCCATTTGCCCTCGTCCTGGAACGGCGCGTTGGGATCCTGGAGGTGGCGAGCCAGCGCGCGCGAGCCCGTGGTGACGGTTTCGAAAACGCCACCTTCATGTTCGGGGAGCATCTGGCCGAGCTGGGCCTTGAACTGCTCGCCGTCGCGGATGCCAAGGAACACATCTTCGATCTTCTGGTCGGCGACGACCGCGTCGATGACCGCGTTGAAGGCGCCCGATTCCGAACGGTTGAGCCCGAGTTCGCTGGTGCTCTTGCGCGACACGTCGACGATGAGCTGCGTCGCGTTCGACGACAGCGTACCCTTGTACAGGAAGGGCAGGAGCGTCTGCGACGCCGTCAGGTTGTTCGCGCCGGTGAGCGACCCGGCGCTCAGCACGACGTGTTTTCCTTCGGCCTGCTCGATGCTCGAAAGCTTGAGCAGCAGCTTCGATTCGGCGCCAAAGCTGGCGTTTCCGGTCACCTGAAGCGCGGTGCCGGTGTTGCCGGTGTCGAGCTTCACGCCGAAGGTGCCCTTGTCGGTCACAGCGAGCGACGCGATGGTCGCGGCGCCGCCGATGTCGAAGGTGCCGCCGGCGACCGTCACCGCGGTGCCCTGCGAATTGAGGAGGCTACCCGAGAAGACCGAGGTGCCGCCGATGCTGAGCGTATCGCTGCCGCCGCCGAAATCGATGACGCCGCCGAATTTCGACGTGCCGGCGAGCGTAACATTGTCGCTGCCCGCGCCGAACTGCGCCGCGCCGTCGTAGGTCGCGTCACCCGACAGCGCGAGCTTGTTGTTGCCGGCGCCAAAGAAGCTGTCACCCTTCATCGAACCGTCGGCGATGTCGAAGATGTCGTTGCCGCCGCCGAAGCGAACGTCACCCACAATGCTGGGTGCGGTGATGCCCGAAGCAACCGCGGTCTGCTTGACCGTCGCGCCGGTGCCGTTCGCCGACAGGTCGATCGCGATATTGCGATCCGACGAGGCGGCCGCGCCCGTGGCGCTGATCGCGCCGCTGTTCTCGACCGTCGTCACCTTGCCCGACAAGTCGACGATCGCACGCGCCGTGCCGTTGTCACCGCCCGTCTTCGCGGAAATCGAGCCGCTGTTGCGGATCGTCGCGACGTCGCCGCCGGCTTCGATCAGTACCGCGGTCGCGATGGCGCCGGCCGCATTGCCGCCGGTGACCGCCTCGACCTTGCCCGCGTTGCGGATTTCGGGGGTCGTCGCGCCATTGCCAAAACGGATGGCGGTCGCGGCGGCGTCCTTCGACTGTGCCGAGACGGTGCCCGCGCTGCCGATGCCGAGACCGCCCGCGATCGTGACCGCACCGCCGAGGCCGCCGACCTGGATCGCATTGCCGTCCTTGCCGGCATAGAGGCCGTTGCCGAGGACCGAACCGTCGATGATCATGCCGAAGCCGGTGCCGGTGCCCGCGACGGGGCCGATCGTCACCGCCTGCGTCGCGGAACCGATACGGATCGCGGCCGCCGAACCGAAGGAGCGCACCGAAGCGATGCCTTCCTTCGAATCCTCGATACCGTCCTTGTCCTCGTCGTTATCGGTCGTGCTGCTGTCCTTGGGCGGGATGGCGAGAATGATACCGCCGCCGACATTGCCCTCGATCGACAGCGCCGGACCGCCGATCAGCAGGTCGTCGGCGTCGAGCTTCGACGGATCCGAGGGCGGGGTCACCGTGCGGTAGCCGGTCGCGGTCAGATTGCCCTGGACGACGAGCGCGCCCGAGATATTGCCGGCAAGCCGTGCAGCCATCGCATCGACGCCCGTGCCGCTGATTTCGCCGGCGAGGCGGACGTTGCCGGTGACGTCCTGAAGCCCGATACCGAGCGCACGGTCGCCGAGAACCTGTACGGTGCCGTTGTTGACGAAATTCCCCGTCAGCGGACCGCCCAAGCGGATACCCGCCGAGTCATTGCCCTTGATGGTGATGACGCCATTGTTCGTGATATTGCCGGTGAAGGCGCCGCCGGTCGCGATGCCGACGCGGTTGCTGCCGACGGCAAAAGGACCATCGATGTCGCCGTCATTGTCGATATCGGTCGGCGCATAGGTTTCGCCGAGATTGATCTTGCCGCCGGTCGCGATCGTGATCCCGCTCGTCACGCCGCCGTTCGCAAAGATACCGGTCGCGCCGTTGATGTTGATGAATTCGATCGTGCCTTCGTTCACCACCTTGTGATTGCTGTCGATCGTGATCGCCGGACCCGAGGTGGTCGGCTTGATCGAACCCGATGCGGCGAGGCGCGCATCGTCCGCGTCCGTACCACCCTTGACCGTCGAAGTGCGAATCGGTGCGGTGAGTGCGTTGCCGATCACGGTTTCGGCTGCGGCGGGCGCCGCCAACATGGCGGCCAGGCTGGTGGACGCTAGCAAAATCTTACGCATCGGGTTCCTCTTGTGATCTGGGGCCGGGTTTTTCCCGGCGACAACCACAGGACGGAGCCGATACGGCGCAGCCTTGGAAAAAATTTTCCGTTTCGGCGAACTAGTGCCGCACGGGCACCTCGATCAGGTTCAGGCCCAGCGTAGAGGCATTTTGCACGGCTTCCTCGCGGCTGTTCGCACGCAGTTTGCGCATGACATTCTTGAGGTGCCATTTCACCGTTTCGGGTGCGAGTTGCAGCGTCCGCGCGATTTCCTTGTTCGACTCCCCGGCGTTCAATGCGCTCAAAATCTCGATCTCGCGCTCGGTGAGGAAGGAGAAGGCTTCGCCGGGTGCGGCCGCATAAGCGCCCTCGAGCGCCGGGTTGCGGCGCGAGGGCTCGACAAGTTTCAGCAGCGCGAGGAACGACCCCGACGAATAGGCCTCGCTGCAGAAATTCTGCACCGCGCGCACCCCGGTGACGTCAAGAAGATCGACGATCGTCCGACGAAAGCCGACGCTGGCGGCGTGATTGAGGAAACGTACGGTCTCCAGCTCGACCATCTTGTCGCAGCGGCCACTGAGCTGCGGCAGGATATTGAGCAGCGTCGCGGTGGCGCGCAACTCGGCATCGTCGGCGTTGGATGCGAGGCGAAGCAGCCGTTCGGCGACCGTCGTCAGGCGCGGGCGGTCGCCGTTGGCGATCGCTTCATAGGCCCGCATTTCGGAAAGCAGGGCAAAGGCGCGGGCCTGCGCCGACAGCGGATCGAGAACGGCAGCCTCTTCTTCGCCGGTGGCGACGATGGATTCGGCGTCGATCGTCTGCGGAAGGCGAAGCCTGGCGCGCTCGACGAGGCACATGGCCTTCGTCGGCGCCCAGTCGCGTTCGAAGGCGATGCGTTCGGCCCGGTCGATCAGCGACGCCGCCTTGCCCGTCTGTCCATCATGCGTTGCGGCGCGGATGGCGACGAGGAAGGCGGGGATCGTCGCATCCTGAAACGCGCTGCGTTCGATTGCGGGCAGCGCAGAGGCCGCGAGCGCGGCGGCCGCCGCCATATCGTCGCGCTCGTAGCAGCAGCGCGCCAGCGCGGCATCGACGAGCGCGGCCGCAAGGCTGTCGTCCGAAGACAGGGGCCGACCGTCGCGCAGCAGGCGTTCGGCATCGTCGAGTTGCCCCTGCGCGCGCGACAGGGCGGCCCTTGTGCAGGTCGCCAGCGCCAGCGGCAGGTCCGGCGACCCGTTCGGTTCGCGCCGCGTCAACGGACGGACGGCATCGTGGACGAGGCCGAACAGCCCGCGCTTCAATGCGCCATGTGCGAGCACCGTGCGGATCATCGCGGCCGCCATGGCGGAGAGCCCGTCGGGTGCGGCGAGCAACTGGTCGCATGTCTCGACGACGTCGGCGAGACGATCGCCTGCATAGGCGCGGTGCACGATATCTACGGCTCGCGCTTCGGCAGTAGCGCCGCCGGCATCGAGCGCCGCGATCGCCGCGCGCGCGTCGGGATGCGCCGTCAGCGCAAAGAGCCAGGCTTGCGCGTGCAGCAACGCAGGAACGGCAAGGATCTCGGCCGCCGGCAAACGCTCCATCCACGCGCCGAGCGCCGTCAATTCGCCGCGCATCAACATCGGCATGGCGATTTCGGCCAGAAGTGTCGCCGCTTGCGCGGCGTCGCCTGCGAGCATCGCCTGGTCGGCGGCGAGCCCATGCATTTGCTGCGCCGCGAAATGGCGCATGGCGACGCGGTGCAACTGGATGCGCGTCTCAGAATCCGCAGCGCCCGGATACCGGCCGAGCGCGGCGCGAAAAGCCGGATGGATGCGATACCGGTCACCGGATCCGGCAATCGGTTCGACAAAGAGCCCGCGGGCGGCAAAGTCGCGCAGCATGGCCGCGCTGTCCTTGTCGCCGCCCAGCAGCTGGCCGAGTTCGGCGCCTAGCTCCGGGACCACCGCACAGCGTTGCAGGAAGCGGCGCTCGGCATCAGTCAGGCTGGCGATCACCGGCGCGAGATGAAGGTCGATCTGCGGCGGCAAGACGTCGCGGCCGGGATGACGCACCGCGAGCCGTAGCCCGGCCGGCCAGCCTTGCAACATGGCGTTGATCGCGGCGGTCGCCTGACCGTCGACGCCCCTGCCGCCGGCCTGCAGGAAGGCGTGCACCTCGTCATCGGTCAGCGCGAGTTCGGCGGCACCGACAGACAGCGCCATGCCGCGCCGTGCGACGTCGTCGGTATCGATGGCGGGGAGGGCGCGGCTGGACAGGACCAGCCGCAGCCGGGCGGGGGGGTGGCGCAGCAATCCGCCCAGCACCTCGATGAGGCGCGCGTCGGTGAGGCGGTCGACATCGTCGAGCACAAGCAGCACGGGCCGGTCGCTGTCGTCGATCAGGTCGGCCAACGCCGTGGACAGGACGGCCGCCGGGATGGCCGCCGACGTATCGGCGGGACCCTCGTCGGGCGCCGCGCCGCAGGCCAATCGCACCGCTTCGAACAGATGACCGGTCGCGGCCGATTCATTGTCGTCGCGGTCGAACGACACCCAGCCCGCGAACCAGCCCGCTTCGCGCGCCTTGGCGAACAGCGTCGCGGCGAAGGCGGTTTTGCCATATCCGGCCGGAGCGCGAACAAGGCAAAGCTCGTGCGCCGCCAGCGTTTCGAGCCAGCCCTGCCATCGTTCGGTCCCGACCAGGTCGGCGGGGAAACGGGGCGGGGCGAATTTGCCCCGGGCAGCCCGCACCGGGCGCTCCGTCGCGGCGCGGTCCTGCGCCCTTGGTTCAATCCTCAATCCCGGCTGGATGGTCATATCTTCGCCCTCCATCTGCCGTCATGGCTATAGCCATGGGGCGCCGGCCGCAAGCGTCCCCCCCATCGGTCCCCCCGCCGCCCGGTCTGTGCATCGCAGGGTCGGCGCCATAGCCTCGCTAACTATCGAAGGGTCCACACAGAATGGTCCCGAACCATGGGAGAAGAGGCGTGACGAAAAGAGCGATTCTGGCTGGTTGCCTGTCCACCACCATGTTGTTCGGATGGCAGGGCGTTGCCTTTGCACAAGAGCCGGAAGCCGCGCCCGAAGCCGGCAGCGGCGGCATCGCCGAAATCGTCGTCACCGCGCAGAAACGCGCACAGAATTTGCAGGATGTTCCCGCCGCGGTGTCGGCGATCGGCGGCGATGCGCTCGCCGCGCGCGGCATCAACGAAACCTCCGACCTGATGGGCGCGGTGCCGAGCCTCCAGATATCAACCCCCTATGGCAAGACGCAGCCGAACTTCTCGCTGCGCGGGATTTCGGTCGCGAACGAATTTTCGGCGTCCACCGCATCGCCGGTCGGCGTCTATGTCGACGAAGTCTACCAGAGCTTCCGCGCCAGCCACGGCGGGCAGCTATACGATATCGACCGCGTCGAGGTGCTGCGCGGACCGCAGGGCACGCTCTATGGCCGCAACACGACGGGCGGCGCGATCAGCTTCTTCACCCGCAAGCCGGAACTGGGGGCGGACGAGGGCTATTTCACCATCGGTTATGCCAATTACGACACCAAGACGGTCGAGGGCGGCTTCGAAAAGACGCTGATCCCCGACGTGCTCGGCATTCGCGTCGCGGGGACGGTCGCGAAGGGCGACGGCTGGCAATATAATCCGGCGCAAGGCCGCGATGCGGCGACAACCGATTCGATGGCCGGCCGCATTTCGCTGCGCTGGAAGCCGTCCGATACGCTCGACATCAACCTGAAAGTCTATGCGGCGAAGGACGATCCGTGGACGGCCAACGCCTATTCGATCGGCCAGTTCGCGAACGGCGAGGATATCGTCGGCTATTCGCGCTTCAATCCTGCGATGAACGGCGGCCGCGCGCTCGGCAAGAACGAGGTGTCCGCCGATCAGGGTGGCAAGTCGCTTTCATCGTCGAAGGGCGTCGCGCTCAACATCGCGCTGGAGCTCAACGACTATTTCACACTGACCTCGATCACCGGCTATGACACGGGCAAATACAGCATCTCGCCGAACGACTGCGACGGCTCGCCGCTCAATGTCTGCTCGATCCGGTTCAACAGCCGCAGCAAGAATTTCAATCAGGATCTGCGCCTGAACTATTCCGACGACAATATCGATTTCGTCGGCGGCCTCTATTACGGCAAGGACACAATCAAGACGCGCAACGAGCCCGACTTCTTCGGCGAATTGCGGCCGCTGCTGCTGGGGCTGGGCGTTCCCGGCAGTTACAATAACGCCCCGATCGGGACTCCCGACTCGATCCGCGTGCTGCCCGCCTTCGCGCTCGATCCAACGCTGACTCCGGGTTCGGCCGGCTTCTGCGATCCCGTTGTCGTCAACCCGAACGGCTTTTTCGATGCGCGAACGCTGGTCGCGTACCAGACCGATGCCGCGATCAACAACAGCGGCAACTTCCCGGCGGGCGGCGCCTATTATCAGGGATGCCTTGCCGCCGGCGCTGGGCCCTTCGGGCCGATCATGGGCGAACAAAGGTTCGACATCCAGCGCCCGTCGAAGGCGATCTATGGCGACCTCACATGGAAGGCCACCGACAAGCTGACCGTGGCGGTCGGCCTTCGTTACACGATGGACAAGGTGAAGTTCCGCAACGGCAGCACGATCATCTACGCGCTCGACGGCGTGACGCCGGTGGTCAACCTGATCCCCTATGCCTTCCCTTATGATCCCAACCTGCCGACGACGAACCTGCAGGAAAAGGCGAACCGCCTGACCGGCCGGGCGAATGTCAGCTACCAGTTCACCGACGATATCATGGGTTACATCCAGTACAGCCGCGGTTATCGCAGCGGCAGCTACAACGGCCTCGCCTATCAGGGCACGAACCAGGTCTATTATATCAAGCCCGAAAAGGTGAACGCCTATGAAGGCGGCCTGAAGACCCAGTTCCTCGACCGGCGCGTGCAGCTCAACCTCGCGGGCTTCTATTATGACTATTCGAACCAGCAGACGACGCAGGTCGTCGGCGCTACCACCTTCACGCGCAGCGCCAACGGTCGCGTGTGGGGCGGCGAGGCCGAACTGACCGTCGCGCCGGTCGACGGGCTGCAACTCAATGCGTCGTTCGGCTATCTCAACAGCAAATATAAGGGCAATGTCGTCGACCCGAACGATCCCGCGACGCAGTTCACCCGCAACGTCAACGGCAATCCCTTCCCGAACGCGCCGAAGGTCACGTTCAACGCGGGGTTCGACTGGGACATCTTCGACAAGGGCGACAGCAAGCTGACGTTGCGCGGCGACGCCAGCTATATGGGCAAATATTATTTCGATGCCTTCGGCGACTACGGGCTCGATCCGTGCGACAAGCCCGGCGCACCCGGCGCGGTCCGCCTGGCCGGCGTTGCCTTCACCTGCGGCAATCCGGGTTACTGGCTGCTCAACAGCCGCCTGACGTACAAGGCCAACGACAATCTGTCGGTGAGCGCATGGGTCAAGAACCTGACCAACAAATATTATTACACCTACGGGCTCAACATCGACGTCTTCGGGCTCGATTATCTGAACCGCGGTACGCCGCGCACCTACGGCGTCGAAGCGACGTTCAGCTTCTGAACCTCCCGGAGCAGGGAACGGCGGACACCCCTCCCGTCCGCCGTTCCCGACCCCGAAATTTGACAGAGGAGCGTCGTATGATGCGATTTACGGGCAAGAGCGTATTGATCACGGGGGCGGCAAGGGGCATCGGGCTCGCTGCCGCGCAGGAATTTGCGCGCGAGGGCGCCTCGGTGACGATCACCGATATCGACGCCGACGAGGCCGAAACCGCCGCCGCGGCGATCCGCGCCGAAGGGCTGAAAGCCGAAGCGCGGTGGCAGGACGTCGCCGACGAAGCCGGATGGACCGCGCTGATCGCCGATGTGGTGGCGCGCGAGGGCAAGCTCGACATCCTCGTCAACAATGCCGGCATGGGCTTCCTGAAATCGGTCGTCGAGACCGACCTTGCCGAATGGCAGCGGTTGATGGCGGTCAATCTGGAGAGCGTTTTCCTTGGCGTTCGCGCCGGCATCGAGGCGATGAAGGAACAGGGCGGGACAATCGTCAACGTCGCCTCGATCGCCGCGAACGTCGCCGAGCCGCTCTTCCCTGCGTACAACGCCAGCAAGGCCGGGGTCGCGATGCTGACCAAGGCGGTCGCGGTCGATTGCGCGCGCAAGGGCTGGCCGGTGCGGATCAACTCGCTGCACCCCGGCTATTGCGAGACCAAACTGGTCGCCGATGCGGTCGGCGCGCTGGGCGACGAGGCGGCAGGCTTTGCTGCCGCGACCGCCGCCGCCATTCCATTGGGCCGGATGGCGACGACGCGCGAGATCGCGCGCCCGCTGTTGTTCCTGGCCAGCGACGACGCCGCGTACATGTGCGGCAGCGAGCTGATCGTCGACGGCGGCTACACCGCGGTCTGACCGCACACATTATCCAGAGAGGGATTGGGGTATCATGAGCAAGAAACCGGTCATCGTCTATGGCGCCTCGGGCTACACCGGCCGCCTCGTCTGCGAATATCTGCGCGAGCTGGGCATTCCCTTCATCGCCGCCGGGCGTGACAAGAAACGCGTGCAGGAGGTGATGGACAAGGTCCCCGGCATCGAGACCGCAGATTATGAGGTCGCCGAGGTCGAACATAGCGTCGAGGCGCTGACCAAGCTGTTCAAGGGCGCAAAGGTCGTGTGCAACATGGTCGGCCCCTTCATCAAATATGGCCCCGAGACCGTCGAGGCGTGCCTTGCCGCCGGCGTCCATTATCTCGACACGACGGGCGAGCAGGACTGGATGATGCTCGCACAGGAAAAATGGGGCGAGGGTTTTGCGAAGAAGGGCCTGCTCCTCTCGCCGTGTGTCGCGCACATGTACACGACGGGCGAGATCGCGGCGAACATCGCGCTCGAAACCATGCCCGGGCTCGACACGCTCGACATGCTCGTGCTGTGGAAGGGCTTCCCGACCTATGCCTCGGTCCAGACGATCTTCACCATCCTCAAGGCCGACTGGTATTATCTTGAGAATAATCAATATGTGCAGTGGCCGACGCTGACCACGACCGAGTGCCAAGTTCCCGGCCAGCATGCCACCGCGCTCACCCTGCCGTGGGGTGGCACCTCGCATCCCTTGTGGTTCAAGGACGACCCGCGTGTCTCGACGGTCAAGGTCTATGGCGGCGTCTTCGCGCGCGAGGTGATGGACAATGTCGTCAACATGACGAAGATGATCGATACCGACATCAAGCCCTTGCCCTTCGAGGAACAGGAGGCCGCGTTGTCGAAGATGGCGGAATCGGTGCAAGGCGACATGCCGCCGCGCGAAAATCCGCGGCTCAATACCAGCATCGATTCGGTCTATGCCTCGGGGCCGCTCGGCCGCGTGCATGTCCTGCTGCACGGCAATTGCAATTACAAGCAGACCGGATTGATGCAGGCTTGGGCGGCGGCAAACCTGCTGCAGCAGGCGCCGCGCCGCGCCGGTTTCGCATCGGCGTGCCAGGCGTTCGGGCATCGCGAGATATTCGGCGCGCTGCGCCAGTTCGGGCTGGTGCTGAAGCCGATCGTCACGGTCCACGACTGAGGGGAGGGCGGCGATGCGGCTGGTTGACTGGCTCGACAAGGGGGCGTCGCTGGGTCCCGAAGCACCGTGCCTGACGATGGACGGCAAAAGCCTGTCCTATTCGGAGGTACAGGCGCTGACGCACCGTGTCGCACGCGGGCTGAACGGCACCGGGATCACGCCCGGCAAGCATGTCGCGATCCTGTCGGGCAATGATCCCATCGCCTTTGCCTGCGTCTTCGCCATCTCGCGCGCCGCCGCGGTCTGGTGCCCGATCAACCCGCGCAACGAGGCGACGGAAAATGCCTATGTCCTCGATAACTTCGACTGTGCGGCGCTGTTTTTCCATAGCAAATTTACCGAACTGGTCGATGCGTTGCGCAAGGACCTGCCGAAGCTCGAGCAACTCGTCTGCCTCGACGCCGAACAGTCCTTCGCTCCCTCGCTCGACCAGTGGCTGGCGGGTGTCGCCGAAGTCCCGTTCGCGGCGGCGCCCGTCAGCGACCTGGCGATGCTGCCCGGAACCGGCGGCACCACAGGGCACCCCAAGGGGGTGATGCTCACCAACCGCAACCTCGAGGCGATGACCGCGCTGACGCTGATGGGTTATCCGTTCGAGGGGCGGCCGGTCTATCTCGCGATGGCGCCGCTCACCCATGCGGCGGGCGTGCTCGCCTTTCCGATCATGGCGCATGGCGGCGAGATCGTGATCATGCCCTATCCCGACATCGGCGAGTTCCTGACTCTGGCGTCAAGGCACCGCGCGACGCACGCCTTCCTGCCCCCGACGCTGATCTATATGCTGCTCGATCATCCGGCGTTGCCCGCGACCGACCTCTCCGCCATGCAATGCTTCTGGTACGGCGCGGCGCCGATTTCGGCAGCGCGGCTCGAAGAGGCGATCGGCAAGCTCGGCCCCGTGATGGCGCAGCTTTTCGGGCAGACCGAGGCGCCGATGATGATCTCGATGATGGCGCCCAAGGATCATTTCAACCCCGACGGCACGGTCGCGCGCCATCGCCTGTCGTCGGCGGGCAAGCCCGGCCCGCTCGTCCGCGTCGCGATCATCGATGCCGAGGGCAGGGAAGTAGCGCAGGGCGAGCGCGGCGAGATCGTCGTGCGCGGCAGCCTCGTCATGGACGGCTATTACAAGAATGCGGCGGCGACCGCCGAGGCGACGGTGAACGGCTGGCACCGCACCGGCGACATCGGTTATCTCGACCCCGACAATTTCCTCTTCATCGTCGACCGCGCCAAGGACATGATCATCACCGGCGGCTTCAACGTCTATTCGGCCGAAGTCGAACAGGCGCTGCTCGCGCAGCCCGCGGTGCAGGACGGCGCAGTCTTCGGCCTGCCCGACGACAGATGGGGCGAGCGCGTGTGCGCGGTGGTGCAGCTGCGGGCAGGGCATAAGGCCGACCCCGACGAGTTGATCGCCGCAGTCAAGGCCGCGATCGGCAGCGTCAAGGCGCCGAAGGAGCTCGAAATCTGGGACGACCTGCCGCGCTCGAAGGTGGGGAAGGTGCTGAAGAAGGATATTCGGGCGGCGAAGTTGGGGAGGTTGTCGAACGATTAGAGCCGCCCCGTGTTGTTGGTAATCCGGTTCAGAGCGGAGTGCGCAGAAGGGAAAGTGTCATAGGGCTCGTTGAGCGGCATCTCGGCAATCGCTACAATCTGATACTTTCCATCTCGACGAGGTCCGCGCACTGCCAACGATGGCTTTTCGTCTGCTTCGTTTCCGGCTCCGCCGTAACAATCGACGAGCGACTGGAAGCTCATGACATAGCAATCTCTTGCCATGTTCCAGCTTTCAATATCCGCCGCGCTCAGATTGCGAAGGTGAAACTTGATCGTTTCCAGCCAGTTTTTTTCCGCTTCCAAATGATCCTTCTTCCATGGATAAAACCATCGGCGTAGTTCCCGCCTATATCTTATAAGCCAAAGCCATAGCTCCTCGAGTACCCACATTTTGTGCGAGACCAGCTTTTTCCGCGCCTCCAATTTATCGTTATTTGAGTAGGTCGTGCCGTAATGCTGGATTTCCAGCGTGAGCATCTCACGAAACAGGGCATTTATGTGATTTTGTTGGCCTTGGCGATTGCTGGACCGATATGCAAGAAAAGCGATTACGACCGAAATCGCACCGACAATTGTTGCCATTTTTGACAATTCGTCGAGCATTGATCCGGCTTGGTCGCTTAATGTAACAAACCACACTGCAACGCCGATTCCGGCATCTCCCATAAGCCCCCCCACAAGATCTTTGAAGCCGTCTACTTAAAGGAAATTTCTATATTTCAAATCTAACTACGGATTTTTTGATGACATTATAAACAAGGTCGCGAATCTTGCTTAACCGCGACACTTTTATGTCGCCAGCCAGTCGATGAAGTTGGACGCGTAGCTGGCGGACAGGGTGGGATTCGAACCCACGGTGAGCTTGCACCCACGGCGGTTTTCAAGACCGCTGCCTTAAACCACTCGGCCACCTGTCCTATGCCCGCCGCCATAGCGCGCGCCCGCGCGGCGGCAAGCAAAAGATGACGGCATTCCGTCCACCGCGCGTATGACTCGGCCCGTCTCGCGCCGGGGTGGCCAAGCCGCTCGCATCTGTGCGAGACACGCCCTATGGGTGGGGACATCATGCACGCTATCATTTTCAGAATCAGACGCCTTTTCGCCTTTGCCGCCGCCTTCCTGTCGGCGTGGCTGCTCACCGCATCGGCGCCGCTGCACGCGCAGAGCGGCGACAGCGGGTTCGACGCCTATGTCCAGTCGCTGTGGCCGAAGGCGCAGGCGCGCGGCGTGTCGCGCGCAACGTTCGACCGGGTGACGGCAGGGCTGAGCTATAATGCGCGCGTCGTCGCGCTCGACCGCGACAATCTCGGCGCGCCGCCCAATCCGAATACGCCGATCCCGGCCTTTGCCCCGTACCGGATCAAGCATGTCGACGCCGCGCGCATCGGCGGCGGGCGCCGCGTCCACGACCGGCTGCTGCCCTTGCTGTCGCGGATCGAGCAACGCACCGGCGTGCCGACAAGCATCATGATCGCGATTTACGGCCACGAAACCGCCTATGGGCAGGTGACGGGCAATTTCGACCTGCCCGAAGCGCTCGCGACGCTCGCCTATGAAGGGCGCCGCCGGTCGCTGTTCGAGCCCGAGCTGATCGCGACGATGGTGATGGTCGAACGGGGCGTGCCGCGCAGCGCGCTCAAAGGCAGCTGGGCGGGGGCGTTCGGTTACCCGCAATTCCTGCCGTCGGTCTATCTGCGCGTCGCCGAGGATGGCGATGGCGATGGGGTCGCGCGCATCTGGTCGAGCGAGGCCGATGCGATCGAATCGATCGGGTCCTACCTGCGCAACGCCGGCTGGCGCGCCGGCCAGCCGTGGGGCGTCGCAGTGACGGTTCCCGCGGGCTTCAACCGCGGCGCGGTCGCCAACCGGCTGACCCCGACGCGCTGCCCGCGCGTTTTCGACCGTCACAGCCGCTGGCGCTCGATGGCCGAATGGCGCGCGGCGGGCCTCCAGCCGGTGAACGGCCGCTGGCCCGACGGCAATATCCAGGCGACCTTGCTCGAACCCGATGGCCCCGGCCGGACAGCCTATTTGCTGACTGGTAATTATCGTGCGATATTGGACTATAATTGTTCCAATTTTTACGCACTATCTGTGGGGTTGCTGGCGGATGAAATCGATCGTTAAGGGCGGGGGCCTGTTGGCCGGGGCGATGGTGATGCTCGCCGGCTGTGGCAGTTTCGATGGCAAGCGCGAAGGCGGTCCGGCGGCGGGCCCGGCACCGGCATCCGCCGCGTCGGGCGTGGTCGACGGGCCGGTCAAGATCGGCGATCCGTACAAGGTCGGCGACACGACCTACACCCCCGCCGACGTCGCCGATTATGACGAGGTCGGCTATGCGAGCTGGTATGGCGAAGAGCTTGCCGGGCGGCCGACCGCGAACGGCGAGACGTTCGACCCGGCGGGGATCAGTGCGGCGCACAAGACGCTGCCGCTGCCAAGCTATGTCGAGGTGACCGCGCTCGATACCGGGCGCACCATCCTTGTCCGCGTCAACGATCGCGGGCCGATGGCGAACGACCGGCTGATCGACCTGTCGCGCGGCGCCGCCGACCAACTCGGCCTCAGTGAAGGCGTATCGGCTGTGCGCGTGCGCCGGACGAGCCCGCCCGCCGCCGAACGCGCGCAGCTTCGCGCCGGCGGGCCGGTTCGCGAGCGGATCGCGACGCCCGGCTCGCTGCTCGCGATCCTGCGCGGAAAGGTGAAGGACCTGCCCGTTCCAAAGGGCGTGGCGGCCGCTCCCGCCCCCGTTGTGGCGCAGCCGGCGGCACCGATTGCGTCGGGTAAGGCCAAGCCCGGCGACGACCGTTTCATCGTCGAAGGGCCGGGAACGACGAAGCCCGCCGCAAAACCCGCACCGGCGGCGAAGCCGGCGCCTGCCAAGCCCGCGCAGACGGTCATCGGCGGCAAATATGTCGTGCAGGTCGGCGCGTTCAGCAGCGAGGCGCGTGCCAACGCCGCCGCCAAATCGGTCGGCGGATCGGTGGCGAAAGCGGGCAAGCTCTGGCGCGTGCGCATGGGGCCCTTCGCGAGCGATGCCGAAGCGCAGGGGGCGCTGGGCAAGGCGAAGGCCAAGGGCTTCCGCGACGCAGTGGTCCAGCGCGACCGGTGACGGCCGGGCGCATGCGGCAGATCCATGGTTTCGCGAAAGGCGGCGCGGCGGTGCTGACGTTCGCCGCGCTGGCGATCGCCTTTCCGGCGGCGTCGGCGGGCGACGCGCGCCCGAAGAATGCGCCGGTTAAAAACGCGCCGGTGAAGAATGGCCCTGTGAGCCGCCCGCTTTACGTCACGCAGGCGCCGATCGTGATGCTGAAGGATCTCGATTCGGGTGCGATCCTCTTTTCGCGCGGCGCCGACAAACGCTTTGCCCCCGCCTCGATGGCGAAGGTGATGACCGCCTATGTCGTGCTCGACCTGATCAAGAAGGGCGAGCTCAGCCGCGACAAGCAGTTCACCGTCGGCGAGGCGACGTGGAAGAAATGGAACGGCAGCACCGGCGGGTCGACGATGTTCCTGCGCCCGAAGGAAAAGGTGTCGGTCGACGAACTTCTCAAGGGGCTGATCACCGTTTCGGGCAATGATGCGGCGGCGGTGCTCGCGGTCGGGATCGACGGCAGCGAAGAGGCATTCGTCAAAAGAATGAATGTCGTAGCGGCCGACATCGGGATGACGTCGAGCCGGTTCGGGACGCCCAACGGCTGGCCCGACGGCGGCGTGACCAAGGTGAGCGCGGCCGACCTGATCACGCTCGCCGACCGGCTGATCCGCGACCATCCGGTCGGCTATGCGCGCTATTTCTCGATGCCGAAGCTCCAGCACGGCACCTCGCCCGACGGCAAGCCGATCGTCCAGCCCAACCGCAACCCGATCCTCGGCCGCTTCGAGGGCGCCGACGGCCTCAAGACCGGGCACACCGCCGAAGCGGGCTATTGCTTCCTCGGTTCGGCGAAGCGCGGCGGCCGCCGGCTGATCATGGTCGTCGCAGGCATGAGCAGCGAAAAGGCGCGGCGCGACGAGGCCGAGCGGCTGATGACATGGGGTTTCGACGCGTGGGAGGGCCGCGAACTGGTGCCCGCCGGCGCGCGCGTCGGCCGCCTCGACGTCGGCAAGGGCGCGAAGCCCGCGGTCGCGACCGAAACGGGGATGGCGGTGCGGATGACAGTTCCCAAAGGCTATGCCGGGGGCTACCGCGTCGTCATGCGTTCCCATGCTCCCCTGTCGGCGCCCGTCACGCGCGGGACGCCGGTGGCCGACCTCATCGTCACGCCCGACGGCCTGCCGCCGCAGACGACGCCGCTGCTCGCCGCCGCGGACGTCGGCGAAGGCGGGTGGTGGGCGCGCGCACGGACGGGATTCTACCGGCTGACCGGACTGTGACCGGGCGCTTCATCACGCTCGAAGGTGGCGAGGGGGTCGGCAAGTCGACGCAGATCCGCGCGCTCGCCGCCGCGATCGAAGCGCGCGGGATCGAGGTCGTCGCGACGCGCGAGCCCGGGGGCAGCGCGGGTGCCGAAGCGATCCGCTCGCTGCTGATGGAAGGCAGCGACGACCGCTGGGATGCGCGCAGCGAAGCGTTGCTCTTCGCCGCCGCACGCGCCGACCATGTCGCGCGCCTGATCCGCCCGGCGCTGGCGCGCGGCGCTTGGGTGCTGTGCGACCGCTTCGTCGATTCGAGCCGCGCCTATCAGGGCGGCGGCGGCGGGATCACCGACGCCGACCTGATGACGCTGCACGGCTTCGGGTCCGAAGGACTGCTTCCCGACCGGACCTTCCTGCTCACCGTGAGCGCCGACGAAGCCGCCCGGCGGCTGACCGAGCGCGGCGGCAGCGACCGCATGGGTAGCAAACCCGCCGATTATCAGGCGCGGCTCGCCGCACGCTTCGTCGAAATGGCCAAGGCCGAACCCGACCGCTGGCGGATCGTCGATGCCGATGCGCCCGCCGAAAGGGTGACGGCGGCGATCCTGGCGGAACTCGATGAATGGCTCTGATGATCGGCCATCAGGATGCCGAAAAGGCCTTTGCCGAAGCCTGGCAGGGCGGGCGGCTGCATCACGCCTGGCTGCTCGCCGGGCCGCAGGGGATGGGGAAAGGCGTCTTTGCCGAACGCGTCGCGCGCTTCCTCGTCACCCACGGGCGCGGTGGCGACGGGCAGGCAATCACCCTCGACGATCCGGGCGACGAAGCGGCGGGGCGGCTGGTCGATGCGGGAAACCATCCCGAAATCCTGCGCCTGGCGCGCCAGCCCAAGGACAAGAGCAAGGAACTCGCGCGCAACATCACGATCGAACAGGTGCGCCAGATGATCCGCCGCCTGCACCTGTCGCTGTCGCTCGGCGAATGGCGCGTGATCATCGTCGACGCGGTCGACGACCTCGAGACCGACGGCGCCAACGCGCTGCTCAAGACGCTCGAGGAACCACCGGCAAAGACGCTGTTCCTGCTCGTCAGCCATTCGCCGGGGCGTTTGCTGCCGACGATCCGGTCGCGGTGCAGAATGCTGCGTTTTCAACCTGTTGACCGTGACGTCATGACGGCGTGGCTGCACGAATTGCGCCCGATGCTCGAAATGGCCGAGGTCCGCGCGATCGTCGCCGCGTCGGGCGGGGTGCCGGGCAAGGCGCTGGCGCTGATCGACAGCGACGTCGCCGCGATGGAAAAGAAACTGCTCGCCATCGCGACCGGTGGCGACCCCGAAAACCGGCTGCGCGAAGCGCTCGCGCGCGAGGTCGGCGGGACGAGCAATCGCGCGCGGCTCGAACTGGTGATCGATATCGTTCCGGGACTGCTCGCACGGATCGCGCGCGAACGCCCCGTCGCCGAGATCGCGCCCGTCCTCGCGCAGTGGGACCGCGTCCAGCGCACAGTTCGCGACGCGATCCGTGGTTCCTACGACGGCGCGATGGTCGGGTTCGAAATCGGAAACTGCCTCGCCGAACTTGCGCCAAGGGCGGGCCAGCCGGCACGCTGACGCTTTCCCTTGCGCGCGCCAGCGGCTAAGGCGCGCGCATGTCCGAAAACAAAGCCCCCTTCTACATCACCACCGCGATCAGCTATCCCAATGGTCGCCCCCATATTGGCCACGCCTATGAAGCGATCGCCACCGATGTCATGGCGCGGTTCCAGCGCGCGCGCGGCCGCGACGTGCGGCTGACCACCGGCACCGACGAGCATGGCCTGAAAATGTACCAGACGGCGCGCGACCAAGGCCGCCCGACGATCGAGCTCGCCGACGAAATGTCGGGATATTTCCGTGAGATGTACGCCAAGCTGAATATCAGTTTCGACCATTTCATGCGCACGTCGGACCCCGCGCATCATGAAGCGTCGCAGGCGCTGTGGCGCGCGATGGAGGCCAATGGCGACCTGTACCTCGACCGCTATGAAGGCTGGTATTCGGTCCGCGACGAGGCGTTCTACGACGAAAGCGAGCTCGTGCAGGGGGAAGGGGAGACCAAGCTCTCGCCGCAGGGCACCCCGGTCGAGTGGACGGTCGAGGAAAGCTGGTTCTTTCGCCTGTCGAACTATCAGGACAAGTTGCTCGCGCTCTATAACGAAAATCCCGACTTCATCCGCCCCGAAAGCCGCCGCAACGAAGTACTGCGCTTCATCGAGGGCGGGCTCAAGGATCTCAGCGTTTCGCGCACCAGCTTCGACTGGGGCGTGCCCGTCCCGGGTTCGCCGGGCCATGTCATGTATGTCTGGGTCGATGCGCTCACCACCTATATGTCGGCGCTCGGCTTCCCCGATCGCGATAGCGAGTGGGGCAAGTTCTGGCCCGCCGACATCCATATGATCGGCAAGGATATCGTTCGTTTTCATACGGTTTACTGGCCAGCCTTCTTGATGAGCGCGAAGCTGCCGCTGCCCAAGCAGGTCTTTGGGCACGGCTTCCTGCTCAACCGCGGCGAGAAAATGTCGAAGTCGCTCGGCAATGTCGTCGACCCGATGGAACTCGCCGAGCGCTTCGGCGTCGATGCGCTGCGCTATTACCTGCTGCGCGAAGTCAGCTTCGGCCAGGACGGCAGCTATTCGGCCGAGGCGATCGTGCGCACCGCCAACGCCGACCTTGCGAACAGCTTCGGCAATCTGGCGCAGCGCAGCTTGTCGATGATTTTCAAGAATTTGGACGGCGTTCTGTCTAACGACTGGATAGCTGCAGAGGATGATATCAACCTGATCGCGGACGTGTCCGATATGGCGCACACGCGCCTGCCGCGCGAATTCGAACAGCTCGCTTTCTCGGTCGGCATCGAGGACTGGATCCGCGCCGTCTTCGCGTGCAACCAATATGTCGACACGCAGGCGCCGTGGGCGCTCCGCAAGACCGATCCCGACCGCATGCGCGCGGTGTTGATGACCCTGTTCCAGGCGGTCCGCACGCTGGCGATCGCGATCCGCCCGGTCGTGCCGGCGGCGGCCGACAAGCTGCTCGACCAGATGGGTATCGCCGCGGATGCGCGCGATTCCGCCGCGCTGGCCGATATCGACTGGTTCGCGAAACTGGCGGCCAGCGGCTTCACCGTTAGCCAGCCGGTCCCGATCTTCCCGCGCCTCGAACTGCCCGCCGACGAAATTGGCGGAGAAGGGGAAGGGGAGGCCTGATGCTCGTCGATTCGCACTGCCACCTCAATTACAAGGGGCTTGCCGAGCAGCAGGGCGAGGTGCTGGCGCGCGCGCGGGCGAAGGGCGTCACCGCGATGCTCAACATCGCGACGCGCGAAAGCGAGTGGGACGATGTGCTCGCCGCCGCCGAAGCCAATGCTGATGTCTGGGCGAGCGTCGGCATCCATCCACACGACGCCGACCATCATCCCGACGTCGACACGGCGAAGCTGGTCGAGCGCGCAGCGCACCCGCGCGTGATCGGCATCGGCGAGACCGGGCTCGACTATTATTACGACAAGAGCGACCGCGTGCGGCAGCAGGACAGTTTCCGCCGCCACATCCACGCGTCGCAGGCGACCGGATTGCCGATCATCGTTCACACGCGCGACGCCGAGGACGACACGCTGGCGCTGCTCGGCGAGGAGATGGGCAGGGCGGTCTTCCCCGGCGTGATCCACTGCTTTACCGCGAGCGACGATTTTGCGCGCAAGGCGCTCGACCTTGGCCTCTATATCTCGATCTCGGGGATCGTGACGTTCAAGAACGCGGCCGATCTGCAGGCGACGGCGAAATGGCTACCGCAGGACCGGCTGCTGATCGAAACCGATTCGCCCTTCCTTGCCCCCGTCCCGCACCGCGGCAAGACCGGCGAGCCCGCGTTCGTCGCCGACACCTTGTCCTTTCTGGCGGATCTGCGCGGCGCGGATCGCGAGGCGCTGTCCGAGGCCACAAGCATCAATTTTTACACGCTTTTTTCCAAGGCGGCGCCATGACGTCACATTCGTCGTGAAGGTTCGTGTTCTCGGTAGCGGCACCTCTTCGGGTGTCCCGCGGCTCGGCAACGACTGGGGCCAGTGCGACCCCGACAATCCGCGCAACCTGCGCAGCCGCGCCTCGATCCTGATTTCGCTCGGCGGCTTCCGCATCCTCGTCGACACGAGCCCCGACATGCGGCTGCAATTGCTCGCGGCCGAGGTGGGCGAGGTCGATGCCGTGATCTGGACGCACGAGCATGCCGACCACACCCATGGGCTCGACGACCTGCGCCAGGTGATGCACCTGCGCGGTTCGGCGGTGCCCTGCTACGCGCGCTATCATGTCCTTGAGACGCTCAAGTGGCGCTTTTCCTATGCTTTTGCAGGCAATGCGGGCTATCCCGCGTCGGTCGATGCGATCGACCTGCTCGATCATCAATCGATCGGACCGATCGAAGTGTCGGCGATCGAAATGCCGCACGGGCCGATCAAGGCGAGCGGCCTGATCTTCAGCGACGGCGCCCACAAAGTCGCCTATGCCACTGATTTTTCTAAATTCACCGACGAGATGGTCGATTTCTTTCAAGGCGTCGACCTGTTCGTGATCGACGCGTTGCGCCGCTATCCGCATCCGACGCATCCGCATCTTCAGATGACGCTCGAAGCGCTGGCCAAGGTCGGCAATCCGCGCGCGATCATCACGCATATGGACAATACGATGGATTATGACGACCTTGCGGGCGAATTGCCGCCGGGCGTCGAGCCCGGATATGACGGATTGGAGGTGCAGCTATGACCGGAGACACGACCGTCCAGATCCTGTGGTTTGCCGGCGCGTTCGCGCTGGTGCTGAGTTCGCTGCTCGCGCGGCGCTTGCCGATGGCCGACTGGATCAAGATGGCGCTCGCATGGGTGGCGATCTTCGGACTGGTGTTTCTGGTGATCCGCACATGGCAGGCGGTGACCTGACGCAGGGGCTTCTCCCCGCGATGCCACTTAATTTAACATAATATATATTATCGGATAAATGTAATCCGCTTCCTGAGCTCGACAATGGCTCGCCTCACCCATTTACCTGCCGCTACAGCCTGCAATCCAATGCACGACGCAAACGGCTTGCCCGCGCCTCCGCTCGGCGGATGGAACCGAAAATTACAAGCTTTGCCGGCTTTTCGCTTACAAAAGCTCTCGCAGGCGAAAGTCACTGGCAGATTTGTGCGCCGCAGCGTAAAGGCGCGATCATGAGGATCGCGATCATCGATACGAGCACGACGCGCGCCGCCATCATTTCGGATGGCCTGCGCGAAGCCGGCCTCGACGACCTCATGCTCATCGATCCTGCGGGACCGCTGGTCGCGCAGATAGAAGCTGCCAAGCCCGAGGTTGTCCTTATCAATCTCGAAAACCCGAGCCGCGACCTGCTCGAGGATTTCTTCGCCATGTCGCGCGCGCTGGCGCGGCCGATCGCCATGTTCGTCGACCAGAGCGACGCCGAGGCGACCGGCGCTGCGATCGATGCCGGGGTGTCGGCCTATGTCGTCGACGGACTGTCGAAGCAGCGGATAAAGCCCGTGATCGACCTCGCCGTGCGTCGCTTCCAGGCCTTCTCGCGACTCCAGCGCGAACTCGACGATGCCAAGAATGCGCTCGCCGAGCGCGCGGTGACCGACAAGGCCAAGGCCATATTGATGAAGCGCCGACAGATCGATGAACCCGCAGCCTATGCGTTGCTCCGCGGCCAGGCGATGCGCACCAACCGCCGCATTTCGGAAATCGCAGAAGCGATCGTCACCAGCGAAGCGCTGATGGGAGACATGGAATGACCGGCGAGCGTTTCCGTATCGGCTTCCTGCCGCTGGTCGACGCCGCGCTGCCGATCCTCGCGCACGAACTCGGCTTTGCGGCCGCCGAGGGCGTCGCCATCGACCTTGTCCGCGACATGACCTGGGCGACCGTGCGCGACCGGTTGCTCTATGGCCATACCGATGCCGCCCACATGATCGCGCCGCTTGCCATCGCAACAACGCTCGGGAAAGACCGGCCCGCCGTGCCGCTCGCGGTACCCTTCGTTCTCGGTCTCAACGGCAATGCCGTCACCTTCTCCGCCCGGCTCGCGCATGAGGTTGGACTGGGCGGCGCGCTAGGCGATCCCCTCGCCATCGGCGCAGCGTTGAAGCGCATCGCCGCCGACAGGGCTGCGGCAGGTAAACCGCTGCGCTTCGGCGTCGTCCATCGCTATTCGAGCCACAATTACATGCTGCGCTATTGGCTCGCTGGCGTCGGCATTCGTCCCGATCAGGATATCGAAATCGTCGTCACCAGTCCGCCTTTCGCCGCCGATGCGCTCGCGGCGGGCGAGGTCGATGGCATCTGCGTCGGTGAACCGTGGAACTCGATCGCGGTCGATCGCGGGGTCGGGCATATTGCATTGGCAACGGCACAGATCTGGCGCCGCGGCGTCGAGAAGGTGCTCGCGATGCGCGAAACTGTTCTCGATGAACGCCGCGACGCGATCGAAGCGCTCGTCCGCGCGCTGCATGCGGCAGCGGCGCATTTCGTCGAACCCGGCGCGGCCGAGGAAAGCGCCGGCATATTGGCGCGGCCCGAATATCTCGATGCGCCGCGCGATGCCATATTGCGCGCGATTACCGACCGCATCCGCCTCGTCCCCGGCGGCGAGCCGATCCACTATCCCGACTTCATGTTCCAGTATCGCGAGGCCGCCAACTTCCCCTGGCGCAGCCAGGCCGCGTGGCTCTACTCGCAGATGGTCCGCTGGGACTATATGGCGTTCGACGCAAGCGAGGCCGCCGCGGCCGGCCATGTCTTCCGGCCCGACGTTTATCGCGCCGCGCTTGCGGGGTCGGGTGCTCCCCTCCCCGGCGCGAGTTCGAAGCTCGAGGGCGGGCTCGACGAACCGATCGGCGCGGGTTCGACGCAGGGCCGCCTCACGCTCGGCAGCGACCGTTTTTTCGACGGCCGCGCCTTCGATCCCGACGATATCGAGACCTATCTTACTGAACTTCCATAGCTTTCATCATTTTGCTGCACCTGCGAAATGAGCGCTTGCGGCAACTCGGCGAATCAGGCAGTTTAATCGCACTCGGCAAGGCTGCCGGGGCAGGACAAGGCGGCGCCGGTTCCAACGAGGGGATCGAACCGCAGGCGGACGGGGAGCCTTTTCCCCGATATCCCAACAGGCAATGAAGCCGTCAGGATGCGCCCGCGTGGCCGCCGTCCTGGCGGCTTTTTTATTGCCCGTCACAAAGGGGACGGACGATGACGACTGCAACCTCGGGCGCCACGGCACCCAAATCGGGCTTCTGGGCGAGCGGCCACTGGCCGACACTGGTCGCCGCCTTTCTCTATTTCGACCTCGCTTTCATGGTTTGGGTCATTCTTGGTCCCCTCGCCCCCGCCATTTCGGAAGGCCTTGGCCTGACGCCAGCGCAAAAGGGGCTAATGGTGGCTGTCCCGACGCTCGCCGGTGCAGTGCTGCGCGTCGTCAACGGGTTGCTCGTCGACCGCATCGGACCGAAACGTGCAGGCGCGATCAGCCAGCTCATCGTCATCGCGGGGTTGTTCACGGCGTGGTTCTTCGGCGTTCATAGCTTCACGGGCACGCTTGCGCTCGGCGTGATCCTCGGTTTTGCGGGCGCGAGCTTCGCGATCGCCCTCCCCCTCGCCAGCCGCTGGTACCCGCCCGAGCATCAGGGCAAGGCGATGGGGCTAGCCGGCATGGGCAATTCGGGCACGGTGCTCGCCGCGCTCTTCGCCCCGGGTCTCGCCAAGCTGTTCGGCTGGAACGCCGTGCTCGGCCTCGCCTGCATCCCGCTGACGATCGTCTTTTTCGTCTATCTCATCATGGCGAAGGACGCGCCGAACGCGCCGGCGCCGAAGAAGCTGATCGACTATTTCGAGCCGCTGAAGACCGCCGACGCCTGGTGGCTGATGGCCTTTTACTCGGTGACCTTTGGCGGCTTCGTCGGGCTCGCCGCCTCGCTGCCGATCTATTTCACCGACCAGTTCCACCTGACCCCGGTGATGGCGGGCTATTGCACCGCCGCCTGCGTCTTTGCGGGGTCGCTGGTACGGCCGATGGGCGGCGCGCTCGCCGACCGCATCGGCGGGGTGAAGGCGCTGATGATGGTGTTCGTCGTCGCCGCGCTCGCGCTCGCCGGGGTGCCGCAGGCCGCGACGCTGCCCGCCGCGCTCGGCCTGTTCGTGATCGCGATGCTCGCGCTCGGTACGGGCAACGGCTCGGTGTTCCAGCTCGTGCCCCAGCGCTTCTCGGCCGAGATCGGCGTGATGACGGGCCTTGTCGGCATGGCGGGCGGGGTCGGCGGCTTCTACCTCGCCTCCTCGCTCGGCTTTGCAAAACAATGGAACGGCAGCTTCGCGCCGGGCTTCTACATCTTTGCCGGATTGGCGGTGCTCGCGCTGGTGGCATTGATGTTCGTCAAGAGTCACTGGCGCGCGACCTGGGGCGCCGCCGAAGGCGTGCGGATCTAAACATGGACCGCACCCTCATCCTGCTGCTGGCGCTCGCGCCGGCCGGGACGGCGCACGCCGAGGAGGTGGTGCTGAAACCCCTCGGCGAAGCCCGCATCCGCTATGAAAATGTCGATCAGGACGGGCTCGCCGCCGGCGCCGACGCGCTCACCCTGCGCGTCCGCGCCGGAGTCGAGGCAAAGGCCGGGCGCTGGTCGGCACTGGTCGAGGGCCAGGGCAATCTCGCCATCGTCGACGACTATTTCGACGGCCTCCACGGCGCCGCGACGCGGCCGCTGGTCGCCGATCCCGACAATATCGGCCTGTCGCGTGCACAGCTTCGCTATGCCGCGCCCGCCTTTGCAATCACCGCGGGACGGCAGCGGCTCGGTTTCGACGACGAACGTTTCGTGGGCTCGGTCGGATTTCGCCAGAATGGCCAGAGCTTCGACGCAGTGCGCGCCGAGGTCACCCCGGTGAAGGGCGTGAAGGCCGATATCGCCTATGCGTGGAGCATCCGCACGATCTGGGGGATCGACGGTACGGGCGCACGGCAGCAGGCGGTATCGGGCGACAATCTCTTCGCCAATTTGAGCGTGCAGACCCCCGCCGGCAAAATCGCCGCCTTCGCCTATCTGGTCGATCAGGACGAGGCCGCGATGCAGGGCTTCCGCATGTCGAGCCAGAGTTATGGCGTCCGACTCGACGGCAGCCAGCCGCTCGGCGAGGCCAAGCTCGCCTATCAGCTGAGCTATGCGCGCCAGTCCGACTGGCACCGCAACCCCAATGACTATGCCGCCGACTATTGGCTCGCCGATGTCGCGGTCGATCTTGGCGGACCCCGCGTCGGCGTCGGGTACGAGGTACTTGGAGCCGGCGACGGAATTGCGCTCACCAGCTTCCAGACCCCGCTCGCGACGGGGTTCAAATTCCAGGGCTGGGCCGACAAATTTCTCGTCACCCCGCCCGACGGCGTCCGCAATCTTTATGCGAGCGCGGGCTGGGGCTGGAAGGCGGTGGGGCCTCTCAGGGCGGTAACCCTGCAGGCCGTCTACCACGACTATCGCAGCGACCGCGCCTCGCGTTCCTATGGCGACGAAATCGACCTGCTCGCCAGCGCCAAGCTCGGCAAATTCACCGCCTCGGCGCGCTACGCGCACTACGACGCCGACACTTTCGCCACCGACACCGACAAATTCTGGCTGCAACTGGACTGGATGCTCTGATGGAACACCGCCCCCTCAAACCCGACGCCGACACGCGCGAGCATCTGGTCGTCATCGGCAACGGCATGGCCGGCTGCCGCGCGGTCGAGGAACTGCTCTCGCGCGATCCGAACCGCTACCGCGTGACGATCTTCGGCGCCGAACCGCGCGTCAATTACAACCGCATCATGCTCTCGCCCGTGCTCGCGGGGGAGAAATGCTTCGACGACATCGTGATCAACGACGCCGCATGGTACGCCGACAATGGCATCGCACTCGTCGCGGGCGATCCGGTCGCGGTGATCGACCGCACGGCGAAGACGGTAACGACGCGCAGCGGGCTCGTCGAGAGCTATGACAAGCTGCTGATCGCCACCGGCTCCGATCCCTTCATCATCCCCGTCCCCGGCAAGGATCTCCCCGGCGTGATCGCCTTCCGCGACATGGACGATGTCGACACCATGTTGGCGGCCGCCGACGCGGGCGGCGACGCCGTTGTGATCGGCGGCGGCCTGCTCGGGCTCGAGGCCGCGCATGGCCTGTCTTTGCGCGGCATGAAGGTCACGGTCATCCACCTGATGCCGACGCTGATGGAACGCCAGCTCGACGAAGCCGCCGGCTGGCTGCTCAAAAATGCTCTCGAAGCGCGCGGCCAGACGATCCTGACCGGCGCTGACACGGCAGAAATCGTTGGAAACGGCAAGGTCGAGGGCGTCGAGCTCAAGGACGGCACCCTGATCCCCGCCAGCCTCGTCGTCATGGCGGTGGGTATCCGCCCCTCGGTCGCCCTCGCCCGCGATGCGGGCCTCGCGGTCGGGCGCGGCATCCAGGTCGACGATCATATGGTGACGAGCGACCCCGCGGTGCTCGCGGTCGGCGAATGCGTCGAGCATGACGGGCAGGTCTACGGCCTTGTCGCACCCTTGTGGGACATGTGCCGCAGCCTCGCCGACGGGCTGGTCGAACAGCACAGCGGGTATCGCGGCTCGGTCACCTCCACCAAGCTCAAGGTCTCGGGCATCGACGTTTTCTCCGCGGGCGACTTCTCGGGCGGCGACGGCTGCGAGGATATCGTGCTCCGCGACGCGAGCCGAGGCGTCTACAAGCGCGTCATCGTCAAGGACGACCGCATCGTCGGCGCGGTGCTCTACGGCGACACCGCCGACGGCAGCTGGTATTTCGACCTGCTCAAGAAGCAGGAGGACGTCTCCGATCTCCGCGACCTGCTGATCTTCGGCCAGGCCTTCGCCGCGGGAGGCGGCGCGGCGGACCCTAAGGCGGCCGTTGCGGCGCTTTCCGACGATGCGGAAATCTGCGGCTGCAACGGCGTTACCAAGGGCCAGGTCGTCTCGTGCATCGCCAAGGGCGCGCACAGCCTCGACGCGGTGCGCGGCACCTGCAAGGCCTCGGCAAGCTGCGGCAGTTGCACCGGCCTCGTCGAAAATCTGCTCGCGCTGACGCTGGGCGACGATGTCCAGTCGGGGCCGAAAACGATGTGCAAATGCACCAGCTTCGGCCACGACGACGTCCGCCGCGAAATCGTCGCGCAGGCGATGCGCTTGATCCCCGAGGTGATGCAGAAGCTGCACTGGACGACCCCCGACGGCTGCTCGTCGTGCCGCCCCGCGCTCAATTACTATCTGCTCTGCGCGCTGCCCGGCGAGTATGTCGACGACCAGCAGAGCCGCTTCGTCAACGAACGCCTCCACGCAAATATACAGAAGGACGGCACTTACTCGGTCGTCCCGCGCATGTGGGGCGGGCTCACCAACCCGACCGAGCTGCGCGCGATCGCCGATGTGGTCGAGAAATATAACGCGCCGATGGTCAAGGTCACCGGCGGCCAGCGGCTCGACATCTTCGGGATCAAAAAGGAGGATTTGCCCGCGGTCTGGGCCGATCTCAACGCCGCCGGCATGGTCTCGGGCCACGCCTATGGCAAGGCGCTGCGCACCGTGAAGACCTGCGTCGGGTCCGAATGGTGCCGGTTCGGCACACAGGATTCGACCGGGCTCGGCGTCAAGCTCGAGCGGATGAGCTGGGGCAGCTGGATGCCGCACAAGTTCAAGATCGCGGTCTCCGGCTGCCCGCGCAACTGCGCCGAGGCGACGATCAAGGATTTCGGCGTCGTCTGCGTCGACAGCGGCTACGAGCTGCACGTCGGCGGCAATGGCGGCATCCATGTCCGCGCCACCGACCTGCTCTGCAAGGTCGCGACCGAGCAGGAGGCGATGGATTATTGCGCCGCCTTCATCCAGCTCTACCGCGAGGAAGCGCGCTACCTCGAACGCACCGCGCCGTGGATCGAGCGCGTCGGGCTGGCCCATATCGTCGCGCGCATCGTCGACGATGAACCGGGCCGCGAGGCGCTGCGCGCGCGCTTCCTCTACTCGCAAAGCTTTTCGCAGGACGACCCCTGGGCGCAGCGTGCCGAGGGCGCCGAGGCCGAACATCACGCGCCGATGGCGCGCTTCACCCCGCATAAGGAAATCGCATGACCAGCACCGCCGAATGGCTCGATATCGGCTGGGTCGACCAGATCCCCGTGCGCGGCAGCCGCACCGTGCAGGTCGAAGGCGGCGACGACATCGCCGTCTTCCGCACCGCCGAGGGCAAGGTCTTCGCATTGCTCGACCGCTGCCCGCACAAGCATGGACGGTTAAGCCAGGGCATAGTCCATGGCGGCGCCGTCGCCTGCCCCCTCCACAATTGGAGGATCAGCCTGTCGACCGGCGAAGCGCTCGGCGAGGACAAGGGCTGCACCCCGACCGTCCCGGTCAAGATAGACGGCGGCCGCGTCCTCATCTGCCGAGCCGGCACGCTAAAGGCCGCGGCCTGATGGTCGAGGCGGTCCGCACCACCTGCGCCTATTGCGGCGTCGGCTGCGGTATCCGCGCGACGGTGACGGGCGCACGGAGCGTAGAGATCGCGGGCGATCCCGATCATCCCGCCAATCGCGGCCGCCTCTGCTCGAAAGGCACGCATCTCGGCGAGACGGTCGGGCTGGAGGGCCGCCTCCTCCATCCGATGATCGGCAACAAGCGGACAAGTTGGGACAAGGCGCTCGACCTCGTCGCGAAGCGCTTCAACGAGACGATCGCGCGCCACGGTCCGGGCAGCGTCGCCTTCTATATTTCGGGACAGCTCCTCACCGAGGATTATTACGTCGCGAACAAGCTGATGAAGGGCTTCATCGGCACCGCGAACATCGACACCAATTCGCGCCTCTGCATGTCGAGCGCGGTCGCGGGCCACACCCGCGCCTTCGGCGAGGACATCGTTCCCGCCACCTACGACGATCTCGACGCCGCCGACCTGTTCGTCCTCGTCGGCAGCAATACGGCGTGGTGCCATCCGATCGTCTACCAGCGCATCCGCGCGCGCTGCGAGGCGGGCGCCAAGCTCGTCGTCATCGACCCGCGCCGCACCGAAACCGCCGAGGAAGCCGACCTGCACCTCGCCATCCGCCCCGGCAGCGACGTCGCGCTGATGAACGGCCTGCTCCAGCATTGCCGTGAGACCGGTATCGTCGATGAAGACTATCTCGCCGCCCATGTCGCGGTGCCCGCCGATTTCTGGGACAAGCTTGGAGAGGGGAATGACCTGTGGTCGGTGGCGCGCATTTGCGATGTCCCCGCCGCCGACCTCAGGCGTTTCTATGAACTGTTCGCGGCGACCCCGCGCACCGTCACTTTGTTCAGCCAGGGGATCAACCAAGCAACCGCCGGCACCGACCAGGTCAACGCCATCCTCAACCTCCACCTCGCGACCGCGCGCATCGGCAAGCCCGGGGCGGCGCCCTTCTCGATCACCGGCCAGCCCAATGCGATGGGCGGGCGCGAGGTCGGCGGACTCGCCTCGACCCTCGCCGCCCATATGGATTTCGCGCCCGAGAACCGCGCCCGCGTCCAGCGTTTCTGGGCCTCGCCGACAATGGCCGAGAAGCCGGGCCTGAAAGCCGTCGACCTGTTCCGCGCGATCGGCGAGGGGCGGATTAAGGCGCTGTGGGTGATGGCGACCAACCCTGCCGTGTCGATGCCCGACGGCAATGCGGTGCGCGACGCGCTCAAGACCTGCCCCTTCGTTGTCGTCAGCGACGTGATCGAAAAGACCGACACGGGCGCCTTCGCGCATGTCCGCCTGCCCGCCGCAGCCTGGGGCGAAAAGGACGGCACCGTCACCAACAGCGACCGCACGATCAGCCGCCAGCGCGCGCTCTTTCCGCTCCCCGGCGAGGCGATGCCCGACTGGTGGATCGTCAAGCAGATCGGCCGGCGCATGGGGTGGAAGACCGCCTTTGCCTACGACCGCCCCGCTGACATCTGGCGCGAGCATTGCCGCCTGTCGAATTACGACAATGACGGCGCCCGCCTCTTCGCGCTGCCCGGCGCCGCACTGGGCGGTACCGCCGCCTATGACGCAATGCAGCCCTTTCGCTGGGGCGGTGACCATCCCTTTGCCAACGGCCGCTTCTCAACCGAGGACGGCCGCGCGCGCCTCGTTCCCGTTGCGCAAAAGCCGCTCCCCGAACCGCTCGCCAAATGGCCGCTGACGCTCAACACCGGGCGTTACCGCGACCAATGGCACACGATGACGCGCACCGGCCTCGCCCCCAAGCTCGCACGCCACCGCGAAGAGCCACTCGTCGAAGTCCACCCCGACGACGCCGCGCGGCTGGAGCTGACCGACGGCGGTCTGGCGCGCGTCGAAACGCCCCAGGGCGACAGCCTCTACCGCGTCGCCTTCCACGCCGGCCAGCGCCCCGGCGAGCTTTTCGTGCCGATCCACTGGACCGACCGCACCGCGAGCGGCGGCCGCACCGGGCTGCTGCCCCGCCCGCTCGTCGATCCGGTGTCGGGCCAGCCGGGGTTCAAGCGCACCCCCGCATCGATCGCCGCCGTCACCCCCAAATGGCGCGGCTTCCTGCTCCTGTCGCGCGAACTTGCCGGCACCCCGCGCTGCCTGTGGGCGACGCGCGTCGCGGTGCCGTCGGGGGTGCTGTGGGAGATCGCCGGCAACGGCGACCTCAAGAGCATCGAGGCCCTGCTCCCCAAGGGCGAGCGCATAGAGGCGCAGGACGCCGCGCGCGGCACGCGGCGCATCGCGATCGTCGCGAGCGGCCGCCTCATCGGCGCGCTCTTCGTTACCGAGAGCGGCGAACTGCCCCCGCGCGACTGGCTGATCGGCCAGCTGGCGGCGCCCGAGGTCGCCCCCACCCTGCTCGCCGGCCGCGCGCCCGGGGTACAGGCCGACCGAGGCCCGATCATCTGCGTCTGCTTCGACATCGGGCTCAAGACCATCGTCGCGGCGATCCGCGACCAGAAGCTGACCGACACCGCCGCCATCGGCGCCGCGATCGGCGCCGGCACCAATTGCGGCTCGTGCCGCCCCGCGCTCGCGCGCATCCTGGCCGAGGAGACCAGCAATGCAGCCTGACGATTTTACGCCCGGCACCGTATGGCTGGTCGGCGCCGGCCCCGGCGATCCCGACCTGCTGACGATGAAAGCTGTCCGCCTGATCGGGCGCGCCGACATCGTCTTTTACGACGCGCTCGTCGGCGATGGTGTGCTGGCACTGATCCCCCGACACACCGAGCGCGTCAGCGTCGGCAAAAGGTCGGGGCGGCATTCGAAGGATCAGCGGACGATCGACGCAATGCTTGTCGAGGCAGCGGCAGCCGGGAAAAGGGTCGTGCGCCTGAAGGGTGGCGATCCCTCGATCTTCGGCCGGTCCGGCGAGGAACTGGCGGCGCTCCGCGCGGCGGGTTATGCCGTTCATATCTGCCCCGGCATCACAAGCGCCTGCGCCGCAGCGGCGTCTGCCGGTATCTCGCTCACGCTACGCGGCGTCTCCCGCGACGTCCGCTTCGTCACCGCGCACAGCAAGCGCGGCGCGGCGCTCGACATCGACTGGACCTCTCTCGCCAGCGGTGGGTCGACCCTCGCTTTCTACATGGGCCGCGACGCGGCGGGCGCGATCATGCGCGGCCTGATGCGCGCTGGCATGGCGGGCGACACGCCCGTGATGATCGCGTGTGACGTCAGCGGCCCCGACGAACGGCGGCTGGCGACGCGACTCGCCCTGCTCGAACTCGCCACCGGGTCCTTCGCGGCAAGCGCCCCGACGCTGATTCTCGTCGGCGAAGCGGTCGGTCAGGCGGATATCGCGCTGGCCCTGCCCGATATCGCTGCAAGATCGAGCATGCTTAGTCCTGCCCGAATTGCCACGAGCGAAGCGGCGCGCCCACAGCGGACACGTCCATGCTGATCGCCCTGTTGCTGGCTCGTTTTCGCGCGACCGAAAGGCGGATCATGCTCCCGGAGCGAACAAATCCCGCAAATCTCGGATCGGCACTCGACGCGATAGGGCGAAAGGTCGCTGCCGGGAGCGCGTCGACGCTTTCAACGAGCGAGAGCAGACTCTGGAATACCGCAGTCGTGATTTCATACCTGTCTTCGGCACTGCGCGATCATGTGCCGGACAACGCTCGCGTTCTCAGCTGGTCCGCTGCCCGTGCCGGCTTCAAAGATATGGGGCTGCCGGCTGCGGCCGAATTCGTGACGTCATTGGTGACCGAGCTCGCTTTTCGGAGCGATCTCGATCCCCGCGACCGACGCGGCGAAACGGCCTCCTTGCTCAGGCTTGCGGCACTGAAGGGGCAATTTTCGGCGATCGAAGAAGCATACGATCTTAAGGACATGCTGGGGCAGATGGTCAAACGCGCGTCCCGTTAGCGACCCTAGCTCAGCAGCAATATGGCCACGGCCACCAAAATGCCGAGCAGCAGGGCGCCCGGAACGGCATATTCGCGTATCAACCTTCGGGCGGGACTTTCCGCCGGCGGCCAGACGGAAACTTCATCGGGAGCATCGCGCCACTGATCGGCGTCGGCGTTGCGGGGCAACGATGCGGGCGCGTGCACCAGCCCCGGGCCACTCATACCGCTCGCCAGCGCGAGTTTTTCGAAAGTCGCAGCCATCTTGTCCGACTTCAGTCGGCGAGCGACCGATGTCAGCCGTTCGTCTTCTCCTGCTGCGGGAAGCGACCCCACCAGATGCTCGACCTCGGCATCGAGCGCATGGAGCTCATCGATGACCTCCAGTACCCGCGACCGGTCACCGCGCTCGAAGGCGAGTTGCAACCGCATCAGCGACAGGATGCCGAGGCGGCAATATTGAAGTCCGAGCACCTGATCGGCGAGGTTCGGCGCGGCGGCACCAGCCGGTGCGAGGTGAGCAACATCGCTTTCGCCCTGCCCAAAAGATTGGACGCCCATAATCGCTCCTGCCGCTTATACCACTTATGGACGGCCTATAGCGAAGCGATAATCGAGGGAAACGCGATCAGGTCCGTCGTGCCGGGGGTGCGGCGGGCGGTGCCGCGACCGCGCACCGGCCGATCGAGAAGGTCATTTTTGACGCCGCGACGTCAAGAGGCGCGAGGCGGCTAGGGATCATCGCGCGCGCCTGCAGCCTTTTCCTCCCTTGTTATCAACAGCCCCCTTTGAACCAGCGCAGCATTGCATTATCCCGGCGCCCGCACACTGCCCCGGCTCGTTTCCATCCGGCCCGAAAGAGCCTCGTTCCAAAGTTGATCCAGACCATGACCGAAACCGCAACGCTCTCCCCCGTCGACCGCCTGCTCGCCATCATGCGGCAGCTGCGCAATCCCGACGGCGGATGCGAATGGGATCTGGCGCAGAGCTTCGCGACGATCGCGCCCTATACGATCGAGGAAGCCTATGAGGTTTCGGATGCCATTGCGAATGGCGATCCGGCGGCGATTTGTGACGAGCTTGGCGACTTGCTGCTCCAGGTCGTTTTTCACAGCCAGATCGCAACCGACGAAGGCCTGTTCAGTTTCGACGATGTTGCCAATGCGATCAGCGACAAGATGGAACGCCGGCACCCGCATATCTTCGGCGACGGCAAGACCGACGATGTCCGTCAGCAATGGGAACAAATCAAGGCAGCCGAGCGCGCCGTCGACGGACCGACGAGCGCGCTCGCCGGCGTGGCCTTGTCCTTGCCCGCGTTGCTGCGCGCGCAAAAGCTGCAGGGCCGCGCCGCACGCGTCGGTTTCGACTGGCCCGATACCGACGCGCCGCGTGCAAAGATCGACGAGGAGTTGGCCGAGGTTGCCGCGGCAACCGACGATGCCGAGCGGCACGAAGAAGTCGGCGACCTGCTGTTCGCGGTCGTCAACTATGCCCGCAAGCTCGGCATCGATGCCGAAAGCGCGCTCCGCGATGCCAATCTGAAATTCGCGCGGCGCTTTGCAGCCATGGAAGAGCGCGCCGGCGGCAGCCTGGCCGGGCTGTCACTCGATGTGCAGGAAGATCACTGGATCGCGGTCAAGGCCGCGGAACGTCTCCAGGGGGGCTGACCCTCGCCGGCCATAACCGCTCGAAACGCGCGCTGTCCGCGGGGTCGAGCCGGACGGTCAGCACATGGCCTTCGTCCTGCGGCTCGTCGGCCAAAACCTCGCCGCGCGCGTGAAGCCACGCCGCCGCCTCACCCTCGCTGTAACTCAGATAGATGCGCTGCACCTTGTGCTGCGCGGTCAATTGCGACGCCATCAGGACGCGCGCGGCTTCGACGCCCTCGCCCGTCACCGCCGAAATGACCGCGACGTCGGGCCGCCGCGCCGCCATCTCCTCGACCGCCGCGCGCGCATCGGCATCGGCGGTGTCGATCTTGTTCCAGATTTCGATCTGCGGAACCGCGGCGGGGGCATCGCCCTCCCCATCGTCCTGCGGGCCATTGACGCCGAGCGAGTCCAATATCGCACGCACATCGTCATATTGCGCTTCGCTGTCGGGATGGACGATGTCGCGGACATGGACGATCAGGTCGGCGGTCGTGACCTCCTCGAGCGTCGCGCGAAAAGCCGCGACCAGCTGCGTCGGCAGGTCGGACACGAAACCGACGGTGTCCGACAGGATCGCCTTTTCGATGCCCGGCAGCCCGATTTCGCGCATCGTCGGATCGAGCGTCGCGAAGAGCATGTCTTCTGCCATGACGTCACTTCCGGTCAAGCGGTTGAAGAAAGTCGATTTTCCGGCATTGGTATAGCCGACGAGCGCGACGACCGGCCAGGGCGCGCGCTGGCGCTTCGAGCGCTGGAGTTGGCGCGTGCGGCGCGCATCCTCGAGGCTGCGCCGTATGCGCGCCATGCGGTTGCGGATCATCCGCCGGTCGGCCTCGATCTGCGTTTCGCCGGGGCCGCCGAGGAAGCCGAAACCGCCGCGCTGACGCTCGAGGTGGGTCCAACTGCGCACGAGCCGCCCCGCCTGATAGTCGAGATGCGCGAGTTCGACCTGCAATCGCCCCTCGGCGGTCGCGGCGCGCTCGCCGAAGATTTCGAGGATCAGGCCGGTGCGGTCGATGACCTTGGTACCGAAAGCGGTTTCGAGATTGCGCTGCTGGATCGGGCTGAGCGCGGCATCGACGACGACGAGCTGGACGCCCTTCGCCGCAATGTCGGGCGCGATCGCCTCGATCTGGCCAACGCCGAGCAGCGTCGCCGCGCGCGTCTGGCGCAGCCGCAGCGTATGGACCGCAACGACGTCGAGCCCGATCGCGAGCGCGAGCCCCCTCGCCTCCTCGGCGCGCGCGTCGAGGTCGCGCGCGAGGTGCTGGCTATGCCATTCGGGCACGACGACAAGCGCGGCGGCGCCGCGCGTTACCTCGTCTTCATTGTCGGCGATCAAGTTTTTTGGCGGGTCGATCAGGCGTCGTCCGTCTCGCCGTCAGCCTCGCCATTATCGGTCAGGTTGATCGGCCCGTTCGGCTGAACCGTCGAAATCGCGTGCTTGTAGACAAGCTGTACCTGCCGCTCGCGCTCAAGCAGCATGCAGAACAGGTCGAACGCGACGATATCGCCCTGCAGCATCACGCCGTTGACGAGGAACATCGTCACCGATTCGTCGGAACGGCGTACCGCGTTCAGGAACACATCCTGCAATGCCTTGCCCTTGCCGGCAGGCGCATCGCGCAGATTGTCGCCGAGCAGCGCCAGATCGAAATCGTGCGACGGCATCACGGTCGAAATCGCATGCTTGTAGACAAGCTGCGACTGCCCGTCGCGGCGAAGCAGCAACGAGAAATTGTCGAACCAGGTGATGATGCCCTGCAATTTGACGCCCTTGACCAGGAACATGGTCACCGGGGTCTTGCTACGCCGGACGGCGTTGAGGAAAAGATCCTGGAGATTCTGATTCTTATCGGACATATTTGCCTCCTGTTCTTGGCGGCGAAGCCGCGTTTCGATGCTCGGTAGCCCCGGCATCTTTGACCTTCTTGAGCGCCGCACTATGCGGCAAAGTATACGGAACGTCTAGCGCAAAGCCATCAGCCGTCGCCGTCCGAACTCTCGGTAAGGCCCAAAAGTTTCAGTTTGCGGTGCAACGCCGAGCGTTCCATCCCGATAAAGCTCGCCGTGCGCGAGATATTGCCCGAAAAACGGTTGATCTGGATGCGCAGATATTCGCGTTCGAAATTCTCGCGCGCCTCCTTGAGCGGGATCGCCGTGATCGATTCCGAATTGGGCAGGATATCGGTCCCCCCGCGCACAAGTTCGGCGGGCAGCATGTCGGCATCGATGCGGCTCAGCCGGTCGCTCGGCGCGAGGATCATCACGCGCTCGATCACATTCCTGAGTTCGCGGACATTGCCCGGCCATTCATGCGCCTGCAGCGCCGCCATCGCTTCCGAGCTGATCTCGGGCGGCGGGACGCGGCGGTCGGCGGCGTAGCGGCGGATATAATGGTCGCACAGGCTCGCGATATCGTCGCGCCGCTCGCGCAGCGGCGGGATATGCACCGGCACGACATTGAGCCGGTAATAGAGATCCTCGCGAAAGCGGCTTTCGGCGATTTCGGTCATCAGGTCGCGCGCCGACCCCGAAATGATACGCACATCGACGCGGATCATCGTGCGCCCGCCGACGCGCGCGAAGCTCTGGTCGGTGAGGACGCGCAGGATCTTGCCCTGCGTCGTCAGCGGCATGTCGGCGACCTCGTCGAGGAACAATGTCCCGCCATGCGCCTGTTCGAGCAGCCCGACGCGGATCGATCCATCCTCGGCTTCCGACCCGAACAATTCGGTCTCGACCGTTTCGGGATCCATACGCGCCGAGGAAATGACGCGGAACGGCGCATTCTGCCGCCCGCTCCAGCCGTGCAGCACGCGCGCGGCGACCTCCTTGCCGACGCCCGGCGCGCCGGTGATCAGCACGCGGCTTCCCGTCCCCGCCACGCGCTTCAGCGTCGCGCGGACATTGTTGATCGCTGCGCTCGTTCCCGTGAGTTCGTCCGAGGGCCCCGCCTTTTCGCGCAGCTGCTCATATTCGAACTTCAACCGCTCGCTCTCGGTCGCGCGCGCGACGAGGTGGAGCAGGCGCGACGCCTCAAACGGCTTTTCGATGAAATCGAACGCGCCGCGGCGGATCGCCGCCACCGCGGTGTCGAGCCCGCCATGCCCCGAAATGACGATGATCGGCAGCGTCGGGTCGAACGCCTTGATCGCCTCGACCAGCCCCAGCCCGTCGAGCCGCGATCCCTGGAGCCAGACGTCGATCAGCGCGAGCGACGGGCGCCGCTGGCGGATCGCTTCGAGCGCCGAATCGCTGTCGGAGGCGGTTCGCGCCTCATAGCCTTCGTCTTCCATGACCCCGGCGACGAGGTCGCAGATGTCGCGTTCGTCGTCGACGATCAGAATATCAAGCGCCATGATCTTCTCTGTCCTGCCGGTTCCGGATGCGTCCGGGAACCGATTCACCTTGTCCCAAGCCGGCTTCCCCGCCACGTCCGGCCAGCGGCCTTAACCGGTCGGGGTGGAGCGTCAGCGTCACGCGCGTTCCCTGCCCCGCCGGATTGTCGGAAAATTCCAGTTCGCCATAATGTTGTTCGACGATCTTCTTGACGATCGCGAGCCCGAGCCCGGTGCCGCCCTGCCGCGTCGTCATATAGGGTTCGGCGATCGCGTCGCGCGCCTCGGGAAGCCCGATGCCGTCGTCGGTCACGCGGATCAGCAATTCGCCGCCCGGCGCTATCGCGAGCTCGGCATCAACGTGACCGACGGGCACTTCTTCCGAATTTTTCGTCTTTTCTTCAATTGCTTCCACCGCATTTTTGACGATATTCGTCATTGCCTGCGACAGCAGGCGGCGGTCGCAGACGAGCGGTTCGATTTCGTCGGGCGTACGGATCGCAAAGACGATATCGGGCTTGGCGACCTCGAACAGGAACACCGCCTGCCGCAGGATGTCGCGGACATCCTCGACCCCGAAGGTCGGTTTCGGCATGCGCGCAAAGCTCGAAAATTCGTCGACCATCCGCCGCATGTCGTGAACCTGGCGGATCACCGTGTCGGTGAGCTTGCGGAAGGTCGCGGCATCGCCCTCGACCTTGTCGCCGAAGCGCCGCTGGAGCCGTTCGGCGGCGAGCTGGATCGGCGTCAGCGGGTTCTTGATCTCGTGCGCGATACGCCGCGCGACGTCGGACCAGGCAGCGCGGCGCTGGTCGAGCAATTGCTGGGTGATATCCTCGAAACTCAGGACGAAGCCGTCGCCCTGCGCCACCGCCTTCGCCGCAAGCGTCGCGGGTTCGGCATCGTTGCGCGCGAGCTGGACGATCCCTTCGCGTTCGTCGCCGGTCAGCAGCCGCGCAAGTTCGGGCGCGACCTCCTCGAGCGGGCGCCCGGTCAGGCATTCGGCCGACTGGCAGATCAGCCGCTCGGCCGCGGCATTCGCCAGAAGGATGCGATGGTCGGCATCGACCGAAACCACCGCCGACGACACGCCGCTGAGCACCGCCTCGATAAAGCTGCGCCGCGCCTCGAGCTGTTCGTTGACGCTGACGAGCGCACCGGTCTGCCCCTGCAACTGCTCGGTCATGCGGTTGAACGCCACCGTCAGTACGGCAATTTCGTCGTTACGCGTCGACGGCGTAACGCGCACCGACAGGTCGCCGCCCGCAGCGGTCCTTGCGGCACCGACAAGCGTCCCGAGCGGTCGCACGATCCGATCGGCCACAACGATCGCGCCGATCACGGCGAGCGCGAGCAACAGCAATGAACCGAGATACAATGCCCCGTTGAACTGCAACTGCAGGAGCTGCGACCGCTCGAACAGCGCATTATAATCGGCAAGCACGGTGCTCGCGCGCTCGAACTGTTGCAGCCCCAGCGAATTTGCGTCGCGCGACGCGTAGAGATAGGCATTTTTCCGTCCGGGAACGCGCGTCGCCGCCTCGATCCGGTCGCTCTGGCGGGTCACGATGACATTTTCGCCGGCATTTAGCTGCGCCACCATTGCCGGCGAGATCCGCGCCTCCGCGGCCCGATTGTCGGGGTCGATCATCACCGGCGTGCGGGCGATACCGTCGGACCCGATTTCGATAATCGCCGATTCATTCAGTTCGCGAACCACCACCTGCTGCAGGTACGCATCCGAAAAGGAACTGCTATCGATCGGGAACCGGTCGAGATACCCGCCCAGATCCTTCGCCATTGCGACGGTGTTCGCACCCACCGATTGCTGGCTGTCTTCATAGAAAGCCTGCGCGAGGTTCGCCGCATTTTCGAACATGCCGCGCGAGCGGTCCGAATACCAGAAGTCGACGCCGAACTGGAACAGCAGCGAGGCAAAGATGACGACCAGCATCGTCGGCGCTGCTGCGATCAGCGAGAACAGCGCGACGAGCCGGACATGGAGGCGGCCGTTGCCTCCCGCCATCGACCGGACCGCGCGCGCGCGCGCGACGCGGCTGCCGATCAGCACGATCAGCGCCATCGCGGGTACGAGGTTGGCAACCATGATCGCAGCGACGAGCGCGGGCGTCAGCAACCGTTCGCTCTGCGCATCGCCGGTCACGAAAATGTAGGTGGCCACCGCCACGCTGACGATCACGGCGAGCGTGTAATATTCGGGCGCCGCAAAGCGCCAGAAGCCCGAGCGCACTTCCTGACCGTCCGAATCCATATCGAAAGCCAAGGAGGAGGATTGCGCCATTGTTGCTGCGTTACGACAAACCTGTTGCATAGAAAACACACAATTTGCGCGCGTGTCGCCCAAATGCCCCGATTCCGGGTTTATCGTCGCCCTCAGGGGTGCGCAGGGTCGATATCGAGCTGCCCGAGCCGCTTGCGCAGCGTGTTGCGGTTGATGCCAAGACGTCGCGCGGCTTCGAGCTGGTTGCCGCGCACGTCGCGCAGGACCCGCCGGAACAGCGCCGCTTCGACGATCGATTCGAGCTGTTCGTGGATATCGCCGTCGCCCGCGGGGCCCGCCATTTGTTCGCGCGCCCAGTCGTCGACCGCGCGGGCGATAAGCACTGCGGGTTCGACCGCGCCGCCACCCTCGCCGCTTTCGTGCAGCACGGTCTCGACGTCGCGCACCGTGACGACGGTATCGCGCGACAGCACCGCGAGCCGCTGGACGACATTGCCCAGCTCGCGGACATTGCCCGGCCAGTCGTAGCGTTCGAGCCATTGCATCGCGGCGGGGGCGAACTGGCGGTCGGGTAGTCCCGAAGCGCGCCCCGTCTCGACGAAATGGCGGACGAGCGCCGCGATATCGCTGCGCCGGTCGCGGAGCGGCGGCAATGTGACGGGGATGACGTTGAGCCGGTAGAACAGATCCTCGCGGAACCGGCCATCGGCGACGAGTGTGCGCATGTCGCGGTGCGTCGCCGCGATCACGCGAACATCGGCGCGCAGCGCCTGGTTGCCGCCGACGGTCGAATATTCGTTGCTTTGCAGCACGCGCAGAAGGCGTGTTTGCGCCTCGAGCGGCATGTCGCCGATTTCGTCGAGGAACAGCGTGCCGCCCGCCGCCTGTTCGAAGCGGCCCGCGTTGCGGCTGTGCGCGCCGGTAAAGGCGCCCTTTTCGTGCCCGAACAGCTCGGCCTCGATCAATTCGCGCGGGATCGCGGCCATGTTGATCGCGACGAACGGGCCGGCACGGCGAAGGCCCGTGGCGTGGATCGCGCGCGCGACGACTTCCTTGCCGGTTCCCGATTCGCCGAGGATCAGCACCGCGAGGTCGTTCGACGCGAGCCGCGCGATCGTGCGGTACACGGCCTGCATCGCAGGCGCGCGCCCGACGAGCCCATGGCTGTCGGCCTGTGCCGGGTCGGCCCGGACCGCCGGCTCGGCACGCCGCTGGAGCGCGGCGCGGACGCTCGCAGTCAATTCGTCGAGGTCGAACGGCTTGGGCAGATAATCATAGCTGCCGATCCCCGTCGCGCGCACCGCGGTGTCGAGCGTATTCTGCGCCGACAGGACGATGACCGGTGTGCCGGCGTCGACGCCCGCCCCGGGCAGCGAGTCGATGCCGTCGCCGTCGGGCAGGACGACGTCCGAAATAACGAGGTCGGGACGGTTGTCGGCGAGCCAGGCGTTGCGTTCGGCGATGCTCGCGACCGACGCGAAATGTGCGCATTCGCCGACCAGCGTTTCGCGGATGATCATCGCGATCGCGGGATCGTCCTCGACCAGCAGGATGGTCTTGCCCTTGCTCATGCCGATCGTCCCTTTTGCGCGACGGGAAGGTGGACGCGAAAGCGCGTCCAGTCGCCGTCGCGGATATGCTGGACCGTCCCGCCCATGTCGCGCGCCAGCTTGGCGACCAGCGCAAGGCCAAGCCCCCGCCCTTCGCGCTTCGTCGTCACGAACGGGTCGAACAGGTCGCCGCGGATATCGGCGGGCACGCCGGGACCATTGTCGCTGACGCTGACCTCGATCGGCAACGCGATCCGCCCGCGCCCGTCGCCATTGTCGATCGACAGGCCGTGGCGATACGCGGTGGTCAGCCGCACGACGCCATCGTCGCGTCCGCCGAGCGCCTCGCATCCGTTGGTCACGAGGTTGAGCAATATCTGCACCATGGCGTCATGGTTTCCGTGCACCAGTGGCAGCGACGGATCGAAATCCTCGGCGAACCGGACGCCGGGGAACTGGCGCGCGCGCGCGGTTTCCATCGCCTGGTGGATCGGCTGGTACAGGTTGATCGGACCGCAGGCGATCGGCTGCCCGCGCGAGAAATGCTCCATCTGGTCGATCAGCGTCGCGATGCGGTCGACCTCGGCGCAGATCAGCGTCGTGAAGCGTTCGCCCGCCGCGTCGGTCTTGCGCGCGAGCAATTGCGCCGCGCCCTTGATCCCGGCGAGCGGGTTCTTGATCTCGTGCGCCAGCATCGATGCGGCCGCGCCCGCCGCGCGGCCCGACCGCCCGATCGCGCCGCCCATCAGTTCGGAATCGCTCTGCGACGGCACCAGCGCGAGGATGCGATGGCCGCTGTGGCCATAGGGGACCATCTGCATGTCGACGAAGACCGCCTTGCGCCCGCCCACCGAAATCTCCGTGCGATGCGCGAAAAGCGCCGACGTCGCGGCGTCGCTCATCCGCTGGCGATAGTTGCGGTCCATATGGATGACGTCATGGACGACGCGCCCGACCATCGCCGACCGGCTCATGTTGCAAAGCTGTTCGGCGGCGGCGTTGACGAACAATACCACGCCCCCGCCATCGATCAGCAGGGTCGGAACAGGGTGCGACTGGATCAGCTCGTCATGGTCGAAGCTCGGGATGCTCGACGTCAGAGCGCTCACGCAGCGGCCTTGGTAAGATGCGGGCCGTAAAAGGCTTCGAGCGCATCGAGGACCCCCTTGCTGTCGGGGATCTGGTTGACCTTGTTGCGGAACTCGGCCGAGCCGTGCAGTCCCTTGACGTACCAGCCGAGATGCTTGCGCGCCATATTGACGCCGGTCATCTCGCCATAATGGTCGATCATCGCCCGGTAATGCGATGTGATGACGTCATATTGTTCGTCGAGGCCGGGGTCGGGGCGTTCGGCCTCGCCGCGCAGCGCCGCCATCACCTGCCCGAGCAGCCAGGGGCGGCCATAGGCGCCGCGCCCGATCATGACGCCATCGGCGCCGCTCTGCGCTAGCGCTGTCTTCGCATCGTCGGCCGAACAGATGTCGCCGTTGACGATCACCGGGATCGACACCGCATCCTTGACGCTGCGCACGAAACCCCAGTCGGCCTCGCCGCGGTACATCTGGTTGCGCGTGCGGCCGTGGACGGTGACGAGCTTCGCCCCCAGATCCTCGGCGATATGCGCGAGCTCGGGGGCGTTCAGGCTGTCATGGCACCAGCCCATGCGCATCTTGACCGTCACCGGGACCGATACGGCCTTCACGCAGCTTTCGATCAGCGCCGCGGCGAGCTTGAGGTCGCGCATCAGCGCCGAACCCGCATCGCCGTTGGTGACCTTGCGCACCGGGCAACCCATGTTGATGTCGATGATCGACGCGCCGCGATCCTCGTTGAGCTTCGCCGCCTCGCCCATTTCATAGGGCGTGCAGCCGACGAGCTGCATCGACACCGGCTCTTCCACCGGGTCCCAGGCGGCTTTCTGGATCGACTGGCGCGTCTCGCGGATCGCGGCCTGGCTTGCGATCATCTCGGTCACGTTGAGCCCCGAGCCATAATAGCGGACGAGCTTGCGGAACGGCAGGTCGGTGACGCCCGTCATCGGCGCGAGGATCACGGGATCCGCGATGGTGATATTGCCGATCTGGATGGGCCTGAGCGGCGCCATGGCGGGGAGCTTTCGTTCGAATTGCCTAAATTTTGTGCAGCCCCTACACGCTAAGCCGCTTTCCCGCAAGGCGCGGCTGCGCTAACCGGCGCGGCTGATGTCCGAGTCCGCCCCTTCCCCTGCCCCGCGCGTCGCGGCGATACTCCTCGCTGGCGGCCGGGGAACGCGCGCGGGTTTCGCCCGCCCGAAACAGCTCGAACCGCTCGGCGGCAAACCGGTCCTGCGCTGGAGCCTCGATGCGCTGGCGGGACATGATGCGATTTCGGCGGGCGTGATGGTGGCGGACGACGACGTCACAGCGGCGATTGCCCCCCTGCCCGGTGGCTGGATTTCCGCCGCCCCGGGCGCGGAACGGCAGGATTCGGTCGGCAATGCGCTCGCCGCGCTCGCCGACTGGGGGGACGACGCGCTCGTCCTCGTCCACGATGCCGCGCGGCCGGGATTGACCGCCGACGTCGTCGACCGCCTGCTGGCGGCCTTGCACGACGCCGACGCTGCGATCCCGACCCTGCCGGTGCCCGACACGCTCGTCGCGCAATCGGGCAATGCGGCCGGCGACGTGGTCGATCGCAGTGCGCTCGCCCGCGTCCAGACGCCGCAGGCATTCCGCCTCGGCACGCTGCGCCGCGCGCACGCCGGGGCCGCCGGCGTGGCCGCGACCGACGACGCCCAGCTCGTGCGCCGGCTGGGGGTTGCAGTGGTGGCGATGCCAGGCGACGCACGGCTCCACAAACTGACATATGCCGAGGATATGGCGATCCTCGCGGGACTATTGGGGATTGGCACGATGACGCGAACCGCGGTCGGCATGGGATATGACGTCCACCGCCTCGTGACAGGCAAACCGCTGTGGATCGGTGGGATAGAAATCGCACATAGTCATGGACTTGAAGGCCATAGCGATGCCGACGTCGGGCTTCACGCACTGACCGATGCGATCCTCGGCGCGCTCGCCGACGGCGATATTGGCGACCATTTCCCGCCGAGCGATCCGCAATGGCGCGGCGCCGCGTCGCACCGCTTCCTCGCCTTTGCCGCCGGGCGCGTCGCGGCGCGCGGCGGACGGATCGATCATGTCGACCTGACAATCATCGCCGAAGCGCCCAAAATCGGTCCGCACCGGCCGGCGATCCGGGCGCGGATATCCGAAATCCTTGCGATTCCCCTCGAACGGGTTAGTGTGAAGGCGACAACGACAGAGCGGCTGGGCTTTACCGGCCGCCGCGAGGGGATAGCGGCCCAGGCCGTCGCAACCTTGAAACTTCCGGAGAATTGAACCTTGCAGTCTGTCGAAAAAGCGCGCCTCGCCGCGCGCGACGAACTCGCTACGAGCGTCCTCGCCAACAACCGCGCCGTCGCCCGCAAGGTCGCAGTCGCGGAAAGCTGCACCGGCGGCATGGTGAGCGTGGCGCTGACCGACATAGCGGGCAGCTCGGATGTGTTTTCCGGGGGCTTCATCACCTATTCGGCGCATGCCAAGCAGACCCAGCTCGACGTCAGCAGCGAGATTATCGAAACCTTTGGCGAAGTGTCGCTGGCGACCGCCTGGGCGATGGCCGCGGGAGCACTGGCGAACAGCGACGCCGACGTCGCGGTGGCGATCACCGGCATCGCCGGCCCCGGCGGCGGGTCGGAGAAAAAGCCGGTCGGACTGGTGGTATTCGCCCGCGCGCTGCGCGGGCAGGATCCCGACGATTATTTCACCCAGCGCGTGCAGTTCGAAGATGGCGACCGCGCCAGCATCCGCCAGGCCGCGACGCTGTTCGCGCTCGACCTGCTTCAGCCCGAAAAGGACGGGTTGCGGCCGTCGGAGGATATCGCGCTACCGGCGCCGTAAAGTTCGTCGGCGCGCGTTTCGAACGCCGCGATCATCTTGCGCAGCGCCTTGTCGAACATCTGTCCCGCGAGCGCCTCGAACATGCGGCTGCGGAACGAGAAATCGACCATGAAATCGACCCGGCAGCCGCCACCGTCGGCGGGCTGGAAATGCCATTCATTGTTGAGATGCTTCATCGGCCCGTCGATGTAGCTCACCACCACCTCGCCCGGGCGCTGTTTGTGGACGCGGCACGAAAAGCTTTCGCGCAGCCCCTTGAAGCCGACGATCATGTCGGCAACCGTTTCATGCTCGCTGTCGCTGCGCAGGCGCAGCGCGATCACCCAGGGCAAAAACTCGGGATAGCGCTCGATATCGGTGACGAGCGCGAACATCTGCTCGTCGCTATACGGCAGGACGCGGGTTTCGTGATGCCGCGGCAAAGGTTGGTCAGTCCGCCTTGACGCGCGCCAGTTGCGCCTCTCGCGCCGCCCGCATGCGTTCGAAATCGTCGCCGGCGTGGTAGCTCGAGCGGGTCAGCGGCGACGACGCTACCTGCAGGAAACCCTTGGCGCGCGCGATCTGCGCATAGGCATCGAACGCCTGCGGGGTCACGAACTCCGCGACTTTCGCATGTTTCGGCGTCGGCTGGAGATACTGGCCCATCGTCATGAAATCGATGTCGGCGCTGCGCATGTCGTCCATCACCTGGTGGACCTCCATCCGCTCTTCGCCGAGGCCGAGCATGATGCCCGACTTGGTGAAGATCGACGGATCGCGGCGCTTGACGCTTTCGAGCAGGCGCAGCGACGCATAATAGCGCGCGCCGGGGCGGATCGTCGGATAGAGCCGCGGGACGGTTTCGAGATTGTGGTTGTACACGTCGGGCCGTGCATCGACGATCGCGGCGACCGCACTCTCGGGCTTGTTGCGAAAGTCGGGCGTCAGGATTTCGATCGTCGTCTGCGGCGTTTCGCGGCGCAGCGCGTTGATCACCTTCACGAACTGGCTCGCGCCGCCGTCGGGCAGGTCGTCGCGGTCGACCGAGGTGATGACGATGTGGCTGAACCCCATCTTCGCCGCCGCGATCGCCGTATGCTCGGGCTCGAGCGGGTCGACCGGACGCGGCATGCCGGTCTTGACGTTGCAGAAGGCGCAGGCCCGGGTGCAGGTGTCGCCGAGGATCATCACCGTCGCATGCTTTTTGGTCCAGCATTCGCCGATGTTCGGACACGCCGCTTCCTCGCACACCGTATGCAGGTTGAGCTCGCGCATCAGCTTGCGCGTTTCGGCATAACCGGGGCTGGTCGGCGCCTTGACGCGGATCCAGTCGGGCTTGCGCGCGCGCTGGCTGGGAGTCGACGCGGGCTGTACGGGCGATGCGGGAGCGTTCATGGCGCCCACATAGTCGTGCACGCGCCTCTTCTCAACCTCTCTACCTATGCTAAGGCGCGTCCATGACTCACTTTGCAGACATGATCGATGGATACCGCCGTTTCCGTAACGGCGGCTGGGCACAGCAACGCGAACGCTGGGAACAGCTTGCGGTAGGACAATCGCCGAAAGTGATGGTGATCGCCTGTTCGGACAGCCGGTCCGAACCTTCGCAGATTTTCGACACCAACCCCGGCGAGATTTTCGTCGTGCGCAACGTCGCCGCACTGGTGCCGCCATTCGAAACAACGCCCGGACGTCACGGCGTCTCGGCCGCACTCGAATTTGCCGTCCAGTTCCTGAAGGTCGAGGAAATCGTAGTGATGGGCCACGGCCTTTGCGGAGGCTGTCATGCCGCACTCCATAAATCGATGGAAGGCGCGGAACCGGGACGTGGCGGCTTCATCGCCGACTGGATCGCGATGCTCGACGAGGCCAGCGAAACGGTGCGGAGCAGCCACGCGGACCTCGACACCCGCGAAGCCGGGCGGGCGATGGAAATGGCGGCTGTGCGAGTAAGCATTGACAATCTCAGAACTTTTCCCTGCATTCAGGAAAAGGAACGGCGCGGGGCGCTGACGCTGCGCGGGGCATTCTTCGCAATCGGCGACGGGGTCCTGCACCTCATGGACGACGCGACGGGAGAATTTTCTCCCGCCTGAACAGGAGGGCGAGATGAGCAAGAATACATTCTGGGTGACGATGATCTTTGTCGCGGCGATCGTCGGAGCGTTCCTCGGCCCCGCTCTTGCGCAATCGCTTTCGACCGGCGCGATGCTGACCTTTTCGGTCGTTACCCTTGTCGCAATCGTCGGGCTGATCGTCTGGTCGCTGTCGGCCAACAAGTCGGGTAAAAAGGCCGACACGGCGGCGCTCGCCGACGCCCGGGCGATGCGCGCGCCCGAAGGCAAGGCGCGCATCTATATCACGCGCCGCGGTTTCGTCGCCGCGCTGCAGGGAATGAATGTCGTCCTCGACGACAATGCGAAGGGCCAGATCAAATCGGGCCAGATGCTGATGGCCGACGTCGCGCCGGGCGCGCACCGACTGCACGCCGCGATGGCCAAGGGCATCATGGCCAACGCCGGCGCGATGGAGATCGAGGTTGGTGCCGGCGAGGTCGTCGTGATCGACGCGATGTTCGAAATGAGCGCGCTCAAGGGCGATGCGAAGCTTACCCGGCTTGAAGGCGCGAAGGCGCGCGAGAATGTCGAGGCTACCAAGCTGATGCTGTGGGAAGTGCCGCCCGCCTGAGGCGACGAAACGCCCCATAGCTGCGGGCAGCGGCGAAACATAAGTGCAACAATGGCGTTAACGGCACGTTCTCCTGCAAAAAGGAGAATTTGATGGCCCTTCGCCAAACCCCGCTGGCTGCGCCGGCGCTTGCTTCGCGCAGACATGCTTTTCCCGGCGAAGACGAATCCTATACAAGGGCGCGCAAGTCGCTGCTTGCGGAGGAAATCGACCTGCGGCGCAGGATAACCCGAGTCGCGGCGCAGCGCCGGGCGCTGCCGCCCGGGCCGCTGATGAAGGACTATCGCTTCAGGCTGAACGAGGGGATCGAACTCGGGCTATCCGACCTGTTCGGTGGCCGCGACACGCTGGTCGCCTATTTCTGGATGTACGGACCCGAACGCGACCGGCCTTGCCCGATGTGCACCAACTGGCTGGGTTCGGTCGACGGCAACGTCAACGACATCAAGCGGCGCGTCGCATTCCATGTCCTCGGCCGGAGCCCCGTCGAACGCCAGCAGGCCTTTGCCGACGAGCGCGGCTGGCAGGCGCTCGATTTCGTTCAATTGGTCGGCGACGATTATGCGCGGGACTTTCGCCTGCTCAACGCCGATGGCAGCGAGAATCCCGCGCTTGCGGTGTTCAAGAGGAGCGGAAGCGAGGTCCGGCTGTTCTGGAAGAGCGACATGACCGCCGACATGGCCGATCCCGGGCAGGACCCGCGCGATGCGCCCGATATCGCGAGTCTATGGAACATCCTCGACCTGACGCCGGGCGGGCGCGGGACCGGCTGGTATCCGTCGCTGGACTATTGATCGCCGGACGGTGCGCTATCCCGGAAAGCGTTCCTGATAGCGCTCGCGTTCGCGCAGTTCGGAGCGCCGCGCCTTTTGCTGGGGCGAGTTATAGCGAAAATAGGCGGTCGCTAGCGCGATGGCCGCGACCATGAGGATGATCAGCCCGTAGCCGATCCAGATTCTCGGTTCGATGATATGCACTCCGCAAGGGTTGACCCTATCGCCCAGCCGCCGAACACGCGGGGGCATGACATGGTTGCATGGCATTAAGATATTTCAGTGACCTGCCTCACAGCCGCGACGAACGGAACCGGTTCGGTCAGGCGGCGGCTGCCCGTTTTCCGCCGACCCGCACCGATCCGGGATCGGCTATCTCAGGGGATCGCGTAGGTCACATTCGCCTGCCCGACGGGCTTGTCGGCGTCGTCGGTCCAGATGCGGATATCCATTACCGCCAGCCGCTTGCCGAGGCGCAGCATATGGGCGTCGGCAAAGAGGGGCCCCGGCCGGCATGGGCGCAGGAACTGGTAATTGAGCGCGCTCGTCACCGCCATCGCGACGGGGCCAATATGCGCGAGGACGAGCGCATAGGCCGCCATGTCGGCGAAGCCCATCTGCGTCGGACCGGAGATCAGACCGCCGGGACGCAGCGCCTTGTCGGTCGGATCCATCCGCGCTTGCACAAACCCCGGCGCGGCGGACACGACATGTCCGCGCGAACCAGGTTCGGAATGCGGAAAGGCCGCTTCCAGAAAGCCGTTGAGCGCGTCCGCATCCATGCGGATCGCGCCCGACGATATGGGCGCCGCCTCCCCCGCCATGCCGGTCAGCGCGTCAGCTTCTTGTACGACGTCGCGTGCGGGCGCGTCGCGCCATCGCCGAGGCGGCGGATCTTGTCCTCCTCATAGGCTTCGAAATTGCCCTCGAACCATTCGACGTGGCTGTCGCCCTCGAACGCAAGGATGTGCGTCGCGAGGCGATCGAGGAAGAAGCGGTCGTGGCTGATGACCACCGCGCAGCCCGCGAAATTTTCGAGCGCTTCTTCGAGCGCGGCGAGCGTTTCGGTGTCGAGGTCGTTGGTCGGTTCGTCGAGCAGCAGGACGTTGCCACCCTGCTTCAGCATCTTCGCCATATGGACGCGGTTGCGTTCACCGCCCGACAGCTGGCCGACCTTCTTCTGCTGGTCGACGCCCTTGAAGTTGAACGCACCGACATAGGCGCGCGTCTGCATCTCGTGCTTGCCGATGTTCATCAACTCGTGTCCGCCCGAGATTTCTTCCCAGACATTCTTGTTCGCATCGAGCGCGTCGCGGCTCTGGTCGACATAGCCAAGGCGAACGGTGTCGCCGATCGCGACGCTGCCGCTGTCGGGCGTTTCCTGCCCGGTGATCAGCTTGAACAGCGTCGACTTACCCGCACCGTTCGGACCGATCACGCCGACGATACCGCCGGGAGGCAGCGAGAAGGAGAGGTCTTCGAACAGCAGCTTGTCGCCATAGGCCTTGGAAATGCCCTCGACCTCGATCACCTTGCCGCCGAGGCGTTCGGGCACCTGGATGACGATCTGCGCCTTGCCGGGCGTGCGCTTTTCCTGCGCTTCGACCAGCTGGTCGAACGACTTGATACGCGCCTTCGACTTGGCCTGACGCGCCTTGGGCGACTGCCGGATCCACTCGAGCTCGTCCTTGATCGCCTTCTGGCGACCGGCGTCCTCGCGCGCTTCCTGTTCGAGGCGCTTGCCCTTCTTTTCGAGATAGGTCGAATAATTGCCTTCGTAGACGAAATAGCGGCCGCGATCGAGTTCGAGGATCCAGTTCACGACATTGTCGAGGAAGTAGCGATCGTGGGTGACGAGGATGACGTTGCCCGGATAGTCGACGAGATGCTTCTCGAGCCAGGCGACGCTTTCGGCGTCGAGGTGGTTGGTCGGTTCGTCGAGCAGCAGGATTGAGGGCTTTTCGAGCAGCAGGCGGGTGAGCGCGATACGGCGTTTTTCACCGCCCGACAGATTTTCGACGCCCCAGTCGCCCGGCGGGCAGCGGAGCGCTTCCATCGCGATTTCGAGCTGGTTGTCGAGCGTCCAGCCGTCGACCGCGTCGATCTTTTCCTGCAGCGTGCCCATTTCTTCCATGAGCGCGTCGAAATCGGCGTCGGCGGGCGGGTCGGCCATCAGCGCGCTGATCTCGTTGAAGCGATCCATCATGTCGGCGACCGGGCGGACGCCATCCATGACATTTTCCTTGACCGTCTTGGTCGGGTCGAGTTCGGGCTCCTGCGCCAGATAGCCGACGGTGATCCCCTCGCCCGGCCAGGCCTCGCCCGAAAATTCGGTGTCCATGCCCGCCATGATCTTCATCAGCGTCGATTTACCCGTGCCGTTCGGGCCGACGATGCCGATCTTGGCATCGGGGTAGAATTGCAGGCTCAAATTGTTGAGCGTCGGCTTTTGCGCGCCGGGATAGGTCTTGGTCAGACCCTTCATCACGAAACTATATTGGGCGGCCATGGGAAATGCTCCGGAGTCTGGCTGGGCCGCGCGGGGGCGGCCGGGAGAAATGTTGCGCGCCGGTTAGCGAATGGGCGCGCGGTTGGCAATCGGCGCTTGCGCGGGCGAGGCGTACCGTTACGACGGCGACATGACAGCCTCGCTTCCCCTTGCCCGCCTCGCCGGGTTCGCCACCCTCCTCCTCGCCACCGCCAGCGCCTCGGCCTCCATCCCGCCGCCGCCGGGCGCCGCCGAACTGGCGCAGCGCGGCGAAGATATCGCCTGGGCGATCACCGAGGATCTGACCACCGAAATCGGGCCACGCATGGCCGGGACCGAATCCGAAGCGGCGGCACGGCGCTGGGCCGTCGCGCGATTGCAGGCGATGGGCTTCGCCAACGTCCGCGAGGAACAGTTCGACATGCCGGTGTGGGTGCGCGGCGACGAACAGGCCTGGCTGACCAGCCCCTTCCTGCCGCAGAAACTCGCGATCACCGCACTCGGCACCAGTGCTTCGACCGGCCCCAAGGGGATCGAGGGCGACATCGCCTATTTCGAAAGCTTCGACGCGCTGGTTGCCGCGCCCGAGCATCTGGTGAAGGGCAAGATCGTCTTCATCGATCACCAGATGGCGCCCGCGCAGGACGGCAGCGGCTATGGCGCTTATGGTCGCGGTCGCTTCGTCGGCGCCAATATCGCCGCGAAAAAAGGCGCGATCGCAACCGTCATCCGCGCGATCGGGACCGACGATCATCGCAATCCGCACACCGGCGGCACCAATTTCGAAGCGGGCGTGAAGCCGATCCCGGCCGGCGCGATCTCGAACCCCGACGCCGACCAGCTGGTGCGCCAGTGGAAACGCGCGCAGCAGATGCGCAAGACCGAAACCGCGCTGGGCTATGTCGCCGAGCCGTTGCGCATGAAGCTCGTCCTGACGCCGCAGAATCTCGGCACGAAACATTCGGGCAACGTCATCGCCGAAGTCCCGGGGAGCGATCCCGCCGCCTCGCCCGTGATTATCGCCTGCCACCTCGACAGCTGGGACCTCGGCACCGGCGCGATCGACGATGCCGCAGGCTGCGGCATCGTCACGGCCGCGGCGAAACATGTGATGAGCGCCGGCCAGCCGCGCCGGACGATCCGTATCCTCTGGGCGGGCGCCGAAGAGGTCGGCGTATTCGGCGGCAAGGCCTATTTCGAAAAGCATGGCACGGAAAAGCACGCCGTCGCGCTCGAATCCGATTTCGGCGCCGACCGTGTGTGGCGGATCGACTTCAAACTGCCCGACAGCGCCAAGGGGCTTGCGGATCGTCTCGCCGCCGCCGTGGCGCCTTTCGGGGTCGTCCGCGGAAAACAGCCGGCAAACGGCGGCGCCGATATCGGAGCGCTCGTTCAGGCGGGCGTTCCCGCGGTCGATCTGGCACAGGACGGGACACGATATTTTGACATTCACCACACGCCCGACGATACTTTGGACAAGATCGATCCCGCACAATTGCGGCAGAATGTTGTGGTTTGGTCGGCGGTTCTGGCGATTCTCGCCGATAGCGAGGAGTCCGAGCTTCCGTGACTGTTACGGAGAAATGACAGATTTCCGCGCGCGCCGACCATCTCAATTATTTTTGTTGACGATTCATGCGGAACGGCTAAATCCCGCCGCTCGCGGAACGGGAAAGTTTCCGGGACGCGAAAGGCATTTTAGGGAGCCCACACATCATGAAGAAGTTTGCTGCTATCGCCGTTGCTGCCAGCATGTTCGCCCTCGCCGCTTGCGGTGAAAAGGCTGCTGAAGAAGCCACCACCGAAGCTCCGGCCGCTGAAGCGGTTGCTGAAGAAGGCGCCGACGCCGCTGCTGCTGGCGCCGAAGCCGCTGCCGCTGGTGCCGACGCTGCCGCTGCTGGCGCCGAAGCTGCTGCTCCGGCCGACGCTGCTGCTGCCCCGGCCGCTGACGCCGCCAAGGCTGAAGCTGCTCCGGCTGCTGCCCCGGCTGAAGAAAAGAAGTAAGTCGCAGCCCTTCGGGGCAATGACTGAAACGAAAAAGAGCGGTCTTCCTTCGGGAAGGCCGCTTTTTTTTGCGTCCGCTTTTTGGGCGCCGGTGCCTTGATGGGGTCATCGGGATGTGAGAGACCGTCGCCGGCCGAACGGGAGAGTGCCGCACGATGGGAAAATCAGCCGTAACGACGCCCGGCAAGCGCCTCATCCTCCTGCTCGACGGCACCTGGAACAGTTCCGAAGACAATACCAGCGTCTGGCGGCTCAGCCAGCTCATCGCGTCCAGGGATGCGGCAGGTATTCCGCAGCTTTGCTATTATACCGCCGGCGTCGGGACGCCGCGCGGCGAGAAGATCCGCGGCGGTATCCTCGGCCACGGGCTCGATCGCGATGTCATTGGCGCCTATCGCTGGCTGATGGGTCATTATGACCAGGGCGACCAGATCTTCCTGTTCGGTTTCAGCCGCGGCGCCTTCACCGCGCGCAGCGTCGCGGGGATGATCGCCCGCTGCGGGTTGCTGCGCCCCGGATCGCCGCTGTCGGTCGAGGAACTCTACGAACGCTATCGGCTCGACGCGAAGGCGGCTTCCTTCGTCGAACTTCACCAGACGAAGGACCTGCCGCCGCAGGAAAAACGCCTGCTGCGCCATTCGCGCCGCGTACCGATCAAGATGATCGGGGTGTGGGACACCGTCGGCGCGCTCGGCGTTCCCTTCGGCAATATCCGCGGCCTCAGCCGCCGGCGCTTCGGGTTCCACAACACGCGGCTTTCGGCGATATTCGAGCACGCCTATCACGCGCTCGCGCTCGACGAGCATCGCGCGGCCTTCGCCCCGACGCTCTGGACGCGCTTCACCCCCGCGATCCCCGACCCGCCCGGCAAACGCCGTGTGCGCCCGACGATCGTCGAGCAACGCTGGTTCGCGGGGGCACATGCCAATGTCGGGGGCGGGATCGGCGGCGACGACATGCCGCAATTGCCGCTCGCCTGGCTGATGAAAAAGGCGGGCGCGCTCGGCCTTGCCTATCGCGGCAATGTGGTGCCCACGGGCTATGAGATCGCGGCCCCGATCCACGACAGTTTTCGTGCGTTCCTGCGCGGGCTTTACCCGATCCTGAAACTCGGGCGGCGCTTCCATCGCCGGATCGCCGCGCCCGCGGCGCACGATGCCAAAGGGTCTTGGCTGACCGCCAATGAAACGATCGACGGCAGCGTCTTCGATCGCTGGCGCAAATTGCCCGACTATCGCCCGATCGACCTCGCCCGCTGGGCCGCCGGACTGGAAGTCGATCCGGCCCGCCTGCACGGGGCCGTCGATGCACGGACCGGCGTGGCGATCGCACCGGTGCCCCCGCCAAGAACGCGATCGAGACGCGCAAAAATGCCCGCGAAGGATAAGGAATAGCGAGGAAAATGGTCGGGGAGACAGGATTCGAACCTGCGACATCTTGCTCCCAAAGCAAGCGCGCTACCGGGCTGCGCCACTCCCCGACGCTGCGGGCGCCTTAGGTTTCGCCCTCTCAAAGGGCAAGCGGAAACGATGGCATGCCTGCCTTGCGGCATGCTTAACGGAAATTTTCTGCTCGCAGCCTAAGAGACGCGGATGGGGGATCGACTGACAGGACTGGACGGTTTGCGCGGCATCGCGGCATTTGCGGTGCTCGGATATCATCTTCATGTCCTGATGTTCGACGCCTCGCGCGGCAACGCCTTTCTGGCGGTCGACTTCTTCTTCATGCTCAGCGGCTATGTGATGGCCCGCACCTACGAGACACGCTGGCAAGGCTCGTCGGCCGCCGCGACATTCATGGCGAGCCGCCTGCGACGCCTTTGGCCCACCATGGCGGTCGGCGGGCTGATCGGTGCGGTCGAAGCGTGGACGCTGCTGCCCGCCGGCGATGTCTTGCCGATGCTGCTCAACCTGCTGTTCATTCCCTGGTTCGTCGGTATTCTCGCCTTTCCGCTCAATGTCCCGGCCTGGTCGATCCTTTTCGAGCTGGCGGCCAATTTGGTCCACGTCCTCGTCTTGCAGCGACTGCGCACGCGGACCCTGTTCGCCGTTGCGGCCATCGCCGGCGTCATCTTCGTCCTCGGCGGCCGCACCGACGGTCTCGATGTGGGCTCGCGGCCCGACAATTTCCTGTTCGGCCTGCCGCGCGTCTTGCTGTCCTACACGATCGGCATCATCCTCTGGCGCAGTTGGCGCGACGAGCCCGCGATCGCCTGTTCGCCGGGCTTCGCATTCCTCGCCATGCCCTTGTTTTTCGGCGCATCGATGCTGATGGCCGATGTCTCGTGGGTCGCAAACCTGCTCTTCATCACCGTCGCCTGCCCGATGATCGTGGCGGGCGGCCTCCGCTTTCCCGCAAGCTCGCGCTGGTCGCCAATGCTGACCGTGGCCGGCGCGCTTTCCTTCCCGCTTTATGCCGTTCATGTGCCCGCGATGATGCTCGTCAAGAATCTCGGCGGGCACTGGACGCTCAGCCTGGCTGCGGCGCTGGTCACTGCCGCGCTGTTCCCGTCGGTGCGCCGCGCGATGGCCGCCGCCATGCCGCGCCGCAGGGCGATCGAAGCACTCACCTGACCGCCCTTGCCCGCCGCTATCCTGCCGAGGTGGCGATCAGCCGCGCATAAAAGTCGATCATGCGCTTGAAGCTGTCGACGGTCATATGTTCGTTGGTGCCGTGGATCATCGCCGTCTGCTTCAACGTGAAGTGCATCGGCATGAAGCGATATACATCCTGCGAAATCGGCTCCATGCTGCGGCTGTCGGTTGCGGCAACGACCAGATAGGGCGCGACGACCGCATCGGGCGCATCGGCGCGCGCCGCCGCCACGATATATTTCCACCCCTGCGAACTGCTCGAAGAAACGCGCGAAGGCTCGTTCGGCTGCTTGACCCAGCTGAGCTCCACCGGCGCCTCGCCGACCGCGGCCTTGGCGCGCGCCATCACGTCGGCCGAGCTGTTCCACGGCGCGATGCGATAGTTGATGAGCGCGTTCGCCGATTGCGGCAGGACATTCTCCTTGGGGCTGCCCTGCAGCATCGTCGGCGCGATCGTGGTGTGAAAGGCTGCCGCCGAGGATGGCGACGCCGAAAGCTGCCCTTTCAGGAGCGGGCCGAACAGCCACTGGTTCGCCACCGCCATCTTGGTCGTCCCGCCCTTGTGCGCGGCCAGCGCCTCGACCATCCCCGCACCGGGGCCGCGCATCTCGGTCGGGAAAGGCTTGTCGGTGATGGCGAGCACCGCGCGCGCCAGTGTCGTGACGCCGGTTTCAGCGGGCGGCATCGAACTGTGCCCGCCCGGCGCATTGGCCGTGACCTTAAGCGTCGCATAGCCCTTTTCGGCGACGCCGATCAGGATCGCCGGACCATCGATGATCGGCGTGTCGCGCAGCACGACGCTGCCCTCGTCGAGCGTGAACAGCGCCTTGACGCCTTCGGCCTTCAGCTTCGCGGCGGCCGCCACCGCGCCCGATCCGCCGGCTTCCTCGTCATGGCCGGACACGAGATAGATGCCGCGTTTCGGCTGGAAGCCCTGAACCGCAAGCGCCTCGATCGCCTCGAACAGCCCGACCAGCGATCCCTTGTCGTCGACCGTGCCGCGTCCCCACACCGCCTGTTCGGCGATCGTGCCGGCGAAGGGTGGATATTTCCAGTCGCCCTCGGTCCCTTCGGTCACCGGCACGACATCCTGGTGCGCCATCACGATGATCGGGGCGAGCGCGGCATCGCTGCCCGGCCAGTGATAGATCAGCGTCCGGTTCGGCAGGATGGTGCGTGTCATCGCGCGGTGCGTCGCCGGATAGGTGGTTGCCAGCCACGCGTGCAGCCGGTCCCATTCGGCGACCTCATTCTCGGCGGGGTCCTGATGCGATATCGTCCGGATCTGCGCCGCCGCACTCAAATGCGCGACCGCGGCGTCCAGATCATATTTCGGCGCCGCTGCCAGACGGATATCGCTGCCATCGGCAATATCCGTCGGCGCGAAGGTCGCGGTGCGCACGCCGACCACGCCTGCTGCGACCGCCACGATCGCCAGTCCACCGAGCAGGATCGTCCGCCGTTTCCCCATGTCCCTCTCCTTCTTGTCGGCGCGCAATGGACCGCCATCGGTTGCATTTTGCAAGGGAAATTCAGGCCTTGCCGCGACACGTTCCGATTAAGCGCAAATTCATGGCCGGCGGCGAAACATCCCGAAATCAGAGGAGGAACCGCCATGCGTTTGATGATCGTTGCCGTGCTGCTGCTCGCGCCCGCTGCGGCGCAGGCGCAGTTCATGCCGCGGACCCCGCCCGCGAGCGACCGCATCCCCGGCATATCCGATATGGGGACACAGCCGGGCGGCTCGACGCTCGGGCACGACCTTCGCGAAACCCGCGAGCGCATCGCGCGCGGACGCGATGACAGGGCCTTGTCGAAAAGCGATGCGCGGGCCTTGCGCCGCGAAGCGCGGCAGATTGCATCGCTCGCCGAGCGCTATGGCCGCGACGGTCTCTCCGATTCCGAAAAGCGCGAACTCGACATGCGAACGCAGGCACTGAAGGATATGACGGCGGCGCAGCGCATTCGCGGTAAGCCCTAAGGGCATCGTCGTCTCTGGAAAATGGTGGGCCCGGCAGGACTCGAACCCGCAACCTAGCCGTTATGAGCGGCCAGCTCTAACCATTGAGCTACAGGCCCCCCCTATCCCGGCGGGGATGTGCGGGCGATAGCGGAGGCCGAGCCGCATTGGCAAGCGCCAACGATCAGCGGGCGGCCTTGCGCCCCGCCATCGCCAATATCCCGTCGACCGTCGTCGCCTCGACCCCGCGGCGGGCAAGATGGTCGAGCACGACGTCCCACCAGCGATAGAAAAGATCGAGGTCGGCGTCGCTGCGCACATAGGGCGTGTTCCCCGGTTGCAGCGATGGCGAATGGAAGGAGAAATTCAGCACCGGCAGGCGCGCCGTGATCGCGATATCGATCGCCTCGCACGCCTTTTCGGCCGGGATGCCTTCGGGCGTCAGCGCGATCCGCTCGACAAGCCCGAGCCGCGCCAGCGCTGCATGGCTGTTCGACGAGGTGCGATGATAGAGCCAGCGCCCCGCGCGACCGAAGAGCCCCGCAAAAACCGTCGTAACGGGCATTTCGAGCACGGCGCCCGCCCCGGTGCGTACCCACCAGGGATGGAGCGGCGCGTCGCGATAATTGGGCCCATGCCCGGCGCGATAATCGAACCCCGCACGAACCGACGTATCGCACCGAAATCCCAGCTCGGCGAGCATCGTCGCGGTGTCGGGGCCCAAACCGTAACGGCCCGCCCGATACGCCGTCGGGGCGACGCCGAACCGATCGCGAATCGCGTCGCGCAAAGCGGTCATTTTCGCGCGTTGCAGGTCCGCAGGCAGGTTGCCCGTATAGCTGTTGCGCGCATTGACGTCCTCGTCGTGCGGCGGCGTGACCCAGGGATGGAGTTGGGCGCCGATCTCGCAATGGCCCGCCTGCTGCGCCGCGCCGAGAATATCGACCGCCCGGTCGTCGGCGACGATCGGCCAGTCGACAAGGTAGATCGGGCACACAGCGGCGCGCTCGAAATAACTCTGGCAGTCGGCCAGCGCGGGAACCGAGGCGAGCCCGAACCCCGTCCGCGCGAAGGGCGCGTTCCAGTCGAAATCTTCTTCGGTATCGATCGTCACCCAGAAACGCGGACTCTCGTCCGCGGCCAGTTCGATCAGGTCCGATGCGGCCGGATTTGCAAAGAAATTGCCCGCAGGCTTCACATGCTCCCCTTCGCCCGCCCCGGGCTATTCGCCTTGCTGGACTTCCAGCTCGACCTCGGTTCTCGAGTTGGCGGAGGGCAGGTGCAAGGTCAAGGCGTTATGCCCGATATCGAGCCGTCCGCCGGACCCGCGGGCAAGGCTGTCGACGAGCCGGAGCGAAAAACCGAGGCTGAGGACGGCGGCGCCGGGCGCTTCGCCTTCGGGGCTGAAACCGGGATCGAGCAACTCGGTCGACGTCGCAAAGCGGATCGTGGCCGGACGGACGATCCGCAGTTGCAGCATGTCGTCGTGCGGCGCTTCGGTGACCAGCTGGCCGACGAGGATCGCACCCGGTTCGGATATATCGACGAGGGCGGTGAGCAGCCGGCCGACCATCCGGCGCGCGTTGGCATCGTCGATCAGCCCGATGAACCCGCCCCCGACGCGCGAAATACTAAGATCGATCCGGCGTTCGGCCAGCAGCGGCCCCAGATCGCCTTCGACCTGCGTGACGATCGCACCGATATCGACCGCGCTGTTCGCCGGCACCGCTGCCGGCGCCGTGTTGCTGCGCGCGGCGGTTTCCAGATCGTCGATGATCGACTGCACCGACGCCGCATCGGCGACGATCGTTTCGGCCATCGCACGATAATTCTGGCTGACCGGCCCGAACATCTGCCCCGAAATGATCTGGGCGAAACCCGAAATCGCGTTCAGCGGGCTGCGCAATTCGTGGATGAGCTGGCGAATCGAGTCGCCCGAATCCTCGGGCGCCTGCCGGCCATAGGGCGTCTCGTTGCGGTTCGGACGGCGTGCGCTCGCGCGATAGCCGCGGAACTGCCCCGTCGCCGGATCGAACCATGGCAAGGCGGAAAAGCGCCATTCGCCGGCATCGGCGGGCGTTCCTTCGAGGATCATGCGGGCGTTGATGATCTCGGCACGTTGGCGAAAGGCGCCGGCGGCAACGCCGTCGGTCCCGGGTTCGCCGCCAAAGGCCGCATCGGCGATCGACAGGCCGATCACCGCACCGCGTGTGACGCCTTCGACCCAGTGGATCACCCCGTCGGGGCCGGTTTCGAACAGGAATGCCGCGCGCGGCGGGCGGGCGACCGTCGGCTGCCCGCGCGACGACTGATATTTGTCGATGCGGCGGACCAGTTCGCTGATCTGGCTCGGCGCGCTCTCGGCCACCGGTTCGATCTCGTCCGCGGCCGCCGGCGGCGGCGTATCGGCGACGGCTTCGACGACTGCGGGCTGCGGCAGGGCCACCGACCCGCTGCCGAGGCTGGCGAGTGCACGGCGGACGCCGTCGGGCAGGTCGCTGCGTCCGGCCAGCACCGACCGTGCCATTGCGCCCGTTGCGGGGAGCAACGCCAGCCAGTCGGCATCGGTCAGGCGTGTGTCGCGCAGCATGATCGCCGAAACCGCAGGCACGTCGTTGGCGTAAAAGGCGACGAGCGGCGCAAAGCGGCCGTGCCGCGCAATCGCGCGGGCGCTGTCGCGACGGACCGATTCCGGCACCTGCGGCCGCAGGACGGCGAGCGCGTGGAGGCTGCGACGAATATCGTCGTCACCCAGTTGATTGCCGCGCTGAGCCAGAATATCGGAGAGTTGCCGCCACGCCGCGATGCTCGCGCGTCGGTCCGCCGGCGCCTGGCGCAAGATGGTCGCGATCATCGAGTCAGCAGTCACGCGAAGCCAGCCCCACACCCTCGGTCGTTGGTTACGATATGCTTACCGGCTAGCGTGAATCCCCCGGTCATGAAAGTGCCTTAACCATCCGCGTCGCATTGTGGGACAATTGCATTCGCCTGAAATAATATTATGGTCATCGCAGTTTTGGAAAGCGGATGTTTCAACGATGGCTAGTCAGAAATTCGATCAGATCGACTTGCAGATATTGGGCGAGCTGCAGAAAAACGGGCGAATGACGAATGTCGAACTTGCACAGATGGTGGGATTGACCGCGCCTCCATGCCTCCGCCGCGTGCGCGCGCTCGAGGAATCGGGGGTCATCCGTTCCTATCATGCCGACCTCGATGCGGCGAAGCTTGGCTATGGTATCACCGTCTTTGCGATGGTCAGCCTGCGCAGCCAAGCCGAATCCGATCTGAAGGCGTTCGAGGATTATGTCGGCGGCCTCCCCGAAGTGCGCGAATGCTATATGCTGAACGGCGAAATCGACTTTCTGCTCAAAGTCGTCGCGCGCGACCTCCAGAGCTTCCAGTCCTTCCTGACCGCCCACCTGACCTCGGCGCCGAACGTGACCAGCGTGAAGACGTCGCTGACGATTCGCACCGCGAAACAGCTTGCCGGGATCCCTGTCGAATCCTGAACGCCGGCTTTTCGGGAACCCAGTAAAAAGGGGCGCCGTTCCGATCGGGAACGGCGCCCCTTTTTTTGGCCGAAGGGCCGAAGGGCTTAGTCGCCCGTCGTCGGCGCCGCAGCTGCGGGCGCGGCCGCCGGCGCGGCACCGGCCTTGGCGCGGATCGTCCAGAGCTGTGCAAGACGCTGACGATTGCCCTGCACCTTCGCAAAGCTGGCGGCGGCGGCATCGCCCTGCCCGGCGAGCGCCTGCGCCACGCCGAGGCGGTACTGGATCAGCGCGTCGCCCGGGGCCGCCTTCAGCGCTGCCTCGTAAAGCGGGATCGCCTTGGCCGGCTCGCCATTGCCGACGAGCGCGTCGCCGGTCGCACGGGCCGCCTTGGGATTGCTGAGCGTCGCAGGCTTGCTGGCGTCCGCTGCAACAGCGGCCGCGTCGGTTGCAGCGCGCGGTTCCTGCGATTCGAGGATTTTGTCAAAATGCGCGTCGGTCTTGGGAATAACGCCATTCCCCTGCCCGTGCTTGATCACGGCAACCACCTCGCCGGGGAAACCCGCCTCGACCGCCATCGCCGAATATTCGAGATATTCGGGACGCTGCAGCATCGAGTTGGTCGCCTTCATGAGGCGCAGGATGTCGAGCGTCAGGTCCTTGTCGCCCGCGGCCTGCTGCAGGACGATATACAGCGTGTTGCGCCAGGTTGCCGGGGTCGGATAATCCTGCACGCGCATCGCCAGCACATCGAGCATCTCGTTGGTGCGGTTCGCCTTCTGGAACGCCTGCGCCGGACGCACATACAGCTCTTCCGACGGGCGCGTACCTGCTGCGCGCGCCGAATCGATGCCGGCCTTGGCGATTTCCCAGCCCTTGTCGATCTGGCCGGCGTTCAGATAGCTGTCCATCAGCATCGCCGACAGGCTGGACTCGGTCGACCCGGCCGCCTTGGCGGCTTCGAGACGCTGGATCGCCTTCGCGTAATTCTTCGCGCCATAGGCGAAATTGCCCGAATAGAAATTATACACGCCGACGCTTTCGGCCGGTGCCTTTCCGCTTTCGAGCATCGCATCGAGCCCCTGCCCCTGCAGCGCCTGATCCTTGTTCGTCAGGCCGAGCTGGAGCTGGTAGAAGCCGACCAGATATTTATCGTCGGGGGTCGTCGCCGTCGTTTGACCTTCGGCAAGGGCCGCCTGCAATGCAGCGGCGTCCTTCGCCTTGTTCGCGTCTTCCATTTTCTTGGCCGCCGGCATGAATCCCTTGCTCACGGAAATCCCGCCGCCCTTGGACTCTTCCTTCTTCTTTTCCTTTTTCGGCTTGTCCTGTGCGGCAGCCGGTGCCGTCGTCATCAGCGCGCAGCCCAGCACTGCGGCCATCGCCGTCAAGGGCATCGTGCGAAAACGGGTGAACATCGAAATCTCTCCTCAGAATCGGTCGCCTCGCCCTACCCGCACCAACGCAAAAGAGGGCTCGGCCGCGCGTCCTTAACGCGGCTAAACCCGTCGCGTTGCCAAGGCAAGACAGCCGGCATCGATATTTCTTTGAACGTGGACGGCTGAACCGGAATTGAACCCGGCTGGCCGGTCAGATTTCGTCGATCGCCTGATTGATCTGGCGAAGGACCGCGGGATCACCGGGGGCGCCCGACATCGCGTCTTCGGCCAGCTGGATCAGCGATATGATGCCAAAGGTAGCGGCCAGCCCTTTCAGACGCAGCGCCGCAACTTCCCAATTGGCGTCGCAGCGCGCCCGTCGCATCAGGTCGGCCAGGTCGCGCGCGCTGCCGGTGAAGGCGCCGCGCAGGTCCAACGCCACGGCCTGATCGTCTCCGATCGCCGAGCTGAGGTACCGGTCAAGGGGGCCGCTATCGAACGACATTCCACAGCTTTGCCCGCCCGTGGTTAAGTTTCCGTTTCAAGACGGTCATTTGATGCTAAGATGGCCGGATGACGGGGGAAAAGAAAATCGTCGGATTGTGGCGGGATTCCGCGGCAAACCCGGAAGCAGACAGCGCCGCGACGGTCGAAACCGCAGCGGCCGAAACCGCGCGTGCCCCGGACACGGAGGCCCCCGCCGAACGGGATTGGCTCGACATGTCCTCGCTGGCCGAAGCCGAACCGGACGACGACGCGGCCCCGCCATCGGCCTGGCGCGATCGCGCCGCGCCTGCCCTGCTCATCCTGCTGGCGATCGGCTGGACCGGTTTCGCGCTGGCCGTGGCGACCGAGGGTTTCGCCCGCAGTCCTGCGCTTTCCGACTGGCCGGCGCTGGTCGCGACGATCGCGATGCCGCTGACGTTGCTTGCGGTGCTCTGGATGAGCCTGCTGCGATCGAGCCGCTCCGAACAGGCCCGTTTCGCGCGGGTGACCGGCGCGCTCCGCGCCGAAAATCTGGCGCTGAACCAGTCGATGCACTCGCTCGGCCTCCATCTCGCCGATGCGCAGAAGCAGCTCGGCGAGCAGGCAAGGATCGTGCAGCAGCTCGGCCTCGACGCTGTGCTGCGGCTTAACGAAAGCAGCGACAAGCTCGCGAGCAACGCATCGGTGATCGCCAACGCGCACGACCAGCTCGCGCGGTCGGGCGATGTCGCGATGCAGCGGATGGATGGGCTGCTCGCCGGATTGCCGCGGATCGACGACGTCGCGCAGCGGCTGGCGGTGAATTTCCGCGAAGCGGGCCTCGTCGCGCACCAGCAGGGCGCCAACCTCGAAGCGCGCCTCGCGGCGCTGGGCGAAGAAGCCGCGAAAACCGCGCAGGCGGGCGAGGCCTCGACCGCGACTATCCTCGAGGCGATCGTCGCGCTGCAAGGACAGGCGAAGGAAACCGAATCGGACCTGCTCGCGGCGTCGACGCAGGTCACCGACGCGCACGGCGCGGCGCTGGCCCGGATGACCGAGGTCGCCGCGGCAGCGCATAACGACATGACGTCGACCATTGCCACCGTGACTGGCGAGATGGACAAGAGCTGGCAGGCGTTCCGCGACGGCGTCGACGCCGCCGCCGCACAGATGGACCAGAAGCTCGCGGCCGCCCGCGATGCCGGCGACGCGATGGGTGCGCAGCTTGTCGCGCACGCCGATGCCAGCGACGCCCTCGCCTCGCGCATCACCGCGCATGTCGCCGAGGTCGGGCAGCAGCTCGAGGTCCTCGACGTCAGCGTCAGCGCAAGCACCGGCGTCATCGGCCGCGCGATCGACGACACCAAGTCCCAGCTCGGTGCCTTCATGCAGGAAGTGCAGAGCGGCAACGCGTCGGCGCACCAGCTGATCACCCACGCCGAATCGCTACTCCTCGCGCTCGATGCAGTGACCCGCGAACTCGACGAAACCCTGCCGCACGCGCTCGATCGCATCACCTCGCACGGCAAGACGACGCAAACCGCGCTGGCGCAGTTGCGCCCCTTGCTCGAGGCGTCCGAACTCGTCGCGCAATCGACGATGTCGCATGTCAACGCCGTCCAGGCGACGCTCAAGACGAACGAAGCGCAGATGGCGACCCATGCCGCGAGCCAGCAGCAACTGGTCGACCGCATCAACGGCTCGCTCGCCGATGCCGAGGCCGCGCTCGCCAAGCTGCGCGACGGCGCCGACGAATTTGCCAAACAGGGCGGCGCGCGCATGATCGCGACGCTCGGCGAGGTTCGCGCCACCGCCGATTCGGCGGCGGACGAAGCGCGGTTGACGCTCGACAAGCTGGTTTCGGGCGCGCGCGACGCGATGCAGGCGACCGCTACGGGCGCGATCGATGCCGCGTTCAAGAATGAGGTGATGGCGCAGCTGACCGCGATCGAAGAGGCATCGGCGCGCGCGGTTGCCGCCGCCAACGGCGCTGCCGACCGGCTGATGCGCCAGCTGATCACGATCATGGACACCAGCGCGAGCGTCGAACAGCGCGTCAGCGAAGCCGAACAGGCGATCGCGGCGTCGGACCGCGATTCGCTCGCGAAACAGGTCGGCCTGCTCACCGAAGCGCTCAAATCGACCGCGATCGACGTCACCAAGATCATGTCGACCGAAGTCAGCGACACCGCGTGGGACGCTTATCTGAAAGGCGACCGCGGCGTCTTTGCCCGACGCGCGGTCAAGCTCATCGAAAATAGCGAGGCCAAGGAAATCCTGCGCCTCTATCAGGCCGACAATGGCTTCCACGCGTCGGTGAACCAGTTTATCCACGATTTCGAAGCGATGCTGCGTCTCCTGATCGGCGCACGCGACGGATCGGCGATCAGCGTCACCCTGCTTTCGTCCGATATCGGCAAGCTCTACGTCGCGCTCGCGCAGTCGATCGACCGCCTGCGGGGCTGACCTGCGGGCGACAGCGTGGTCGGCGGTAGCGGTTGATAACCGACGCCGGGCGGTTGCCTTGATGACCAGTTCGCGGGGATGCCAATGAATATCTCAATTCGCAATTTTGCTACCAGACAGTTCTGGAGGCCGGTCATGCAAAGCCTTTTCCTGATGGCTACGGGCGCTTGGCTTCTCGCCTCATATGTCGCGGCACGCATCTCGCCGACGGAAGAACTGAGAGATCTGACGAACGTCGTCCAGATCGGATGGTGGATATTATTTGTCGCGTGGTGCGCCACGGCCCCCGGCAACAAGCAGGCTTATCGCGATTTGAGCCCAGCGCGCAGCGGCACGGCCGTCGTCGCAATTTGCGGCATCGCCGCAGCGATATTTCTTTCGGGAGATGTCGATTGGCCCGGGGGGATGATTGTTCCGGGACTGATCCTGCTTGGCACAGCCGTTGTGGCGACATTCGTCTACCGCTTCGCGTCCAGCCATTCTTCAGAGATAGGCGAGGCGCGCTTCAACACTATGGCCAATTCGCAGCACCAGGACGGCTGACAGTCTGCTTTCTGTGCCGAAATCGACGCCGCCGATTGGCTTTACCCGGGGGGAACTCAGGCGCGCCCCGTCAGCACGTCGGGATCGGCCCAGCCGTTCACATAGGCCGTGTAGTAGAGCCCGAAGGCGATCGTCGCGGCGATCGTCATCTGGAGCAGGATGCGGCCCGGACGAAAGGTGGCAGGCGCGCCCGGTTCCTGCCCGCGGACGAGCGGCGTCGCATCGTCGCTCGCGCGGCGGCCGTGGAAGGGCAGCACGAAAAAGGCGCTGAACGCCCAGAAGAGCAGGTAGATGGCGAGCGCCGAAGTCCATTTCATCGCGTTTGCCTCCGGCTCAGATGTCGACGAGCATCACGTCGACGACGGGCTTCTTGCCCGTCCAGTCGGTCGCGACGCGCCGCACGCCAAGGCGGATCGCCTCGCGCAATTTTTCCTCGTCGCGCGCGGGGCCGGTCGCGGCCTGTTCGGCGGCTTCGCGCATTTCGTCGATAAAGGCTGCGCGCTCGTCCTCGACGGGCACGCCGCGATAGCTGACCGCGCTTTCGACGAAGCGCTTGTCCGAGAAAATGACCGCCACGGTGATATGGCCGTTAAGCGACAGCTTGCGCCGTTCGTTGATCGTTTCGCCGTCGGCGGGCAGGATGACGTCGCCGTCGAGGATCAGCCGGCCCGCCCGAACGCGCTCGACGATCTTCGCGGGTCCCGGCGCGAGCCGCACAAGGTCGCCATTTTCCTGCACCAGCGCATCCGGCACGCCCTTTTCGAGCGCGAAGCGCGCCTGTTCGTGCATGTGGCGGATCTCGCCATGCACCGGCAGGACGAGCTTGGGCCGTAGCCAGCCGTAAAGCGCCGCGAGTTCGGGCTGGCCCGGATGGCCGCTGACATGGATATGCGCCTGTTTTTCGGTGACGGTCAACACGTCCTTCGCCGCGAGCTGGTTCATGATCCGCCCGATCGCGACCTCGTTGCCCGGAATCTGCTTCGACGAGAAGACGACCGTGTCGCCCGGCTCGAGCTTGATCTGGTGGATATCGGCCGCCATGCGCGCGAGCGCCGCACGCGGTTCGCCCTGCCCGCCCGTCGCGATCACCATCACCTTGTCGCGCGGCAGGCGCATCGCCTCGTCGAAATCGACCGTCGGCGGGAAATCCTTGAGATAACCGACCGAACGCGCCACGCCGAGGATGCGGTCGAGCGAACGCCCTGCGACGCACAAGGTGCGCCCCGTCGCCTTGGCTACCGCGCCCAATGTCGCAAGACGCGCCGCGTTCGAAGCAAAGGTCGTGACGACGACCCGGCCTTTTGCTGCACCCACCGCCTGCTCCAACCCCTTACGCAGGCCGCCTTCGCTCCCCGACGCATCGACGTTGAAGGCATTGGTCGAATCGCAGACGAGCACATCGATGCCCTCATTGCCAATCGCGGTCAGCGCCGCCGCGGTGGCGGGCTGCCCGAGGATCGGTTCCTCGTCGAGTTTCCAGTCGCCGGTGTGGAAGACCCGACCATAGGGCGTGTCGATCACCACCGCGCTCATTTCGAGGATCGAGTGCGCGAGCGGAACGAGGCGGATGCCGAACGGCCCCAGCCGGAAGCTGTCGTCGATATCGACGGCCTTGATCTCGACCTCTTTTTCCAGCCCCTCTTCGGCCAGCTTGTGTGCGATCAGCCCCGCGGTGAAGCGGTTGGCATAAAGCGGCACGCCGAGTTCGGCGGCGAGATAGGGGATCGCGCCGATATGATCCTCGTGCCCGTGCGTCAGCACGATGCCGAGCAAGTCCTTCTTGCGATCCTCGATGAATTCGAGGTCGGGCATGACGATGTCGATGCCGGGGTAATCATGGCTGCCAAAGGTCACGCCAAGGTCGGCCATGATCCATTTGCCGTCGCAGCCGTAGAGATTGGCGTTCATGCCGATCTCACCCGATCCGCCGAGTGCGAGGAAAAGCAGCTCCTTGCCCGGAGTCGTCATATGTCTTTGTTCCGTTGGTTATAAAGATACATCAGGCCGTTCAGCGTCAAATCGGGCTCGATGCGGTCGAACAGCTGGCCCTGTTCCTGGAACAGAGTCGCAAGCCCGCCGGTCGCGATCACGGTAAGCGGTTTGCCGATTTCGGCCTTCATGCGCGCGATCAAGCCCTCCATCATCGACACATAGCCCCAATAGACGCCGATCAGCATCTGGCTTTCGGTGGTACGCCCGATAACGCTGCCCGTTGCCGGCGCTTCGATCGCGATGCGCGGAAGCTTCGCGGCTGCGGCCACGAGCGCCTCGAGCGACAGGTTGACGCCCGGCGCGATGATACCGCCGAGATAGGCACCGTCCGCGCCGATATGGTCGAGCGTCGTCGCGGTGCCGAAGCTGATGACGAGCTTGTCCTTGCCGGGCTCGACCGCCTGCGCCGAAATCGCGTTGACCGCACGATCAGCGCCGACCGACTGCGGTTCGTCGACCTTGAGCGCGATGCCCCAAGTCACCGGTTCGCGCCCGGCAACGAGCGCGTCGACGCCGAAATATTTATGCGCGAGCAGCTGGAGATTGTGAAGCGCGCGCGGCACGACGGTCGAGATGATGACCGCCTCGACATCGGCACGGTCATGCCCTTCGATCCGCATCAACTGGTCGAGCCAGACCATATATTCGTCGGCGGTCCGCCGGTCGTCGGTCGCAATGCGCCAGCGCGCCAGCAGCTCGGTGCCGCGAAACAGCGCGAATTTGGCATTGGTGTTGCCGACATCGATCGCGAGCAGCATTTTCAACTCCCCTCCACGGGGCGCCGTAACTCGACGTCTCCCGCATGGATCACCATGGTCTCGCCGCCGCTCAGGCGCAAGCGCAGCGCGCCATCGTCGGCGAGGCCGTCGAAAAAGCCGTCGATCTCCTGCTCGGAAACGCGGAGCGGCGTCCCCACGGGATGCGCCTGCGGCACCCACGCGCGGATGATGCTGCCGATGCCTTCCTGTCGCCAGGTCCACAGCGCGTCGACCATCGCGATCGCCAGCACCTCGGAAAAATAGTCGCGGTCGATGTCGACGCCCTTGCCCGCAAGCGTCGCAGTCACGCGGTCGGGCAGTTCGGGCGCGACGACCAGATTGACGCCGATGCCGATGACCACCGAATTACCGGTACGCTCCATCAATATGCCGGCGCATTTCGCTCCGTCCACCAGCAGGTCGTTGGGCCATTTGAGCTGCGCGTCGAGCCCTGGGGCGAGCGCGGCCACCGTCTTCGCCAGTGCGACGCCGGCAACCAGTGCAAGCGTCGCCGCCGACGGATCGCCGACCGTCAGGTGGACGACGGTCGAGCCCATGAAATTGCCCTGCCCGTCGCCCCATGCGCGGCCCAGACGCCCGCGCCCGGCGGTCTGCCGATCGGCGACGAGCCAATGCCCCTCGCCGATATGCTCGCCGCCTGCCAGCCGTGCCAGCAGGTCGGCGTTGGTCGAACCGGTCTGCTGCGTCCGCTCGATCGGCGGGATCAGAAGAGCACCGACGCGGCGTTCGCCGACATCGCCGCCAGCACGGGAATGAACAGATAGCCGATGACCGAGAGCCACAACGCGCTGACCGTGACGATCGAACCTTCGACGATATTGCCGCCGTCGACCACTTCGACGTCGAGCTTGTCGTCGAAATACATCGTCTTGATGATGGCGATATAATAGAAGGCGCCGATCACCGAGGCGACGATACCCGCCACCGCGAGCGGCACGAGGTTCGCATTCACCGCCGCTTCGAACACCAGATATTTCGGCCAGAAGCCGAACAGCGGCGGAATGCCGGCAAGGCTGAGCAAGAATACCGACATCGCGGCGGCGAGGCCCGGGCGATATTGCGACAGGCCCGCGAGCGCCGGAATGCTTTCGACCTGATTGCCGTACGGATCGCGCAACTGCAGCACGATCAGGAACGCGCCGATCGTCGTCACCATATAGACGAGCAGATAGGTCAGTAGGCCCTCGACCCCCGCCTGCGTGCCCGCAGCAAGGCCGATCAGCATGAAGCCGACGTTGTTGATCGACGAATAGGCCAGCAGGCGCTTGATATTCTTCTGCCCGACCGCACCGACCGCGCCGAGGATGATCGACGCGAGCGCGAGGAAGATGATGATCTGTTGCCAAGCGCCGACCGCGGGGCCCATCGCGTCGATCACGACGCGCGTCATCAGCGCCATCGCCGCCACCTTGGGCGCGCTGGCGAAGAAGGTCGTCACCGGCGTGGGCGCGCCCTCATAGACGTCGGGGGTCCACATGTGGAACGGCACGGCGCTGATCTTGAAGCCAAGGCCCGCAAGTACGAACACGATGCCGAAGATCAGCCCGATATTGAGATCGCCGCCGAGCACTTTCGCGATGCCCGCGAAATCGGTCGTGCCAGTGAAGCCGTAAAGCAGCGAAATACCATAAAGCAGCATGCCCGACGCCAGCGCGCCGAGGACGAAATATTTGAGGCCCGCTTCGCTCGACCGGTCGTCAGTGCGCATGAAGCTCGCGAGCACATAGGCGGCAAGGCTGTTGAGCTCGAGCCCGACGTAGAGCGTCATCAGGTCGCGCGACGAGGCCATGATCCCCATGCCGAGCGCCGCGAACAGGATCAGCGTCGGATATTCGGCGCGCATCCCGCCAGTAAAAAAGCGCGGGGCGACGAGGATGCTTACGAAGCTGGCGGCATAGATCAGCAGCTTGGCGAAACCGCCGAAACTGTCGACCGAAAGCGTGCCCGAAAAGACCGTCGCGTTGACGCCGAACAGCGCCACGACGGCAGCCGCCGCAGCGGCGAGCGTGAGCAGCGCGCTGAGCTGGTAGATGCCGACCTGGCGATCGCCAAGGAAGGTGCCCAGCATCAGGGTGATCAGCCCGCCGATCGTCAGGATCAGTTCGGGCCAGATGAGCGCGAGATCGGCGGTCATTGGGCGCCTCCCGCATGGGCGGAGCCGTGGGCGGCTTCACCATGGGCCTTGGCGGGCTTCGGCTTGCCTGCGGCAAGATGCGCGTCGCCCGCGGGCTTGGCCGGGGCAAGGCGCGCGACCACCGTGGTCACGTCACCGCGCATCGGCGCGAGGAAGCTTTCGGGATAGACGCCCATCCACAGCGCCACGGCAGCCAGCGGCGCGAGGATCGCCCATTCGCGTGCGTTGAGGTCAGGCATCGCCTTCACATCGTCCTTGGTCAGTTCGCCGAACACGACGCGGCGGTAGAGATAAAGCATGTATGCGGCGCCGAGAATGATCCCGGTCGTGCACACGAAAGCAACCCAGCTCGAGGCTTCGTAAATACCGGCGAGGCTCAGGAACTCGCCGACGAAGCCGCTGGTGCCCGGCAGGCCGATCGACGCCATGGTGAACAGCATGAAGAAGATCGCATAGGCCGGCATGTTCACCGCGAGCCCGCCGTAACGGTCGATCTCGCGCGTGTGGAGCCGGTCATAGATCACGCCGACGCAGAAGAAGAGCGCGGCGGAGACGACACCATGGCTGAGCATGATGATCAGCGCGCCCTCGATGCCCTGCTGGTTGAACGCGAACAGGCCCGCGGTGACGATCGCCATGTGCGCGACCGACGAATAGGCGATCAGCTTCTTCATGTCGCTCTGCACCAGCGCGATGAGGCTGGTGTAGACGACCGCGATCATCGACAGGCCGAAGACGATCCACATCAGCTGCGCCGACGCGTCGGGGAACATCGGCATCATGAAGCGGATGAAACCATAGGCGCCGAGCTTCAGCAGCACGCCCGCCAGGATCATCGAACCTGCCGTCGGCGCCTGCACGTGCGCGTCGGGAAGCCAGGTGTGGACGGGCCACATCGGCATCTTGACCGCAAGGCTGGCGAAGAAGGCAAGCCACAGCCAGGTCTGCATCGCCGGCGGGAAATTATAGTTCAGCAGCGTCGGGATGTCGGTCGTACCGGCTTCGGCGATCATCGCGATCATCGCGATCAGCATCAGCACCGAACCGAGCAACGTGTAGAGGAAGAATTTGAACGCCGCATATTTGCGGTTCGCACCGCCCCAGATGCCGATGATGAAATACATCGGGATCAGGCCGGCTTCGAAGAAGATGTAAAAGAGCAGCAGGTCCTGCGCCATGAACACGCCGATCATGACGACTTCCATGATCAGGAACATCGCCATGTAGAGCCCGACGCGACTCTTGATCGCGTCCCAGCTCGCGAGGATGCAGAGCGGCATGAGGAAGACGCTGAGCATGATGAGCATCAGCGCCATGCCGTCGATGCCGAGCGCCCATTGGAAACGGCCGAACAGGTCGGCGCGTTCGACGAACTGCCACTGCGCGCCGCCGATGTCGAAGCGGGCCCACAGCACACAGCCGAACGCGAAGTCGACCAGCGTCGCGGCGAGCGCGACCAGCCGGGCGTTTCGGTCGCCGACGAACAGGCAGACGATGGCGGCGACCGCGGGGATCGCCAGCATCAGCGAGAGAAGACCGACGCCGCCGCTCACAGGAAATTCACCATGGCCCAGCTGGCGAGGCCGACAAGACCGAGCAGCATCACAAACGCATATCCATAAACATAACCCGATTGCAGTCGGACCGCGAGACGGGTCCCCCCAGCGACGAGCGCCGCGGCGCCATCGGGGCCGAAGCGGTCGATGGTCCCTTCGTCACCCTTCTTCCAGAAGAAGCGACCGAGCCAGAAGGCGGGCTTCACGAAGAGGACGTTATAAAGCTCGTCGAAATACCATTTATTGTACAGGAACTGGTGGAGTAGCTTGAACTGCGCCACGAAGCGCCCCGGCAGGCTGGTGTTGCGGATATAGCTGTTCCACGCGAGCAACAGGCCGATCGCCATCACCGTGAACGGCGTCCACTTCACCCAGGTCGGTACTTCGTGCGCGGCGTGCATCAGATGCTCGTCGAACGCGATGCTCCCCTTCCAGAACGCCATGCCTTCCTCGGGGTAGATGAACGGGTGCGCAAAGACGAAGCCCGCGAAAATCGCCCCGATCGACAGCACGACCAGCGGCACCAGCATCGGCCACGGACTTTCGTGCGGGTGATAGCCCGCCGTCCCGTCGCTGTTCGCGTCATGGTGATGATGATCGTCGTGCGCCGCATGCGCATGATCGTCATGGCCATGACCGTGATCGTCGTGCACCGCGTGCTGGATATGCTCGCTCTGTTCCCAGCGCGGCTTGCCGTAGAAGGTCAGGAAGACGAGGCGCCACGAATAGAAGCTTGTCAGCAACGCGGCAAAGATGCCGACCCAGAAGGCGATCTGACCGCCGCCGCCCGCAGCGAAGGCCGCCTCGAGGATGCCGTCCTTCGAGTGGAAGCCGGCAAAGCCCGCGACGCCCGCGATCCCGACGCCGGTGATCGCCAGCGTGCCCATCATCATCGCCCAGAAGGTGATCGGGATATGCTTTCTGAGGCCGCCATAATAGCGCATGTCCTGCTCGTGGTGCATCGAGTGGATCACCGAACCGGCACCAAGGAACAAGAGCGCCTTGAAGAAGGCGTGCGTGAACAGGTGGAACATCGCCGCGCCATAGGCGCCGACGCCCGCCGCAAAGAACATGTAGCCGAGCTGCGAACAGGTCGAATAGGCGATGACGCGCTTGATGTCCCACTGCGTCGTGCCGACCGTCGCGGCAAAGAAGCAGGTCGCGGCGCCGACGAAGGTGACGACCCCGAGCGCGATCGGCGCGGTTTCGAACATCGGCGACAGACGGCACACCATGAAGACGCCCGCGGTGACCATCGTCGCGGCGTGGATCAGCGCCGACACCGGGGTCGGACCTTCCATCGCGTCGGGAAGCCAGGTGTGCAGGCCGAGCTGTGCCGACTTGCCCATCGCGCCGATGAACAGCAGCAGGCAGAGGATCGTCATCGTGTCGAGACGCATGCCCATGAAGGTGATGCTGCTGCCCGCCATGCCCGGCGCGGCCGCAAGGATCTCGGGGATTGAAACGGTGCCGAACACCAGGAAGGTGCCGAAGATGCCGAGCATGAAGCCAAGGTCTCCGACGCGGTTGACGACGAACGCCTTGATCGCCGCGGCATTGGCGCTCGGCTTCTTGTACCAGAAACCGATCAGCAGGTACGACGCCAGGCCGACGCCTTCCCAGCCGAAGAACATCTGGACCAGATTGTTCGCGGTCACGAGCATCAGCATCGCGAAGGTGAAGAGCGAGAGATAAGCGAAGAAGCGCGGCTGGTCCGGGTCTTCCTCCATATAGCTCCAGCTATACAGGTGGACGAGCGCCGACACCGTCGTGATCACGACGAGCATCACCGCGGTCAGCGTATCGACGCGCAGCTCCCAGTTGAACTGGAGCGCGCCCGAACTGACCCAGTGCAGCACGGTCACGACTTCGGCCTGCCCCGTGCCGAACACGAACGACAGGAAGATCGGCCAGCTCAGCGCGCAGCTGGTGAACAGCGCGCCGGTGGTAACCAGCTTCGATGCGAAGGGGCCGATGGCGCGCTGGCCAAGCCCTGCAACAAGCGCCGCCAAGAGCGGCAGGAAAACGATCGCCTGGATCACCGGCTTACCCCTTCATCCGGTTGGCATCGTCGACGGCAATGGTGCCGCGGCCGCGGAAATAGATAACGAGAATGGCCAGACCGATCGCGGCTTCACCCGCGGCGACGGTCAGCACGAACATCGAGAAGACTTGCCCGACGAGGTCGTTCAGCGCCGCGCTGAACGCGACGAGATTGATATTCACCGCGAGCAGGATGAGCTCGATCGCCATCAGGATGACGATGATATTCTTGCGGTTGATGAAGATGCCAAGCACGCCGAGCGTGAACAGCACCGCCGAAACGGCGAGATAATGGCCGACCGAAATCACAGTTCCATCCCCTGCCCGACGCCCGGATCGACGAGGCGCGTTGCGTCCTCGGGACGGCGCCGGTTCTGTGCCGAAATATTCTGGGTACGCACGCCGCCACGCTGGCGATGCGTCAGCACGATCGCGCCGATCATCGCGACGAGGAGGACGATGCCCGCCGCCTCGAACAGGAAGATATACTTCGTGTAGAGCAGTTCGCCGATCTGCTGGATATTGCTCTTGTCGGTCACCGCCGGCGCGGCGCGCGCTGCGAGGTCGACTCCGCCCGCGCTCCATGCGCCGACCGCAAAGATGAGCTCGGCGGCAAGGATGATCGCAACGAGTGCGCCGAGCGGCAGGTAGCGCACGAAACCGGCGCGCAGTTCGGCGAAATCGATGTCGAGCATCATGACGACGAACAGGAACAGCACCGCGACCGCGCCGACATAGACGATGACGAGCAGCATCGCGATGAATTCGGCGCCCGCGAGCAGCATCAGGCCCGCTGCGTTGAAGAAGGCGAGGATGAGCCACATGACGCTGTGGACGGGGTTGCGCGCGAAAATCACCATCGCCGCAGAGGCGATGACGATGGTCGCGAACAGGTAAAAGGCAATGAGCTGGATCATGTGCGCGCGCCCTTATCGATAGGGCGCGTCGGCGGCAAGATTCGCCGCGATCGCGCGTTCCCATTTGTCGCCATTGGCGAGCAGCTTGGCCTTGTCATACAGCAGTTCCTCGCGCGTTTCGGTCGCGAATTCGAAGTTCGGCCCCTCGACCACCGCATCGACCGGGCACGCTTCCTGACAGAAGCCGCAATAGATGCACTTGGTCATGTCGATGTCGTAGCGCGTTGTGCGGCGGCTGCCGTCTTCGCGCGGCTCGGCCTCGATCGTGATCGCCTGCGCCGGACACACCGCTTCGCAGAGCTTGCACGCGATGCAGCGTTCCTCGCCGTTCGGATAACGACGCAGCGCATGCTCACCGCGGAAGCGCGGCGACAGCGGGTTCTTCTCGAACGGATAGTTGATCGTCGCCTTCGGCTTGAAGAAATATTTCAGCGTGAGGGCATGCGCCTTCACAAATTCCCACAGCGTGAAGCTTTTGACGAGATGGGCGATCGTGCTCATAATTTACCTGCTTGGGACTTGCTGTCGACAATGGCGCTGCAGAGCCCGGAGCCGAAGCCTGTATGCTCCTCTTCCGTCGGCCCTCCCGGGACGATCGCGAAGACGCGATGATCGAAAACGTCCATGGCCAACGCCGATTCTTTCCGGGAAAACTCGAAATTCAGCTCACCACGCTTCGTCTTGATCAAAACACGCGGCGTTACCGTTCCGTCGCCATTCATCCAGTTATAGCGAGCCTTCTGCCTCTTGGCGGTCAAGCTCGATTCAGCAGGCGAAGTGATCGTCCAGAATTGCGTATCACCGGCGTTTTCAATCCGGAGACGCAACGCATGAACCGAGCCGCGATCTTGCAACTGGCAGTCATAAGACCCCGCGACATCGGGCAAGGCGGCCGAAGCCAAAAGAGCAATGAGCAAACTCATGCCCCGTACCTCGTCAGCATCAGATAGCCGGAGATCAGGAAGATCCAGAGAAGCGAAATCGGCAGGAAGATTTTCCAGCCCAGCCGCATCAGCTGGTCATAGCGGTAGCGCGGGACGGTCGCCTTGACCCAGCTGAAGACGAAGAAGAAGAACAGGATCTTCGCGAACAGCCAGATGATGCCGGGGACGGCGTAGAGCGGGGCCCAGTCGACCGGGGGCAGCCAGCCGCCCCAGAAGAGCACCGCGTTGAGCGTGCACATCAGGAGGACGTTGGCATATTCGCCGAGCCAGAAGAGCGCGAAGCTCATCGACGAATATTCGGTCTGATAGCCTGCGACGAGCTCGCTTTCGGCCTCGGTGAGGTCGAACGGCGCGCGCGCGGTTTCGGCAAGCGCCGAGATCAGGAACATCACCGCGAGCGGGAAGAGCAGCAAGTTGAAGCCGAAGGCGTTGACGAAGCCGAGCCCGTGGCCCTGCTGCGCCTTGACGATCTCGTTCATGTTGAAGCTGTCGGCAAAGAGTACGACGCCGATCAGGATGAACCCGATCGAGACTTCATAGCTGATCATCTGCGCCGAAGCGCGCATCGCCGAAAAGAAGGGATATTTCGAGTTCGACGCCCAGCCCGACAGGATCACGCCATAAACGCCGAGCGACGAGATCGCGAGGATGTAGAGCAGACCGACGTTGATGTCGGCGAGCACCGCGCCCGAATTGAACGGGATCACCGCCCACGCGAGCAGCGCCACGGTGAAGGTGATGATCGGCGCGATCAGGAACAGCCCGCGGTTGGCCGAAGTCGGGATGATCGTTTCCTGAAGGAAGACTTTCAAACCGTCGGCGAACGACTGGAGCAGGCCGAAGGGGCCGACGACGTTCGGGCCGCGGCGCAGCGCGATCGCCGCCCAGATCTTGCGGTCGGCATAGATGATCATCGCAACGCTGAGCATCAGCGGCAGCGCGATGAGCAGGATACCGCAAATCGTCGCGACGCCCCACGCCCAGTCGGCGTCCATGCCCCACGAGATGAAGGTCTCGGTCATTTGCCGTCCCCTCCACTCTCGGCGCTATCCGACTGATGGGGCGGAACCGTCCAGCCGTCGGGCACGACTGCTTTTGCCGTCGAGCGTGCGGCATGTTCCTGGTTGCGCCAGCCGTTATGCGGCCCGGGCTTTTCCGACTTGCCTTTGGGGTTGAACCCGCGCCACACCGAATAGCCCATCCCGACCAGCAGCACGCTGGCGATCGCATGCACCGGGGTCATTCCGCGGCCTCCGCAAAGTCTGCGCCATGGACCAGCTCTTCCGAGCAGCGCTGCATCGTCGGCGACGCGCGGCAGATGGCGTTGGTGAGGTAGAAATCCTTGATCGGCGACGGGATCGCGCGCGCCTCGGGCTTGACGGGCAGCTTGGGTACCGTCCAGCCATAGTCGGCGATGCCTTCGACGCCCAGCGCGGGCACGGCAGCGATCATCGCGGCGCGGCATTCGGCAAAGCTGTTGAAGCCGACCGACACGCCAAGCGCATCGGCCAAAGCACGGAAAATGCTCCAGTCCTCGCGTGCGTCGCCGGGAGCGAACACCGCCTTGTCGCTGCGCTGGACGCGGCCCTCGGTGTTGACCGTGATGAAGTCCTTTTCGGTCCATGCCGCGGCGGGCAGGATGACGTCGGCCGCATGCGCACCCTTGTCGCCGTGATGGCCGACATAGACCTTGAACGTGTCGGGCAGCGCCGCAAAATCGACCTCGTCGGCGCCGAGGAAGAAGGCAAGCTTCGGCTTCGCCGCGATTACATCCTTGATCCCGCCGGGCAGGCCGTAGCCGAGCATCAGCGAGCCCATGCGCGCGGCGGAGAAATGGACGACGTTGTAGCCGTTCCAGCCATCCTTGACCGCGTCGACCGCCTTGGCGAGCGCGAGGCCCGCGCCGTGGACGCCGGGAACCGACAGCGCGCCGCCGCCGAAGATCAGCATCGGCCGCTCAGCGCCCTTCAGCGCGTCGGTCACATGCTTCGGCAGCTTCGCAACCAGCGAAGCATCGTCGCCAAGCCACTCGGTCTTGTAGGTAAGGTCGGTTTCGGGGCCGATGGCGAAAACCTTCGCGCCCTTCTTCCACACCGCCTTGCGGATGCGCGTGTTGATCAGCGGCGCTTCCCAGCGAAGGTTGGTGCCGACGAGCAGGATCACATCGGCATTTTCGGCCTCGGCGATGCCGGTGTTGAAATTGACCGCCGACAGGCTGGTGACGTCATAGTCGAGCCCCGTCTGGCGCCCTTCGAGCAGGGTGCCGCCGAGCGCGGTCACGAGCGACTTCGCCGCAAACATCGTCTCGCAATCGGCAAGATCGCCCGCGATCGCGGCGACCGACGAACCGGCGTTCACCGCCTTGATCGCGGCAAAGGCCTCGGCCCAGCTCGCGGGCTGGAGCGCACCGTTCACGCGAACATAAGGCTGGTCGAGGCGACGACGGGTCAGGCCGTCGACATGGTGGCGCGTCTTGTCGTTCGCCCATTCCTCGTTCACGTCGTCGTTGACCCGCGGCAGCACGCGCAGGACCTGACGGCCCCGCGCGTCGATGCGGACATTGGTGCCGACCGCGTCCATCATGTCGATGCCGAGCGTCTTGGTGAGCTCCCACGGACGCGCTTCGAACGCATAGGGTTTGCTGGTCAACGCGCCGACCGGGCAGAGATCGACGATATTGCCCGACAATTCGCTGCCGACCGCGCGTTCGAGGTACGACGTGATCTGCATATTCTCGCCGCGATAGATCGCGCCGACATCCTCCACGCCCGCAACTTCCTCCGCAAAGCGGACGCAGCGCGTGCACTGGATGCAGCGGGTCATCACCGTCTTGACGATCGGACCCATATATTTCTCGGTGACCGCCCGCTTGTTCTCGTCATAGCGCGTCGCGCCGCGGCCATAGGCAACCGACTGGTCCTGCAGGTCGCATTCGCCGCCCTGATCGCAGATCGGGCAATCAAGCGGGTGGTTGATGAGCAGGAACTCCATCACCCCTTCACGCGCCTTCTTCACCATCGGGCTGTCGGTCTTGATCACCTGCCCTTCGGCGGTCGGCAGCGCGCACGACGCCTGCGGCTTCGGCGGACCCGGCGACACTTCGACAAGGCACATGCGGCAATTGCCGGCGATCGACAGGCGCTCATGGTAACAAAAGCGCGGAATTTCCTTCCCCGCCATCTCGCACGCCTGCAGAACGGTCGCGCCCTGCGGGACGTCGAGTTCTACACCATCTACGGTAACTTTAGGCATTATTCGGCTGCCTCCAGCGCGCCGCCATTCTCGCGGATGCGGCGTTCGATTTCGGGGCGGAAATGCTTGATCAGGCCCTGGATCGGCCACGCCGCGGCATCGCCCAACGCGCAGATCGTGTGGCCTTCGACCTGCTTGGTGACGTCGAACAAAGTGTCGATCTCGCTGATGTCGGCGTCGCCGGTACGGAGGCGCTCCATCACGCGCCACATCCAGCCGGTGCCTTCGCGGCACGGCGTGCACTGGCCGCAACTTTCATGCTTGTAGAAATAGCTGATGCGGCTGATCGCCTGAACGACGTCGGTCGACTTGTCCATCACGATCGCGGCCGCCGTGCCGAGGCCCGATCCGACCGCTTTCAGCCCGTCGAAGTCCATCGGCGCGTCCATGATCTCGGCTGCGGGGACGAGCGGAACCGACGAGCCGCCGGGGATCACCGCGAGCAGATTGTCCCAACCGCCGCGAATGCCGCCGCAATGCGTGTCGATCAGTTCGCGGAAGGTGATGCCCATCTCTTCCTCGACGACGCACGGCTTGTTCACATGGCCGCTGATCTGGAAGAGCTTCGTGCCCTTGTTGTTCTCGCGCCCGAAGGAGGAGAACCAGGTCGCGCCGCGCCGCAGGATCGTCGGGACGACCGCGATGCTCTCGACATTGTTCACCGTCGTCGGGCAGCCATAGAGGCCCGCACCCGCCGGGAACGGCGGCTTGAGGCGCGGCTGGCCCTTCTTGCCCTCGAGGCTTTCGATCATCGCGGTTTCTTCGCCGCAGATATACGCGCCGGCGCCGCGGTGGACGAACACGTCGAAATCATAGCCCGACTTGGCGGCGTTCTTGCCGAGCAGGCCGGCGTCATACGCCTCCTGCACCGCGGCGAAGAGCGTTTCGGCCTCGCGGATGAACTCGCCGCGAATATAGATGTACGCCGCACGCGCGCGCATCGCATAGCCTGCGATCAGCGCGCCTTCGATCAGCTTGTGCGGATCGTGGCGGATAATTTCGCGGTCCTTGCACGACCCGGGTTCGGATTCGTCGGCGTTGATGACGAGGAAGCTCGGGCGGTCGGCGCGCGGCTCCTTCGGCATGAACGACCATTTGAGGCCCGTCGGGAAGCCCGCACCGCCGCGGCCGCGCAGGCCCGACGCCTTGATGTCCTCGATGATCGCGTCCTGGCCGCGGCTCATCAAATCCTTGGTCTTGTCCCAATCGCCGCGCGCCTGCGCGGATTTGAGGTTCCACGGCTGGAAACCGTAGAGATTGGTGAAAATGCGATCCTTGTCGGCGAGCATCAGCGGCGCCCCTTTCCGAACAGGGTCTCGGCGCCGAAATAGAGCGCGAGGATGATCGCGACGACCAGCGCCAGGTGCAGGACGCTGAACGCGACCTTCATGACAAAGGCGATCGCGACGAAAGCGATCATCACGAAGACGATCAGGACGATCAGGTGAAGGATTTTTTGCAAGTCCATCACCAGGCCTTCCGGTAATCATGGTTCGACGACACCATTTCTTTCAGCGTCGTCGGCCCGCCTTCGGGTTCGCTCGTATGTCGCCCCGCGACCTGCGTCCCCGCCTTCGGCGTGTCACCGGCGGCGAGCGCGTCGAGGATGCGCGTCATGCTGTCGTAGTCGAGGTCTTCGTAATTATCGTCGTTGATCTGGACCATCGGCGCATTGGTGCAGGTGCCCATGCACTCGACCTCGGTCAGCGTGAACAGCCCGTCGGGGGTGGTCTTGCCCTTGGTCATGCCGCGGTTCTTGCACGCCGCCATCACATCGTCCGACCCGCGCAGCAGGCACGGCGTCGTGCCGCAGACCTGCACATGATAACGGCCGACGGGGACGAGATTGTACATCGTGTAGAAGGTCGCGACCTCATAGGCACGGATGAAAGGCATATCGAGCGCGGCGGCGACATATTCGATCACCGGCACGGGCAGCCAGCCCTGCGTCTGCGTCTCGGCGCCGACCTGGCGCTGCGCAAGGTCGAGCAGCGGCATCACCGCCGAACGCTGGCGCCCCGCGGGATAGCGCGCGATGACCTGCTTCGCCTTCTCGGCATTTTCGGCCGTCCACGCAAACGCGCCCCAGCGCGCGCGGGTTTCGGCTTCATCGGGAATTTGGGGTGCGTCAGCCATAAGTCATTTCACTTCGGGCGGAGGAGGTACGTATACGGGAGGGGGTACCAATATGGGCTTCATCGGCGGACGCTCCGAGTAGGAGCCAACCACCCGAAAAATTTTACCCTCGTATTCTTCAACTCTGACGAAATACGGAGAATTGCCATTTTTCGAACATTTAAATAGAGACTTGGATACATATTCATCGGGCGCCACAGTCGTTTTAATGAACGTGCATTCTCGAATGCCTCGCTCATGCACCTGAACGGCAGGAACGGTTCGTACATCTTGCCAAGTTTCGCCGTGTTCGAAGAAATCCGCGTCAGTAGTGAATATGCCCAACAACGATGTCGTTGTTTTGGCTGATAAAGCAGCAGGAAACCGAGCAGCAGCGAGCGCCCCTTCTTGCGCCGATGCCGTAGACGCCATGGCCACGGCACAAGTGAGAGAACAGAACAACCTCACCGGTCGCACTCCCCGAACACGACGTCGATCGCGCCGATGATCGCGGTGGTGTCGGCGAGCATATGGCCCTTCGACATCATGTCCATCGCCTGCAGGTGCGAAAACGCCGTCGGGCGGATCTTGCAGCGATACGGCTTGTTGGTGCCGTCGCTGACCAGATAGACGCCGAATTCGCCCTTGGGGCTTTCGGTCGCGACATAGGCTTCGCCCGCGGGGACGTGGAAACCCTCGGTATAAAGCTTGAAGTGATGGATCAGCGATTCCATCGACTGCTTCATCTCGCCGCGCTTCGGCGGTACGACCTTGCGGTCGAGGCTAGCGATCGGGCCGGTCGGCATGTCACGCAGGCACTGGAGGATGATGCGCGCCGACTGATAGACTTCCTGCACGCGGACCATGAACCGGTCGTAGCAGTCGCCGCGCGTGCCGACAGGAATGTCGAACTCCATCTTGGCATAGGCGTCGTAAGGCTGCGACTTGCGCAAATCCCATGCGATGCCGCTGCCGCGGATCATCGGGCCCGAGAAGCCCCATGCCAGCGCGTCTTCCTTGCTCACCGTCGCGATGTCGACGTTTCGCTGCTTGAAGATACGGTTGTCGATGACGAGGCTCATCGCGTCGCCGAACAGCTTCGGCAGGCGCTTTTCGCACCATTCGCCGATGTCGTAGAGCAGCCGCTCGGGCACGTCCTGATGGACGCCGCCCGGACGGAAATAGGCCGAGTGCATGCGCGCGCCCGAAGCACGCTCGAAGAAGTTCAGGCAATCCTCGCGGAGCTCGAACACCCAAAGGTTCGGCGTCATCGCGCCGACGTCCATGACGTGCGACCCGATATTGAGCATATGGTTGCAGATGCGCGTCAGCTCGGCGAACAAGGTGCGCAGATATTGCGCGCGCTCGGGCACTTCGAGGTCGAGCAGCTTCTCGATCGCGAGCACATATGAATGCTCCATGCCGAGCGGCGAACAATAGTCGAGCCGGTCGAAATAGGGCAGCGCCTGCAAATAGGTCTTGTACTCGATCAGCTTTTCGGTGCCGCGGTGGAGCAGCCCGACGTGCGGATCGACACGCTCGATAATCTCCCCGTCGAGCTCCATCACCATGCGCAGCACGCCGTGCGCCGCAGGGTGCTGCGGGCCGAAGTTGATCGTGTAATTGGTAACGGCCTGGTCACCCGCGGTATCGGCGGTGTCGACCGGATAGCCTTCGAACATGTCGCTGCCGTGGTGCTTCACATAAGGAGAGTCGGTCATGCGTCACCTCCGGCCTTGGGCTTGCGCGGTTTGGCGGGAGCCTTCGGCTTGGTGGGGGCCTTTTCCGCCTTCTTCGTCGCCGGCGTCTTCGCCTTGGCGGCCGAGGTTGCCTTCGCGCCATCGCGGCTGGTCTTCGCCGCCTTGATATTCGCCTTCGCACCCGCGCCGGTCTGCTCGGGCTTGTCGGTGGTCTTGGGCGTCGGCGGCGGAGCCTTCTTTTCGGCCTTGTCGTCGGCGACCTTCACCTGTTGCGCGGTCATCGGCGACGGCGCGCCCTTGCCCGGCGCTTCGCCCGTCCCGCCCGCCTTCTCGTCGCCCGGCAGCACATAATCGGCGCCTTCCCATGGGCTGAGGAAGTCGAAGTTGCGGAAATCCTGCGCGAGTTTCACCGGCTCGTACACGACGCGCTTGTCCTCTTCCGAATAACGCAGCTCGATATAGCCAGTCAGCGGGAAGTCTTTGCGCTGCGGATGCCCCTGAAAACCATAGTCGGTCAGGATGCGGCGCAGGTCGGGATTGCCTGCGAACAACACGCCATACATGTCGAACACTTCGCGTTCGAGCCAGCCAGCGACCGGCCAGACCGGAACAATGCTCGGCACCGGCGTCGCCTCGTCTGTACAGACGCGGACGCGCAGCCGATGGTTCTTGGTGACGCTGAGCAGGTGATAGACCACTTCGAACCGCTCGGCGCGGTCGGGATAGTCGATCCCGGCGATTTCCATCAACGACTGATATTCGAGCTGGTCTCGCAACAGGACCATCACGCCCGCGACGGCTTCGCGGCGCACAGTGATGCTATCCTCGCCGACGGCGAAGACATGGACGATCAGGTCGTCGCCGAGCAGCTTCTCGAGCGCAGCAGCAATGCCCTCGCGGGGCGCGACCAGGGGAGCGGGGCTGGCCATCAGCGTTCGATCGTCCCGGTGCGGCGGATCTTCCGCTGCAGCTGCATCACGCCATAGAGCAAGGCTTCGGCGGTCGGCGGACAGCCGGGGACATAGATGTCGACGGGCACGATGCGGTCGCAGCCGCGCACCACCGAATAGCTGTAGTGATAATAGCCGCCGCCATTGGCGCAGCTGCCCATCGAGATGACATATTTCGGGTTCGACATCTGGTCGTAAACCCGGCGCAGCGCAGGCGCCATCTTGTTGCAGAGCGTGCCCGCGACGATCATCACGTCCGACTGGCGCGGCGATGCGCGCGGTGCGGCGCCGAAGCGCTCCATGTCATAACGCGGCATGTTGACGTGAATCATCTCGACCGCGCAGCACGCGAGACCGAAGGTCATCCACCACAAAGAACCGGTGCGTGCCCAGTTGAACAGATCCTCGGTCGAGGTGACGAGAAAACCCTTGTCGCCGACTTCGCTGTTGAGGTCGTCGAAAAATCCCTGATCGGGGTTCGTTCCCGGGGCGACCGGCATCTGGCCGGGCATGATGATGCTGGAAGTGCTCATTCCCAATCCAACGCGCCTTTTTTCCACGCGTACACAAGGCCGAGCGTGAGTTCGGCGAGGAAGATCATCATCGTGGCCCAGCCGGCCCAGCCGATTTCCTCGAGGCTGACTGCCCAAGGAAAGAGGAAGGCCGCTTCGAGGTCGAAGATGATGAAAAGGATGGCGACGAGGTAGAAACGCACGTCGAACTGGCTGCGCGCATCTTCAAAAGCGGGAAAACCGCATTCATATTCGGTCAGCTTCGCCGGATCGGGCTTGTGCGCCCCTGTCAGCCGCGCGACGCCCATCGGCAGGAACACGAAGGCGGAGGACAAGCCGACGGCGACGACCAGAAAGATCAGAATCGGCAAATATTGCGTCAGATCGACCATGGGAGCTCGCAGTTCAGTGTTTTGGGGTGTCTTTGCACCCGTTTATCGGGGGCGCTTTAGGCCACGAAGCCGCGCGTCGCAAGCGCTGCGGGCAGGATTTTCGTATCCTGTGTGACCAAAGGCATAATGTACGCTGGCGACAGCCGCTATCGCTGTGATACCCCAGATAAAAAGGGTCGGTATGCCGCGCCTTTCGGACGCGGCTTCGATGAAGGGAGTTTCCATGAGACCAATTGCCGCCCGCGCCGCCCTCGCCCTCGGTGCGACCATGTTTTTCGCCGCGACTCCGGCGCAGGCCGAACTGATCAACGCGACCAGCCCGGGAACGATCAAGGCGATCGTCGAATCGCAGGGATGGCCCGCGACGATCGTCGCGAAACCCGGCGACGATCCCTATATCGAGAGCAGCCGGAACGACCTCAAATTCCTTGTCCTTTTCATGAATTGCACCGAGGGCAAGAAGTGCAAGACGCTGCAATATTATATGGGTTTCAGCGACGCGAAGGACGTCTCGCTCGAAAAGCTCAACCGCTGGAACAAGGACAAGCGCTTCGCGCGCGCCTATAAGGACGACGAAGGCGACCCGGTGCTAGAAATGGACGTCGACCTCGATTTCGCGGGTATCCCGCGCGAAAATGTCGGCGAGACCTTCAACACCTGGGCGTCGCTGATGGACAGCTTTCGTGAATATGTTTTCGAAAAATGAGGTTGCCGCCCTCCCCTTCGCGGGGAGGACGTGCAGCGCTGGCCACGCCTGACAGGCCTACGACAGCCTTACCATCAAAATTCCGCAGATGCCGCTGGTCAGGGCGGCTGCGCTGCGATATCCAAAACCGATCGGGTCGCGCCATTTTGGGGGAATTGCATGTCTTCGATCAAAAGCCTGACAACGTTTGCGCTGTCGGCAGCCCTTTTCGCCGCCGCCACACCCGCCACCGCGCAGACCATGACCGCCGATCCCGCAGCGATCACCGCCGCGCTGAAGGCCCGCGGCATGCCGGTCGAGCAGGAAAAGGACGACGACGGCAACCCGGTGCTGCAAACGCAGTTCGACGAAGGCACCAAATTCACCATCTATTTCTACGGCTGCACCAACGGCCTGAAATGCGATTCGCTACAGTTCCACACGCTCTACAGCGACAGCAAAGCCACCGTCACCACGTTGAACCAGTTCAACCTCGACCGCCGCTTCGGGCGCGCCGCGTTTGAGGCCAGCGGCGACGCCGGCCTCAGGATGGACTTCAACCTTGCCGCAGGCGGCATGTCGAAGGCGCTTTTCCTCGATAATATCGAGCTTTGGAACGAGCTGATGACCGTCTTCGTCGACTTCATCTACGAATAGGTCAGGCGTTGCGGAGAGCGCCCGCAACCAGCTTTTGCAGCTTCGAATGGACCGCGGCGCTGCCGGCGATGAATTCGCTGCGCTCGATCGCGCGGTCGCCGCCGCGGAAATCGCTAACGAAGCCGCCGGCTTCGCGCACGAGCAACATGCCTGCCGCGACATCCCAGACCTGCAGGTCGCTTTCCCAGAAGCCGTCGTAGCGGCCCGCGGCGACCCATGCGAGGTCGAGACTGGCGGCGCCGAAGCGGCGGATGCCGGCGACTTCGGGAGCGACCGCACCGAAAATGCGGCTCCACTGTGCCATATTGCCGTGGCCCATGTACGGAATGCCGGTCGAAATCAGGCATTCGTTGAGGTTCCGGCGCGACGCGACGCGCAGGCGTCGGTCGTGGAGCCACGCGCCGCGGCCGCGTTCGGCCCAATAGCTTTCGTCGGTGACGGGCTGGTAGACGAGCGCCGCCGTCACATCGCCCCAGCCGCCGCCCGGCTTCGGCTCCTGCACCGCGATCGAGATCGCGAAATGCGGGATCGCGTGAAGGAAGTTCGACGTGCCGTCGAGCGGATCGATGATGAAGCGCGGCTTGCCATATTCGCCCTCGATCTCGCCGGCCTCTTCCATCTTGAAGCCCCAGCCCGGACGCGCGTGGGTCAGCTCGTCATAGAGCGTGCGCTCGGCGGCCTGATCGGCCTTCGACACGAAATCGGCGGGGCCCTTTTGCGAGACCTGCAGATGCTCGATCTCACCGAAGTCGCGGCGCAGCTTCGTGCCGGCCTTGCGCGCGGCGCGTTCCATGACGGTGATGATGCCGGATACGGCCATGTCAAATCTCCACCCGCCCGATCGCGCGGGCGGTGATTTCAGTTAGTCGGCGCGGCGGACATATTCGCGGTCGTACACATGCACGACGATCTTCGTTCCGCTCGTGATGTGCGGCGGCACCATTACGCGCACGCCATTGTCGAGGATCGCAGGCTTGTACGACGACGACGCCGTCTGGCCCTTCACGACCGCATCGGCCTCGACGATCGTCGCTTCGATCGTTTCGGGGAGTTCGACCGAGATCGGGCGTTCTTCCCAAAGCTCGAGCACGACGTCCATGCCGTCCTGCAGGAATTCATGCGCTTCGCCGACGACATCCTTGCCGATGTTGATCTGTTCGAACGTATCCTTGTCCATGAACACCAGGTCGTCGCCCTCGGCGTAGAGGAACTGGAAATCCTTGGTGTCGAGGCGGACCTTTTCGACCGTGTCGGCGCTGCGGAAACGGTTGTTGAGCTTGCGCCCGTCGATCAGGTTCTTGGCTTCGACCTGCATATAGGCGCCGCCCTTGCCCGGCTGGGTGTGCTGGATCTTGGTGACCTTCCAGATGCCACCTTCATATTCGATAATATTGCCGGGACGGATTTCAACGCCGGTGATCTTCATCGCGCACACTCGCTGTTCAAGGATGGAAAGAGCAGGCCGGCACCCCGCGGGCACCGGTACAGGTGCGCGCCTTTAGCCGCGCGCGCGCCGAAGGGCAAGCTCGGTGTCAGCGCGTGGCGACAACCATCGCGCGCGTCCGCCGGTAGCTGAGCCAGACGAGCCCGACGAACAGGATCAGGCCGACCCACGGCGCATAGGGCGCATAGCCGTCGCCGACGACCGCCAGCGGTGCATCGCTGCCGCTCCCCGCAACGATCCCCGCATAAAGCACGCCGAACAGGCTTTCGCCTACGATCATGCCCGTCGCCGTGAGCACGCCCATGCGGTGCGCGAAGCTCGCGTTCGGGCGCTTCGCCGCCCAGCGGTCGTAGAACCAGCCGCCGACCGCGCCGATCACCACCGGCAGGATCACCGCCATCGGCAAATAGATGCCGATCCCGATCGCCAGGGGGGGAAGCCGCAGCTTGCCCGCACGGCCGAGCAGCGCGTCGACAATGATGAAGCCGACCCCCGCAAGCGCGCCGTAACCGAGCATCGTCCAGTTGAGATCGCCGCCGAGCACCCCTTGCGCGAGCGACGAGATCAGCCCCGCCTGCGGCGCGGCGAGCGCGTTCGGCCCTGCCCCCGGCGCGCCGACGAACCCCAGCGTCTCGTTAAGCACGTTGAGCACCGGCGGCACGACGAGCGAACCGAAGATCACGCCGATGATCAGCGCGACCTGCTGTTTCCAAGGCGTCGCGCCGACGAGCTGGCCGGTCTTCAGATCCTGGAGATTGTCGTTCGAGATCGTCGCGATTCCGAAGACGAGCCCCGTGACGATTAGCGCATAGGCGACCATCGCGCTCACTTCGGCCTCGCCCCCGCCCCGGCCGAGCAAGCCGAGCAGGAGCAGCGACGAGGCGATGATTGCGAGGATGCCGATGCCGGAAACGGGCGAATTCGACGCCCCGATCAGCCCGGCCATATAGCCGGTGACCGACGCGATCATCAGCCCGACGATGACGATGAAGAGAATCGCCCCCGCGATCAGCGCGAAGGACGCGCCCGCGAGCGGTCCGCCCGACAGTTCGGACCAGAGCAGCACGCCGATCGGCAGCATCAGGAACAGCGAACCGCCGAACACCCAGTTGATCGACATATCCTGTTCTTCGATCGCCAGCGCCTGCCCGCCCTGCCGCGCCCGCGACGCGGCCATTGCCGAGCGGATGCCGCCGATCACCGGACCCGCGATCTTGATCAAGGTCCAGATCGCGGCAATCGCGATCACCCCCGCGCCGAAGAAACGCACATCGGCGCGGAATACCGTATTCGCCAGCGTTTCGGGGTCGCCCACCCCGCCTTGCGTCAGGATCGGCAGCAACACCCACCAGCCGGTGATCAGCCCGACGAGCTGCGCCATGCCGACCGACAGCCCGACAAGGTGGCCGACGCCGAAGAGCGCGAAGGCAAGCCCGCCCGCAATCCCCGTCGCGCCGCTTCCCACGGCAAACCAGCGCGCGACCTCGGCGCCGGCGAGTTTCATCTGCGTGAGCAGCGTGAAGCCCGCGGCGACGAGGCTGTTCCACACCAGCGCCGACAGGCCCGCCTTATTCTCCTCGGCACCCTCGGCGCTCGCCGCACCGACCTGCAGCACTTCGGCGGCGGCGCGGCCTTCGGGATAGGGCAGGTCCGAATCGACGACGAGCGCGCGGCGGAGCGGCACCGAGAAGAGCACGCCCAATATGCCGCCGAGCATCGTGATCGCGGTGGTTTCGATGAGCGGGAAGCCCTGCCAATAACCGACCATGACGAGCCCCGGCAGCACGAAGATGATCGCCGCCAGCGTGCCCGCGGCGCTTGCGATCGTCTGGACGATATTATTCTCGAGGATCGTCGACCCGGCCATATAGCGCAGCAGCGCCATCGAAATGACCGCCGCCGGGATCGAGGTCGCAAAGGTCAATCCGACCTTCAGCCCCAGATAGACGTTCGCCGCGGTGAACGCCAAGGTGAGCAGGCCGCCCAGCAGGATAGCCCGGATCGTCAGTTCGCGGCCGCGAGACGTCGGCGTAGTCGTTTCGGTCATCAAAAATCTCCCCGCCCGTGTCTTGCGGCGCCTTGCGCCCAGCGCAAGCGAAAAGCCATAAACCGCTGGCCATTGGACCGAAACGCCAAAAGCGACGGGCCGATTTCCTTTTGACGCATCGGTCCAATATATCGCCGGGCATCAAGGCCATATCGGCCGGCATGATGAGTATCGATCTTTCCGACCTGACGCCGAAGCCGCCTCGCGGCACCGCAGCATCTTCGTCGCGCGGGGCACCTTGCGCCGGCCTTTTTGGCTGGCGCAAGGATGCGGCGGCATCGCCCGCCCCGAAAAGGGAGCCGAAGACGCCGGGGCGCGACTACCCGGCGGGCTGATCTTCGAGAAGCGCGCCGAACGCGCGCACCGCCGCCCCGGGGCCTTCGGGGTGCGCCCAGACGCCGCCCGACACCGCAAGGAAATCAGCCCCCGCTTCGATCAGCGCCGGCGCATTTTCGACGGTAATCCCGCCGATCGCAACACAGGGCAGTTCGAACATGCCCTGCCACCACTCGAGGATTTCAGGGTCGGCCTGGTGCTCGACGGCCTTGGTCGTCGTCGGGAAGAAGGCACCGAATGCGACATAATCGGCGCCCGCCTCGCCCGCTTCCATCGCGAGGTGGCGGCTTGCGTGACAGGTCACGCCGATCTGCGCCTGCTGGCCCAAGATCTTGCGCGCTTCCTTGGGGTCGCCGTCGTCCTGCCCGAGATGGACGCCGTCGGCGTCCAGCCGCTTGGCCAGCGCCACATCGTCATTGACGATAAACGCCACCTCATGTGCGGCGCAAAGCGCCTGCAACGGCTCGGCAAGCCGCGCCGCCTCATGCTGGTCGATATTCTTGACGCGAAACTGGAACGCGGCAACCGGGCCGGCGCCCAGCGCTTCGGCGAGCCGATCGGGAAAATCGCCGCCGACGTCGAGCGGCGAAATGAGATAGAGTTGGCAGGTCGGTGCTTTCATGGCGCGTTCATAGCGGCGACGTCACAGGCGGGCAAATGCAGAACATACACCGCCTCGCGATCATCGCCCTCCCCGCCGCCCTTGCCCTTTCCGCCTGCGCCACGACGCGAGCCGCGCCGCTGCAGGGCGGCAGCGACGTCGCGCTCGGCCAGAAGGCCTATGTCGACGGCCCGCTCGTCCAGCCGGTCGAAGTGGTCGAGGACAGCCGTTGCCCGATGAACGCGCGCTGCGTGTGGGCGGGCCGCGTGCGGGTGAAGATGGTGTGGATTCGCGGCAATGGCGAGAAGCAGCCGTTCGAAGCGACGCTCGGTGAGCCGGTCCAGCTGGCCGACGGCCAGTTCACGCTCGAATCGGTGCGACCCGAAAAGATGACCAATGTGACGATCAAGCCGTCGGATTATCGCTTCTCGTTCCGCTTCGCGGGCGGGCTCTAAGCCCCGCCTCCCGTTGATCGTCATCCCGGCGAAGGCCGGGATCTCTTCGGTGGATCGAAACGCTACGGTGAGATCCCGGCCTTCGCCGGGATGACGAAATATGAAGGGCGGCCCTAGCGCACCCGCGCCAGCACGAACCCGTCCCAGCCCTTGGCGCCGACCGTCTGGATGGCGGTCGCGTCGAGGCGCGGGTTGTCGCTCAGCCTATCGAACAGCGCGCGCGTGCCGACGATGCGTTCGTCGTCGCTGTCCGCCTCCAGCACCCCGCCCTCGCGCACGACGTTATCGACGATAATCGTGGTGCCGGACCGGCCAAGCCGGATAGCCTCTTCGACGTAGCGGACATTGCTCTGTTTGTCGGCGTCGATGAAAACGAAATCGAAGGGTGCCTCATCGGTCATCGCCGCCAGGCTTTCGATCGCCGGGCCAACGCGGATCTCGACCTTGCCGGCCAATCCCGCAGCTTCCAGATTCGCTTGCGCAACGCGCGCGTGATGCGCCTCGAGTTCGAGCGTCAAGAGCGATCCGCCCTCGGGCAGGGCCCGCGCAAGCCAGATCGTCGAATAGCCGCCGAGCGTCCCGACCTCGAGGATGCGCCGTGCGCCGGCCATCTGCGCGAGCAGGAAGAGCATCTTGCCCTGCGCCGCCGACACGTCGATCGGCGGCAGCCCCTGTTTTTCATTGTTCGCGAGGGTGGTGGCAAGCGCATCGTCCGCGCCGAGCAATTTGCCGGCGATATAATCGTCGACGGCTTGCCACCTCTCTCCCATCACTTCAGGCCACGGAGGCCGCGTGAATTTCGTTGATCGCGCCGCCGAGCGAGGCGTTGAATTCCTCGTCGCTCATCTGGTGGCGGAGATCCTCCAGCAGCGCGCGGCTGAAGCTCGCGATGATGCCGGGATTCTTCGCCAGTTCGACGCACGCCTCGGGACGCGCAAAGCCGCCCGACAGCGCGACGACGCGCAGCACCTTGGGATGATCGACGAGCGGCTGGAACAGCCCCGCTTCGGTCGGCAGCGAGAGCTTCAGCATCACCGGCGCGCCGGTCCACGCGTCGAGCGCGGCGAGCATTTCCTTGAGCAGCAGGCGGTCGGCAGCGTCGCGTTCGGCGCTCTTGATGTTCACTTCGGGTTCGATGATCGGGACAAGGCCGTGCGCGGCGATCCGCGCGGCTTCGGCGAACTGCTGCTCGACGATCGCCTTGATCCCGACCGGGTTGGCGAGGTTGACGACGCTGCGCATCTTGGTGCCGAACACGCCTTTTGACACCGCACGCTCGCACAGGTCGTCGAGGCCGGGGTTCGCCTTCATCAGCTGGACGCCGTCGGCTTCGTCTTCCAGACCCTTGTCGACCTTCAGGAACGGCACCACGCCGCGTTCCCAGAGCAGCGCGGGGACGGACTTGCCGCCGGCGTCGCCGTCCATCGTGCGTTCGAACAGGATCGCGCCGATCACCTTGTCGCCGTTGAAGCAAGGTGCGGTGACGATGCGGCTGCGCATGTCGTGGATCAGCGCGAACATCTCTTCATCATTGGAAAAGGCGTCGGCTTCGATGCCATAACCCTTCAATGCCTTGGGCGTCGAACCGCCGCTCTGGTCGAGCGCGGCGATGAAACCCTGCCCCGATTTGATCTGGTCGAGCATGGCGGCATTGACGGTGGTCATAGGATCTCCGGTGGTTTGCATACGTATGTGGCGGTGCGCATAGCGACCCCGTAGCCGGGATGCAAATACGCGAGAAAAATCAGGCTTTGAGCGCGTCCACGCCGGGAAGCGGCTTGCCTTCCATCCATTCGAGGAAGGCGCCGCCGGCCGTGGAAACGAAGGTGAAGTCCTTGCCGACGCCGGCGTGGTTGAGCGCGGCAACCGTATCGCCGCCGCCCGCGACCGACGTCAGCGAGCCTTCGCGCGTCAGGGCCGCGGCGGTCTTCGCCAGCGCGACGGTCGCAGCGTCGAACGGCGGCGTCTCGAACGCGCCGAGCGGGCCGTTCCAGACCAGCGTGCGGCAGTTTTTGAGCACATCGGCCAGCGCCTCGACCGCGGCGGGGCCGATATCGAGGATCATTTCGTCGGCCGCAACCTCGTGGACATTCACGGTGCGCGTCGGCGGGTTCGGGGCGAATTCCTTTGCCACGACGACGTCATAGGGCAGGTGGATGGTGCAGCCCGCCGCATCGGCCGCGTCGAAAATGGCGTTGGCGGTATCGACGAGGTCATGTTCGCACAGCGACTTGCCGACATCGACCCCGCGCGCGGCGAGGAAGGTGTTCGCCATCCCGCCGCCGATGATCAGATGATCGACCTTGCCGACAAGGTTGCGCAGAACGTCGATCTTGCTCGACACTTTCGCGCCGCCGACCACCGCAGCCACCGGATGCGCGGGATTGCCGAGCGCGGCGTCGAGCGCCTTGAGCTCGGCTTCCATCGCGCGGCCCGCATAGGCGGGCAACCGGTGCGCGACGCCCTCGGTCGAACCGTGCGCGCGGTGCGCCGCCGAAAAGGCGTCGTTGACGTAAAAATCGCCGATCTCGGCCAGCGCGTCGGCAAAGGCGGGGTCGTTCTTTTCCTCGCCGGGATAGAAGCGCGTGTTTTCGAGCACCGCGACGTCGCCCGCGGCCAGCACCGCGACGCCCGCCTTGGCGCCCTCGCCGACGGCCTCGGGGATGAACATGACCGAATGGCCGAGCACATCTTCGACCCCGCCCATGACGAGGCTCAGCGACTGCGTCGGGTTCTTTGCGCCCTTCGGGCGACCGAAATGCGCGAGCAGCAGGACGATCGCGCCCTTGTCGGACAATTCGCGGATCGTCGGCATCGCCGCCTCGATCCGCGTCTTGTCGCCGACCGCGCCATCGATCATCGGGACGTTGAGGTCGACGCGCACGAGTACGCGCTTGCCGGTGACGTCACCGATATCGTCGAGGGTTTTGAACGCGGTCATCGACATTTCCCTTTGGTTCAGAGGAACTTGGCGATCACACCTGCGGTGTCGATCATGCGGTTCGAGAAGCCCCATTCATTGTCGTACCAGCTGAGCACGCGCACCAGCTTGCCGTCGATGACCGCGGTTTCGAGGCTGTCGATCGTCGAGCTGTGCGCGTCGTGGTTGAAATCGATCGAGACCAGCGGCTCGTCGGTGAAGCCGAGCACGCCCTTGAGTTCGCCTTCGGCGGCTTCCTTCAGCAGCTTGTTGACTTCTTCGGCGGTCGTGTCGCGGCTGGGCGTGAAGGTCAGGTCGACGACCGAGACATTGGGGGTCGGGACGCGGATCGACGAGCCGTCGAGCTTGCCCTTGAGTTCGGGCAGGACGAGGCCGACGGCAACCGCGGCGCCGGTCGAGGTCGGGATCATCGACATCGCGGCGGCGCGGGCGCGGCGCGGATCCGAGTGGATCTGGTCGAGGATCTTCTGGTCGTTGGTGTAGGCGTGGATCGTGGTCATCAGGCCGCGCTCGATGCCGATCTTTTCGTGCAGCACCTTGGCCAGCGGCGCGAGGCAGTTGGTGGTGCACGACGCGTTCGACACGATCACATGCTCAGGCCCGATCTTGTCGTGGTTCACACCATAGACGACGGTCAGGTCGACTTCCTTGGCGGGGGCCGAGATCAGGACGCGCTTGGCGCCCGCGTCGAGATGCGCCTGGCCGCCCTTGCGGTCGGTGAAAAAGCCCGTGCATTCGAGCGCGATGTCGATGCCGTTGGCGGCGTGAGGCAGCTTGGCGGGATCGCGCTCGGCGGTCACCTGGATGCGCTTGCCGTTGACGATCAGGTCGTTGCCGTCGACTTCGACGGTGCCGTTGAACGGGCCATGGACCGAATCGCGCTGGAACAGGCGCGCGTTCGCCTTGGCGTCGGCCAGATCGTTGATCGACACCAGTTCGAGATCGTGATCGGTGCGCTCCAATATGGCGCGCGCCACGTTGCGGCCGATGCGTCCGAAACCGTTGATTGCGACTTTCACTGCCATGTCGATGGGTCCTTTCTGCGTGGGGTAAGCCGGTCCTTAATTGCCGAGCTTTGCCAGGATCTGGGGTGCGATAGCGTCGGCGGTAAGGCCGAAATGCTTGAATAGGTCTTCAATCGGCGCCGATGCGCCAAAGCTGTCGATGCCAAAGCGTAGGCCATGGTGGCCGGTATAGCGTTCCCAGCCGAACGTCGTGCCCGCCTCGATCGACACAATCAGCGCATCGTCGGGCAGGATATCGGCCTGATAAGCCGCGGTCTGTTCGTCGAAGAGTTCGGTCGACACCATCGAGACGACGTCGGTGCCGCGACCCGCAGCCTCGAGCTTGTCGGCGACTTCGATCGCAAGCGACACTTCCGAGCCGGTCGCGACGAGCACGACCTTGCGCGCAGCCGAGGCATCGCGCAGGCGGTAACCGCCTTTCGCGCAAAGATTTTCCGTGACGTCATGACGCAGCGGGGGAAGATTCTGACGGGTAAGCGCGAGCAGCGACGGCCGGTTTTCCTGCGCGAGCGCGAGCGCCCAGCATTCGGCGGTCTCGACCGCGTCGGCAGGTCGCATGACGAGCAGGTTCGGCATTGCGCGCAGCGACTGGAGATGCTCGATCGGCTGGTGCGTCGGCCCATCCTCGCCAAGACCGATGCTGTCGTGCGTCATCACATAGACGACGCGCTGCTGCTGGAGCGCCGACAGGCGGATCGCGGCGCGGCAATAATCGGCGAACACGAGGAAGGTGCCGCCATAGGGGACGACGCCGCCGTGCAGTGCCATACCGTTCATCGCCGCGGCCATGCCGAACTCGCGGATGCCGTAATAGATATAGCGCCCCGAATAGTCATTCTTTGTCAGAGGCTTGGTCGACGACGTTTTGGTGTTGTTCGAACCGGTGAGGTCAGCGCTGCCGCCGACGAGCGATGCGATATCGGCGGTGAGCGCGGTCAGCGTATTCTCCGACGCCTTGCGCGTCGCGACCTTCGGCGGCTCAGCGACGAGCCCGTCGAGATAGGCCTTGAAGGCATCGCCCGGAACGACCTTGCCGCTCAGACGCGTCTCAAAATCGCTTTTCTTTTCGCTGGTTGCGAGGCGATCGTTCCAATCGGCATGAAGTTTCTTGCCCTTCTCGCCGAACGCGGCCCAGGCCGAAGCGATGTCGGCGGGAATGACGAAAGGTTCGGCGGTCCAGCCCAATTCGTTGCGCGCCGCCGCGATCTCGTCGGCGCCGAGCGGCGCGCCGTGCGTCGCCGACGTGCCCTGCTTGTTCGGCGCGCCGAACCCGATGATCGTCCGGCATGCGATCAGCGACGGACGATTGTCGGTCAGCGCGGCATCGATCGCACGGCGGATATCCGCGGGATCATGGCCGTCGCAGCTTTCGACGTGCCATCCCGTCGCCGCATAGCGCGCGCCGATATCCTCGCTCGTCGACAGGTCGGTCGATCCGTCGATCGTGATCTTGTTGTCATCCCACAGCACGATCAGGCGTCCCAGCTGCAAATGCCCAGCCAAACCAATGGCTTCGTGGTTGATGCCCTCCATCAGGCACCCGTCGCCCGCGATCACATATGTGCGATGATCGACAAGATCGTCGCCATAGATCGCGTTCAAATGCCGCTCGGCAATCGCCATGCCGACCGCGGTCGCGAGGCCCTGCCCCAGCGGCCCCGTCGTCGTCTCGACGCCTTCGAGCTCGAAATTCTCTGGATGCCCGGCGCACGGGCTGTGCAGCTGGCGGAAATTGCGGATGTCATCAAGCGTCGGACGCGCATAGCCCGCGAGGTTGAGCGTCGCATAGGCGAGCATCGAACCATGGCCGGCCGACAGGACGAATCGGTCGCGATCGGCCCATTTCGGGTCGGTCGGGTCGAATTTCAGATAATCCGAATAAAGCACGGTGGCGACGTCGGCCATGCCCATCGGCATCCCCGGATGACCGCTGTTTGCGGCCTGTACGGCGTCCATCGCAAGCGCACGGATCGCGTTGGCGAGCTGACGTTCGGGCAGTGTCATAAGTCCCCCGGGAAAGGATGTGAAGATGACCGGATTCGGTGGGGACAGCCCTTTGCGGGGGTAGGGTCAGGAGTCAACCGCTCGCGGCATATTGCCGCACAAATTCTGGCGCATTCGGGCGCGGACAGGCGATTGCGCCCCTCCCTCGGCGCTGCTACCTCTTTGGCATGGAACTCGATCTCGACGAATCCAGCCTGGCCATCGGCCGTATCGAACGCGCGCTGAGCCGCATCGAAAAAGCCCTGGCCGATCGGGGAAACCGCCCTGCACCCGCCGTTGCAGCACCGGCCGCCGACCAGTCGGCGCTGAAGGCTGAAGTCGCTGCGGTGATCGGAGAACTCGACCTGCTGATCGCGGAGGCCAAGCGTGGCTGACGTCAAACTGACCATCGCCGGACGCCCCTATGATGTGCATTGCGCCGACGGGCAGGAAGCGCAACTGATCCAGCTTGCTTCAGTCGTCGACGAGAAGGTCCGAACGATGCCGGGCGGCACCGAGGTGCGACAGTTGCTGTTCGCCGCGCTGATGCTGGCAGACGAGGCGCAGGAAGCACGTACCAAGGTCGAAAAGACCGAACCGCAGTCCGATTCGCTTCGCGCGGCAGTCGCGCTTGCCGAAAGCCGCGAAGCGGCCGCGCGCGATGAATTGAAGGAGGCGCTGGCGCGCGAGCAGGCGGCGCTGAAAGAACTGGAAGCGGCACGCCAGAATGCACCGGCAGCGGCGCCTTCGGGCAATTCGTCGAACGACCGCGCGCTCCTGCAGATTGCCGATCGCATCGAAACGCTGGCGACGAAAGTCGAGCAACTCCCTTGAGCCCAGCGGGCCGCGCTCCTACATAGGGGGCGGCGGGCACTGCCCTGCACGAGCCGTTGCGAATATCCCTGAGGCGATACATCATCCAAGGGGGCTGTCCCTGCCCGGACCCTGGTCCGACGTACATGGTCCCCACCTGACGTTACTGGCGTCAGAGGATTTTCCGGCAAACGACTACGGTGGTCCCGCCAACCTGCCCGCCAAGCTCCCGAGGAAGCGATGACCGACCTGTCCGCCGACCTCGTCCAGGAAAAACGGAAACTGCGCGAAAGACTTCGCTTTCGGCGCAGGCATTTCGCGGCGAATCTCGATGACATGGCGCAGCTTGCCGCCTTTCGCGCGCTGCCCGCGCCGCTTTCGGAGCTGCTCGCCGATCATGCCATTGTCGGCGCTTATGCGGCGTGGGGCGACGAACCCGACATCCTCCCGATGTTTGCGGGCCTTGCCGATGCTGGCGCGCTTGCCCTGCCCCACCATGCCGCGCGCATCGACACCATGGACTTTCGCATCTGGCGGCAAACAGACCCGCTCGAAAAAGGGCCATGGGGCACACAGCAGCCGCTGGGCGACGCTTGGGCGGCGATTCCCGGCATCATCTTCTGTCCTCTGGTGGGATTCGACCGGCGTGGCGGCCGTATCGGTCAGGGGGGCGGCCATTATGACCGCTATTTCGCGGCCCACCCCGGCGCGCTTCGCATCGGTATCGGCTGGTCGGTGCAGGAAATCGACGCTACGCCGCGCGAATCGACCGATATCGCGCTCGACGCGATTTTGACCGAGCAGGAATTCATTCTTTGCGGAGACCGTTTGTGAACCAAGACCCAGCCAATCCGCAGCCGAGCTGGCGCAAACCCGCCGGGATGTTCCTGATCCTCGCATTGATCGCCGGGTGGACGGCGATCGTCGTCAGCCTGTCGCCATGGGTCGGAACCTGGCCGGTGCTGGTGCAGGCGATATTCTATCTTGTCGCCGGAATCGTCTGGATCGCACCGCTGAAGCCGCTGCTGCGCTGGATGGAACTCGGGCGATGGCGCGCCTGATGCGCAGCTTCGTATTCCCGATCTAAGAAGAGAGAAAGGTCCCAAGCGGCGGGGGCCATTCCGTTCGAAAATCGAAGGAATGGCGCGAGTGACGGGGCTCGAACCCGCGACCTCCGGCGTGACAGGCCGGCACTCTAACCAACTGAGCTACACCCGCGTGCGCTTGGGAGCCGCGCCAATATGGCCCCTGCCCCGACCTGTCAACCGTCGCTTTCATCCTGTGTGCGATTTAATCGATCGCGCACCTCGTCAGTGGTCGTCAGCGTGCCATGTTCGAAGAGGAAACCCGCCAGATCCGGCGTGCCTGTCGACGCGAGCACGGTCTGCAGGATCAACAGCAGCGGAACCGCGAGCAGTGCGCCGGGCGTTCCCCACACCCAACCCCAGAAGCTCAGCGACACGAGAATCAGCAACGGATTGATCGTCAGTCGCTTGCCGAGCACCAGCGGGGTGATCAGATTCGCCTCGACCAGATGGACGCCGATGAAGATCAGCGCCGGCAACAGCGCGAGCCCTACCGCGTCGAAGGTCATCAAGCCGCCAAGCCCGAGCAGCACGGCCGCCACGATCGGCCCCAGATAGGGCACGAAATTGCAGATGCTGACGATCCCGCCCCACATGAAAGGCGACGGCATGCCCAGCGCCCAGAGCAAGAGGCCTACCGTCAGGCCCAATATCGCATTGATCATCGTGATCGTCGCCAGGTAGTCGGCGGTTGCGTCGACGACATTCTGGATGACGCGCGCGGTCTGCATTGCGCCGTCAAAGCTGCCGCGCCGCCGAATCGTGCCTTTGCGCAGCCGCGTCCAGCTGGACAGAAAGAAGAAGATGACCAGTACGGCAAAGAAGAGCTGGATCGCCGCCGCCGGCGCCGACGTGATGAAATAATCGACGACCGAGGTCGGCGCGGTTGCCGCGACCGCCTGTGCGGTTGCCTCGGTCCCGCTTGCCACCGATGCCAATGTACGATCCACGAAACGCTGCAGCGTCGAATAGAAGTCGATCAGCGGCGCAAGATTGCTCTGGATACGCGGGATCGATTCAGGGATGCGCGCGAACCAGCCCGTCGCCGGCACCACGATAATAGCGAGCGCCGCGTTGATGATCGCGAGGAAGGCGGCGAGCGCGAAGAAGGCCGCCAGCGCCGACGGCATGCCGCGACGCTCGAGCCATTCGAGCAAGGGTACGAGTGCAATGGCGATCACGATTGCGGCGGTCAGCGGCAGGAAGAATTCGGCTCCGGCCTGCAAGGCGAAGGGAAGCCCGAGGCAAAACGCGGCGCCGAGGATGAGCGCGAGGGCCGCCAGCAGCCGGTCGCGACGGAAATCGTCGATCTCGATCTGACGCAGCGGGTTGGAACGCGGTGAGCGCATGTCTTTGCCTCCCCTGTCCTCTGCCACCCCACGTCTCCTTGTTAACCGCCTCGTCTTACGCGAGCTTTACTTGTCGCGCCAGTCGCCCCGTTTTGCGACGAAACCGCCCAGCGCCATGTCCCGCTTTGGAACAGAAGCCGTGTTGCTCCCTGCTTTTTAACCAGAAATTACCCTTTTTCCGCGACTGAAGGCTCCAAGGACCAACCTTTTGGAGTATCAGCGATGATGAAAGCGCCTGTGGGGGGCGCGAAGCATCAGCTTCTTCCCTCTTGTTCAGCACTCGCCCTGCTGGCCGTGCTTGCGCTGCCGATGCAGGCCGAAGCCGCCGGCACTCGTGCTGGTTCGACCATCAGCAATACCGCATCGGCGAGCTTCGATACCGGCGGCGGCACAACGACGGTCGATTCGAACCGCGTCGACCTGCTCGTCGATGAACTGCTCGACGTCACGGTCGATTCGAGCAACCCGGCCGACGTTCCGACGACGCCGGGCGCAACCGGCCAGGTGCTGACCTTCTCGGTCACCAACAACGGCAACGGCGTCGAGGCATTTGGCCTGACGACGATCGCGAACGCCGGCGGCGACAATTACGACCCCGCCGTCACGCAAATCTATCTCGACAATGGCGACGGCGTTTTCGACGCCAGCACCGATACGCTTTATACGCCGGGCGCGAACGATCCGTCGCTCAACCCCGACCAGAGCATCACCGTTTTCGTCCTCGCGACGACGCCGGGAACGGTTGTCGACGGCAATCGCGGCATCGTCAGCCTCGTCGCAGCCGCAAAGACCGGGACCGGCGCGCCGGGAACCAGCTTTGCGGGCCGCGGCGAAGGCGGCGGCGATGCCGTCGTTGGCTCGACCGGGGCCGACGGCCAGGACGCCGGCGCGTTCGTCGTTTCCGCCGCGACTGTCACACTCGTCAAATCGGCGGTCGTGACCAATTCGCTGAACACCGCCGATCCGATCCCCGGCGCGACGATCACTTATACGATTGTCGCAACCGTCGCGGGCAGCGGTTCGGTGAGCGGCCTTGCGATCACCGACAATATTCCTGCCGACACGACCTATGTCCCCGGCTCGATCACGCTCGGTGGCAGCGGCCTGTCCGACGCCGCCGACGGCGATGCCGGCGACTATAACGGCACGCGGGTCAATGTCGCGCTCGGCACCGTCGCCGGCGGCCAGACCCGTACCGTCACTTTCCGAACCACGATCGACTGATGGAGATGCGCATGCGCACGGCTCTTTTCCTTCTGCTTGCGGCCCTGATGCCGGCGCAAGCCTTCGCCGCGAACCAGGTGGCGCTCGACAACAGCGTATTCGTCGAACGCGTGTCGACCGACGCCCAGGGCAAGCAAAAGATATTGCTCGAAGAACCCAAGGTCGTCGTTCCCGGCGACAGGCTGGTCTTCGTGCTTGCCTATCGCAATGCCGGCGCCCAGCCCGCCGACAAGTTCGTGATCACCAACCCGATGCCCGCGGCAGTCCGCTTCGCGGATGCCGGCGACTCGCGCCCCCTCGTCTCGGTCGACGGCGGCAAGCAGTGGGGACTGCTTTCCGACCTTGCAGTACCGATGGCCGATGGCTCCCGCCGCGCGGCCCAGCCCGCTGATGTCACGCACATCCGCTGGGCCTTCCAGAATCCGATCCCGGTCGGCGGGACGGGCAAACTCATGTTTCGGGGGGTTGTCAAATAACCCTTTAGAATAAACCGCTTAACGGTCGCCAGCGGTGGGGAAACGGCGGCCACATAAAGCCTAGGAGCTCAGCTATGACCAGCAAGCTGACTTATATAGGTATCATCGGTCTGGCGGCGTTTTCGAGCGTCGCCGCTACCCCGGCACTTGCCGCGGGTACGACCGCCGGTACCACGATCACCAATACCGCCACCGTCGATTTCCAAGTCGGAGGCGTCAGCCAAGTTCAACAAAGCGCGTCGAACAATTTCACCGTCGACCGCAAGATCAACCTGCTTGTCGAAGAAGTCGGTACGGTCACGACCAACGTCGTGCCGGGCCAGGCGAACGCCGTCACGACGTTCCAGCTGACGAACAGCTCGAACGAAGTGCTAGACTTTGCGCTCACGGCGACCCAGCTCGTCGGCGGCACTGCGGCGCATGGCGGTACCGACACGTTCAATGCCAACAATATCCGGATCTATCGCGACAATACGTCGACCGGAACCGTCGGCAGCTGGGACGCGGGCGATACGCTCGTCACCTATATCGACGAACTGGTGACCGATACGGCGATCCGTCTGTTCGTCGTTGCCGACATCCCGACGGGTCTTGCCAACAACGCCGTTGCCGGCGTGACGCTGCGCGCAACCGCGCGTGAAGGTGCGACCCCCGGTACGATGGGCGGCGCGATCACCGAAACGACGGGCGCGAACACCGCGGGCAAGGACACTGTCTTTGCCGACATCGCGGGCGTGGCCGGCGACATCGCACGCGATGCGTCGCACAGCGATGACGACGATTACACGGTACAGACAGCGACGCTGGGGGTCACCAAGACCAGCCGCGTCATCTCGGATCCGTTCAACAATACGTCGAATCCGAAGCTGATCCCCGGCGCGGTTGTTGAATATTGCATTGCGGTGGCCAATACGGGCAGCGCCGATGCAACCTCGGTCATCATCAACGACCCCGTACCGGGCCAGTTGACGTTCAACGCCGGAACGATCCTGCTCAACGGCACGGTCACCGGCGGCACCTGTAACGCCGACGGCGCCGCGGGCGGCAGCTATGCTGCACCGAACGTGTCGGGCACGATCGCAACTGTGGCAGCGGGCGCGACGCGCACGCTCGTCTTCCGCGCGACCGTCAACTGATCGGGTAACGACAGGAGCAGCGGGTACGGCCCGAAAACCGTCTCCCGCTGCTCCTTTCGGGGCTTCTGATGACACGCACCAGCAAATATTTCGGCCTCGTGACCGCCCTGGTCGCGGCAGCACTGCTGCCCGCGGCACCCGCGGCGAACGCACAGGTCATCACCAACACTGCGGCGGCGCAGTGGACGCATGACGGGCAGCCCGGACAGGCGCTGTCGAACCGCGTCGATGTGACGGTGGCCCCGCGCCCGCCTGAACGGCCGACGATCGCGACCTATCGCCTGACCAGCGGAAGCGGCAACAAATCGGTGCCGATCGCCCCGACGCAGTGCGCGCGCGCCGTGGGTCGCAGCATCAGCACGACCATCCCCCTTGGCGGCGTCTACGAAGGCATTTCGACCGCCCCCGCCTCGCTGCAAGGCACCAACAATTTCCGCGCCGGCGAAGTGCTGGTCGTCGGCGTCACGCTCGCATCGGCCAATGTCGATCCGCAGGCGCGTGACGCGCTGGATGTCGTTCTCGAACTGGAAAATGGCGATCGCGAACAGATCACGCTGACCGAAACCGCCAACAACAGCGGCGAATTCGTCGGCATCATCAACACGATCGGCGTCCCCCCTGCCGTGACGCAGGGCGATTGCCGCCTGTCGGTCAATCCCGGTGCACCGCTGACGCTCCGCGTGACCGACCAGGCGAACGCCAGCCTTGTCGCGCTCGCGACGATCAACTTCCTCGTCGACCCGTTCGGCATCGTGTTCGACAGCGGCGACGGCACCCCCGTGCCCGGCAGCCGCGTGACGATCGTCGATGCCGCAACCGGACAGCCGGCGCAGGTGTTCGGCGACGATGGCGTTTCCGCCTATCCGTCGAGCGTCGTCACCGGCCAGAGCGTCACCGACGCCGGCGGCACGACGTACAGCTTCCCGCCGGGCGACTATCGTTTCCCCTTCGTCGCGCCGGGCAGCTATCGCCTCGTCGTCGAACCGCCCACGCCTTTCACTGCGCCGTCGAAGTCGAACCCCGCCGACCTCGCCGGGCTGCGGCGTCCCGACGACGGCCTGCCGTTCGAAATCACCGGCGCGAGCTATGGCAATATCTTCACGCTGAGCAGCCCCGCGCCCGTTCGCGTCGACATTCCGGTCGACCAGCCCGGCCTGCCGCTTGTCCTGCGCAAGACGACGTCGACACAGGTCGCGGTGCCCGGCGACGTGATCCAGTATCGCATCGAAGTCGCCAACCGCGACGCGCGCCGCAACACGGGCGCGGTCACCGTGCGTGACGTGCTGCCTGCCGGCATGCGCCTGCGCCCCGACACCGTCCGCGTCGACGGCGTGCGCGTGACCGCCGATGTCGCCGGCAACGGACGCGAATTTGCCGTCACGATCCCGACCATTGCCGCATCGCGCTCGGCGCTGCTGACCTATCTCGCCGAAGTCATCGTATCGGCGCAGCCGGGCAACGCGCTCAACCGCGCGACCGCCATCGACAATCGCGGGGCCCAGAGCAACATCGCCGAAGCAACGATTTCGATCAAACGCGACCAGCTTGGCGACCGGATGACGATCATCGGCCGGATCACCGACGGCGGCTGCAGCGTCGATCCGGGCAAGGCCGACGGCATCATGGGCGTCCGCGTCATGCTGCAGGACGGCAGCTACACCGTCACCGACGAGGACGGACGTTATCATTTCGAGGGCGTGCGCCCCGGCATCCACGTCGTCCAGATCGACCCGTCGACCCTGCCGCTCGACCGTGAAGCCGTCGATTGCGCCCGTTCGACGCAGAGTGCCGGCAGCGCCATCTCGCGCTTCGTCGAGGGCCGCGGCGGTTCGCTGAAGCGCGCCGACTTCCGCGCCGTCGCCGGCAAACCGCGCGCGGCACCCGAACAGGCGGCGATCGAGGCGCCCAAGGTGCTGAGCGATCCCGAAGCGGCCGGCGCCGGTCGCGACTGGCTTGCCGGCCAGGCGCCGGGCATCGCGTGGATTTTCCCCGAAATCGACCATAATCCGCGCGCCAAGGCGATCCGCGCGGCGGTGAAGCACGTCCCGGGCCAGACGGTCTCGCTCCGCGTCAACGGCAAGCCCGCGGGCGAACTGACCTTTGAAGGCGCCAGCAAGTCCGCCGACGGCAGCGTCGCTGTCAGCCTGTGGCGCGGTCTTGAAATCCGCGAAGGCGAGAACCGCCTTGTCGCCGAGGTAAAGGACGCGAACGGCGCTACCGTCGAAACGCTCGAACGCAGCGTCCATTATTCGATCACGCCGATGCGCGCGTCGCTGATCCGCGAAAAGTCGGTGCTGGTCGCCGATGGCGTCACCCGCCCGATGATCGCGGTGCGCCTGACCGACCGCGACGGCAAGCCGGTTCGCGCCGGCCTGACGGGCGACTTCGCCGTCCCCGCTCCCTATTATCCGGCGGTCGAGGCCGACGCGCAGCAAGCACGCCAGCTTGCCGGGCTCGAACGCGCGCAGCCGGTGTGGAAGATCGATGGCGACGACGGCATCGCCTATATCGAACTGGAACCGACGACCGCGTCGGGCACATTGTCGATGGATTTCAACTTTCGCGACGACAAGGTCACGCGCAAGCAGACGATCGAGACCTGGCTCGATCCCGGCAATCGCCCGTGGACCGTCGTCGGCTTTGCTGCGGGCACGCTCGGCTACAATACGCTCGATGATCGCATGGAACCCGTCGCCGAAACGACCGACGATCTCAACGCCGATGCTCGCCTCGCCCTCTATGCCAAAGGCCGCGTGCGCGGAAAATGGCTCATGACGCTGGCCTATGACAGCGACAAGGACAAGGACGACGCCCGTTTCGGCGGCGTGATCGACCCGCGCGCCTATTATACCATCTACGCCGACCGCAACGAGACACGCTATGATGCCGCATCGGTGCGCAAGCTCTATCTGCGCCTCGAACGCCCGCAATTCTATGCGATGTTCGGCGATATCGAGACCGGCATTTCCGAACCCGAACTCGCCCGCTACCAGCGCGCGCTGAACGGCGGCAAGGCCGAATATCGTGGCCGCAATATCGCCGCGACGGCGTTCGTCGCCGATACGCCGTACCGCTTCCGCCGCGACGAAATCCAGGGCAACGGCCTGACCGGCCCGTACCAGCTCGGCGCGAAGGATATCCTGCCGAACAGCGAACGGATCGTCATCGAAACGCGCGACCGGTTGCACAGCGAACGCATCGTCGACAGCGTCAGCCTGTCGCGCCATGTCGATTATGATATCGATTATCTGTCAGGCACGATCCGTTTCCGCGAGCCCGTGCTCAGCCGCTCGTCGAACCTCGACCCTCAGTTCATCGTAGCCGAATATGAGACGGACGGCGTCGGCCAGCGCGTGCTCAACGCCGGTGGCCGCGTCAGCTACCAGTCGAATGACGAGAAGATCCGCGTCGGCGCGACCTTCATCCACGACGAGGACGGCAACGCCAAAACCAACCTTGGCGGCGTCGACGCGCGCTATCGTCCGAATATCGACACCGAAGTCCGCGCCGAACTCGCGGTCAGCGACGCCAAGTCCGTAAACGGCGGGGCGGCCGCTGCCGGCTCCGCCAAGGCCTGGCTGATCGAGGCCGAGCATCACAGCAGCAACGCCGACTTCCTCGCCTATGTCCGCGAGCGCGAGTCGGGCTTCGGCGCCGGCCAGCTCAATCGCGGCGAGGATGGCACGCGCAAATTCGGCGTCGACGCCCGCCTGCGCGCCACCCGCACGCTCTCGCTGACCGGCAGCGCGTGGCAGGAAGATTATCTCGACACCGGATCGCGCCGCCGCGCCGCGCGCATGCTCGCCGAATATGACAATGGCACCACCGTCGCACGCGCCGGCCTGACCCATGCCGACGACCGCCTAACCGACGGCACGCGCAACCGGTCGAACATCGTCCAGCTCGGTGCGACGCAGCGCCTGATGGGCAAGCGCCTCGAACTCGACGCGCAGACCGAATTTGCGCTGGGCGGCAAGGATGCCAGCGTCGATTTCCCGACCCGTCACCGCCTCGGCGCGCGCTTCGCGGTTACCCGTGACGTCAATCTGGTCGGCAGCTACGAGATCGCCGACGGCGATACGATCAAGGCACGCACCGCGCGGCTCGGCTTCGACCTGGCCCCCTGGGCCGGCGCGCGCCTGCTCGCGACGGCAAACAGCCAAGAAATCGGCGAATATGGTCCGCGCAGCTTCGCCGCCTATGGCTTGTCCCAGTCGCTGAAGCTTGGCGAACGCTGGTCGGTCGATCTGTCGGTCGATGGCAACCGCACCATCGGCGGCGTGCGCGCAAGGGATGTGCTCAACGTCGATCAGCCCGTGGCATCGGGCGGCTTCCTCGGCAACGGCGGCACGCTGACCGAAGATTTCATCGCGATCAGCACCGGCGCGACCTATCGGGCCGACCGCTGGACGCTGACCGGCCGCGCCGAATATCGCGATGGCGAGCTCGCCAACCGCTACGGCCTGACGCTCGGCGGTCTCCGCCAGCTCGGCGAAGGCCGCGCGCTGGGGGCACTCTTCACTTATGCCAAGGCAAGCGGCAGCGGGACCACGCCGACGACCGAAGTCATCAATTTCGAAATGAGCTGGGCGCACCGCCCCGCCGACTCACGCGTTTCGTGGCTCAACAAGAGCGAGTTCCGGTCGGACAAGGTACGCGATGCGATCGCCGGCCAGCCCGGCCCGATCGGTGGCGGCGCGCTGACGATCGACGGCGATGCGACGAGCCGCCGCCTGCTCAACAGCCTGTCGCTGAACTGGGCTCCGCTCGGCGAACGCGGTCAGGACGGCATGTGGTATGAACGCGCCGAATTCGGCCTCTTCTGGGGCACGCGCTATAATTTCGACCGCTTCGGCGCCGACGACGTCAAGGGCTGGTCGAACCTGATCGGCGCCGACTTCCGCTTCAACCTTGGCGAACATGTCGACGTCGGTGCGTCGGGCACCGTGCGCGTCGGCACCGACGCCGATACGGTGAGCTGGGCCGGCGGCCCGACGGTGACGCTGGCGCCGATGAAGAATGCGAACATCACCTTCGGCTATAATTTCGCGGGCTTCCACGACCGCGATTTCGAAGATGCACGCTTCTCGCGCTCGGGCGCCTATGTGACCTTCAAGCTGAAGTTCGACCAGACGAGTTTCGCCGGGTTGGGGCTGTAACAAGCCGCCGTCCCCCGCCCGGGCAGGGGACGGCAGTCAGGCTCAGTCGGCGAACAGCAGGACCGGCGTCTCGATCAGCTTCTTGAGCGCCTGCACATAGCTGGCGGCATCCCAGCCATCGACGACGCGGTGGTCGCAGCTGATCGACAGGTTCATCAGCTTCGCGCGGCGGATGTCGTCGCCGTCGAACACCGGGCGCTCGACGATCTTGTTCGGACCGATGATCGCGACTTCGGGACGGTTGATCACCGGCGTCGTCGCGATGCCGCCGAGCGGGCCGAGCGAGGTGACGGTCAGCGTGCCGCCGGTCAGTTCTTCGACCTTGGCCTTGCCGGTGCGCGCGGCTTCGGCGAGGCGCGTGATCTCGCTCGCGAGCTGCCATACATTCTTGTCCTGCGCGTCGCGGATCACCGGAACCATCAGCCCCGCGTCGGTCTGCGTCGCCATGCCCAGATGCACCGCGCCATAACGCGTCACGACACCGCCTTCGTCGTCGTAGCGCGCATTGATCATCGGGAACTGCGGAATGGTGCGGCAGATCGCGACGATCAGGAAAGGCAGCATCGTCAGCTTCGGACGCCCGCCGCGATTGGCGTTCAAATCGGCGCGCATCTCTTCGAGTGCGGTGACGTCCATTTCCTCGACATAGGTGAAATGCGGGATCGCGCGCTTCGACGCCGCCATATTCTCGGCGATCTTGCGGCGCATGCCTATAACCTTGATCGGCTCGTCGGCGCGGGCGCGGCTCGCACCCGGCGCGTGATAGCCCTGCCCGCCGCTGTAGCGCAGGAAAGCGTCGAGGTCGGAATGGCGGATACGGTCGCCCTCGGCCTGTACCTGGCCGAGGTCGACGCCGAGATCCTTGGCGCGGGCGCGCACCGCCGGCGACGCCAGCACAGCGCGACTATGGTCGGCAGCGGCGACGGGCTCCGGTGCCGGCGTCGGCGCGGGCACGGCGACGGGTGCAGGCGCAGCAACCTCGGCGACCGATACCTCTTCGGCACCGGGCGTTTCCGCCACAATTTCCTGTTCGACCGGCGTATCGGCGGGCGGCGCTTCGACTTCGTCGTCGTCGCCATCGGTCTCGATCACCGCGAGCGTCGATCCGATCGGGATCAGGTCGCCGACCTCGCCCGCCAGCTCGACGACGATGCCCGAAACGGGCGACTCCATTTCGACGGTCGCCTTGTCGGTCATCATGTCGGCAAGCTGCGCGTCTTCCTCGACGCGTTCGCCTACACGCACGTGCCAGGCGACGATTTCGGCTTCGGCGATGCCTTCGCCGATGTCGGGCAGACGGAATGAATAACGGGCCATGGCGTCAGTCCTTCAAAATCTTGGTCAGCGCGGTCGCGATGCGCACCGGGCCGGGGAAATAGGCCCATTCAAGGCTATGCGGATAAGGCGTATCGAAGCCGGTGACGCGTTCGACCGGTGCTTCGAGATGATAGAAGCAGCGCTCCTGAACCAGCGCCGCCAGTTCGGCGCCAAAGCCCGACGTGCGCGTCGCTTCGTGGATAATCAGGCAGCGGCCGGTCTTCTTCACCGAGGTCTCGATCGCATCGATGTCGAGCGGCAGCAAAGTGCGCAGATCGATGATCTCGGCATCGACGCCCATTTCCTCGACGATCGTCTTGGTGACATGCACCATCGTGCCATAAGCGAGGATGGTCAGCGCCTCGCCCGAACGGACCGTCGCGGCCTTGCCGAGTTCGATGCGGTAATAATCCTCGGGCACCGCGCTTGCGTCATGCTTCGACCAAGGTTCGACCGGGCGATCATAATAGCCGCTGAACGGGCCGTTGTAGATGCGCTTGGGTTCGAGGAATACGACAGGGTCATTATCCTCGATCGCCGCGATCAGCAGCCCCTTGGCGTCATAGGGGTTCGACGGGATCACCGTCTTTACGCCGCAAATGTGCGTCATGATGCTTTCGGGCGACTGGCTATGCGTCTGGCCGCCGAAGATGCCTCCCCCAAAGGGTGTACGCACCGTCATCGGACAGATATAGTCGTTCGCCGAGCGGTAGCGCAGGCGCGCTGCTTCACTGACGAGCTGGTCGAGCCCCGGATAGATATAGTCGGCGAACTGGATTTCGGGGACCGGGCGCAGGCCATAAGCCCCCATGCCGACCGCAACCCCGATGATGCCGCATTCGTTGATCGGCGTATCGAACACCCGCGTCTTGCCATGCTTCTTCTGCAGGCCTGCGGTTGCGCGGAACACACCGCCGAAAAAGCCGACATCCTCGCCCATCACGACCATGTTCGGGTCACGTGCGAGCATGACGTCCATGGCGCTGTTGATCGCTTCGATCATGTTCATGGTTTTGGTTTCAGCCATTATTCGGGCTTCCAATTGGGGCCGAACTTGGCCTCTTGCTCGGCGAGCATCTGATCGCATTGTTCCTTGAGGTGCCAGGGCATCTCTTCGAACACGTCCTGGAACATCGTTTCGAACGGCTGATGCATGCCGTGGCCGAGAATGCCGAGCTTTTCCGATTGCTTCTGGGTCGTCTTGACGAGATCGTCGAGTTCCTTGGCCTGCGCCTCGTGCCGTTCGGCATCCCATTCGCCGATCGTCTCGAGATGCTGGCGAAGCCGCGCGATCGGATCGCCCAGCGGCCAGGCGGTCGCCTCGTCGGCCGCGCGATAGGCGCTCGGGTCGTCCGAGGTGCTATGGCCTTCGCTGCGATAGGTGAAATGCTCGATCAGCGTCGGGCCATTGTTGGTGCGCGCCCGGTCCGCCGCCCATTGCGTAGCGGCATAAACCGCCAGCGGATCATTGCCGTCGATGCGCAGCCCGGCGATACCATAGCCCACCGCGCGGGCGGCAAAGGTCGTGCGCTCGCCGCCGGCAAATCCCGAGAAGCTCGATATCGCCCACTGGTTGTTGACGATGTTGAAGATGACCGGCGCGTTATAGACGGTCGCGAAGGTCAGCGCGGAGTGGAAGTCACCCTCGGCCGACGAACCTTCGCCGCACCATACGGTCGCGATCCGGCTGTCGCCCTTAGACGCCGACGCCATCGCCCAGCCCACCGCCTGCGGATATTGTGTCGCGAGATTGCCTGACACGCTAAAGAAACCATGTTCGGGTGCCGAATACATGATCGGCAGCTGGCGTCCGAGCAGATGGTCACCGCGATTCGAATAAATCTGGTTCATCATCTGGATCAGCGGATAGTCGCGCGCGATCAGGATGCCCTGCTGGCGATAGCTCGGGAAACACATATCCTCGCGCCCGATCGCCATCGTCGAGGCCACCGAAGTCGCCTCCTCGCCGGTGCACTTCATATAGAAGCTGGTCTTGCCCTGCCGCTGGGCACGGAACATGCGGTCGTCGAATGCCCGCGTCAGCATCATATAGCGCAGCATTGTACGCAGCCGTTCGGGCGACAGCTTCGGATCCCATTGCCCCTTCGCCTGCCCGTCGAAATCGAGCACGCGGACGAGGCCATAGCTCAGCTCGCGCATCGAATCGGGCTTGGTCGCCTCGCTCGGGCGCGGCGTCGCTTCGACGGCCGGAACCTCGATATCGCCGAAGTCAGGCGTATCGCCGGGGCGGTAACGCGGTTCGGGAATATGAAGCGACAGCGGCGGCAGATTGCTCGCCGGGCGCCCCACATCCTTTTTGGGGTCCGTCTCGGGCATGTCCTCGTCCTTCAAGGCGCGAATCGCGCCTAGTTATATTTCAACGCGGCGACATATTATTACGGTCGCCATACGAATGCAACGACGGTCGTCAGACCGCCACAGGCGCGGAAATATGCGCTTGCGGCGCATAATCCTCGACAACGAAATCCTCGAACCTATAGTCAAAAATGCTCGAAGGACGGCGAAGGATGCGAAGCTTCGGATCACCTCCGGGCACGCGGGAGAGCTGCTGTTCGACCAGCTCCGCATGGTTCAGGTACAGATGCACGTCGCCGCCGGTCCACACGAGTTCATGCGCGTGCAGGCCCGCCTGTTCGGCAACCATGCGCGTCAGCAAGGCGGCCTCGAACACGTTGAAGGCAAAGCCGAGCCCCAGATCGCACGAGCGCTGGAACAGCAGGCACGACAGCCCCCCGTCGCTGCGGACGTGAAATTGATAGGTCATGTGGCACGGCGGCAGCGCCATGCGATCAAGATCGGCGACATTCCATCCGGTGAAAATATGCCGGCGCGATCCGGGGTTGTTTTTCAGCGAGTCGATCAGCGCGGCGATCTGGTTGTGCCCCCGCTCCGCCCGGCGGAAGAGCCCCTCGCCCGCCGGTTCGTAACGCGGCCAGTTGACCCATTGATGACCGTAAACCGGCCCCAGATCGCCCCACGCCGCCGCAAAATCATCGTCGGCGATGATCCTTGCCTCGAAATCCTCGGCGCTGATCGCGTCGCCCGTCTCACGGCGATATTTGTCGAGCGGCCAGTCGGTCCAGATTTTCACGCCCTGCGCAACAAGCGAGCGGATATTCGTATCGCCCGTCAGGAACCACAGCAATTCGCGCAGCGCTGTCTTCCAATAGACCCGCTTTGTGGTCAGCAGCGGGATGGCATCGTTCTTCAGCGAGAATCGCATCGTTTCGCCGAACAGCGATCGCGTACCCACGCCCGTGCGGTCGACACGCTCATCACCTTCGACCCAGATGCGCCGCATCAGGTCGAGATATTGAAGTTCATAATGGATGGACTCAGGCAAGACTCACTCCCTGCTTTTGTGCATCTTTGCTAGGCCCCGCGTCGCACGCGAACAAGGGACCAGCGGGCAAGACGTCACAATGCCTCCGATGCGGGGCAGTCACGCATTTCGAAACGCGCGATCCCAGCGCATGACCAAGGCGATGACCAAGTTCGAGCCTGTTGGCAAAGCGTCCAATTCTACCAAGCGCCCCGGCTTTGTAACGCGTCAGTCCGAGGATCTGGTGGCGAACCAGTTGCTGCGCCCCTTGTTCGACGACCAGCACGAAACGCTGATCTTCGCCGGATTCGATGCGTTCGAGCGACTGGTCCGGTTGCACCGTATCGATGGCGACACGAACGGCCGCTGCGTCATCGTGCCACGATGCTGGCGCGTCCTCCTCGACGACAGCATTACCTCTGTCATCATGGCGCACAACCACCCGTCGGGCAGCGCTTGGCCTAGCGAAGCCGATATCGGTACGACGCAGAAAGCCACGCTTTTCCTGCGAACCTTGGGCATCGAACTGGTCGACCATCTGATTTTCGTTGTGGGCGGTCATTTCAGTTTTCGGACTGCCGAAATGCTCTAGTTCCAGCAATCCTCTTCGTTGTGCCGATTGGCGCTTGAAGTTCGCAGATTGCACGTCTAGAGGACCGCCCTGCCTTCGCGGCGACCCCGGTCGGCGCGCAGATCGGTCGGGGAGTAGCTCAGCCTGGTAGAGCACTGTCTTCGGGAGGCAGGGGCCGGAGGTTCGAATCCTCTCTCCCCGACCAATTTCCTGCATATTGCATATTTTGCGCCGTCTCTTCTTGTAAGTCGGCGCACAAACCCCTAAATTCAGATTACGCCGCCATGGTTTTCCCCCTTTCCATCGCGGCGAGTACCCCGTCAGCACTGACGCGGGTGCGTCCTCCCTGGACCCTGGCCACCTCGTACTTCGGTACGAGGTGGTTTTTTATTCGGCGGCTTGCGGGAATATTTCGGATTCGGGCCGCTCTTGTCCGACCTCGCGCACCAGATTCGCAAACCAGCATGCCAATCGACTCACAGCCGCCGTATCGGGCAGGCGGTCCTGTGTAAGATAAAGGCTACGGTCGATCTCGATCTGAACGGCATGAACCCCCTGCGCGGGCCTGCCATGGGTGCGAACGATATGACCGCCGGAATAAGGCTGATTCCGCGATACGGTAGCGCCCAGCCCCTCTGCCAGCGCCGTCACGCGATCGACCAGCCACTCACCTGCGGTCGCACCGAAATGATCGCCGATGATGATCCGCGAACCATGGCCGGGCTGGCCGTGGGGAATTGGCGGCATCGAATGCAGGTCGATCAGTATCGCATGGCCGAATCGGCGGCGCGCAGTTGCCAATTCGGCGGTCAGGGCGGCGTGATAGGGCCGGTGAAACGATTCGAGCCGCCAATGGAGGGCCGCATGATCGATCGGCCGCTTCCACAAGGGGCCGCAATCGGCGAGCCGCGTCGGCACCACGCCCAGCCCGGCCCTTTCCTTTCGGCCCGGCGCCGAAAACTGCGATCGCAGCGGCATGGCGACTTCGCCGGGCGCCATCTGCCCTTCCCCCCGGTTGAGATCCGCAACCGCGCGTGCCCACATCGCTTCGACGACTGTCGCGCCAGCATCGGCCGCCCGGCCTGCGATGAGGTCGCACCAGCTGTCCTCAAGTCGTTCGAGGTCCGGACGTCCTACTCGTGCTGCCGCGAGTATCTCGGGCGGATAGATGCGACCGGCGTGCGGGACCGACACGACCACCGGACCGCTCACCGCGGGCCTGTTGACAGCGATGGCGGCAGGCGGGATGGTGAACGACGGCATGGTGGATGGGTGGCAAAAAAAGCCCGATGAATCCAGCGCCGCGTCAATTTGTTAAATCTCTGACGCTATGAAGGACTTCTCGATGAGGGCGCGACCGACCGAACCGGCGCGCCGCGGGTTCTGGGGACAGTTTTCAGAATGATTCGTATCTTGCTGGCCGAAGATGATGATGTGATGCGCGAATATCTGGCGCGGGCGCTGACCAGCGCCGGTTATCATGTCACCGCGGTCGACCGCGGCACCGAAGCTGTGCCCTATATCGATTCGGGTACGTTCGATCTGTTGCTGTCGGATATCGTCATGCCCGAAATGGACGGCATCGAGCTCGCGCAGCATACGGCAAAGGCCGCACCGCAAACGCAGGTCATGTTCATCACCGGTTTCGCAGCGGTTTCGCTGCGCGCCGAGGAAAATGTACCGCAGGCGAAGCTTCTGTCGAAGCCGTTTCACCTCAAGGATCTGGTGCGCGAAGTCGACAATCTGTTCGGTCGCGCCGACCGGTCCAGCCAACAATAACGACACGGTCTTGCGCGAAGGGGTTGCCAAGCTGCGCGGAGGCCTTTAGGGGGCGCGTCACCCCAAGGGATGGGCGTGTAGCTCAGTGGTAGAGCACTGTGTTGACATCGCAGGGGTCGCAAGTTCAATCCTTGCCACGCCCACCATTAAAAACGCCGCCACCCGATGGGTTGGCGGCGTTTTTGCTTTCAGGCCATTCCTTTGGCGAGGTCGCCGCGCGACGCATCGCCGATCTGGCTGCCACCGTCGCAGTCGAGGATCGTGCCGGTAATATAACCAGCGGCGGGCGAACAGAGGAACACCGCCGATTCGGCAACCTCCTCGATCTTGCCCCAGCGCTTCATCGCGATCCGGTCATAGTGCGACTGGCGCGTCTCGGCATCGGGCGCGAGCCGCTTCATCCCCTCGGTGTCGGCAATCGGGCCCGGCGAGATGCCGTTTACGCGCACCTCCGGGCCCCATTCGAGCGCGAGCACACGAATCAGCTGATTGATCCCCGCCTTCGCCGCGCAGGCGTGCGCCTGCAGCGCCGAAGCATTGACCGCCTGCCCCGCAGTGATCGCAATCAGCGACGCGCCGGGACGGTTGAGCAGGTCGTGACAGCCGCGAAACACGTTGAAGGTGCCGTTAAGGTCGATATCGACGACGGTGCGAAACGCATTCGCCGACATGCCTAGCACGGGCGCGAGGAAATTCCCCGCCGCACCCGAAATGACAATGTCCATCGGCCCCAGTTCGCCTGCCACCCGTTCCATCACTCCGCGGATTGCGGCGTAATCGCGAACATCGCCCGACAGGCCCAGCGCACCTTTTCCGATATCCGCCGCGGCGCGGGCCGCCTTGTCCGGATCGCGTCCCGCCACCGCGACCTTCGCACCCAGTTCGGCGAAACGCTTGGCAATGCCAAGGTTGATGCCGCTTGTGCCGCCAGCGACGAAAGCGGTCTTTCCGGCCAGCAGATTATCGCGGAATGTCGTCATGCTATTCTCCCTTGCTTCGTCTTCGACAGCCGATGGCACCGATGCGGGGTTGACGGATCGAAACCAGTCGCCTTTTGAAACTGGAACAGACAGCAAGGATGATCCGATGGCAAGTGCCGGTCCTACCTCGAACAGCTTCATCTCGCAGCGGCTGAAGCTTCATTATGTCGACTGGGGCAATCCCGATGCACCGCCGCTGTTGCTTGTCCATGGCGGGCGCGACCATTGCCGCAACTGGGACTGGGTCGCCGAAAAGCTGCGAGATCGCTATCATATTATTGCCCCCGACCTGCGTGGCCATGGCGACAGCGCGTGGTCACCCGACGGCAATTACGCCATGGACGCCTTTGTCTACGATCTCGCGCAATTGATCCACCAGCTCGACCTCGGTCCGCTCTCGATCGTCGCCCACTCGATGGGCGGCAATGTCGCGCTGCGCTATACCGGCCTCTATCCGGAGAATGTCAGCAAGCTGGTCGCGATCGAGGGCCTCGGCCCCTCACCGAAGGTTATCGCCGAGCGCGCGAAGACCGGATATGGCGAGCGCTTTCGCAAATGGATCGACGACAAGCGCCAGGCAGCCGGCCGCACGCCGCGTCGCTATGCGACGCTCGACGACGCGCTGGCGCGGATGATGGGCGAGAACAGCTATCTGACCGAAGCGCAGGCACGCCATCTGACCATCCATGGCATCAGCCGGAACGAGGATGGCAGCTGGAGCTGGAAGTTCGACAATTATCTCAACGTCTGGCCCGCCTTCGATATGCCGCAGGACGACATCGCCGCGCTGTGGGGGGCGATCGCCTGCCCGACCCTGCTGCTTTACGGCGCGAACAGCAGGGCCTCGAACCCCGAACGCGACGGGCGACTGCAGCATTTCAATACGGCCAGCGTAATCGAGTTCGAAAATGCCGGCCACTGGCTGCATCACGACCAGTTCGACCGGTTCATGTCCACGCTAGACGAATTCCTGTAAACCGGCCGCTTCCGGGCATCGAAATGCCCCCAGGGAAGCGTGATGGCGTATAGCGGGCAATTGTCGAGGGAACAGCACGGGCTCGCGGGCGCAGGCGCGCTGCTGATCGCTGTCGCGGTCGGCGCCGGGCTTGCGAGCGGGCTCGACCTTGCCGTCGTTCGCCGGGCGAGCGAGGCGATCACGGCCATCGCCATTCGCGCGCCCGAACCGCCAATAGAAAAGACTGCCCCGCAAGAGGTCAATGCGGACAAGCCAAGCGGCAAGGCGTCGGCGGCGAACAAGCATGCCAAGGCCGCCGCGGTCGTCGCCCCGAAAACTGAATTGCCGCCGATCGTGCCGCCCGTCAGTGCCGCGCCCCACCCCGGTGCCGGCAACGACGCATCGGCGGGCGCCGCGGACCGAGCCGGACCGGGATCGGGCGCCGGCGGCCGGGGCGATGGCACGGGGGCCGGTGGCACGGGGAACGGCACCGGCGGAACGAGCAAGGCCGTGTGGATCAGCGGCGCGATCCGGAACCGCGACTATCCGAAAGAGGCGAGCCGCGCGCGGATCGGCGGCGAGGTCGAGGTGCGCTTCACGATCCAGCCGACCGGACGCGTGAGCGGATGCCGCGTGACCCGGTCGAGCGGCGACGCCTCGCTCGACGCCACGACGTGCCGCCTGATCGAGGAACGCTTTCGGTTCAGGCCCGCGACCAACGCCGCGGGCGAGAATGTCGCTAGCCAATATGGCTGGCGGCAGAGTTGGTGGCTTGAAGGGCGGTAGGCGCAATTTGTCGATCGTTGCGCATATGCGACAATGTCGCGAATGATTCTCATTAAGGTTGACATTGCAATCGACTCTCAATAGCGGCGCCCCGAACCGAACATAAAACAGGGGGTTTACCGTGAAGCCATCGACATCTGCCTCGTTCCTCGCGCTCTCCTGCGTGGGCGGCCTGATCAGCGCGCCGGCCTTTGCCGCCGACGCCGCGCAGGACGCGCCCGGCAGCCGGTCCGACATCGTCGTTTCGGGCACGCTTGCAACCGAAGTGGAATCGCCCAAATCGACGGCGCCCATCGTCGATACGCCGCAGACGATCACGGTCGTGTCGCAGGAGCAGATCCGCCAGCAGAATCTGCTGACGCTGCGCGATGCGCTGTCGACGATTCCCGGCATCACCTTCGGCGCCGGCGAGGGCGGCGGCGGTTATGGCGACTCGATCAACCTGCGCGGCTATTCGGCGAACAACGACCTGACCGTCGACGGCGTCCGCGACAGCGCGCAGTACAGCCGTACCGACCCGTTCAACCTGCAGCAGATCGAAGTCTATAACGGCGCCAACTCGGTCTTCAACGGATCGGGCAGCGTCGGCGGCACGATCAACCTCGTCAGCAAGATCCCCTTCGCGCGCAACGCGACGACGGTGCAGGCAGCGGTCGGCACCGACAATTATTACCGCGCGGCGGTCGACAGCAACTGGCGCGTCAGCGACCTGGTCGCGGTTCGCCTGAACGCCATGTATCACGAGAATGACGTGCCCGGCCGCGACGTCGAATCGTATCAGCGCTGGGGCGTCGCGCCGTCGATCACGATCGGCGTCGACAGCGACACCAGCCTGACGCTCGCCTATATCCACCAGGACGACGACAATACGCCGATCTATGGTGTTCCCTACATCCTCGGCGCCGCCAACGACGGCCCGGTTCCGGGTATCGACGACAGCGACTATTTCGGCATCGTCAACCTCGACAAGCAGGAAACCAAGGTCGACCGCCTGACGGCGACCTTCCGCCACGCGTTCAGCGACAATGTCTCGATCCGCAACCTGACCCGCTGGCAGCGCGTCCACCAATATAGCCAGACGAGCGCACCGCAGGGCACTTTCTGCCTCGCGAACGGACGCCAGCCGATCGGTCCGGACGCCACAACCACCGTCGGCATTCCCTGCCTGCCCGGACAGAACCCCGGCTTTTATTACCCGAGCGGTCCGCGTGGCCTCGTCCGCGATCAGGTCAACGACCTGATCCACAACCAGACCGACCTGACGATCACCAGCGGCGCCAAGGGCGGCTTCTTCAACACGCTGGTCATCGGCGCATCATACAGCCAGGAAGATTATTCGATCGAGAATGCGCAGCTGCTGCGCAATCCCGGCGGCGCGCTCCCCAACCCGACCTTGCCGCCGATCAGCCTGTCGAATCCGAACACGGTGTGGACCGGCCCGATCAATTATATTCGCACCGGCAACAGCTATGGCGACACGCGCAACTGGGCGATCTATGCGTTCGACACGGTCGAAATCTCGCCGATGTTCGAGATCAACGGCGGCGTCCGTTACGAAAATGCGCGCACGGTCTTCCGCGCCGACACCGTGACGACCCCGGCGGCGGGTGCGGTCTATACGCGCGGCATCGACCAGGTCAGCGACGAGAATCTCTTCTCCTATCGCGTTGGCGCGGTGTTCCACCCGGTCGAGAATGTCAGCCTCTATGCCGCCTATGGCAATGCCAAGACGCCGACCTCGGCGAGCGTCCGCGCCGGCTGCGGCCTGCCGACCAGCCCTACCGCGGCCGACCCGTGCGCAACCGCGCCCGAAAAGGCCCGCAACATCGAATTCGGCGCCAAGGCCGAATTGATGGACAAGAAGCTGCTGCTGACCGCAGCCGTCTTCCGCAACGAGCGCACCAATTATCGCGTGCCCTCGAACGATCCGGCGCAGCCCTCTTCGCTCCAGATCCTCGACGGACGCTCGCGGGTCGACGGCATCGCGCTCGGCGCCAGCGGCAATGTCACCCCCGAATGGGCGATCTTCGCGAACTACACCTACCTCGACGGCAAGGTGAAGCAGAGCGTTTCCGACTTCTGCCTTGCCAACCCCGGCAGCACGGGCTGCGGCAACAGCGCGGCCATTCCCGATCCGCAGCGCGGCGACCGCCTGTTCCAGACGCCCCGGCATTCGGGCAGCCTGTTCACCACCTATGTCTTCCCGTTCGGCCTGCAGGTCGGTTACGGCCTGTCCTATCAGGGCAAATTCACGACGCACCAGCGCAATCTGGCGCAGCGCACCCCGCTGTCGGTCGACGATTACCTGATCCATCGCGCCTTCGTATCGTACGACTTCAAGAACGGGCTGGTGGCGCAGCTGAACGTCAGCAACTTCACCGACGAAGATTATTACACCGGCGTCCGCAACAATGTGAACGCCACCACGGGCGCGGTGACGGGCGGCTGGGCAACCCCCGGTGAATCGCGCTCGGCCGTGTTCAGCCTCTTCTATAACTTCTGATCGATCGGGGCGGGCGCGGCGATTGCCGTCCCCGCCCCTTTCCGCCTAGAAGCGGTAGCATGATCCGCATCATCCCCGACGTGCTCGACGCCGATGGCATCGCAAGGCTCCGCGCCATTCTCGATGCCGCCGACTGGATCGACGGCAACGAGACATCGGGCCCACAGGCGGCGCTTGCCAAGCGCAACCAGCAACTGCCCGAATTCGGCGAAGCGGCGGCAGAAGCAGGGCGCATCATCCTCGACGCGCTTGGCCGCTCGCCGTTCTTCATCGCCGCCGCGTTGCCGCTCAAAATCTACCCGCCCTTTTTCAACCGCTATGCCGGCGGCGAGAATTTCGGCGATCATATCGACAATGCGATCCGGATGCGCCGCGGCACCGATTTCCGGATCCGCAGCGACCTGTCGGCCACGCTCTTCCTTACCGATCCCGACAGTTACGAAGGCGGCGGGCTGGTCATCGAAGGCATGACCGAACCTCCGGGGCTGAAACTGCCCGCCGGACACATGGTGCTTTACCCGTCGAGCACGGTCCACCGCGTCGAACCGGTGACCGCGGGCTCGCGCGTCGCGAGCTTCATGTGGGTCCAGTCGATGGTGCGCGATCAGGCGCAGCGCAACCTGCTGTTCGATCTCGACATGGGGGTACAGGGTGCCGCCGCTACTCTCGGCCAGGGCGACGCAACGGTCGTGCGCCTGACGGGCGTATATCACAATTTGCTGCGGCTCTGGGCCGATAGCTGAGCCGGAATATAGATGAACGCGTCACCCCGGACCTGATCCGGGGTCCATTCGCGCCGGCGCCGGAATGATGGATCCCGGATCAAGTCCGGGATGACGAAGGAAGTCGGCCTCGCGCCCTAATCGAGCATGGCGCGCCAGGCGCGCGATATATGTTCGCGGTCGCCCGCGACGATACAGGCGGCGAGACCCTGCGCATCAGCCAGCGCAAGCGCCGCCTGCGGCCCCAGCACGGTGAGCGCGGTCGCCCAGCCGTCGGCCATCATGCATTGACGGTGCAGCACGGTGACCGACGTCACGCCGTTGACGATCGGGCGTCCGGTCCGGGGATCGAAACTGTGCGAATAGCGTGTCCCGCCCACGTCGAAGCCGCGCCGGTAGCTGCCCGACGTCGCGACCGACAAATCGTGCAGCGCGATGCGCCAGGGCGGGATCGACGAGGCGGGCGGCATTTCGACATCGACCCACCATGGCTGGCCGTCGGGACGCAAGCCTTCGCCGCGCAATTCGCCGCCCACCTCGATCAGGAAATGCCGCACGCCGATATCGCGCAGCCATTCGGCGGCAAGATCGACGCCATAGCCCTTGGCGATGCCCGACAGGTCGAGCGCGCCCCCCTCGCCGCGCCGCAGGCGCTGTGTCGCCGCATCATATTCGATCGCGCGGTCGGCCGCGACATCCACGTTGGCGGGTATATGATCGACGGGACCCGAGGGGCCGAAACCCCATGCATCGGTCAGCCGGCCCATCGCCGGATCGAACGCGCCGTCGCTGGCGCGCGCGATCTCGAGCGCTGCCGCGACGACATGCGCGAATTCGCCGGGCACATCGTGCCAGGCGCCGGGCCGGGCGCGGTTGAAACGCGACAGGTCCGATCCGCTTTCCCACTGGCTCATCTGCGCGACGACAAGGTCGAACGCGGCCTCGACCCCGTGAATGGTCGCCGCAGGCGGGGACACCGCCTGCAGCGACCAATTGGTCCCCATCGTCTCGCCGGCAAAGCTTTCGATGGCCGCCGCCGCGTCGCGCGCCGCGAATGCCGCGGGCGTCAACGCGCGAGGGATGAGGATGCGGTCGGTCAGGGCGCCAGCACTTCCAGCGTCGTGACATAGCTCGCGCGGCGCTGCGGCGCCGGCGGCGTCGCGGGCTCGGGGGCGCCCTCTTCGCGTTCGGTCTGCGGCGTCGTCACGTTCAGCCAGTACAGGCCGGGCTCGGTCCAGTTGACCTCGACCTTGCCGTCGGCGCCGGTCTTGAGGTCCATCTGGCCGAGCTGGTCGCGATAGCGGATGCCGCCCGGGATCACCGTGACCGGCAGGCCTGCCGCGGGTTTGCCATCGAGCAGGAACTGGAACGTCGCCGCTTCACCCGCGATCAGGTCGTTCGGATGCGTCACCGGAACCAGCTCGATCCCCTTGCCCGTCGGCTTGAACAACGTCGTCGTCGGTTCGCCGACGGTGACGAAAATCTCGTTGCGGTTGTTCAATTCGGCGGTCTTCACATTGGTCGCGCCGGCGGGAATACGCTCGGCGAGGTTCGCGGTCGTCGTACCGCGCGGCAGGCGTTCGGTCTTGCCGTTCAGATCATAGCTGCCCATCACGCCGTCGACGACCGAGGCGATGCGCCAGGTGCCCTTTTGCGTCAGATGGACGTCGAACGTGCTGCGATAACGCCCCGTCGCCTTGTTCTCGATCGCCGCTTCGCTGCCGTCGGGCGCCCATGCCTTCATCGCGTCGAGGCGGAGCGGCTGATGTTCGAAATAGAATAGATCGTTCGATACCGCGGCATCGACAGTGACCCAGACATCGTCGCCCGACAGGACGGTCGACGAGGGCATCATCCACTGACGGTGCGCCGACGCCGGAACGGCAACCAGCGCGGCCAGTGCGGCGGTCGCGGCGAAACCCCAAATTCGCTTCTTCATATCCCTGTCCTTTCAGCTTTTAGCGGAAGGCGACCGAAACGGCGCCCAGTTCAGTCGTCCCGGCGGCTCGCCCGCCTGCCCCGGCCTTTGCCGGCCAGGTGAAGGGGATGCGCAGCAGTTCGCGGCCGCCGACTTCGCGCGCTGCCTCGATCACCAGCGTGTACTGGCCGGGGGCCGCGGCGCCGAGCTGCGCGCGGGTGAAGGAGATCTTGTGCGCGCCGGGCGCACGCGTCGCACCGGTGATGCCGTTCGCGGGGAAGGTCATCGAACGGCCCGCGGCGCGCCACCACTGGCGGACGTCGCGAAGCCACTTCGTGCCCTCGTTCGCCTTCATGTCATAATCGTACCAGACGGCGACGGTCTTTGCCGGCGCACCGGCCTTTTCGACCCAGATCGCGACATAGGGCTTGTGATATTCGGCGACCTTCAGCCGCGGAATGTTGATCGTGACATCCATCGTGCCGGGGTTGGCGGCAAAGGCTGGCGCGCCGAGCACCGCGCCGAGGCCGATCGTACCGCCAAGGATGCGTGCCGGGGTGGAAAGCTGCATGGACTGGACTCCCTAATGAATGAAGATGACCGCGATCGCGGCGGGAATGGCGAGCCCCAGCCCGACGAGCGGCCAGGTGCTCTTGCGCTTGGCCGAGTGAAGCTGGAGGAGGAACAGGCCCGTGATCGCGAAAACGAGGCAGGCGAAGGAGAAGATGTCGATGAACAGGCTCCACTCGCCGCCCGAATTGCGGCCCTTGTGAAGATCGTTGAGATAGGAAATCCAGCCGCGGCTGGTGATCTCGCTCGACGCTTCGCCCGTCGCAAGGTCGATCGCGACCCATGCGTCGCCGCCGGGGCGCGGCGCGGGCAGATAGACTTCGTCGGCGGACCACTCGGCCTCGGCGGACGCCTTGACGGGAAAGCTCGCCTCGACCCACTTCGCCACGGCGGGCGGCAACGGCGCCTTTTCGGCGTCGGGCACTGCTGCCTTCAGCCGCGCCAGCATTGCGGGCGGCATCTGTGCCGACCCTTGCGTGACGACGGGCGATCCCTCGATATCGGCGGCATGGTTGAGCGTGAAACCGGTGATCGCGAACAGCAGCAGGCCGATCAGGCTGACGGCCGAGCTCATCCAGTGCCACATGTGCAGCTGTTTCAGCCAAAAGGCTTTCCGGCTCTTTTTTGTCGCCGGGCGCGAGGGTGTCGGTGCGTGCATCGGGGGCTTTGAGTCAATTGCGATGCAGCGGCATTATCGAGAACGATTCGCAATTACAATATCAATCGGGCAATTTCGCCCTACCCCGTCAGCGACGCCTCCGACCGGAGGATACGCGCGACATAGCCGAGGAAGCGGCCGGCGAGGCTTTGCCCTTCGGCATCGATCCGCACCTTACCCGCAACCGGCTGCATCGGGCCGGCGCCGCGCGCGGCGAGCAGCCGGATGCGGTAGAGCGCCTCGTGCGGCTTCAGCGCCTTCGACGGATCCTCGTCTACCGCGATCGGGCCGCCCTGCGTCGAGGCGAGGATCGGCTGGTCCATCCACTGGACCGCGCTTGCGGATCGTTCGACCAGCTTGGCGGGGCGCGAGCCCATGAGCGGATCGTTCGGGATGAAGCGTGCAAGCGCGCCATCGGCGACGCGGCCGATATCGTCCTCGGCGATGAAGGCCTGCACGTCGTAGCTGTCGGGTGTGACGATGCGCGCGACGGTTTCGGCGCCGCCGAGCCAGCGGCCGGGATGGATCTCGCTGCCAAGGTCGGCGACCACGCCGGCGAAGGGCGCGCGGAGCTGCAGGCGCGCCTGACGGCGTTCGAAGCCCTGCAGCGCGGTGCGTTCGGTGGCGAGCTGGCGCTCGATCACGGCGCGATCGGAGAGATCCTTTTCATCGGCGCCGCCGCGGTCGAGCTGCGCCTGAAGCTGCGCGATCCGTACCTTGCTTTCTGCGGCCGCGCTGACGAGGTCGGGGGCGCTGAGTTCGACCAGCACCGCGCCCGCCTTCACGCGGTCGCCGTTGCGGACGAGCACCCGCTCGACGCGCGCCGGATCGCCGGCGACGATCGGGGCAGCGCCGATCGGCGTCAGCACGCCCGGCGCGGTGACGTGGCGATCGAGCGGCAGCGCGGCGAGCAGCAGGAGGAAGCCCCCGCCGCCGAGCAGGATCCGCCCGCGCCGGGAGCCGAGGATCGTGCCGCGACGCTGCTTCCATTCCTTGAGCTCGGCGAGGATCGGGCGCAGCACGAACACCCCCATCTCGACGATGAACAGGATGATGCCGAGCAGCTTGAAGAACATGTGATAGACGAGCAGCGCGATGCCGATGAACAGCACGAGCCGGTAGAGCCATGTCCCCCAGGCGTAGAGGATGAGGGTGCGGCGCAGCTGGGTCGGCATGGTTTCGGGCACCGGCTCGCCGAGCGCGAACAATAGCTCGCGCAGCCGCCAGCGCCCGAGCGCGAAGGCGCGCGGCTGGAGGTTGGGTACGCCGAGCATGTCCGAGAGGATATAATAGCCGTCGAAGCGCATGAACGGGTTGAGGTTGATCGCGAGGCTCAGCACCCAGCTGCTCGTCGCGGTGACGAAGGCGACGCTGCGCAGGCTGCCCTCGGGCAACACAACCCAGAGCATCGTCGCGATGCTCGCGAGCATCAGTTCGGCGCCGACCCCCGCGCAATCGATCGCGAGACGCTGCCGGCGCGAGGTCAGCCGCCAGGCCGCGGTCGTGTCGGTGTAGAGGACGGGCATCATGACGAGGAAGCTGACCCCCATCGTCGGCACCCGGCATCCGAAGCGCGTCGCGGTATAGGCATGGCCAAGCTCGTGGATGACCTTCACCACCGACAGGCCGATGCCGTAGGCGATCAACCCTTCCCAGCTGAAGAAATAGAGGAAGGACGCCATGAAAGCGTCCCACTGGCGCGACACGAGGATGAGCCCGGTGGCGGCGAGCAGCGCGAAACCCCATAGCACGAGCGGCGACCACAGCGGCGCGACGCGCGGCAGCGTGCGTTCGAGAAAGGCCGCGGGGCGGACGAGCGGGATGCGGAAGAAGAGGTAATTGTCGACCATCCACTTCCACCACGCCTTGCGCTGCGCGGCGCGCGCAGTGGTGAAGGTGGCGACGGTGTCGCGCATCGGCGCGATGGTGAGGTTGTTCGCGAGCGAGAATTCGACGACGCGCCCGACCGCCTCGCCGGCTTCCTCGGGGTCGAGGCCATCGGCCGCCAGCCGGTCGCGAATGCCGTCGAGCGCCCCGTTCGCCCAGGCGGAGAATATCGTGAATTCGATGCGCCCCAATTGGAAGAAGGCGTGCTTGATCGGGTCGAAAAGCGTCCAGCTCGGCGCGCCGGTGACCAGCGGCGCGCCGGGTTCGATGCGCAGTTCCTGCCGGAGCGGCGGGATGCTGACCGACGCGGGCGCCGCCGCCGCGGTCACAGGCCGAGATACTGGCGCAGGCTCGCGATCGGGCGCCTGAGCAGCGCGTAGCCGAGCGGGGCCCAGCGGCCGTACACCTTGGCGGTCCCGCGCGATCCGATCCGCGGCGTCTTGCCCAGCGGTTTTGCCGTGACGGTGAAGGCGAGGACGCCGTTCGCCGTCTGGCGCGACTGGTAGCTGACATTTTGCAGCCGCGCGTCGATCGCCCACAGCGGCTGCGCGTCGAGCCAGACGCGCACCTGATTGCCGGGCGCGAGTTCCATCTGCTCCTTGGTCGGCAGGTCGATGCGCAGCTCGACCTCCTTCGGGTCGACGATCTGGAGGACGGGATCGCCGACATTGACCGCGCGGCCTTCCCAGTCGCGACGATCGCTGTAGAGTGCGACCCCTGCCCGCGGCGCGACGATATGCGACCGCGCCAGCAGGTCGCGCGCATAGGCGTAATCGGCCTCCGCCACCTCGAGTTCGGCGCGCATGATCGTGATGTCGCGCGTTTCGTCGCCGGGCTCGAACGCGGCGCTCGTCGAGCGCTCGACGCGCGCGCGCGCGACTTCGAGCTTCTCGGCCGCCTGTTCGAGCTCGTTGCGGACCTTGGTATCGTCCAGCGTGAGCACGGGCTGTCCGGCCTTGACCGCCGCGTTGGGCGCGACCTCGATCCGTTCGATCACGCCCGAAAAGGGCGCGGCGACGACGAAGGGGCGCGCGGAAACCACTTCGACGGGGGCGAGCGCGGTCATCTGCACCGGGAAAAGCGCGATGCCGGCAAGCAGGACGGCGAGTCCGCGGCGCTCGCGTTTGCCGAATTTCCTGATCCGCCGGACCGGAACGCCGCCCGCCAGCGCCCGCCATGCATGGCCCGCCGTCTCGCCGATACGCTCCAGCCGGACGATCTCGCCCTCGCGCATCGGTTCGGCGCGCGCCACGATCAGGCCCCCGAATGCCGTGCCCTTCGCATCGAGCAAAGGTTGCCACCGCCACGCCGTGAACGGATAGTCGACGATCGCCGGATCGGCGTGGACGGCATGGGCATCGAAATCGCGCGGCTGGTCGATCGACGTGCCCGCCCCCAGCGCCGCCACCGTCTGCTCGACCGCACGGATCAGCGGCGCGTTGCGATCGACGGTCGCGAGGCTCGACGCCGCGATAACCTGAAACCCCTCGCCTATCCGCGCATGGCGCAGGACGAACATCTGGTCATATGCGATGATCCGCCGCGTTTCGTTGGCGATATGATAGACCAGTTCGGCAACCGTGGGCCAGCGGCGCAATTCGGCTTCGAACTGCAGCAAGGCGGCAAGGCTTCCCTGATCGGGCGGGATCGCGCGATGGATCTGGGGCGTTGGCCGGGGTTCAGGACTGCTTGTCATTCGCGGCCTTGGCGGGCGCCGCCGGGGCGGCAGCCGTCGCTTCGGGGAACCGCGCCGACCCGCTCATCCCCGGCAGGACGAGGCCCGACTGTTCGGTGATGTCGGCGGTGACGCGGATCGTCTTGCTGACGGCATCGACCGCCGCGCCGAAACGCGTGACGACGCCGCCCGCTTCCTGGCCGGTCTCGTCGATCGTGAAACGGAAGGGCGTCCCTGGCTTGAGCCAGGTCAGCCAGCGGCTCGGGACGATCAGCTCGATCTCGAGATTCCCGCCGCTCTGGATCTTGAGCAGCGGCTGGCCGCTGGCGGCGACTTCGCGCGCATGCGCAATCTCTTCGACCACCGTTCCCGCGAAGGGCGCGTAGACCGCGCAATCGCTGAGCTGCGCCGACACCGCGGCGGCTTCGGCGACAGCCTTGTTGAGATTGGCCTGCGAAACCGCGACCTCATTCTTGCCCACCGCCTCATATTGATCGAGTTCGGCGTTCGTTTCGTATGTCTTGCGATAGGCGGCGGCCGCGGCGTTCGCCGCGTTGAGCTGCGCCCGCGTCTGCGAGCAGTCGAAGCTCGCAAGCAAGGCGCCCTTGCCGAAGGATTTGCCTTCGCCATAGGGCATCGACGTGATCCGCGCGGTGATGCGCGAGGCGATCGTCGCCTCCTGCTTGGCCTTGACGATGCCGCGTGCCTCGCCCACCGGGTCGGCTTGCTTCGCGACCGGCTTGGGCGTCGCCGCGACACGTTCGGCCGCCGGCTGGACCGACCCGCGGTCGTCGGACCATTGCACCGACCGGTCGAGCGCGCCGCTTTGCGAAACGGCGAACAGGACAGCCGCGAGGATTCCCAGTCCGCCCGCGATATAGACCCAGCGTTTCCCGCCTTCGTTCGTTTCGGGCTGTTCGTTGTCGTTGTTCATGCCTTTACCCGTCAATCTAGCCTGAGCGCCGTTTCACGGTCCTGCCACAGCCGCTTGAGCGATGCCGAGAGTGTCGCGACATCCTCCTTCCCGCTGACATCGGGGCCGAAGTCGTCGATCCCCATCGAGCCGAAAAGATTGGCGTAGGCGTTCTGCGCCGCCGCATAGGCGATGTCGTATTTCACTTCGCTGACGAGGGTGTTCATCTCCTCGCGCAGCAGCGTCTGCTGGCTGATCGCGCCCGCCTTATGCCCCGACCGGATCTGGTACATGATCTTGTCCTGCACCCGGTACTGATGGTCGGCGGACTGCAGTTCCTGCGACAGGTGGCCGAAGCGCGCGCGCGACACATTGACCTGCGTGATCACCGCCATGGTCAGGGCAAGCTCCCGCTGTTCGAGCAGTTCCTGCTGCGCCTTCACCGCCTTTTTCTGTGCCGGCAGCTTGAACAGGTTGAGCACGTTCCAGCTCGCCCGCGCCCCGACGTTCAGCCAGTCGTTGTTGTAAAGGAAATCGTTCGAATCATAGTTGAGCCCCACGACCGCCTTGAGGTTCGGCAGCGCGCGGAGGAGCACGGCGTCGAGCTCCTTCTCGGTCATCCGCTGACGATAGGTCACCTCGCGCAGTTCGGAGCGGTTGCGCAGCGCGGTCATCATCATGTCTTCGCCGCTGAGCCGCATTTCCGGCAGCTTTTGCGCGCGGTCGGGGAGGACGAGCGTGAATTCCGTCCCCGGTTTCAGGTTCATGAGCGCGGCGAGCTGCGCCTTCGCGATCACGAGTTCGCGCTGGAGCTGGCGGATCTGGATCTGGATGTCGACCAGTTCGCGCTGGTAGGTGAGCGCGGTGAGCGGCGCTGACAGCCGGCGTTCGGCCAGCCGTTCCGAATTGCCGAGCGTCGTCGTTACCGACGTTTCGAGTTCGCCGAGCTTCTTGAGCAGCCGTTCGGCGCTGACCGCGCGCCAATAGGATGTCCGGACGTCCTCGATGATGCGGTTGGCGACCTTGCGCCGCGCCTCCATCGAAATCAGCACCTCGTCGGCCTTTTGCTGCGCACGAACATAGGACAGGCCGAAATCGAGCACGTCCCAGCTGAGCCCGAGGTCGGCCGTGAAGACATTCTTTTCCGACGAAGTCGACGGTTCGAGCGACTGGCGCCCCGACAGAAGCGAGAGCGAGCTGGCGCCCGAATAATTGCTGCGTCCGGCATAGCCCGAACTCGCGACGAGTTGCGGCAGCATGTCGAAGCGCGCCGAGTCCAGTTCGCGCCCCTTGAGCGCTTCCTGTGCCATCTCGACCTTGTAATCGAGGTTATATTTGAGCGCGCGCGCCATCGCCTCATAGAGGTCGATCGGCCCACCGACGGGTTCCTGATCGGCATCGACCGCCTGGATATTGCGTTCGGCCGTGGTGGCGATTTCGCTCGGCGTCAGCGGTTTCGGCGTGACGGTGCATCCGGCCAGCAAGACCGCTGTGGACATTCCGCCAAGGAGAAATTTGCTATTCATCGTTGCTCCCACCTCAAACTACCAACGAAGTACTCAACACGAACGGGACTGAAGTCTGTTCCATCTAACCGTCGAATGCCCCCAGAAGCAGGGCCGTTTCGGACGAACTCGACGCGCCGGCACTCGCCATGACCGCACCCAGCGGCGCCGCGGCGCCGACCTCGCGCCGAGCGACGGGGGCATCGAGCTGGATCTCGCCCGTCGCGCCCTGGATGAGCACCGGCACCTCGATACGGCTTCCGTCGGCGCGGATGCCGATCGCGATGAGGCGCAGTTCGTCGGCGTCGGCCGGGCGTTCGATGATCGCGAGCCCGCGCGCGTCGAAGCGGATCCAGTCGGGAAGCGGCCTGCCGTCGCGCGTCCGCAGCTGATATTCGACGATCGGGGGCGTATCGGCCTCCCCTTCGTCGCGCAGCTCGAGATAGATCACATGGCCGCGAACGATCGATTCCATCACCAACTGGTGATCGGCGCTGCCGACGGTGCGCACCGAAAAGCCTTCGGGCCGCTGGATGTCGGTCGCGTCGAAGCGGTTTTCGAACAGGCGGTCGACGTCGGACCGGAACGGCGCGAACCGGTCGAGATAATGGACGACGGCGTTGATCGGATGCGACACGTCGGTGAGCGACCGCGTACCGTTGAGCGGGTCGATGTCGTTGACCGCGGTCAGCAGCGGCGGCGCCGAACCGAAGATCGGCGTGCCGCCCAGCGAACGCACGCCATTGACGGCATCGAGGACGACCAGCGGCGCGCGATACTCACCGGGTTCGGCGGGGCGCAGCGGTTCGACCTCATCGCCGAAGGGATCGCCCCCGTCGAGCAGCGCATTCATGTCGACCCCGGCATTGACCACCGTCACGACGAGTTGCGACACGGTTTCGCCGCCGCGGCCGTCGGACACGGTATAGCTGATCGTAGCCGTTCCGGTGAAGCCCGCGGGCGGCAGGAAGGTGATCGTGCCGTCGGGATTGATCGTCACGCTGCCGACCGACGCGCTCGCGGCAATCACCGTCAGCGGATCGCCATCGGCATCGCTGGCGTTGGCCAGCACGGGGACGGTCACCGGCGCATCCTGCGGCGCGGTGACATTTTCGTCGCCGTCGATCGGTGCGACGTTCGCCGGAAGCACCGTCACCGGAATGACGACGACAACCGTGCCGCCATTGCCGTCGCTGACCGTGACGGCGAAGCTGTCGCTTCCTACAAAGCCCGGTTCCGGCGTGAAGACATAGCTGCCGTCGGGGTTCAGCGTGACACTGCCGTGCGTCGGTGCCGTCGTGACCGCATAGGTCAGCGGGTCGCCATCGACGTCGGTGGCGGTGACCTGCCCCCCAACCGGCCGATCGGCGGTCGTCGACGCCGGCGGCGCCGACGCAACCGGCGCGTCGTTGACGGGCGTGACGGTGACCGGGATCGTCACCAGCACAGTGCCGCCGTTGCCGTCGCTCACGGTGACGGTGAAGCTGTCGGCGCCGTTGAAGTTCGCGTTCGGTGTGTAGGTGTAACTGCCGTCGGGATTGACCGTGACGACGCCATTCACGGGCGGCGTCGTGACGGCGTAGGTCAGCGGATCGCCGTCGGCGTCCGACGCGGTGACTTGGCCATTCACCGGCGTATCCTCGGCGGTCGTCGCGGGCGGTGCCGAGGCGGCGGGGACGTCGTTGACCGGCGTGACGGTGACGGGGACGACGACGAGCGTGGTACCGCCATTGCCGTCGTTCACCGTCACGGTGAAGCTGTCGGCACCGTTGAAATTCGCGTCGGGGGTATAGGTGTAACTGCCGTCGGGATTCAGCATCACGCTGCCATGCGTCGGCGCGGTGGTGACCGCATAGGTCAGCGGGTCGCCATCGGCGTCGGAGGCCGCAACCTGCCCGCTCACTGGCGTGTCCTCGGGCGTTGTCGCCGGCGGGGCCGAAGCGACCGGCGCGTCGTTCACCGGCGTGACGGTCACCGGGATGGTGACGAGCGCCGTACCGCCATTGCCGTCGCTGACCGTCACGGTGAAACTGTCGGCGCCGTTGAAGTTGGCGTTCGGCGTGTAGGTGTAACTGCCGTCGGGATTGATCGTGACAATGCCGTTCGTGGGCGGCGTCGTCACGGCATAGGTCAGCGGATCGCCGTCGGCGTCGGACGCGGTGATCTGGCCGCCGACGGGCGTATCCTCGGCAGTCGTTGCGGGCGGGGCCGAGGCGACGGGGACGTCGTTGACCGCGGTGACGGTGACGGGGATGACGACGAGCGTGGTACCGCCATTGCCGTCGCTCACCGCGACCGTGAAGCTGTCCGCACCGTTAAAGCCCGCGTTCGGCGTGTAGGTGTAGCTGCCGTCAGGGTTGACCGTAACGCTGCCGTGGGTCGGCGCGGTGGTGACGGCGTAGGCCAGCGGGTCGCCATCGGGGTCCGACGCGGCGATCTGGCCGCTCACCGGCGTATCTTCGGGCGTCGTCGCTGGCGGGGCCGAAGCGACCGGCGCGTCGTTCACCGGGGTCACCGTCACCGGGATCGTCACCAGAGCCGTACCGCCGTTGCCGTCGCTGACCGTCACGGTGAAACTGTCCGGCCCGTTGAAGTTGGCGTTCGGCGTGTAGGTGTAGCTGCCGTCGGGGTTGACCGTGACAACGCCGTTCGCCGGCGGCGTCGTCACCGCGTAAGTCAGCGGATCGCCGTCGGCATCGGACGCGGTGATCTGGCCGTTCACCGGCGTGTCTTCGGCGGTCGTCGCGGGCGGCGCGGAGGCGACCGGGACGTCGTTGACCGGGGTCACCGTCACGGGGATCGTCACCAGCACCGTGCCGCCGTTGCCATCGCTCACCGTCACGGTGAAACTGTCGGCACCGTTGAAGCCGGCATCGGGCGTATAGGTGTAGCTGCCGTCGGGATTGATCGTCACGACGCCGTGGGTCGGCGCGATGGATACGGCATAGGCCAACGGATCGCCGTCGGCGTCCGATGCGGCGATCTGACCGTTCACCGGCGTGTCTTCGGCCGTGGTCGCGGGCGGCGCCGCGGCGACCGGCGCGTCGTTGACCGGGATCACCGTCACCGGGATCGACACCAGCACGGTGCCGCCGTTGCCGTCGCTCACCGTCACGGTGAAGCTGTCGCCGCCGGTGAAGTTCGCGTTCGGCGTGTAGGTGTAGCTGCCGTCGGGATTGATCGTGACAACGCCGTTCGCCGGCGCCGTCGTCACCGTATAGCCGAGCGCGTCGCCATCGAGATCCGATGCGGCGATCTGGCCGCTCACCGGCGTATCTTCGGCCGTCGAAACGGGTGGCGCCGACGCGACCGGCGCGTCGTTGGCGGGGTTGACCGTCACCGGGATGGCAACCTGCACCGTCCCGCCATTGCCGTCGCTGACGGTCACGATGAAGCTGTCGCTGCCATTGAAATCGGCGTTCGGGGTGTAGGTATAGCTGCCGTCGGGATTGACCGTCACGACGCCGTTCGCGGGCGGCGTCGTCACCGCATAGGTCAGCGGGTCGCCGTTGGGGTCCGATGCGGCGATCTGGCCGCTGACCGGGACATCTTCCGCCGTCGACACCGGCGGCGCGGTCGCGACCGGCGCGTCGTTCACCGCTATAACGGTGACGGGGATCGTCACCTGCGCGGTGCCGCCGTTGCCGTCGCTCACCGTGACTGTGAAGCTGTCGTTTCCGGTGAAACCGGCGCCGGGCGTATAGGTGTAGCTGCCGTCCGGATTGATGACGATCGTTCCGTTGGCTGGCGGTGTTGTGACGGCATAGGTCAGCGGGTCGCGATCGACATCCGCGGCGACGATCTGGCTGGAAACCGGTACATCCCTGCCCGTCGTGATCGACAGCGCCGACGCGGTGGGCGCGTCGTTCACCGGCGTGACGGTGACCGGGATCGTGACCAGCACCGTGCCGCCGTTGCCGTCGCTCACCGTCACGGTGAAGCTGTCGGCACCGGTGAAATTGGCGTCGGGCGTGTAGCTGTAGCTGCCGTCGGGATTGACCGTCACGCTGCCATGCGTCGGCGCGATGGTGACGGCATAGGCCAGCGGATCGCCGTCGGGGTCCGACGCGGTGATCTGGCCGCTGACCGGCGTATCTTCGGGCGTCGTCGCTGGCGGGGCCGAGGCGACCGGGGCATCGTTCGCCGTCGTCACGGTGACGGGGATCGTCACCACCGCCGTACCGCCATTGCCGTCGCTGACCGTCACGGTGAAGCTGTCGGCACCGTTGAAATTCGCGTTCGGCGTGTAAGTATAGCTGCCGTCGGGGTTGACCGTCACGCTGCCGTTAGTCGGCGCGGTCGTGACCGCATAGCCAAGCATATCGCCGTCGAGGTCCGATGCGGCGATCTGGCCGCTGACCGGCGTGTCTTCGAGCGTCGAGACGGGCGGTGCCGATGCGACGGGGAGATCGTTGACCGGCGTGACCGTGACCGGGACCGTCACCAGCACCGTGCCGCCGTTGCCGTCGCTCACCGTCACGGTGAAGCTGTCGGCGCCGTTGAAATTGGCATCCGGCGTATAGGTGTAGCTGCCGTCGGGGTTGACCGTCACGCTGCCGTGCGTCGGCGCGGTCGTGACCGCATAGGTCAGCGGGTCGCCGTCGGCATCCGACGCCGAGATCTGTCCGCCGACCGGTGTGTCTTCCGGCGTCGTCGCGGGCGGCGCGGACGCGACCGGCGCGTCGTTCACCGCACCGACGCTGACCGGCACGGTGACCAGCACGGTGCCACCATTGCCGTCGCTCACCGTCACGGTGAAGCTGTCGTTGCCCGTGAAGTCGGCGTTCGGCGTGTAGGTATAGCTGCCGTCGGGGTTGAGTGTGACCGTGCCGTTCGCGGGCGCCGTCGTGACGGCGTAGGTCAGCGGATCGCCATCGGCATCCGAGGCCGTGACCTGACCGCTCACCGGCGTATCTTCCGGGGTCGAAACCGGCGGCGCCGAAGCGACCGGTACGTCATTCACCGGGGTGACCGTCACCGGGATCGTCACCAGCACCGTGCCGCCATTGCCATCGCTCACCGTCACGGTGAAGCTGTCGGCGCCGTTGAAGTTGGCGTTCGGCGTGTAGGTATAGCTGCCGTCGGGGTTGACCGTGACACTGCCGTTCGCCGGCGCGGTCGTGACCGCATAGGTCAGCGCGTCGCCATCGACGTCGGTG
>NZ_DASZAU010000011.1:0-54526 GCF_035944815.1 Sphingopyxis sp.
AACCGACAGCGTGACCGAAATGATCCCCGACGCCGCGTCGGGGTCGGCAACCGACAGCCCGCTCAGCGACAGCGCGCCATCCTCGCCAACGCTATATCCGCCCGGAACCCCGTTCACGATCTGGTCGTTCACCGGCGTCACTATGACCGTACGCGTCGCGGCAGCCGATGTCAGCGCGCCGTCGGTTACGGTCGCCGTGACCGTCCGGTTGACCGAACCAGGATTGTCGCCGGAGTTTTCGAACTGCACCTGACGCAGCGCAGCCTCATATTGGGCCTTGGTCGCCGAACCGGTGAAGGTTACGCCGGTATCGGTGCGTGTCCAGCTGATCGTCCCGATCGTGCCCGATGCCGCCGACGATCCGTTGACCAGCAGCCGGTCGCCGGGCTGCGCTCCGCCGAGCGTCACGGTCGCGCCGCTCAGGTTGGCGTTGTCGATGTCGGTCAAGCTGGTCGAGCCGTCGAACAGCGCCGCCGGAGCGGAATTTTCGGTATAGGATATGGTCTGGGTCGCCGGGCCGATCACCGGCGCATCGTTGACCGCGGTCACGTTGAAGCTGATCGTGTTCGGCGACTGGTCGGTATCCTGCCCGCCGTTCGCGGTGCCGCCATTGTCGCGGACCTGGAAGGTGAAGCTGCCGAGCCCGTTGCCGTTCGCATTCGCCGCGCCCTGCCAGGTCAGTTGCCCGGCGGCGATCTGCGCGGCGGTGACGAAAGTCCCCGCTGTTACGGCAACGCCGTTCAGCAGCATCGTGCCGTTCGCCGGGACGCTTGTGATGACGACGCCGGCGAAGGCATTGCCTTCCACCGCGTCGCTGAAACCGAAATTTGCCGCGGTAAAGGCGAACGGCGTGTCCTCGGTCGCCGTCAGCACCGCGTCGGTTCCCGCCGGCGCATCGTTCACCGCGTTGACCGTCACCACGATATTGGCCGTTTCGGTCACCCCGCCCGAGGTGACGGTGTAGCTGAAGGTCGAGGTGCCGCTGAAATTCGCGGCGGGCGTGAAGACCAGCTGGTTCGACGCGTTCAGCGTGACGGTGCCATTGGGAACGGCGACCGATCCGCCGGATACGATCGCCAGACCGGCAACCGCCGTAATTTGCGCTCCGGCATTTTCAAAACTGTCGTTCGCCAGCGGCGAAATGAGCAGCGTCGTGTCTTCGTTGACGCTGACCGCATCGGCGGCGATGTCGGCGACGGCGGAAATGGCGATCGTGCGGGTGTCGGTGTCGGTCAAAGCGCCGCCCGACCCGCTGTTCCCGCCATCGTTCGTCGTCATCGTCAGCGTGACATTGCCGTTATAGTCGGCGACCTGCGTGAAGGTGGGCCGCGCGGCGCCCGCCAGATAGGCGTTGATGTTGGCGACGGTGCCGGTGAGCACGATGCTGTTCGTGCCTGATCCGGTGACCCCTACCCCGCCCGCGCCGGTCGCGTTCAGCGTTCCGCTGCCCGCCGGGATCGACAGGGTCACCGTCACGCTGCCGCCGTTCGCATCGGCATCGGCGATCGACAGGCCGGTCAGCGCGAAGGCGCCACCATCCTCGGTCGTCGCGAAGCTCGCCGGCAAGGTGTTGACCGGCGCGTCGTTGACCGGGCTGACGCTGATCGTCGTGACCGCGGTGTTCGAATTGGCGATACCGTCGTTCACCGTGACGTTGATGACGCGCGACGTCGTGCCCGGATTGTCCGAAGTCGATTCGAAAAAGATCGATTCGATCGTGTCGGCATAGACCGCCTTCGTCGCCGAACCGCTCAGCTGGATCGTGATCGTGCTGCCCGTGTCGACGACCGTATAGCTGAGGCCGTTGATCGTGCCCGTCGACCCGTTGGCGAGGATGGTCCCCGCGACCCCGCCGATGCGGAAACGATCGCCTGCCTGTTCGTTGGTGAGCACGATCGTCGCCGACTGCATGTTCGCATTGTCGCCGTCGGTGATCGACGAATCGGTGTCGGCGATCGCAACCGGGGTGCCGTTTTCGGTATAGCTTGCGGTCCAGTCGCGCCCGGTCGTCGTGTCGGCGAGCGGGCTGACGCGCACATTGTCGATCGCGAAGTCGGCGCCGCCGCCATTGCTGTTGAAGCGATACGTCAGCGCGGCGGTGTTGGCGATGCCGTTCGGCAGGTTGATCGTGACGTCGGTGAAGCCCGCGGTCGAGCTTACCTGATTGCCCGCAATGGTGGTCGTCGGACCCGACGCGCCATTGAAATAGGCGATCGTGCCGGTCAACCCGCCCGTGGTACCACCCGTCGTGATCCGCGCATAGGTGACGCCGCCGATCATGATATCGAGCGTCGCCCCCGGGCCAAGGCCGGTGGCGAGGTTGCTGCTGTTGTTCCAGGCGACCGAGGTAATGAGCTGTGTCGTGTTGGTGGGCGAAGCACCCGGCCCGGCAAAGCCGGTGACCGTCTGCGACATGTCGCTGTTGCCCGCCGCATCGACCTGCCAGCGGACGGCCTCGGCGCCGTAAACGGCGTTGGCGTTCGTGCGCGTCCACCCCCCGCCCGCGGCAAAGGGGTCGGTCGCAAAATTCGGGTTGGTGACGGCATTGGTCGGCGTCGGTGTCGAATTGAGGTCGAGCACCGGGATATCGTTGACGAGGATCGTGACCGTCGCGGTGTCGCTGCCGCCGCTGGCGTCGGAAACCGTATAGGTGAAGGTCTGCGTCCCGTAGGAATCCACATTCGGGACAAAGGTGAAGGCGCCGGTGGCGGCGTTGGTGATCGTCAGCGTGCCGTTCGACAGCGTGATCGGCGTCCCGACGGTGAAGGTGGCGCCATTGACCCGCGTGACCGTGATCGCGTCGCCACTGGGATCCGCATCGGCTCCGCTGCCGTTGTTCGCGAAAAGATTGCCCGTCAGCGTCGACCCGCGATTGATCGTCAGGCTGTCGTCCTGCGCCACAGGTGAACGATCGATCGTCGTGCTGATCTCGAACCCGTCGCCCGCCGTTCCCGACACGGTGAAGGTCAGCGAGGTGAAGGTCCCATTCACGCGCACGCTGCCCGCTGCGGTACCGGCGCTGTTGGTCAGGCTTGATTCGGTACCGGTGGTCGCCACGCCGGTCTGGCGCGAAATGGTCGTCGACCCGACCGTCAAGTGGCTGGGGCCGGCAAGCTTGGTCAGCGTCGCGCCCGCCGTCGTAACCGTCAGCGTCGACGTATTGCTGAGCCCCGTGCCCGCTACGCCGCCGAGGCGGTCGATATTGATGATCGGGTTGGTCACCGCCTCGCTGAAGGTGATCGTGATCGTCCCGGTGATCCCGGCGGCGGCGGCATTGTTGAACGTCGTCGCGACGTCCGCCGTCGTCTGCGCATTGTTAGAAAAGGCCGCAATATTGTTGAGGAAGTCGTTGGTAAGCGCCGAAAAGGCGTTCGTACCGGTGAAGGTGATCGTCACCGTAACGCCGTCGATAACGTTGCTCGCGCTGTTGCCGACGATCGTCCACGCGCCCGGCGGGTTCGTCAGTTGCAGCAGTTCCGCATAATGGTCGGAAATCAGGACCTGCGCCTCGACGGCGCCGCTCCGCGATTCCAGATCCCAATCTCCGCCCAGCGCGGCGGCGCCCGTCGCGTCGCTCGACGCCGCGACATCGGCGCCCGTCCTCGCCGCGATCGCGTCGATAAAGCCCTGCCCGGCGGCGTCGCCGCTGACGTCGCAGCCATAGATCAGGATGTCGCCGTCGGCGCTCAGCTTGGCGCCGATGGCGGCCAACGTCCCCGCCAGTTCGCCCTGTACTGAACCGATATCGATGCTGGTCGTGCCCAGCATGAAGCGGTTCGCGCTGCCGTGACTTACGATATGGATCGATTCGAGACCCGACCGCCCGGCGAGCGCCGTCATCATCTGGTCGATGCCGTCGCGGCTCGCATCGATCAGGACGATCTCGCCCTTGCCCGACCATTCGTCGACCAGTTCGGCATAGTTTTCGACGGCTGTATCGATGAAGATGATGCTCGTTGGCGCGGCGACGCCCTCGGCATGAACGGCATCGGCTTCATCCGCGCGGGACAGTACATCCGGCGCAGCGTGGTCGCCGGTATCGACCAATGCCCTCCCGCTTCCGTCGACCGCAGCCCTGTCGGGCACGCCCCCCGAAGCCCGCGAGGAATCGCGCAGCCCGCTCCCCGCATCGAGGCGCCCTTCGTTCGTGAGGTTCGACATCCCCTCGAAACCGGCATGCCGCTGCGGCGCGTCGTTCATATTGTCGGGAAGGACGGTGGCCGCCGCTGTCGCGACCGCGGCACCATCGAACATCATCCGCGGCTCGAGCGCGATGAGATGGCTTTGCGACTTCACGCCCCGGTGAAATTTAGTCTTACGACCCCCCACTTGATCGCTCGAACTTGCCATAGATTTTCCTCTGTTTGTGAGGAACCTATCTTCAGCCTATAGCCAAGTCACTAATTTTCCCTAACGTTTCGTCTCAAATAACCTCAGCCCGTCGCAAGTCGATTTCTGTATCATTTCCACACAGAAACAACGATTCCACTTATACAAAATCACAAATCATCGACGAACCGAGCATCATCAACCTGAATGCCATCCATCGATACCGCGCGAGGGCCGCAAATTCTCCTTCACGATCTTTTGGTATACAGTTTACGACACGGCGCCAGCGGCCCGGCATCCCCATGAATGCGGCAAGGCCAGCCCTCCTGCCGACCGCCATTAGGGGTGGTCGTCCCCTTCACCCCCTTCACCCAGCACATAGTCGGCCACGCTGTAGCAATGGCTCGCCTGATAGGCGTTCCGGCCCCGATTCATGTGCGTCAGGTTGAACCTTCGGATCGATCGCAAGGCGCGCGGTGCGTCAAGGACGCTGCGGATTGCGGCGGCGCCGAAAACCTTGATCCCGAAAATGTCCGCACCGCGCGGAAAGAAGCAGCCGATTGCTGCCGGCTCGGGAACACATCGACCGAGCGCCGTGCGATCGACGCGCGCCGGGTCGACCGAGCCGTCGGTCGTGAAATCGGACAGGTGGAGGATGAAGCGCGCACGCAGATCCAGCCCGTCGGCGTAGAGCGTAAACAGCTCCATCCAGCTCGCATTGACGCGAACCAGCGGCTTGTCCGACGTCGACGGAAGGCAGGAAACGGACCAGTAATAGCGCTCGGTAAGTCGCGGCACGGGAATACACGCCCGTCCATAAATGGCGAGGATTTCGAAAAGCGCCGGTGCTTGCGGACGTCCGAGCAGCTTTTGGAAGCGCGCCGCATATCTGAACCGCTGTTCGAAGGATTCGGCACGCTCATCGATATCGACGGGGTCATATATGCCCTCCAGCCAGTCGCGCTGCTGCGCCGGATCGAGAAACTGACGCAGCCCTTTGGCGTCCTGTCGATGTCCCTTGCCCATCGCGCGATATTGCAGGCGCCGGGGGCGATCGACAACCACCATCGGCGCACCCGGGACCTAGGGCCAGGCCCCATTATCCGTCGATGATATGCGGGACGAAACGCGAAAGATTGCGCGTGATGCGACCATGGTCCTCACGAATGCCGAGACCGGCCGCCCGGTCGCCGACGACCCAGCTCCCGAGCACCGCATGTTGCCCGTCACTCGTGAACAGCGGCGCATAGGCCTGGATGATGCGGCGTTCGGTGCCATATACGCCCGGCGCCTCCTCGGCCACCTTGCCCCCTTCGAGGATCGCGACATTCTCGCCCTCGCGCGAGAATATGGGTTTCGATACGGCGTCCACGAGATCGGCCGCGCGGGGATCGTCGGCGAAATAGGCGGGCAGCAGATTGGGATGCCCGGGAAACTTCTCCCAGAGCAGCGGCAGCATGCCCTTGTTCGACAGGATCGATTTCCACGCAGGTTCGACGAACACGCCCGGCTTCAGATAGGGCGCAAAGGGTTCGCGCAGCATGTCTTCCCAAGGATAGAGCTTGAAGCAGCGATCGATCGTCCGCTCGCCCGGGTCGGTAAACCGGCCCTCGGCATCGACCCCGATGGCTCGAATATCGACCATCTCGACCCGGTGCCCCGCCTGCACCGCACAATCCATGAGATAGGCCGTCGTGCCGCGGTCTTCCTCATTCTCGGTCCAACAGGCGAAGTGGAAGATGCGGTCGGGGGGGAAGCAGGCGAACGCTTCGACCAGGCTTTCCTGCAGCAGGTTAAACTGGTCGGCGGCGCCCGGAAGTGCGCCCGCTTCAACCTGGTCGAGCAGCCAGTTATGCTGGAAATAGGCCGCCTCGAAGATCGATGTGGGCGTATCGGCATTATATTCGAGCATCCGGGCCGGGCCGGTGCCGTCATAAGCCAGGTCGAAACGGCCGTAGAGATGCCGGTCGCCATTGTGCCAGCTTTGCCGGACAAGTTCGATATGCGCGTCGGGTATCGCCAGCCTGCGGAGCGCCGCCTCATCGTCGACGACATCTGCGACCAGCGCCATGCACAGTTCGTGCAACGCCTCCGTAGGCGCTTCGATCTGCTCCTCGATCTCTTCCATCGAAAAGGCGTAGGCGGCATTGTCGACCCAATAGGGTTCGCCGTACATTTCGTGGAAGCCGAAACCGACCGACCGCGCCTTTTCGCGCCAGTCGGCCCGCTCGCGAAGCGAAAATCGGCGCATCAGTCCGGAATCATCCGCCCCAGCCGCCGCCTCCGCGCGACATGCTCATGCCGCCGAAACCGCGCGACGACACGGTGCGCGTGTTGACGTTCACCGGCGTCGACACGGCCTTGCCGCTGCGGCTGTCGACCGTCACCGTCCCGCCCGAGCGGTTGCGATAGACGGGCGTACCGCGATAGCCGCCGCCATATCCGCCATAATAGCCGATATCGACGTCGCCCGTGTCATAATAGCGCTGCTGGAGCGCCTGCGACACGACGAAGCCCGCGAGTGCAGGCACGAATATGTTCGACGACCAAGGACCCGAACCGGTATTGGCCGCTGCATTTTGCCCGGCGAGCGGCGTGCACTGCCCGCTCCCCCAATCGTCCTCGCAGCCCGTGCGCGAAGCGAATTGCGGCGCCGAGCGCTGATGCTCAAGAAAGGCGGCATTGTAGCTCGCCTGACACAGGGCATCGGGGAAACCCGCGCTGGTGCAGGCACTCACCGTCGTGAATTCGGCCGTGTTGAACTGCGGCGGCTCCGACGAACAGGCGCCAAGCGAGATGCTCGTGGCGGCGATCCCGCCGAGGACGAGCCGCTGCTTGGTCCTGGCGGCGAAGCGGCGCGGCGATCGGTTCCGGTCCATATGCCTTCCTCCCGATCGCTCAATAGGTCATGCAGGCAGCGTTGAGCAGGCCGACGACAAGCGCCAGGCCACCCGCCCAGAGCCCTGCGCCGAGCTCGCCCTGCGAAATTCGCGTGGCCAGATTGCGCTGCGTCATTGCGGCGGCGCCGAAAGCCAGAAGCTGGATGACCGCGCCGATCACCGCCCAGATCACGAAATCGACGAGCGACACCGAATTGGCGGCGGCCGATGCGAGCGGCAGGCTGAAACCGATCAGAGCGCCGAGGAAAGCGGTCGCGGCAGCGCCGTTCCCGTCCTTGATCAGGCTGAATTCGCGCTGCGGCGTCACGAGCGAATAGAGAATCGAAAAAGCCACCAGCAGCGCGACCCCGCTGCCGAAATAGGCCAGAAAAGCCGGCAATCCTGCTGCATATCCGTACATCTATTCGCCCCCTGCCAAATATCAGACGCGTTGCACGTCGGCTACGCCGAGACCGTAGCCGATCAGAAATTCAATGGAAGCCCCTTCGCGACTTGCCGCATGGCCCAGATCGGATTCGATATTGAGCAGCAGCATTTCCTCGCCGGCACCGACCATCCGCGAATAAAGCATGCAGCGCTGGTGAATCTCGCGCCGCCGTTCGCCGTCGTCGATCGTTTCGACGAACTCGACGAGATCGGTGTGATCGCTTCCCTCCCCCCAATAGCGCGTGAACAGGATACCGTCGGCATCATAGGTCGGGGCGCCGATGAGGCCGCCTGCCCCGGTCCAGCGCGACCATTCGCCGGTGCCGCCCGGCACGACGCTGTCCCATGGCGCATAAAGGCTGACGTCGGCGATCGATTCGGGACCGCTTCCGGGCGGAGCGATGACCTGCAGCATCCGGTGTTCGTCGTCATAATAACGCGTCAGCTCGCTGGCGCCATCCAAGCGGGCGGTACCGATCGCCGATACGATGAAAGCCCCGCCCTTCGGCGGTCCCATTGCAGGCTCGCCGGCCGCAAGACCTGCCTCGACACCCAGGGTGTCGATCTCGAAGGCACCCCCGATGGCGCAACGAAGAGGGCCCCGTTCGACCGGGAGGTCCGGCTTCCGGTTGCGCCCGCCGAACAACGATCGGATCATGCTGCGGCCGCCTTCGCGCAAAGCGCCGGCCAAGCTATCTCATTGGCCGAAAAGCGATGATCGGCGATATAATAGAGCGTGTCGCCGACACCGAGCGCCCGGTCGGCGGGGCAGTTCAGGTCGACATGGCCGTCCGCGTTCCCGACGCCGATCAGGGTCAGGCCGTGCTGGCGCTTCAGCCCGCAGAGCGCATCGAAATAGGCGATCTCCCCGCAGCCGGCGGGCAGTCGCATCGAAAAGGCGGTATCGACCGTCCCCTCGGCAAACATCAGTTCGGCCAGCCGCGATGCGCCAGGGTCGCGCGCCGCACGCGCCAGCAGCCCTGCTGCAAGCGAGGTGATGACCTCGATATCGGGGAACTGCCGCCGTACGAGCTGCGCCGCGCTATCGTCCTGGAAATGCGCGACCAGGTGCGCGTTCGGTGCGGCGGCGGCGGCGGCCAGCGTCGCGGCCAGCGTTTCATCGTCGTCGACGCCGCGAATGACCACGGTCGCCGCGCCGCCCGCACCGGCGCGCGCATAGCTGTCGAGATCGGACACGCTCTGGCTGATCACGAAGTCGACCAGCTCTGGCAGCGGGTTTTCCGCCGGCGCCGTCGCGAGCAGAACCGTGCGCTCGCCGCGATGATCCTGTGCCAGACCCTCGATCAGGCGTTTGGTGCGCGCGCCCTGCCAGCCCACCACGAGTGTGTGCCCCAGCCGTTCGGAAAAATCGCCAAGTCCCTGCAAGCGCCGCCTCCAATAGCCAGTCATAGTGGTGATCGCCTTTCCGAGAAAGGCCGTAAACAGCGCGATCGAACCTGGCAGGATCACAAAGGCCCCGAGCAGGCGTCCGGCGCGCGTTCCGGGCGACAGGTCGCCATATCCGACCGTCGTCGCCGTGGTCATATAATAATAAGCGAAATTTGCCGGATCGGCGGTCAGGTCGGCCTCCCCTGCCCACGAAAGGCCGAGGTAGGAGACCAGCGCATGAAAGACGAAACAGGCGGCAAAGACGCTCCATGAAAGGGTTGCGATCCCCACATAGAGGCGCTGCCAGATACTGCGGATGATCAGCATGTTCCCCTTGCCTGTTCACGCCGACCAAGTAGAACGTCCCGGCCATCGAAGTATATCGCGACCCGGCGTTGCGGCAAGAGGCAGGAGCAGACACTATGACCACCGAATGGCCGGTTCCTTCCGGCGGCTGGGACCTGGCAAGCCTGACGGCGCTTTTCGCATCCGACCCCGAAGCACTCGGCGATGTCGATGTCGATGTTGCCGCGGGAAGCGATGTCCTCCAGATCGCGCTCAAGGAACGCGGCGGGCTCGTCGTGCTGATGGTCGCCGCGGGCGACCAGATCCTGTGCAGCGCGCTGTTGATCGAAGCCGATGCGGTCCCCAACCGGCCCGGCTTCGAACGGACTTTGTTGTCGGTTCACAAGCTGATCCCGCTGTCGAATTTCGGCATCACGACGATCGACGGCGCCGAATGGTACGAACTGTTCGGCGCGCTGTCGGCGCGATCGAGCGCAGCCGAACTGGTCGAGGAAGTCGCGGTTCTCGCGGCGAATGCCGCCGACGCCGCGGAATGGATTCTGGAATGGAACGCCGCGGGCGGCGACGCGTCCAAGGTGGGAGAGATCGCATGAGCGTCTGGGGCAAGCTGTTCACCGCGTTTCGCGGCGGCGTCAACGAAACCGCCGAAAAGGTCGCCGACGGGCAGGCCATGCGCATATTGGACCAGGAATTGCGCGATGCCGACGGTGCGCTGCGCCAGGCGCGCAGCGACCTTGCCGGCCTGATGGCGACGGCGAAGCGCATCGAAAAGCGCGTCGAGGAGGCGCGCGCCAAGGAACAGCGCGACATCCAGAACGCGCGCGCGGCGATGGAGGCCGGACGCGAGGATCTGGCGCGCGGCCTTGCCGAACGCGTCGCAACGAGCCGCGCCGAGCTCGCACGCGACGAGGCTGACCTCGAGCAGATGCGCCAGCAGCAGCAGGTGATGATGCGCACAGTCAAGGATACCGAGGCGCGGATCGGGACGATGAAGCGCGAGGTCGAAAGCGTGAAGGCGACCGACTCGCTGCAACGCGCGCAAAAGGCGATCGCCTCCTCGCATGCCGGCGTCAATTCGCGCCTCGGCAGCGCGATGGGATCGCTGGAGCGTATCCGCGACCGGCAAGCGCATATGGCGGCGCGGCTTGAGGCCGGCGACGAACTTGCAGCACTGGAATCGGGCGCCGACCTCGATCGCCAGCTTCTCGAAGCGGGCATCGGCGGCAAGACGAGCAGCGCCGACGATATCCTGCTCGAGATCAGCGGCCCGTCCAGAGAGATCAAGGCGCTGCCGAGTCAGTAAGGGCCGCTTGGCTTTGGGAGTGGTGGCCGGCCGGCTGGTCGTTGCGTTCGGCTGTCGCTTCTGCGCGGCCCGACCGAAACAGGATGCGGCTCAGCGTCGCGAGGACTAGCGCCCCGACGCCCCCATAGATCATGACAAGCCCGAAACCGGAGACGAGCCCGTGCTGCACGGCGCTCTCCGGCAGCTTGTCGATCGCCACATGCCCGGCGGCGACCGCTTCGGCCGCGGCGCGCAGCTCCGCGAGCCCAACGCCCGCAGGGGCGACGCCTTGCAGCGCGGCGACCGTCCCCTCGACCAGCAATATGCCCATGAGCGCAATATTCACGGCCAGCGTAATCAGCCGCGCGCTCATGTCGATGCCCGACGCCATACCGGCCCGGCTCGGCGGGACCGATGCGGTCGTGGTGTTGGTCACCGGCGTATTGGTGATGCCGATCCCGATGCCCGCGAGCAGCAGGCCGGGCAACATCGTCATCCAGCCCGGCTCTGCCGCGGCGCTCCCGACTTTCATTGCGGTAAAACCGAGGCCGATCGTGGCAAGGCCGGACGGGATGACGACGCCCGGCCCGTATCGCAGCGACAAACGCTCGCCGACGGGAGGAAAGACGAGTGCCGGCAATGTGTAGGCGAGCAGGCACAGGCCGGTGGTGAGCGTGTCGTAACCGAGACCGATCTGAAGGTAGATCGGCAAGTAGATCATGAAGGGCCAATAGCTGATGTTCATGGCCATGCAGCCGAGGATGGCGGCCGAAAAGCTGCGGTTCCGAAAGACGGAAAAATCGAACATCGGATGCGCCTGTCGCCGTTCGACAAACAGGAAAGCCGCGAAACAAGCCGCCGTCGCGGCGGCGATAGCGGTCACGGCAGGCGGACCAAGGGCGGCGCCCTGTGTGATCGCATAGACCAGACCGAATACCGCCAGCGAAAGGGTCACTATTCCCGCCAGATCGAGACGACTGGCGTCGGGGTCGCGCGATTCGACGATCGTGCCGACGGCAAGCGCGAGGGTCAGGAGCGCGAGAGGAAGATGGACGAGAAATATCCATTCCCAGCCCGCCAGCGCGATAATCGTGCTCCCGACGATCGGGCCGAAGCCGAGACCGATTCCCGAGACGACGCCCCAGGTCGCAAACGCGCGGCCGCGATCGCGGGCATCCTGAAACTGGTGCGAGAGAATGGCGATCGAGCAGATCAGCATCGCCCCGCCGGCAAGCCCCTGCAGCATCCGGGCTGCGATCAGCAACGCCATGCTGTCGGCAAGACCACAAAGCGCCGAGGTGGCGCCAAAGGCGGTGACGCTGATCAGGAAGATGCGCTTGCGGCCGAAGCGGTCCGCCAGCGTCCCGGTCGCCATCAGCACGGTCGTGCAGGCAAGCGTATAAGCGTTCATGACCCATTGCAGTTCGCGGAAGTCGCCATCGAGGACGCTCTCCAGGCTCGGCAGGATCACCGGCACGCTTGTAATTTCGAGGCCGAACATCAGCGCGCCGAGGCACACCGCGAAGAGAGCCAGCGTGTTTTTACTGGCGGGGTTGGGAGACATGGGTCGCACCTTTCGATTGTCCGGGTCCACCTGCCCGGCTGATGCTCAATCTGGGGAGCGCCGTGCGATGACGGAAATGATTTTATTTTCTGGAATTCATGATGGTTCCTAATTAATCGATGGCCATGGACATCGATCCGATCCTTTTGCGCGCGTTCGTGGCGGTCAGCGAGACGGGCGGCTTCACGCGGGCCGCCCGCCGGCTGAATCTGACCCAACCGGCGGTGAGCCACCAGATCCGGCGCCTCGAGGAGCAAGTCGGCCGGGCGCTGATGCGCCGGACGACGCGCCGCTTGACCCTGACCGATGACGGCGAAGAGTTGCTGCGGCACGCCCGCGATATTCTCGCGGGCCTCGATGCTCTCGCGCAACGCTTTCGCCCTTCGCCGGTCACGGGAGTCGTGCGTTTTGGCGCCCCCGAAGCCTTCATGGGCGAGCGATTGCCGGCGCTGCTCTGCCAATTCTCGCGCGCCTTTCCTTCGGTGCGGCTCGATGTCCACGTAAGCACCTATCTCGACCTCAGCACGATGATCGCCGCCGACGAGCTGGACCTCGCCGTCGTGCTGTCGACCGCCGGGGGCGAGAATGGCGGGACACAGCTTCGGCGTGCAGATTTCGCGTGGGTCGCGGCCGACAATTTCCTGCTATCCGAAGGCGCGTCGCTGCCGCTCGCTTTCCATCCAGCGAATTGCATCAACCGGCTGGTCGGGGTCGCCGCGCTCGATGCAACATCGATCGACTGGCACATCGCTTTCACCTCGCCGAGCGAACAGGGTCTCCGTGCGGCGGTACGATCGGGGCTGGCCGTGGCGGTCCTCATGCGCAGCGACCTCGAACCGGGCCTGCGCCTGCTCGACGGCGACTATGGCCTCCCGGCTTTGCCCAGCGCCGATTTCATGCTGATCCGCAGTGGCGGCGCGGCATCCCCGGCGGCGCGCGCCTTTGGCCAGATGCTCGTCGCCGCCGAAGCACCAGGCGCATCGGAAAAGAGCGATCTTTGACGCCGCCGGGCTCCGCTGCCGTCGGTCCAGCCTTGGGCGACCGCACCGCAAATCGCTGAAATAACATATTTAAGAGAAAGTGGCGGAGACGGAGGGATTCGAACCCTCGGTACGGTTCCCCGTACGACGCTTTAGCAAAGCGTTGGTTTCAGCCACTCACCCACGTCTCCGCATGGTCCATCGCGCTAACGACGGGCTGGCCTAGGCGGGTCGCTATAGCCATGCGTTTCGTGGCCCGCAACGCCAAAGATTCTGCATTTTTTCGATGTCCGCGCTCATTTTACCGCGCAAGCGATTCGGTCTGGCGCAAAATCGACTCAGGTCATCGCCCGTTCATTGCCCGCCAGCCAAAGCGAGTCATGATTAACGCAGATTTCGGCGCGCCTGCGCCGTTCGTTCCTTGGGGGTCCAATATGCGGAAGACATTCACCAGCCTGGCCTTTGCGGCTCTGGCCTCGTTCGGCCTCGCGTTGTCGCCGCTTCCAGCGGCGGCGCAGATGCGCGAAGTCGATCCCAACAACACGGTCATCGATTCCGACATCGACAACCCGTCGCCACCGCCGGCGACGAGCGAAAATTACAGCGAACCGTCGTACGACAGCGACCTCGCCACCGGCGACCAGCAGACCAGCGAGACGCCCCCCGTCGACGGCACGGCGACGAGCGACGACATGTCGGCAACCACCGTCGCGGCGACCCCCGGCACCACTTACAAGAAGGACGACCTGATCGGTGCTGCCGAAGGCGTGTTCGGCAAGGGCGCGCAGGGTCTCGCCGGGATGATCGAGGATATCTTGAAGAAGCAAGGTGAGCCCAACGCCTATATCGTCGGACGCGAAGCCGGCGGTGCACTCGTGCTCGGCGTGCGTTACGGCTCGGGCACGCTTCACCACAAGATCGAAGGCGAACTACCCGCTTACTGGACCGGCCCGTCGATCGGCTTCGATGCGGGCGCCAATGCCGGCAACACCTTCGTCCTCGTCTACAACCTGTTCGACAGCGAAGACCTCTACAAGCGCTATCCCGCGGGCGAAGGCGCCGCCTATCTTGTCGGCGGTTTCAACGCCAGCTACCTGCGCCGCGGCGATGTCGTGCTCATTCCGATCCGTGTCGGCGTCGGCGCGCGACTTGGCGTGAACGCCGGCTATATGAAGTTCCGCAAGAAACAGAACTGGGTCCCCTTTTAAGAACAACCCCTTTGCCATGGGGGCGACAGCCCGCGCTTCGGCGCGGGCTTTTTCTTGCACCACGACGAACCGGGCTTCCCATCGGTCGTAACGCAATCCATTGTTACCGGGTGTTAATCCTATCGGTATAAGCTCGGCGAATGGAACGGTCGGCTCCCCCCACCCCGATCGAGCCGCGTTCGCGCTTGAAGATTTTTCCAAGCCCTGCGGCTCTGCCTTTGCCGGTGTATCGCGACTTCGTCGCCATGCTGTTCGGCATGGGCCTCCCCATCTTCGGACTTGGCATCGTGTTTGTCGCGACATGCCTTCTTGTCGGCCGCGAGCTCGACAGCGACTTCATCATCCTCCTGGCGGCGCTCGGCGCCCTGACCACGTTCCTGCGCCTGACCACGCTCCGCGCCTATACCCGTTCGGCGCCCGTCGTCGATTTCGAGAATCTGAGGCGCTGGGAGCGCCGCTACGCCGTCGGCAACTATGCGTCGGCCGCGCTTCTCGCGCTGCTCAACGTCGTTGCGATCGCCGCCCACTATCCCCTCCTGCACCTCATAACGGTCAGCCTCGTCTTCAGCTTCGGCGCGGGGATCGTTTCGCGCACCTCGGTCCGTCCCGCGATTTGTGTCATCAGCCTGTTGATCGCGACAGTCCCTACAACCGTCGCGCTGGGCCTGCACGCCCTCGAAACGCACCCGACGCCCTTGCATGCCGAGCTGTTCCTGATCGAGGCGCTGATCGTCGCGATGATCACTGCACTCAGCCTCCAGACCGTCGCCTATCTCTATCGCTCGGCGGTGGAGCATCACACGGCGCGGCACGACATGGCGAAGCTCGCGCGCACCGACGCGCTCACGGGCCTCTCGAACCGGCTGCTGCTCCGAGAACTGTTCCAGCATCATACCGCGACCGCCATGCGCGCGAAAAACCAAGTTGCGTTGCACTTCCTCGATCTCGACGGCTTCAAGGCGATCAACGACCGCTACGGCCATCCGGCGGGTGACACGCTGCTCGAGCAGGTTGCTCGGCGGCTGGAGGATATGGTTCGCAGCGACGACGTCGTCTCGCGGCTGGGCGGCGACGAATTCATCGTGCTTCAGGTCGGCTTGCGCGAAGATAGCGAAGCCGAACTGCTCGCGCGCCGGATCATCCGGGAAATCAGCAAACCCTATGTGGTCGACGGCATTTCGATGTCGATATCGGTCAGCGTCGGGATCGCAACGGCGCCCCGGCTGGGGATCGAACTGGAACGCCTGCTCGCCTGCGCCGACGCCGCGCTGTATCGCGCCAAGGCGGGCGGCAAGGCGCGCGCAATTTTCTGTATCGAGGCGGACGCTGCGATGGCCGACCTCGCCGCGTAGCACCGCTAGACCGGGGAATACCTGCCCTAGTCGCCGTCGAAAGCGATCAGCATTTCGCAATCGAGGCCCGCGGCCTTCAACCGCTTCGATCCGCCAAGGTCGGGCAGGTCGATGACGAACAGCGCCGCGGCGACCTCTGCCCCGGCGCTCCGCATCAGGTTCGCCGTAGCAAGGATGGTGCCGCCGGTCGCGAGCAGGTCGTCGACGAGCACCACGCGATGCCCGGGCAAGACCGCGCCTTCATGGAGTTCGAGCCGGTCGGCGCCATACTCCAGCTCATAATCGACACCGATGGTCACGCCCGGCAACTTGCCGGCCTTGCGCACGGGGACGACGCCGAGCCCCATCGCCGTCGCCATCGCAGCACCGAACAGGAAGCCGCGCGCCTCGACCGCGACGATGAAATCGGGACGATACACGGCCGCGCGCGCGCTCAACCGGCGGACGCTTTCGGCAAAGCCGGCGGCGTCGCCGATCAGCGTGGTGATATCGCGGAACTGGATGCCCGGCTTGGGAAAATCCGGGATGGTGCGGACCAGCGACGCAAGGTCGAGATCCGGCCGAGGCGGAAGGGCGATCATGTCGTCACAATCGCCCCTCCCTCGTTTCTCAATGCTTCTTGTCGGCCCAGATGTTCCGGTACGACAAATAGGTCAGCACGGTGAAGATCAGCAGGAATGCGAACACCGCATAACCGACCTGGATGCGCTTGATCAGCTTCGGTTCGGCGGTCCAGACGAGGAACGCGGTGACGTCCTTCGACATCTGGTCGACAGTAGCCTTGGTGCCGTCGGCATAGGTGACCTGCCCCTCGGTCAGCGGCGGCGCCATCGCGAGGTTGAGGTTCGCGAAATAGGGGTTGTAGTGGAGCCCCGTACCCGGCTTCAGCTCGGCCGGCAGGTTCTTCGGCGGATTCTGGAAGCCGGTAAGCAGCGAATAGACATAGTCCTTGCCGCCTTCGCGCGCCTTGGTGATCAGCGAAAGATCGGGCGGCAGCGCGTTGTTGTTCGCGGCGCGGGCAGCCGTTTCATTCGCATAGGGCGACGGGAAATAATCCGACGGCAGGCCGTCGCGCGTCGCCGGCTCACCCGTGTCGGGGTTGATCGACGGAACCTGGAAGCCCTTGGCAAAGGTCTTGATCTGGCCTTCGGTATAGCCGAGGTCCGCAATGTCGCGGAACGCGACATGATGCAGGCTGTGGCAGGCCGAGCAGACTTCCTTGTACACCTGCATGCCGCGCTGCAACTGCGCCTGGTCCCAGTGCGGCAGCAAAATGCCGTCGCTGGCCAGCTTCAGATGCTTGGGATGCTTGTGAAACTCGTGCGCGACATTGGGTTCATTCTTGAGCGGCGTCGTGAAGATCGCGAGCACCAGCGCGGTAATGAAACCGAGACCGACGAGAAAACCGAGCGGACGAACCATGGCTGTATCAGCTCCTATTAAAGTCCGGCGCTCAGGCCGTTGCCGAAGCCGACGATGCGTCGGTGGCGTGTTTGGCGAGGACCGCTTCGGTGATCGAATTCGGCATCGGAAGCGGGCGTTCGATCCGCGACACGATCGGCAGGATCACCAGGAAGTGAGCGAAATAATAGATCGCGCCCAGCTGGCTGAGGATCACCCACGGCTGTTCGGCCGGCTGCATGCCGCACCAACCCAGCAGGAGCACGTCGGCGACGAGGATCCAGAAGAAGATCCGATATAGCGGACGATAGTTCGACGACTTGATCGGCGAGCTGTCGAGCCAGGGCAGGAAGAACAGCAGCGCGATCGATGCGAACATCGCGATGACGCCCCACAGCTTCGCGTCGATCCACAGGAAGTTGAAGGTGAAGGCCTTCAGGATCGCGTAGAAGGGCAGGAAGTACCATTCGGGAACGATATGCGCCGGGGTCGAAAGCGAGTTCGCCGGGATATAATTGTCCGCATGGCCGAGCGTGTTCGGGCTGAAGAAGGTCAGCGCGACGAAGATCAGCAGGAAGACGCCGACGCCGAAACCGTCCTTCGCGGTGTAATAGGGGTGGAACGGGACGGTGTCCTGTTCGTCCTTCACCTCGATGCCCGTCGGGTTCGACGAACCCGGGATGTGCAGCGCCCAGATGTGCAGGATGATGACACCCAGGATCACGAACGGCAGCAGATAGTGCAGCGAGAAGAAGCGGTTGAGCGTGGCATTGTCGGGGACGAAGCCGCCGAGCAGCCATTCGCGCACCGGTTCGCCGACGACGGGTATCGCCGAGAAGAAGCCGGTGATCACCTGCGCGCCCCAGAAGCTCATCTGGCCCCACGGCAGCACATAGCCCATGAAGGCGGTCGCCATCATGAGGAGGAAGATCACGACGCCGAGCAGCCACACCATCTCGCGCGGCGCCTTGTACGAACCGTAATAAAGGCCGCGGAAGATGTGCAGATAGACCACGATGAAGAACATGCTCGCACCGTTCATGTGCGCGTAGCGGATGAACCAGCCGGCGTTCACGTCGCGCATGATATGCTCGACCGAGTTGAACGCGACGCCGGCGTTCGCGGCATAGTGCATCGCGAGAACGATACCGGTGATGATCTGGATCATCAGCGCGGCGCCGGCGAGGACGCCGAAGTTCCAGAAATAGTTGAGGTTGCGCGGCACCGGATAGCCCGGGCCCGTGGCATTATAGACGAGGCGCGGAATCGGCAGCTTCTCGTCCATCCATTTCATCAACGGATGCTGAGGTTCATAGGGCTTGGCCCAGGGAAAGCTCATTTTATCTCGCTCCTCAGCCGATCGTCACGACGGTGTCGCTGGTGAATTCATAGGGCGGCACAACCAGATTCTTGGGTGCCGGGCCCTTACGGATGCGCGCCGCGGTGTCGTAGTGCGAACCGTGGCACGGGCAGAAATAACCGCCGAAATCGCCCTTGTTCTCGCCTTCGGCGGCACCGAGCGGCACGCAGCCGAGGTGGGTGCACACGCCGAGGGTGATCAGCCAGTTTTCCTTGCCGGGCTTGGTGCGCTGGTCGATCGTTTCGGGATCGCGCAGGTCGCCCATCGGGACGGCCTTGGCTTCGGCGATTTCCTTGGCGACGAGGTTGCGCACGAACACCGGCTGCTTGCGCCAGCTGGTCTTGATCGCCTGCCCCGGCTGGATCGCCGAAATGTCGATTTCGGTGGTCGACAGCGCGAGCACGTCAGCCGACGGGTTCATCTGGTTGAGCAGCGGCAGCACCACGGCGACCGCGCCGACACCAGCGAAACTCACCGCCGCAATATTGATGAAATCCCGGCGGCGTACGCCATCCTCGATACCGGCGTTGAGTTCAGATTCACTGGCCATTCGACTGCCCTTGCATGGGTGAACTAACAAAAGTTCTCGAAGGTTATGGCCGCCCCTGTTGCACGCGCACGAAAGCGCACAACCCGGCGGCCCCTCCGGGAATTGCGGGCCTGATAGCCGCACTGTCCGGGCTTGCCAACAGGCAATTTCCGCATAACGCGCCGTACCGGGCGGCCGCGTCAAAGCCTCTCGATTCCAGAGGCCGCCACAGCTAAGGGCCATTCATGGAAATCGCCCTGTTTAAGCCGGATATCGCGGGTAATGTCGGCACGACCTTGCGCACCGCAGCCTGTTTCGGCGTGCCCGCACATATCATCGAACCATGCGGCTTTCCCTTTTCCGACGGCGCCCTGAAACGCGCCGGAATGGACTATGCGACAAGGGTGAATGTACGCCGCCACGCCAGCTGGAACGACTTCCTCCAATGGAGCGCCGATGCGGGACGACGCCTCGTACTGATGACGACGGCGGGCGCAACGCCCCTGCCCGCCTTTGCTTTTGCATCCGGCGACATCCTGCTGCTCGGCGCCGAATCCTCCGGCGTACCGCCGCATGTCCATGACGCCGCGGCGGCGCGCGTCGCGATTCCGATGCGCGAAGGCTTTCGATCCTTGAATGTCGCGGTCGCGGCTGGCATCGCGCTCGCCGAAGCGCTCAGGCAAACGAAAGGCTTTCCGGCATGATTTCGCTCGACCCGCAACAACAAATCGCGCGCACCTGGTTTGAATCGCTCCGCGACCGGATCTGCGCGGAATTCGAAAAGATCGAAGCCGAAGCGGGCAGCGACGCGCGCTTTGCCTATACGCCGTGGGACCGCGAGGCCGACGGCATCGCCCCCGGCGAAGGCGGCGGCGGCGTACGCGGTGTGATGACGGGCAAGGTGTTCGAAAAGGTCGGAGTCAATGTTTCGACCGTCGGCGGCCAGTTCGCCCCGGACTTTGCCGCGTCGATTCACGGCGCCGGCGAGGACCCGAGTTTTTTTGCGACGGGAATCAGCCTCGTCGCGCATATGGCGAACCCGCATGTTCCCGCGGTGCATATGAACACGCGATTCCTCGCGACGACGAAGCGGTGGTTCGGCGGCGGCGCCGACCTCAACCCGCCGATTCCCTACCAGGAAGACACCAACGCTTTTCATGCGCGATTTCGCGCCGCCTGCACGCCCTTCGGTCCCGACGTCTACGAACGTTACGCCAAATGGGCCGAGGATTATTTCTACATCCCGCATCGCGGCGTGCATCGCGGGGTCGGCGGTATCTTCTACGACCATCTCGAATGTGGCGACGACGCCGAATTCGACCGCAATTTCCAGCTGACGCAGGCGGTCGGCGAAGCTTTTCTCGACATTTTCCCGCAGATCGTGCGGCGACGCATGGGCCTGCCCTTCACCGAAGCCGAGCGCGACGAACAGTTGATCTGGCGCGGCCGCTACGCCGAATTCAACCTCGTCTATGACCGCGGCACTCTGTTCGGGCTCAAGACCGGCGGCAATATCGATGCGATCCTGATGAGCCTGCCGCCGCTGGCGAAATGGAGCTGAAGCTCCACCGGCACGGCTGACAAAAAAAGGGCGCCCGCATCGCGGAGCGCCCTTCTTTCACATCGCCATCGGTCAGGCGAAAACGTCGCTCGTCGCCCGAGGTGCGATCGCGCGATAGACGCCCACCGGCATCGAGAAGGAAATCATGATGATCGGCAGATAGACGACCGCCGCCATCACGATCATCGTCAGGATCGCGCCGACGACCGAACCGCCCAGGACCGCACCCAGAATGCCGCCGAAGATCATCCCCGCGATCAGCGCATAGACGAAGATCGCGATCGTGAAGAGCAGATAGAAGCCCACGATCACCCATTGCGACGGGCCCGTCAGCCGCCATGATTCGCTGAATCCCGTTACCGGATTCCGCGTAAGGCGGTCGGCCATCACCGGCCCCGCCACCATGAAACGGCCCTGCACCCAAAGCATGAACACGAGCAGGGCGATGTAAAGGATGATCATCATGAAGATCGCACCGCCGCCGATGGCGCCCGCTCCTCCCGATTCCAGCGCGCCCGGCGAGAATGCGCTCATGCCGCCCAGTGCCGCGCCGAAGATCAGCGTCAGGATGAACATGACGATGAAAATAACGATATAGGCCGCGATCATCACCACAAACATGCCGAAGGCCAGCGCCGGCCCCGCCTGGAACGCCCAGGCAAAATTGGGCGCTTCGCCGGGATGCATGCCTCCGCGCCAGATCAACATCGAAACACCGTAGAAGACCACCGCCGCGATCAGCGCGAACAGGAAAATCTTGCCGAACGCGCCCATCACCAGCGACGGGTCATTCGGCGCCATCGCCATCGCCGAGAAGGTCGAACCAAGGAACAGGAAGCCGAGCAGGCCCACGACGACCAGCGCACCGCCCACCCATATCAGCATCTGCATCCAATTGGCCTTCAGAAACGCGAAGGTTTCCGAAAAGGCCGCCCCGATAGTCATTTTTGTCATGTCACTTCCCCTGCTTCTATGAACCAGTCTCTCCCAAGTTTCATTCAAGGCGGGGAGAATCCGGATCGGTCGTCCCCTCCTTGTGCGACATGTTATTCTTGTCTTCGGCGACCCTTTATCATTGGAATATATCGGACCCGCCGCGCAGCGCCAGCTGGCGATAGGCGGCGGCGGAAACCGCGATCGAGAACAGGCTGCCGATCGCACCGAATGCGGCTTCGACCAGCCCGCCCGCCATCCGGCCTGCGCCTGCCTCGGTGCCGGCGACCACCGACACAACCCCGCCGATGATCAGCGCCGCAATCACGATGACCAGCGAGACGAGAAAAAGGAAAAAGAATACCGCCCAACCATTGTTGCGCGTGAGGTCCCAGCTCGTGCGGATCGCTTCGATCGGATTGTAGATCGCTCGATCGGCGATCGCCGGCGCCACGAGCGCGAGGCGTCCGACCAGATAGAGGCCGGGGATGATCAGCAGGATGATGCCGATGCCCACGCCGATTCCTGACAGGATCTGCGTCGCGATCATCGTCGGGAACAGCATGAGCCCAAAAGTCAGCGCCTCGCCCACGCTGACGCCGCTGCGCGACAGCCAGAGCCGCAGGATCGCCACCGAACCGATCATCGTCGAGAGCGCGACGACCAGCTGCCCCGGAAGCATTTGCCGGAAACTCTCGCGAAAGGTCGCCAGCACCTGTTCGAAGCTGGCGCCCGCGGGCGGCTCGATCGGAATCGGCCCGAACCACGCAAAGGCCAGCGCCGGGAGGAAGAAGAACACGCCCGCAATCGCCCCGATCAGCGCGCTGTGCGATTTCAGCAGCAGGAGGGTATCGTCCCACGCCGCGCCCATGTCGAATTTTACCATTGATACCCCGTCATTTTTTCATTTCCCTGTCGGCGTGAACGTGACGATCTTCGGCGCCGATGTCCAGCCCCGTCGCCAATCGTCCGTCACCCCCTTGCGCCGCGCCGCGCGGCGGGCCAGATAGCCGGCGAAATGCAGAAGCTGCTCCAGCCCGAATGGACGATCGCGTCCGGCCTGACCGACTATTCCGAAGCGCTTGCGGACATGGAGCAGCGTGCCGCCGCCATCCACGCCGGCGAAGGTGCCGAGCGCATCTGGCTGCTCGAGCATCCGCCGCTCTATACAGCCGGGACGAGCGCCGATCCCGCCGAGCTGTTGAATCCGCAATTCCCGGTTTATGATGCGGGGCGCGGTGGGCGCTATACCTATCATGGCCCCGGCCAGCGGGTCGGCTATGTCCAGCTCGACCTCACGAAGCGCGGGCGCGACGTGCGCGCTTATGTCTCGGCGCTCGAAGGCTGGGTGATCGACGCGCTGGCGCTGCTCGGTGTCGAGGCGCGGCGCGCCGACGGCCGTATCGGCATCTGGACCGATGACGAACATGGCCGCGAGGCGAAGATCGGCGCGATCGGCGTGCGGGTGAAGCGCTGGGTGACGATGCACGGCTTTTCGCTGAATGTCTCGCCCGACCTTGCACATTTCGGCGGCATCGTCCCGTGCGGCATCGCCGAATATCCGGTCACGAGCCTCGCCGCGCTGTGCCGGGCGACATCGTTCGCCGAGGTCGACACCGCCCTTGCCGATACGCTCCCCGCCTTTCTCGACAAGCTTCGGCCGAGCGATTAGGAACGGCGCATGATCCGGATCGCCCTTGCCTCGCTCGCCCTCTGTTCGCTTGCAGCCTGTGGCGGCAGCGATCCTGCGGGAAAATCGACCACCAAGCTCGACGCAGTCGAAGTCCAGCCAGGGACGGTCAGCGATTCGATGATCATCCTCGACGATGCGAGCGTCGACGGGACGGCGGTCGACAACAGCGTACCCGACGACGGCACGAAGAAGAACGCCGCCAAATCGAGCGAGGACAGCGCCGAAGAGAATGCGGCAGAATCAGGCGATGAAACGGCGAATCCCGATGCCGTTCCCGCGCCCGAGGCGAAGAAGTCGCTCAGCGCCGATACGCCGACCAAAAAGGCCGAATAATCAGCGCCTCAGCGCAAACCGAGATTCTTGTGCGTTTGCAATGACAGGCGCCAGCGCGGGTCGGCCATCACCAGATCGATGCACGCCTGAACATTGGCGGCGGCGTTCGGATCGTCGAGCGGCTGGACGAGCAGATGGCCGAAATCGAGCGCGGCGAGCCGTTCGACGTCGCTACCCGGCTGCGGCCAGACGAGCTTGAGTTCGTCGCCGCTCGTCTGGGCCAGTTCGCTGCCCGCTTTCGGGCTGACGCAGATCCAGTCGATGCTGCGCGGAATCGGGAGCGTCCCGTTGCTTTCGATCGCGATGGTGAAGCCGCGTTCGTGCAGCGCGTCGATCAGCGCCGCATCGACCTGCAGCATCGGCTCGCCGCCGGTGAGCACGACATAGCGGTCTTCGGCACCCTCGCCCCAGCTTTCGGCGATGATGTCGGCAAGCGCCGCCGCGCTCTTATATTTGCCGCCGAGCGTCCCGTCGGTGCCGACGAAATCGGTATCGCAAAACTGGCAGATCGCTTTCGCGCGATCCTGCTCGCGCCCGGTCCACAGGTTGCACCCGGCGAAACGGCAAAAGACCGCGCGGCGCCCCGCCTGCGCCCCCTCACCTTGCAGCGTAAGGAAAATCTCTTTGACGGCGTAGACCATGGTCAGGCGTAGCGCGTCGGATCGGCGAGTCCTGCGTCGGCGAAGCCCTTGCTCCGCAAACGGCAGCTGTCGCACGCGCCGCAGTGCAGCCCCTCGGGGGTCGGGTCGTAGCACGACCAGCTCATGCCCGCGTCCATGCCGAGCCGCGCTGCCTCGGCCGCGATATCGGCCTTGGTCATATGCTGGAGCGGGGCGTGGATGCGGAACGCGACGCCCTGATCGCCGTCGCGCGTCGCCAGCGCGGCAAGCTTTTCGAAGCCCTGGATGAATTCGGGGCGGCAATCGGGATAGCCCGAATAATCGAGCGCGTTGACGCCGATCACGATGTCCTGCGCCTGCCGCGCCTCTGCAAGCCCGAGCGTCAGCGACAGGAAGATGAGGTTGCGTGCGGGGACATAGGTGACGGGAATGTCACTGCCGACGCCATCCTTCGGCACATCGATATCGGCCGTCAGCGCCGACCCGCCGAAGCGGCGCAGGTCGAGCGGCAGCACGATATGCTCGGCGGCGCCGACATAGGCGGCGATCCGAGCGGCGGATTCGAGTTCGACGCGATGGCGCTGGTTATAGTCGACCGTCAGCGCGACGACGCGCGCGCCCGCTTCGCGCGCGAGGCCCGCACAGACCATCGAGTCGAGCCCGCCCGACAGGAGGACGATCACCGTTTTTCCGGAAACTTGCTGCATCGGCGCCAGATAGGCCCGTGCCGCGAGGCGTGCAAGGGCTGCGCCGCATCAAAAGAAACGGGCCGCGCGACGCCTGTCCCACGGCCCAGTTCGGCATGAAAGCCGTTAGGGAGAAGACACACAACAGTATGTCGTGCCCCGGACTAGCCCGATATGGTTAACAAGCCGTTAGCGGCTGCCGAAATTCAGCAGGCCCCGGCGCGGCGCGCCTCGATCGCCTGCGAGAAAGGCTTGCCGTCGGCGATCCCCTGCGTGTCGATCTGGACGAGCCGGTTCGTCTCGCTACGGATGCTGGTGCGGCCATGTCCCGCGCCGGGGCAGGTATAATGGACGGTTACCGAACCCGGCGTATCCTCGATGATATAGCGCGAGCAGGTCGCGCGCGGGTGATAGATCTGGATCATCCGCCGCGCGTCACCGACGCAGATCGTTTGCAGGATGGCGCTCTGGCCGCGCTCGCGCAGCTGCCAGCTTCCCTTTTCGAGCCGATCGAGCATCGCCAGCGTCGGTGCCTGTGCGGGCACCGCGGTCGCGCCGGCCAAGGCGCACGCCGCCAGAGGCCATCGCAAGAAGGGAGAGAAGATCGCCATTTCCACCTATCCATTGGCCGCCCGCGTGCGGGCTGATTTTGCGACCCCGTTACAGTGAGGTAGCAAGCCAGCGGCAAAATTTCAACCGATGGGCGCCGAATTGCGTCGGTTCGACGCGCGCACCTTACGGATTTTGCGTCGATATATCGCCCAGCGGGATCGGAAAGACGCGCGAGCAAAAGGCGCAATCGACAACGATATTGCCCGTCTCGTCGGCCATCTCGGCGCGTTCGCTTTCGGGGAACTGCGCCAGCACCCCGGCGAAATAGCCCGTGCTGCAACGGCAACCGCGCGACACGATAACGCCCGGCTCGACGCGAACCTCATCCTCATGGAACAACCGCCATGCAAGCGTTTCGAGCGATGTCGCCGGATCGGTGAGTTCTTCGTCCTTCAAAGTCGTCGCGATCGTTTTGGCGTGTTCCCATTCGGGATTGTCGTGGCGGACGTGCAACCGGTCGCGGCCGACTTCGCCTTCGGGCAGATGCTGGAGCAGCAGCCCGCCCGCAAGGCAGCCTGCCTCGGGATCGTGCCGCGCGGCGAGTTTGATCAGGCTCGAAATCTGCTCCGACTGTTCGAAATAATGTTCGGCCGCCTCTCCGATCGAGGCGCCTTCGAGCGGGACGATGCCCTGGTAGCGCTCGCCGGTCGTCGCCTGGTCGAAGGTGATCGCAAGGAAACCTTCGCCGAACAGCGCGAACAAGGTCGGATCGGCGCCGACTTCGGCCAGCCGTTCGGCATCAAATTTGAGATAGCCGCGCAGTTCACCGCCGCGATAGTCGCAGACAAGCAGCTCGACCGGGCCGCCGCCGGTCTGCGCCTGCAGCGTCATCTGGCCATTTTCGTCCTTCAGCGTCGAGCCGAGCAGGACGGTGAGCACCAGCGCCTCGGCAAGTAGCTTTTCGGCCACCGGCGGATAATTATGCGCGCCGATGATCGTCTGGAGCGTCGGCCCCAATCGCACCAGCCGCCCGCGGACATGGCGCTCGGCGATGGTGAACAGCAGCGGCTGGTCGAACCAGGTTTCGATAATTTCGCTCACGTCTTCGAACTCACAATTTTCCGAACGCCCAGAGCAGGATCGATTTCTGCGCATGGACGCGATTTTCGGCCTCGTCCCACACGCGCGACTGCGGACCGTCCATCACGGCATCGACGACCTCTTCGCCGCGATGTGCGGGCAGGCAGTGCAGGAAGATCGCGTCCCCCTTGGCGCCCGTCATCAGCCGCTCGTCGACTTGATAGGGTGCCATCGCCGCGACTTTGTTGTGCGCATGGTCCTGCCCCATCGACACCCAGGTGTCGGTGACGACCAGATCCGCGCCGGCGACAGCCTCGCGCGCGTCGCGGACGATGTCGATGCGGGCGCCCTGCGCGCGCGCCGCCTCGACGAAACCCGCGTCGGGTTCATAGCCCTGCGGTACGCCCGCACGGACATTGAAGCCGAACAGCCCTGCCGCTTCGATCAACGAGCCGAGCACATTGTTGCCGTCGCCGAGCCAAGCCAGTTCGAGCCCCGGCAACGCCTTGCCGCTTTCGACCACGGTCAGCAGGTCGGCGACGATCTGGCACGGATGCGACAGGTCGGTGAGGCCGTTGATGACGGGGACGCTCGCATATTCGGCGAGCTCCTCGACCTTCGCATGGTCGTCGGTCCGGATCATGATCGCATCGGCATAGCGCGACAGCACGCGCGCGGTGTCGGCGATCGTTTCGCCGCGCCCGAGCTGCGTCACGCCCGCGTCCATGATCATCGGCGTCCCGCCAAGCTGGCGGATCGCGACATCGAACGAGGCGCGCGTGCGCGTCGAGTTCTTCTCGAACACCATCGCGAGCACATGGCCCGCGAGCGGCGCGTCGGCATCGACCTTGCCCTTCGGCCAGCCGGCGCGGGCCGCCTTGCGATCGATCGCGTCGGCGAGCATCGCGGCGACCGCGTCCCCACCCGCGTCGGACAGGTTCAGGAAGTTCCGCATCAGACTTCGGGCGGCGTGTAGCTCGCCGCGCCTGCCGAAAGCTTCTCGATGAACTCGGCGATATGGCTGTCGTCGATGTTGAGCGGCGGCAGCACGCGGACGACATTCTCGCCCGCCGCGACGGTCAGCAGCCCGTGATTGTCGCGCAGGTGCGCGACGAAGGCACGGCTGTCCGAATTGAGCTTGAGGCCGAGCATCAGCCCGACGCCGCGCACGCTGTCGAACAGCTGGTCGTGGTTCGGGATCAGCTGTTCGAGCGCGCCGCGCAGGCGCTCGCCGGTCGCCTTGACCGACTCAAGAAAGCCGTCTTCGAGCACGACGTCGAGCACCGCCTGCCCCGCCGCGCAAGCGAGCGGGTTGCCGCCATAGGTCGAACCATGCGTGCCGATCACCATGCCGCGCGCAGCCTTTTCGGTCGCAAGGCACGCCCCCATCGGGAAGCCGCCACCGATGCCCTTCGCGCTCGCCATGATGTCGGGGGTCACGCCGAAATGCTCATAGGCATAGAGGTGACCGGTGCGCGCGACGCCGCACTGGACTTCGTCGAACACGAGCATCAGGTCGCGCTTGTCGCAGATGTCGCGCAGCGCCTGCAGAAAGGGCTGCGACGCGGGGCGGATACCACCCTCGCCCTGAATCGGTTCGACGAGGAAACCCGCCGTATTGTCATCGACCAGATCGAGCGCGGCATTGATGTCGTCGAACGGCGCGTAGGTGAAGCCGGGAAGCAGCGGGTCGAACCCCTTGCGCAGCTTTTCCTGGTTGGTCGCCGAAATCGTGCCGAGCGTGCGGCCGTGGAAGGCGTTGTTGAAGGTGATCAGCGTGTGCTTTTCGGCGTTGCCCGCGCTCGAATGATAGGCACGCGCCGTCTTGATCGAACATTCGACCGCCTCGGCGCCCGAGTTGGTGAGGAACACCGTGTCGGCGAACGTATGTTCGACGAGCCGCGCCGCATAGGCTTCACCCTGCGGGCTGCCATAGAGGTTCGACACGTGGATCAGCGTCGCGGCCTGTTCCTGGATCGCCTTCGTCAGGTGCGGGTGGCCGTGGCCGAGCAGGTTGACCGCGATACCGCTCGCGAAGTCGAGATAGCGCTCGCCTCGCTCGCCGATCAGATAGGCGCCCTCGCCGCGAACCGGACGCACACCGCACCGGGGATAAACGGGCATCAGCGGCGTGATCGTCATGGCAAGCACCTTTCAGTCAAAAGTAAAAAGGCGACCCCAAATCGGGCCGCCCTTGGTCGGACCGCCCCTATACTGCCGCAGTCCGAGCCGCGTCAACACGGGGCACCATGGTGCAACCATGACCGGCGCGCCGCGTTCGCCCGCATGATGCACCGCGCCCTCGCCCCGCTGCTGCTCCTGCTCATGTTTGGCGGATGCGACGCGCTTCCGCGCGACGCGTCCGGAACCAGCGAGCGGATCGCTCGCGACGGTAGGATGCGCGTGGCCGTCTCCCCCGGCACGCCCGATGCCGCCCCCGCGCTGGCGCTGCTTCGCGAGTATGCCGGGCAGCATGGCGCGCGACTGACGATCGTGCGGGTTCATGGCGAACATGCGCCGCACTGGCTGGAGGAGGGCAAGGTCGATGTACTCGTCGGCCATTTCGCCAAGACGTCGCCATGGATCGCCGATATTTCGCTGTCGAAGGCGGTCGGACGCCCCGAGCCCGAAGATAGCAAGCTGCCTGTCCTGCGCATCGCGCGGCGGAATGGCGAGAACGCCCTGATCCTCGCGACCGATCGCGCCGTTGCGGCAATGGCCGAATGAGCCTGCATAGCGGCATCCCGCGCGCGATCGCTGCCGATGTCCGCCGCGGCGAGCGGCTCGAATATTGGACGCTCGGCTGGATGGCGAGCGTCGTCCTCGTCATGTGGCTCGTGATGGGGGCGAGCCAGGCGATGAAGGCGGCGGTAGTCGAGGACCTGCTGAGTCTGGTCCCGGCGATCGTCTTCCTGCTCTCGGTCCGCTGGGAGCGGCGGCGTCCGAACGCCCGCTTCCCGTTCGGCTATCGCCGCGCGAACAGCCTCGCCTTCCTCGTCGCCGCGACCGCGCTGCTCTCGGTCGGCGGTTTCCTTGCCTATGAAAGCGTCACGACGCTGATCCGGCAGGAGCATCCCACCGTCGGCGGAATCACCCTGTTCGGCGAGACGATCTGGCTTGGCTGGCTGATGCTCGCCGCGCTCGCCTATTCGGTCGTTCCGCCGATCATCCTCGGGCGGATGAAGCAGCCGGTCGCCGAGCGTATCAAGGACAAGGTGCTGCATACCGATGCCCTGATGCAAAAGGCCGACTGGCAGACGGGTCTTGCGGGCATTGCGGGAATTGTCGGGATCGGCCTCGGCTGGTGGTGGGCCGACGCAACGGCCGCGCTCTTCATCTCGCTGTCGATCATCAAGGATGCGGTCGGCGCGCTCGAACAGGCGGTGGCCGAGCTGCTCGACGGCACGCCACGCGCGCTCGATTCCAACGAATTGTCCGACGATGCCAAGCAACTGATAGCTACCCTGAAAGCCCGCTTTGGCAAGGTTGACGTCAGGCTGCGCGAAACAGGGCGCTATATCGCTGCCGAGGTCGATTGCCCGCCGCCGGCGGACATTCCGACGGCGGCGGATCTGATGGGCGACGATCGCGCCTGGCGCCTTGCCAGCCTGAGCTTCCGTCCCGAGCCAGTGGACGCCAGCCGCTAAAGCGCCTTGGCCGCCTCCATGGCGAGCGCGACCGAGTGCTTGCGCGCATCATGGTCGTACATCGACGAGGCGACAATGATCTCGTCGACGCCGGTGCGCGCCTGGAACGCCTTGAGACCCGCCGCGACGTCGTCGACCGTGCCGACCGCCGAGCATTGCAGCACATGGTCGAGGATCGCACGCGCATTGGGGGGAAGGCTGTCCTTGTAGCCGGCAAGCGGCGGCTTCATCTTGCCGGGGTTGCCCGTGCGCAGCGCGACAAAGGCTTGTTGCTGCGACGAGGCGAGCAGTTCGGCTTCCTCGCGCGTATCGGCCGCGAAGACGTTGAACGCCGCGGCGGCGTAGGGTTCGGACAATTGCTCCGACGGCTTGAACTGGCGGCGGTAGATATCGAGCGCCTCGTCGAGCGCATCGGGGGCGAAATGGCTGGCGAAAGCATAGGGCAGCCCGAGCATCGCCGCGAGTTGCGCCCCGAACAGGCTCGACCCCAAGATCCACAGCGGGACGTTCGTGCCCTCGCCCGGCACCGCACGAATTCCGAGGCGGTCGTCGCCGGCAAGGAACGCCTGCAATTCGACGACATCCTGCGGGAATTGCCGCTCGTCGCTCGCAAGGTTGCGGCGGAGCGCGCGCGCGACGACCCCGTCCGAACCGGGCGCGCGGCCAAGCCCCAAATCGACGCGGCCGGGGAACAAAGCCTCCAATGTGCCGAACTGCTCGGCGATCACCATCGGCGCATGGTTCGGCAGCATGATGCCGCCCGCGCCAATGCGGATCGTCGACGTCGCCTGCCCGATATGTGCGAGCACGACCGAGGTCGCGGCGCTCGCGATCCCCGCCATGCCATGATGTTCGGCGACCCAATAGCGTTCATAGCCAAGCGCCTCGGCGTGGCGGGCGAGATCGGCGGCGTTGGCGAGCGACTGCGCGATCGTGCCGGTATCGGTGACGGGCACGAGGTCGAGGAAAGAGAGTTTCGTCATGAAACCGATATGCGGTCGCCGCGCCAGCGGTTCAAGCGCAGCGGTTCGCGAGCGGCGCGAAGAAAAACTATGCGCGCTCGTCCTTCGGCGAGTCCATCAGCACATAGGTGGTGATCGAATGCACCTGCGGCAGCACGCCCAGCACCTCGGTGTGGAAATGCTTGTACGAGGCGAGATCCTCGGTCTCGACGCGAAGCAGATATTCGATCGTGCCGGTGATATTGTGGCATTCGCGCACCTCGGGCGCGAGCGCCATCGCCGCTTCGAAATCATTCTGCGACTTCTTCGTGTGCGATGAGAGGCCGATCGTCACATAAGCGACGAATGTCAGCCCGAGCTTCGCGGGGTCGATCACGGCGCGATAGCCCTTGATCACCCCGCAACGTTCGAGTTCCTGCACGCGGCGCAGGCACGCCGACGGCGACAGCCCGACGCGGTCGGCGAGTTCGAGGTTCGAGATTCGCCCGTCGCGCGACAATTCCTGCAATATCTTGCGGCCAATGGCGTCAATCTTGATCATGGATTGCACAATCTATCCGATGACTACGTATCTTTGCAATCCGTCGCGCATCGAAACGCATTATGTTGCGCGCATGAACCAGACCACCCTCGCCGCGCTCTCCGCCTTCGCGCTCGTCTCGTCGATCACGCCGGGACCGAACAATATGATGTTGATGGCGTCGGGCGCCAATTTCGGCCTGCGCCGCACCGTGCCGCACGCGCTCGGGGTCGGCATTGGCTTCACGCTGATGATCGTCCTCGTCGGCGTCGGGCTGATGGGCTTGTTCGACCTGTTCCCCGTGCTCAACATCGTACTCAAGGTGGTGAGCGTCGTCTATCTGCTGTGGCTTGCGTGGAAGATCGCGAATGCCGCCGCGCCCGACACGGCGACCGGCGCACGCGCCAAGCCGATGACCTTTTTTCAGGCGGTCCTGTTCCAGTGGGTCAATCCCAAGGCGTGGTCGATGGCGCTGACCGCGATCGCGCTTTACGCGCCCGATCGCAATCTCGGCGCGGTGCTGCTCGTTGCCGCGATCTTCGGCATCATCAACCTGCCCTCGACCAGCCTGTGGGCGGTGATGGGCCAGGTGATGCGCAGCTGGCTGTCGAGCCCGGCGCGACTGAAGGCGTTCAACTGGACGATGGCGGCGCTGCTCGTCGGATCGCTGGCGCTGCTCGTCTGATCCGATTGCAAGGTTGCATCCCGCAACCTATGGACGGCGCTCCCCTCGTCTGACCGGAGAACAGAGCATGCAGAGCCGTCGCCTCGGAAAAAGCGCCATCCATGTGTCGGACATCTGCATGGGGACGATGACCTTCGGCAGCCAGACCGACGAAGCCGAGGCGTTCCGCATCCTCGACCGCTGCTTCGACGAAGGGATAAGTTTTTACGACACCGCCGAGGGTTATCCGGTGCCGCCCGATGTCAAATGGGTCGGGCGCACCGAGGAAATCGTCGGGCGCTGGATGAAGACCAAGCCGCGCGACGCGATCATCATGGCGACCAAGGTATCGGGGCCGAGCCATGTCTGGTTCAAGTCGCCGTGCCGGAATGGAATGACCGCGCTCGACCGCAAGAATATCATGCAGGCCGTCGACGACAGCCTGACGCGGCTGCAGACCGACTATATCGATCTCTACCAGACGCACTGGCCCGATCATGACGCGCCCTATGACGAGATGATGGACGCGCTCGACGAACTCGTCCGCGTCGGCAAGGTCCGCATCCTCGGCTGCTCGAACGAAACGAGCTGGGGGCTGATGAAGTCGCTTGCCGCGTCGGAAAAACTGGGCGGCGCGCGCTATCACACGGTCCAGAATAATTTCAGCCTCAACAACCGTCGTTTCGAGGATGAGCTGGCGCAGGTGTGCCGGCAGGAAGGCGTCAGCCTGATCCCCTATTCGCCGCTGGCGGGCGGGGTGCTGTCGGGCAAATATCAGGGCGGCGCGACCCCCGAGGGCGCGCGTTTCTCGCGCTACCTCCAGATGGAAGGGCGGCAGGCGGCGATGGGCCGCCGCTTCGTCAACGAAAAGAGCCTCGCCGCGACCGAACGCTATCTCAAGATCGCCGAGGAGGCGGGGCTGCATCCGGTGACGATGGCGACCGCCTGGTCGAAGCAGCATGACTTCGTCGCCTCGACGATTGTCGGGGTGAGCGCCTATGATCAGGTCCAGCCGATCCTCGACGCGGCGGAGCTGGTGCTGTCCGACGAGGTGATGAAGGCGCTGCACAAGGTCAGCAAGGACATCCTCTACCCGATGGGGTGAGCCGACGGCCATTCGAGAATCAGCGCGCCGCCGACGGGCAGTGCGCGCCATGCCTTCGACAGCCTTTCGAAGTCGCCGAATACCCGCGATTGCGCGGCGTCGATCCGCGCGCGTTCGTCGACGCTGAGCGAAGCGCGGGTGCGCTCGGCCTCGCCCAACGCCGCGCGTTGTGCCGCGCTGTCGGGGCGCGTGCTGCTGCGCCAGCCGATGTCGAACAGGAAGGCGGCGAGCTCGGACAGTTCGCCCTCCCTGCCCTGGCTTTTGATCAGCTTCGCGCCCTTCGCTACCTGCTTGCGCGCCGCGCGCTGACGGTCTTTCGCCGACAAGGCGCCGCCCGCCTCGACATGGAAGGAGCCCGCGTCGCCGCCCGCCGCGATCTGGCCGAACACGCCGGTCTTGAGCCCCAGCGCCGCTTCGACGACGAAATGCACCATATCGTGCGGCAGGTCGGGATCGAAGCCGGGCGCGGGGTCCATCACCAATACCGGCAGGCCTGTGCGCTCGATGCGCATCGAATAGCGGCGTTCGCCCGAGCGGATGAAATGGACTTTCATGGGCCCCGCCTGTAGCTTCCTATTCCGTTCCACCAAAAGGATTTGCGATGATTCCTGCCCGCCGCGCGTTTTTCGCCTTCGCCGCTTTCTCCGCCATCATCGGCACCGCGCATGCCGCGAACCCCGTGATGTTCCGCGACGCGGGATGCGGCTGCTGCCTCAAATGGCTCGAACAGGTGAAGGCCTCGTTCGGGCAGAAGGCGACCATCGTCAATTCGAAGGACATGGCCGCGGTCAAGGACAAGCAGGGTGTGCCGCAGGCGCTGCGCAGCTGCCACACCGTGCTCGTCGGCGGCTATGTGATCGAGGGGCATGTGCCCGCAAAGGACATTGCCCGCCTGCTTCGCGAAAAGCCCAAGGGCGTGAAGGGCCTCGCCGTCGCCGGCATGCCGATGGGATCGCCCGGCATGGAGCATGGCGACCACCGCGAGGCCTATAAGGTCATGACCTTCGGCCCCGGCGGCCAGCGCGTCTATGCGAGCTATGCCGCAAGCGGCGGCGCGCACGCGCACTAAGGCAGCGGCGGTTCGATGCTGTTCCGTACCGCCATTCTCGACAGAATTCGGACCGGCGAGATCAGGCTCGCTTTCCGGCGCTGGCCGCGGCCGACGGTGAAGGCGGGCGGGCGGCTGCGCACCGCGATCGGCGAACTGGCGATCGAGGAGGTCGGCCCCTGCGCCGTCGCCGATATTTCGGAGGCCGATGCACGCGCCGCCGGTTTTGCCAGCCGCGCGGAGTTGCTGGCCGAACTGAATGAACGCACCAAGGGCGACATCTACCGTATCGCTGTTCGCTTTGCCGGCGCCGACCCGCGGATCGCGCTGCGCGAGACGGGCGACCTTTCCGCGGCCGAGATTGCGGCGCTCGCGGTGCGGCTCGAGCGGTTCGACAAGGGCGTCGACGGCGCATGGACCCGCGCCGTGCTCGACCGGATCGCAGCGAACGAGGGCGAAGCCGCGGCCGTTATCGCGCAGGCGATCGGTGCCGAAAAGATGCGGCTCAAACAGAATATCCGCAAGCTCAAGGAGCTTGGCCTCACCGAAAGCCTTGAAACCGGCTATCGCCTGTCGCCGCGCGGCAGGGCGCTGCTCGCGGCCCTGCCGCACTAGCGCGATCAGGCGAGTTCGGCCTTGAACAGCTCGAGCATCCGGCCCCACGCCTTTTCGGCTGCCGCCTCATTATAGGCGCGGCCGTCGGGCGGGCACCAGCCGTGCATCGCGCCGGCATAGACCTCGACCTCATGCCACTGGGGGCGCGGTTTGAGCGCCTCGGCCAGCAAGACCTTTTCGTTCGGGGTTTCCTTGTCGTCGTTATCGGCGATCGCGAAGAGATAGCCGGCATTGGTGTCGTCGATCAGCAAATGCGGGCTGTCGGGCTTGTCGGTCGCGACGCCGCCGCCGTGGAAGCTTGCCGCCGCGCCGACGCGGTTGGGGTTCAGCGCCGCAGTGTAGATCGTCATCGCACCGCCCATGCAATAGCCGGTGGTGCCGATGCGGCGCTTGGTATCGACCTCCTTCTGCGCATCGAGGAAAGCGAGATGCGCCCTCGCGTCGGTTTCGACGATCGGCCGGGTGAGTTGCTTGAGGTAGCCGAACAGCTTCTGCCGGACCGCCTCGTTGCTCCAGTCGTTCGCCGCGTCGACGACGGGCGATTTCTGCCAGCGGTAAAAGGGGTTCACGGTCAGCACCGCATAGCCCTCGCCCGCGAGCCGATCGGCCATCTGGCGAAAGGCGGGACGCAGCCCGCGGATGTCGGGCCACACGAGCACGGCGGGATGCTTGCCCTCGGCGGGCGCGACGAAATAGGCATCGCAGGTGCCGTCGGCAGTGGTGATCGTGACGTCGCGGCCCTTCACCGGCTTGCCCGCCATCGCGCGCGCGGGCAGAGCCGCCATCAGCGCCCCGGCACCGGCGAGCGCGGTAAAGCTGCGACGCGCGACGGGCATTCCGGCCCGGTCGAGATCGGCTTCGGTGTTTTCGGTGCACATGCTGTCTCTCCTTGGGGGGATTTGAAAAGGCGCGAAAAACTGCGCAACTTCACTCGCGATTCCATATCTCGTCCCGTGATCGGGCGAACCGGAGGCAAGGCTAGTCGAGCCTTGCTTTATAGGACAGCGGTTTTTGAACGGCTTGCGTCCTTCCCCCTTTCGTTAGAGGATCGGGGCAGCCACCTCGTCGAAGCTCAGCGCCACATGATGCACGCCGACCTCGCGCAGCATCGCGCCGTGCGCGGCGCGGTCGACGATATGCCCGGCACCGCAGAAGCCGATCACGGTCATCCCCGCCGCGATCGCCGCCCGCGCGCCGGTCGGCGAATCCTCGATCGCGAGACACTGCGCCGGATCGACGCCGAGCCCCTTGGCGGCCGCCAGATAGATATCGGGATGGGGTTTGCCGCGGTCCCAGCCGTCGGCGCTATAGATATGATCGCCGAAATGGTGGCGCAGCCCGAACAGGCCGAGCGCCCAGTCGATATATTCGGCGCGGCTCGACGAGGCGATCGCGCGCGGCGTGGCGCCGAGCGCGCCCAGGAAATCGGCGACGCCCGGAACCGCGTCGAAACCTTCCATGAAACGCGCCCGCGCGCGGGTGCGGTGCGTCTCGCGAAAATCGGCGGGAAGCGGACGCCCGAAGCGCGCCTCGATCCGCCGCTGCGTTTCCTGCCAATTGTGGCCGTAATAGTCGCGCAGGCTCTCTTCATAGGTCGTCGGCATGCCCGCCGCGGTCAGGCTTTCCGACAGCGACAGGTTGGCGCGCACCTCGCTGTCGGCCACGACGCCGTCGAAGTCGAAGATGATGGCGGCGTAGGACATGACCCTAGGGCATGACCCCGGCGTCGCGCGCATAGGCCCACGGCCCCTCGCCTGACCAGCTGCGCCCGTCGGGAAAGCCGAGCTTCAGCCCGCTGAGCTGCTCCGGTGCAAAGAGACGCATGTTGACGCCCATCAGGTCGACTTCGCCGCCCATGCGTTCGATCAGCCCCGCGGTCGCCGACCAATGCGTCGAACAGCCGCAGGTGGGACAGAAATGCAGGTCCGAATTGGGGTTCTCGCGGTCAGCGCGGTTGTAGGTCCGCGTCGCACCTTCGATCACGACATCGCGCGGCGACATATAGCTCCAGAGGATGCCGTGTGAGAAGCAAAGCGAGCAATTGCACTCCGCGACTTCTACGGGTGCCTTGGCGAGCCGCACCGAGACGGCGCCGCAATGGCAGGTAGTGTTCCAGCTCATTTCTTTGCTAGCGGCGCCGAAGCTTTCGTCTTCTGCGCCTTCTTTCGTACTGGGACCTTTCCTTTTACCGCCGCGGCCTTCGCGTCAAGGCGTCGCCTCTTTTCCGGCGTCACAAACGCCTCGTGCAAAAAATGTTCAAGCAGTTCCATCATGGTGTCGAGGTCTTCGGCGTTCGGCTTCCACCCCCTATGAGCCGAGGCACTACCTGCGTCGACTAATGCTTCTAGCCGTGCCAAGTCCAATTTCCCGATGTGCCCACCATCAACGAGGGCATTCAACTTCTCTCGAAAAGTTATCTCAGGATCGATGCCCAACAATTCGGACGCTGCGTCAAAGGAAGTACGAATCCCGATACCGGCGAGCATAAACAGGTCGTTATTCAGTGCCGTGTAAAGCTCTGCCAAGGCGCTCATCAGAATAGATTCATCGGCACCCTTAACGGATATCAGGCCTAACCAGTCGGGCTGCTGACGCTTCGAAAGCGCAGGCCAGTATCCGATAGTTTCGGTATGATGGGTAACGTGCTCGCCTTCCTCATCATAATAGTCATGATAATCTTCGGAGTTGGTGCCGACCGTCTGTACGAAAGTATGTTCGCACCCCCGACACCTCAGCAGATACCAATCTGTGATCCAACTGAGGAAATCATCTCCTCCCCGTTGCTCAAAATGACCTAAGACGTCGCAGTTGCGGCTACCGCCACAAGACGAGCACCCCGCCTTCTTCGCGCTGAATTCAGGCTTTTCGTTCATAACCTACTCTACCGTAACCGATTTCGCGAGATTGCGCGGCTGGTCGACGTCGGTGCCCTTCGCAACCGCCACATGATACGCCAGCAATTGCACCGGAACTGCATAGACCAAAGGCGCGATCAGCGGATGAACCTTGGGCATTTCGATCGTCGCCATGCAGCCGTCGCCGGCTTCGGCGAGGCCCTCGGCGTCCGAAATCAGCACGACCTTGCCGCCGCGCGCCATCACTTCCTGCATGTTGCTGACGGTCTTTTCGAACAGCGGGCCGCTGGGCGCGAGGACGATCACCGGCACCGCTTCGTCGATCAGCGCGATCGGGCCGTGCTTCATCTCGCCCGAGGCATAGCCTTCGGCGTGGATGTACGAGATTTCCTTGAGCTTGAGCGCGCCTTCCAAGGCGAGCGGATAGTCGGGGCCGCGGCCGAGGTAGAGGACATCGCGCGCCGGGGCGACGAGATGCGCCATCTTCGAGATTTGCTCGTCGTGCGCGAGCGCGGCGTTGAGCGCGGCGGGCGCTTCGATCAGATGTTTGACGATCTCATGCTCTTCGGCGGCGCTGAGCTTGCCCTTTTTGAGCGCGAGATGCGCGGCGAGCGCAGCGAGCACCGCGAGCTGGCAGGTAAAGGCCTTGGTCGAGGCGACGCCGATTTCGGGGCCCGCATGCGTCGGGAGCAGCAAGTCGGCCTCGCGCGCCATGCTGCTGGTCGGCACATTGACGACGACCGCGATCGTCTGGCCGCTCGCCTTGCAATGGCGGAGCGCCGCGAGCGTGTCGGCGGTCTCGCCCGATTGCGAGATGAAGAGCGCAAGCCCGCCCGGCTGGAGCACCGGGTCGCGGTAGCGGAACTCCGACGCGACATCGATATCGACCGGAACGCGCGCGAAGGTTTCGAACCAATATTTGGCGACCATGCCGGCGTAGAAGCTGGTGCCGCACGCGACGATGGTGATGCGGTCGATCTTCGAGAGGTCGAAGTCCATCTGCGGCAGCGCGACCGTCTGTTCGAGCGGGCGGATATAGGAGGAGAGCGTCTGCGCGACCACGGTCGGCTGCTCGAAAATCTCCTTTTGCATGAAGTGGCGGTAATTGCCCTTCTCGACCGCCGCGGCGGTGACACCCGACGTCGTGATCTCGCGCGTCACGGGATTATTTTCGGCGTCGTAGATCTGTGCGCCGTCCTTGGTGATGACGACCCAGTCGCCCTCGTCGAGATAGGCGATCTTCTGCGTCAGCGGCGCGAGCGCCAGCGCGTCCGAGCCCAGATAGGTCTCGCCCTCGCCATAACCGACGACGAGCGGCGAACCGAGGCGTGCGCCGATCAGGAGATCGGGATGCTGGCGGAAGGCGATGGCGAGCGCGAAGGCGCCGCGAAGTTGCGGCAGCACTGCCTGGACCGCTTCCGCCGGCGACTTGCCCGCTTCGACCTGTTCGCTGACGAGATGCGCGACGACTTCGGTATCGGTCTCGCTTTCGAACGTCCGACCGCGCGCCTGCAGCGCCTCGCGCAGCGGCTTGAAATTCTCGATGATGCCGTTGTGGACCAGCGCGACTTCGCCCGTCGCATGCGGGTGCGCATTGCTCGTCGTCGGCGCGCCATGCGTCGCCCAGCGCGTGTGCGCGATGCCGACGGTACCGGGCGCCGGGTTGCCGGCGAGTTCCTTGACGAGGTTGCCGAGCTTGCCCTCGGCGCGACGGCGGATCAGCTGGCTGCCCTCGACCGTGCACACGCCCGCCGAGTCATAGCCACGATATTCCATGCGCTTCAGCCCGTCGACGAGGCGGTCTGCCACCTGGTCCTTGCCGATGATTCCGATAATTCCGCACATGGGTTCTGGCTTTCGTTAGAGCGTGTAGGGAACGCGAATACCCGGCATCGCTGCCGGAAACACCTTGATATTGCGCGTCACGAGAATGCGTCCGCTGATCTGCGCGGTCGCCAGTACGAAAGCGTCGGCCAAGGTCAAGCCCTTGCGCTCAGCGCGCAGCGCTGCGGCGCGGCGCGCGACCGCATCGCCGATCTCCTCGACCTGAAAGCAGCCGAGGAACGCCTCGACCGCCTTGACCGATGCGGGATCGGCGGCGGACATCACCTCGGTCCAGCTGACGCGGCTGACGCTCTTGCGTCCAGCGCGGCGGATCTCGCCGCGCGCCGCCTCGACGCCGTTCAGTGCGTCGATCAGGATATCGCTGTCGAACTGCGCGTCGATCATTCGCGCTTGCCCCTCAGCCGCCGCTGATATTTGAGGCCGTCGCCGATATCTTCGCGCGACCGGAAGATGCCGAAAGCATTGTCGATCGCGTCATCCGACACATCGGCGCGATAGGCCGCCACGGCCCGCCGGACGAGCTCGGCGCGCGAAACCCCCTGCTCGGCGGCGAGGGCGTCGAGCCACTGGATATCGGAGTCGGGAATGTCCGCGAGGAAGCGCATCCCATTTTGATATCATATCATGATATCAAATCAAGCGATCACTTGCTTCCGATAAACGATAGCGCCGGATTTTTCGGCAACCCGGTCGTAAAGCGCCATCGCGGTTTCGTTCGTCTCGTACGTCATCCAATAGATACGCGGTATCGACCGCTCCCGGGCCGCCTCACACACGGCGTCGATCAGCGCGCGGCCGACACCCTTTCCGCGCGCTTCGGCGCTGGTGAACAGGTCTTGCAGATAGAGCGAGGGCAGCAGCGAGGTCGTGCTGCGGTGGAACAGATAATGCGTCAGCCCCAGCAGCGCGCCGTCCTGCTCGGCGACGAGCGCGAACATCGGCTCATAGGGATCGAAGAAGCGCTCCCATGTTGCAGCGGTGATTTCGGGCGCCAGTGCGGTCGCGCCGCTGCGACCGTAGAATTCGTTGTAGCCGTCCCATAGCGGCAGCCATTGGTCATAATCGGCGCGGACCGCCGGACGGACGATCAGCCCGCTCATGCCCTGCCGAAATTCCGGTCGACGAAGATCATCGCGAACTGCCGCGGATCGGCCGCCTCGCCATTGCCTTCCTCGAAACGCGCCTTGCCGCTTTCCCATATTTCCAGGATCTGCGCCGGCAGGTCGGGGCCGAATTTCATCTGCGTCTCGACGATCTGCTCCCAGCTTCCGGTCGTGCCGAAGCTTTGCTCGAGCTGCGGGACCATGGCTTTGCAATAAGCCTCGGTCGCCTCGTCAAGCTGGCCGATCGCCTTCAGCACCCAGGCGTCGACGAAGCGCAGAAAGGGCTTGTCGGTATAGCGGTCGGTCAATGCGCCTTCTCCATCCATTCGCCCTGCAGCAACCCGAAGATCAGCGAATCGCGCACGCCGATGTGCGTTTCCCATTCGCCGCGTAGCCGGCCCTCGCGCTGGAACCCCAGCCGTTCGAGCAATCCGATCGAGCCGGGATTTTCGGGGTCGGTATCGGCAAAGATGCGGCGCAGCCCGAGATCGTCGAACCCATGGTCGATCACCCGCGCCACCGCCTCGCGCGCGATACCCGTACCCCAATGATCGCGATGCAGGATATAGCCGATCTCTTTCACTTGCGGCTTGCCGTCGATCAGGATCACCCAGCCGAGCGCGACATCGTCGCCGGCGGTGATCGCCCAGCAATGATAGCCCTGTCCTTCGGCGGCGTTGCCTTTGACATAGTCCGCCGTCTCGGCGAGCGACGTGTGCGGACCGCTCGACCACCAGGTCATTACCTCGGGATCCGATAGCACAGGGAACAGCGCGGGCGCGTCGTCCTCGCGAAGCTGGCGCAGCACGAGGCGCGCGGTGGTCAGTGTTGGCGCAGACATGGGATTACTTCTTCTCCGCGGCTTTTTTCTTGCGCATCGCGTCGTGGAAGCGGTCGGCCCAGCCGGGCTTGACCAGTTGCTCGCCGCGCACGAGGCGGAGCTCGCCGTCGGCGACATCGCGCGTCACCGCGCTCCCGGCGGCGACGATCGCATCGGCGCCGATTTTGACTGGCGCGACGAGCGCGCTGTTCGATCCGATGAAGGCGCGCTCGCCGATCTCGGTCCGATATTTGAAATAGCCGTCATAATTGCAGGTGATCGTCCCCGCGCCGATGTTCGCGCCCGCACCGACGGTGGCATCGCCGATATAGGACAGGTGGTTCGCCTTCGCGCCCTTGCCGAGCGTCGATTTCTTCACCTCGACGAAATTGCCGACCTTCGCCTTTTCGCCGAGCACCGCGCCGGGACGAAGCCGCGCATAGGGACCGACCTCGCAGCCAGCCCCGATCGTCGCGCCCTCGATATGGCTGAAGCCGCGGATCGTGGCGCCGTCGGCGACCGTCACGCCGGGACCGAAAAACACATTGGGCTCGATCGTCACGTCGCGGCCAAGCGCGGTATCCCACGAAAACCAGACCGTTTCGGGGGCCTTCAGCGACACGCCCTCGGCCATCGCCTCCTCGCGCCGGAACGCCTGCCACTGCGCCTCGGCGGCGGCGAGTTCGGCGCGGCTGTTGATCCCCGCGACCTCGGCGGCATCGGTTTCGATCACCGCGACGCGCTTCCCTTCGGCGATCGCTCCGGTGGCCACGTCGGGCAGATAATATTCGCCCTGCGCATTGTCGTTGCCGACCGCTTCGAGCAGACGCCACATATCCGCGGCCCCGGCGACGATCACGCCCGAGTTGCAGAGGTCGACCGCGCGCTCTGCCGCCGACGCATCCTTATACTCGACCATTTTGTGAACGGTGCCGTCGGCATCGGCGATGATCCGGCCGTAAGCCGCCGCATCGGCCGGACGAAAGCCGAGCACGGCAACCGCCGCACCAGCGTCGAGCGCGCCGCACAGGCGCAAGACCGTTCCCGCAGTCAACATAGGGCAGTCGCCGAAACAGACGAGCGCGATCCCTTCGAAACCGGCCAGCGCATCCTTCGCCTGCAGCGCGGCGTGCGCGGTCCCGAGTTGCGGGTCCTGAACCGCGACGACCGCGCCGGTCCCGGCGAGCGCCGCTTCGACCTGTTCGCGCTTGTCGCCGACGACGACAACCGTCGCCGCGGCGCGCAATTCGGCGAGCCCGCCGAGCAAATGCAGCAGCATCGGCCGCCCCGCGATCGGATGCAGCACCTTGTGCAGGTCGGACTTCATGCGGGTTCCCTTGCCCGCGGCAAGGACGATAGCGGCGATCGGACTGGTCATGCCCGCCGCCATGCCAGCAAATCATTGCGGTTTCCAGCACATCGCGCCATGCGCGGCGGATGAACGGATTTCCTTTCGCGATCGTCGGCTTCGACCTCGACGGCACGCTGGTCGACACGCTCGGCGACCTCGCTGCGGCAGTCAATCATACGCTGGCAACGATGGACCGCGCGCCGCTGGCCGAGGATGCGGTGCGGCCGATGATCGGGCGCGGCGCGAAACATTTGCTCGAAGAGGGATTGCGCGCGACCGGCGGCGTTCCCGACGGCGCGGTCGACCGGCTCTATCCAGAGCTGCTGCGCTTCTACGCAGCGCATATCGCGGTGCGAAGCCGCCCCTTCCCCGGCGTGGTCGACGCGCTCGACCGGCTCGATGCGCTGGGGGTGAAGACCGCTGTAGTGACCAACAAGACCGAAAGACTCGCGCGCCTGCTGCTCAGCGAACTCGGACTCGCCGGGCGCTTCGCGACGATCATTGGCGGCGACACGCTCGGACGTGCGAATGCCAAACCCTCCCCCGCGCCGATCCATGAAATGATCACGCGCTGCGGCGGCGGGCGCGCGGCGTTCGTCGGCGACAGCATCTATGACGTGACCGCGGCTAAATGCGCGGGGGTGACCAGCATCCTCGTCGGCTTCGGATTCCTCGATCGGCCAGTCGAAGAATATGGTGCGGACCATGTCATCGCGCATTACGACGAGCTGACAGGATTGCTGGGGGATTTGGGGGGATATTCATGACCGATGAGACATGGGACGGGGTGATCGAGACGGCAGGGCCGAACCCGCTGCTGCGGCTCGCCGGGGGGCTGGCCGCGTTGGGGCTGATCGTCCTGATCGCATCGACAGGCTGGCAGCGTCTGTCGGCGATCGGCGTCTTAGGCGCGAGCCTGATGCAGACCGCCCTGCTCGCGGGGACCCTCTATTTCACCTGGTTCAGAGGGGCGCCGGTCTGGAAGCTATTGGTTACCACCGGCGTGATGTTCGTGCTGGTCATGGTGATCAACCTCAACACGGCGAAGACGGGTATCGAAGCGCTCCGCGCCGATGTGGCTACGCTCAGCGACCTCAGCTTCGACACGCACGGCAATCTTATCGTTCCGCCCGATGCCGAACAGCGCGGTCCGCTATCGCGGATCACCATCCGCATGGTCGGCGACGTCGATGCCCTGATCCGGGATTATCATCAACAGGTCGAATATGCAGGCGCCTTCGCGCTGTTCGATGCCGATCGCCTGCGCGTCAATTCCAACGTCCTACGCAACTGTGGCGCGGTGACCGCAATGAAGGCGGAAATCCCTGCCTATAAAAAGCGCCATCTCGCCATCATCGGGCAAGCGCGGCGCGAACTCGCCGGCGTCGACGTCCCGCCGGCGATAAAAAAGGCCTTCTTGGCCGGCATGGACGAATCGCTGTCTCAGACCCAATCTGAGGTCGAGAAACTGTGGAGCCTGAATGGCCGGCAGATCGACGAGGCCGCGGGGGTCTGCACGATCCTGGCCCAGCGCAATTGGCAAGGCTGGGGATCGAGCTTCGCCTTTACCTCCCGGCCTGACATGGAGGCCTTCAATCGCCACAATAGCCGATTGCGCGCTATCGCAGTCGAACTCGACACCCTCACGGCCGGCAACAAGGAACGTATGGCGCGGTACCAGCAGGATTTGCGGCGCTTCCTGAACTAATTGCGCGCCTCAGTCGCTCCGCTTTCGCCACTTCGTCCACAAATGCCGCGCCAGCATTGCGGGCGGCATGCGCAGCCAATGCGAGCGGATATAGAAGGCCTGCTCGATCAACGGCTGCGTCACGCGCCCCCAATCGTCGCGCGCGAACAGGCGGCGGCGGAACCAGCCGTCGGTGGCGTCCTGCCGGTCCCAGCCCTCGGGCAACCGGGCACCGTAAAGATCGCGCGACAGGCGCGCGGCGCGATGGACCGCATCGCGCAAGCCGTGCAGCGCCGCACGGCCATCGAGCTTTCCCCAATAGCCCGGATCGGCCGCCGCAAAATCGCGCGTCATCGTATGGAAATCCCACAGGTTGCGCAGCCCGCCCTGCAAATCGCCGTCGGCGAGCATATGCGCGGCGCAATGGACCGCCATGTCGGCGGGGCAAAGCACGGCATAGCCCGCGGCGCTTTCGACCGCGTCGCTCATCAGCGCCAGCGCGTCGGGGGTGATCCGGTGGGTGCGCGGCAGGATCGTGTGGTGCACGTCGATCATCCGGTCGCGCGCCTTGTGGATGAGCGGCGGCAGCTCGTGCATATGTTCGCGATAATAGGCGTCGTCATAGGGGTCGGATTTGACCCATTCCCACCCGGCATTGAGCAGCGCATTCTCGGCGCGGCGGATGTCGGAGGCGAGGACGAGGATATCGAGGTCGCCGATCTGGCGCCCCGCAGCGCACGCCATGCCCGCCGCGGCATAGGCCGCACCCTTCAGCAGCACGAATTCGATGCCTGCGGGCGCGAGCGCACGCCGCGCCATTTCGGCCTCCCACAATGCCTGTGCCTGTGCGACCTTTGCCGCGGCGCGCTGATCGGCGAACAACGCGGCGACTGCGGGCGGCAGCTCGGCCGCTTCCAGCCGGTGCGCCAGCGTCGCGAGCATCGCTTCGCTCCGTGCCACACCGACGACACCGTCCCAGTCGGGCCGCGCCAACGTCGCCGGATCGCGCCGCCCCGTCAGCAGGTCGACGAAGGCGGCAACCGCGCTCATCGTGCCGCCTCCGCCCACAGTTGTTCGACCAGCGCCATCCCGGCCTCGCTGTCGGGATAGGAAATGCCGAACGCCGGCGTTTCGCGCACGAGCCGCGTCAGCGCGACAAAGCCCGTTTCGCCCAGCGCGACATAGTTGGTCGATGCCTCTGTCAGCCGGACGAAGGCCTCACCCTCGCCCATCGGCTCGACGACCAGTTCGCCGCCGAAACGCGGGAAGAGCAACAGCGCGGGGCGTGCGGGTTCGTGCATCGCGGTGATCGCCTCCGCGCGCGGGATCAGGTGGCGGATATCGCCCTTCGGCGTTCCCGAAAGCAATGGACCGAGCCGCCTGGCGTCGACGCGCGACGCGACCTCGGCGATCGCGGCATTCTTGAGGCTCACCGCGCGAGGGAAAGCGAAGGCGTCGCCCGTCGCCGGATCGATCAGCGTGAATTCGTCGCCCATCAGCCGCCAGTCGCGTTCGCCGAGCAGCGCGGCGAGCGTCGACTTGCCCGATCCCGACTCGCCCGACATGACAAGCGCGCGGCCATCCTTCGCGACCGCGCTCGCGTGGAGCAGCATATGCCGCCGCCAGCCGAGCGCGACCTGCAAATTCATCCCCATCTCGGCCGCCAGCAGCCCCATCGACAGCGGCAGCGGTAGCGCGTCGGGAACGACGAAATCGCCGCCGATATGGACCGACGGGCGCAGCCAGCGTCGCCAGGGCCGCGCCGCGAACAACCGCACCGTCGCGTCGGCGGCCCGTGTTTCGTCCTGCGGATAGCCGGCATAGAGATGGCGCAGCGCCGCGACGGGTTCGGCCCAGTCGCTGCCGATACGAAATTGCACCGGACCGACCGCGATGCGCACACCATGCCTCACGCGCGCTCCACCAGCCCCATCGCGGCCAATTCGGCGAGGCGTTCGGCGAGGACCGGCTCGGCCTCCGCTTCGCTATCCAGCTCGAACCTCGCGGCCAGACGCGCCGCCAACAGCGCCGCGCTGCATGCGTCATCGCCCATCGCGTCCAGAATTTCGGGTATCGGCGACACGACGAGGTGCGTCTGCATCGACCGGCGATCGAAGATGGCCGTGAGGTCGCCGAGCGCTTCGATGCGCAGCGCGCCGGGCGGTGCGGCGCGGTAGGCGCGATCAACCATAGTCTTCGGCGGCGGCCGTCAGCTTCGCGAGAATGGCGAGCAGCGTCGCGCGTTCGTCGGCGCTGATATTCGATTCGAGTTGCGCCTCGCTCGCCAGCGCCGCCGGGACGATCGCATCGTAGAGCGAGCGTCCGGTCGCGGTGAGATCGAGATGGTGCGAGCGCCCGTCGGCCTGATGCGCCTCGCGGGCAATCAGCTGCCGGTCGGCGAGCGCCTTTGCCGCGCGGTTCACCGTCACCTTGTCCATGCGCGTCGCTTCGACCAGTTCGCGCTGCGTCTTGGGCGCTCCTTCGCCAAGGACCGCCATCAGCCGCCATTCGGGGATCTTCAGCCCGAAGCGGTTCTGATATTCGGCGGCAATCCGGCTCGACAGGGCATTCGACGCGATCGACAGACGGTACGGCAGGAAATTGTCGAGATTCAGCTTCTTCGCGGCCATGCTTGTCAAAACCCCCAAGGTCGAAATCCCGGCGCAGCCTATCCTATCGCCTGTTTCGGGCCTGTGAAGGGCGCAATGCCGAGAAAATCAGAAAGACAGGCGCGCGCCGACCCAGAGCGTCCGCGGTGTGGCGCGCTCGACGATCCCCGACGAGGAGATGGCGGCGGGTACCAGCTCGTCGAACAGATTTTCGCCGCGCGCCTCGATGCTGACCGCATCGCTGAACTTCCACGACAGGCCGGCATCGAGCGTCAGGGCATCGTCGAGTTCGAGCAAGCCAAGGTCATCTTCATTCTGCTTGCCGACATAGCGTAGCGTCGCGAAACCGCCAAACGGGCCGCGCGTATTGTTGCGCAGCGTTACACTGCCGCCATGCTTGGCGATCTGCGCCGGGCGACGGCCGTCGAGCGTCGCGGCGCCGCCCGAGGCGTCGACCTTGGCATCGGTGAAGGCATAGGTCGCGCGTAATGTCGCGGGGCCGATCCGCTGTTCTGCGCTGAATTCGATCCCCTCGCTATCGATCGCATCGAGATTCTGCCGCTGGTTCAGGTTCGGTGCGAGCGTGACATTGGCGATCGCGTTCGTGAGGTGATTGGCGAACAGCGTCATCGAGAGCTTCGTGTCGCCATTGTCCCAATCGGCGCCGACTTCGCCGCCCCACAGCCGTTCGGGCTTCAGCATCTCGTTCGCCGTCGTTACCTCGGCGCCGACGCGGAACGGGCGGTAGAGTTCGTTGAGCGTCGGCAGGCGCCAGCCGCGATAGGCGGCGGCACGAACCGCAAAACCTTCGGAGGCCCAGCGCACGCCCGCACGGCCGCTGCCTTCCCACCCCTGCCGCGACGCGAACCGCAGGTCCGTGATGACGGGCCCGGCAATATTGCGTTCGAGACGATAGCCGGTGCCGAGCGACCAGCGATCGACGCGCCCGCTCAGCGTCCAGAGAAAGCCGTAGTCACTGTCGCCCGAAGACCATTCGGCGAAGGCACCGACCGTGTCGCTGCTGCCGCCCGCGGTGCGGTGGCGGCCGGGTGTCGTGCCGCTGAAGAAAAAATCCTCTTCGGTCCGGCCGACCGTCCGCCGCCAGTCGGTGCCGATGCGGAGCGGATTGCGCCTGCCGATTGCGGGACGCAGTTCGAACCGCGCGCCCAGCCCGGTCGCCGGCACCCGCTGGAAAAGCGCGGGCGCAACGATGTTGCGGCCGGCGGCAACGCTCGCAAAGCCGCTCTCGAAATCGCGTAACTGGGCATAAACCAGCGCGATCCACTGCGTCTCTTGGATAGGGTCGTGGACAATGCGCAGGCTGGCGTCGATCCCGTCGACCTTGCTTTGCGTGAAGTCGGTGCCCCGGTCGCGGCGGTCGGAAAAGCCGCGCACGCTCGCCTCGATCTGGTTGTCATCGCCCGCGTCGAAACGCAAGCGAAGGCCGAGCCCGCCCTGCTCATAGGGCGCGGCGCGATCGACCGCACCGCGCTGCCCCTTCGCGACGGGAACGAAACCGTCGCCGCGGCTGTACCGGCCATCGACGGCGATATTGCCTTCCCCGATCATGCCGCCCACCGATGCAGTCGCATCCCAACCGTCGCGGCTGCCATAGGCAAGGCTCGCGTCCACGCCCTCGGTCATGGCCGAATAGAGGCCGATCGTGCCCGCGAGCGCGCTAGGTCCATCGACCCCGCTGCCGCCGCCGCGCGTCACGATCATGCCGCCAAGGTTGATCGCGTCATAGGCGCTCCACGCGACCCAGCCGCCGAAGGGGTCGGCCTGCGGCACGCCGTCGAGCGTCACCAGCGCACGGCTCGATGCATTGCCGCCAAGCCCGCGGAGCGTGACGCCCTGGCTTGTCGGATGCGCCGAGCGGCTATCGGAGCGACGGAACTGCACGATGCCCGCTTCGTCGCGCAGGCGGTTTTCGATACGCGCACCGAAACCGCTATCGACATCGGAGATAAAGGCGCTGCCTTGTACCCTGTCGCTGTCGGCGCGTCTCAATACGCCGCTGCCGTAGACGATGATCATGTCGAGCGGCCTTGGGGAACCGAGGACACAAGGAATCTCCGGTTCGTAATTCGTCTCTTCCTGCGCCATCGCCGCCGCCGGCATCGCCAGCAGCGCGGCCCCCGTCAGAAGGCGGATCACGCGGGCTTTACCGCGTCAGGGTGAGCCCGCTGGAACGCGTCCAGTTCCATACACGCCGCATCGATCGCGACCAGCCGCGGATAATCGTCCAGCGGCACTTCGAAACGCCGCGCATTATACATCTGCGGGACGAGGCAGCAGTCGGCGATTCCCGGCGTATCGCCACCCAGATAGCGGCCGTCGCCCGCCATCGCCTCGAGCGCCTCGAACCCCTGCGCGATCCAGGTCGCGATCCAGCGGTCCTTGGTCTGTTCGTTGAGCCCGAGATCCTTCGTCAGATATTTGAGCACGCGGAGGTTGTTGAGCGGATGAATGTCGCTCGCGATCACCTGCGCGCGCGCCAGCGCGACCGCGCGCGGCATCGCCTCTTCGGGAATCAGCCGCGGCTCGGGATAAGCGCGGTCGAGCCAGTCGATGATCGCCATGCTCTGGATGATCGGCTCGCCATCGACGACGAGCATCGGGACGAACCCCTGCGCATTCTGTTCGAGATAGGCGTCGCTGCGCTGTTCGCCCGCGATCAGGCTGATTTCGACGCGCTCGTAGGCAAGCCCTTTCAGGTTCATCGCGATGCGCACGCGAAAGCTGGCCGAGGAGCGGAAATAATCGTGGAGGACGAGGCTTGTCATGCGCCGCCTAATGCGCGTCTTTCGGCATCTCGGCAATCCATTGCCTGAGCAGCGCCGCACCTTCCCTGTGCACCGTCGAGCGGCCAACCTCGGGCATCGCTATGCCGGGGTCGGTGCTTTCGAGACGATAGATCAGGAAGCTATGGCCGGGATCGCCGGGTGCGATGGCGAAATCCATGCCGCCGCTGCCGCGTCCCGCTGCGGTCGGGCGCTTGCCGATGCCATAATTGACGCCTGCCGGATCGTCGGTCCAGCGCAGAAACAAGCCGCTGTTCGACGCGCTGCCCGCGGGATTGTGGCAATGCGCACAATTGACGTCGAGGTAGGCGCGCGCGCGGTCGGCGACGCTGCCTGCCTTTGGATCGTCCCACTGCGGCATCGTCGGTTTGAGCGCGGCGGGATTGTCGAAATAGAGGCTGCGCAACTTGTCGGACGCAGCGGGGTCTGGAATGAAGTTCCGCGCCTTGGGACCGATCGGCACGATCGCACCGTTCAGGCTGTGGCATTCCTTGCACTGATTCTTGTTCGGCACCGCATAACGAATGCTGTGCGTTTCGCCGTCGGGGCTTTTGAACGTCACGGGAACGCGGCGCCCGCCGAGCGCGAGCGTCGCATCCTTGCCGTCGGCATCCCAGATATAAGGCAAGGCGATCCACCCCGACGCGCGGTGGATGAGCAGGCGCGTCTCGACCGGGCGACCGCCATTGACATCGGCCCAGCCGAAGCTTTTGACGAGCACCGTACCGACCGGAAATTCGATAACCCCGTCGGCGGCGACCGTCGCCTTTTTCCCTGCCGGGATCGAAATGAAGCGATGCTTGTCGGTATAGTCGCTGAACAGCGGCGCGCGGAGCGTATAGCCGAGGCCGGTCGCCGGCTGCGCCGGGTCGTTGCTGCGGAACAGACCGAACGCCGACAGTTTCGCCGGCATCGCGTCGCTGTCGACGACGGCCTGATCGACCCCGGGCAGCGATCCCGCCGCCCCGCCGCTCGTGCACAGAAGCGCCGCCGCGAGGGCGACAAATACCCGCTTCACCGGACCTTCGCCTCCATGCTGTCGGGAAGCTTGATCGTCGGCAGCGCGGCCGGGGGCGTCCCGTTCGACAGATCGGCCGGCGCGGGCTTCGCTTCGCTTTGCGGCGTCTTCACATCGGGCAGGTTCAGCGACAATACGCCCACCTTGTCGAGCACGATCGCATCGCCCGACCCGTCCCACAGCACCGGCGGGATGCTGCCGCCCATCGCCGCCGCGATCATGTCGCCGCCCGGGAACTTCGGGGCATAGCCCGCCTTGCCATGCTGGTTGCCGCGCACGACGATCGCCTTCGGCAGCGGCTGATATTTCGGATCCTTATGTTCGTAGCGATACCCGACGATCATCACATTGGCAGTGCCATTGTCGGCAAAGACATTGTCGAAAATCTCGACATTGCGGTTCGCCATGATCAGCACGCCGGTGCCTGTCGGCACGCTCGCGACGATATTGCCCTTGGGCGCGAAGTTCGGCGTGCTGTTGTCATTGACGACATTTTCGAACACGCGGACATTGTGCCCGCCCTGCATCGGCAGGCTCGGCAGGTCGAACACGAGGATGCCGCCAGTATTTTTCGTCGCGATATTGTCGTGAACGTCGGCGTCATAGCTGTTCTCGATCTCGATCCCCGCGACATTCTCGGTCGCGATCGAATCGCGGACGACGATATTCTTCGACTGGCCGACATAGATGCCCGCATCCGACGCCCCGCGGACAAAGACGCTGTCGACCAGCACGTCGCTGCTTTCGACCGGATAGATGCCGTAGGCGCCGTTGGTTTCCTTTGGCCCCGCGGTCCATTCGACGCGCAGCTTGTGATAGACGATGCGGTCGGCGCCCTTCGACTTGATGCCGTCGCCCTTGGTGTTGAGCACCGCGAATTCGGTGAGGAACACATCGTCCGACGTGACGAGAAGCCCCTCGCCCGCGCCCTGCTGCCCCGCAAAGTCGAGGATCGATCCGCCCTCGCCAGCCCCCGCGCCGCGCAGCGTCACATTGGCGACGTCGAGCGACAGGCCGTCGGTCAGCTTCCACACGCCCGCGCCCAGTTGCACCGTATCGCCGGGCTCGGCGAGAATCAGCGCTTCCTGCAGCTTTTCATTGGCGTCGGGCGTTGTCGCACTGACGCTGATCACTTTCGCCGCCGCCGGATACGCGGCAAGGGCCGCCACGATGCTGAGCGTCGCCGCGTGGCGCAGGCCATGGAATCGCATATGTCTCTCCCCAAATTTTCGGGGAGCATGGTGCAAGACTTGACGGATGCCAAGCGATGTTGCTGACATATGTGTAGCTAACCGGGGAGAGGTCGCTTGATTCACAGATATATGCTGGCGCTTGCCGCCTTTGTCGCCTTGCCCGCGTCGGCGGCGGCGCCCGCGTCGCTGACGGGGCGCTGGAAAACCGACGACGGGAAAGGCATCGTCGCGATGGCGCCGTGCGGTGCCAAGATGTGCGGCCGGATCGCCGAACTGCTGATCAAGGAGCCCGCCGGCGGCCAGCGCGACGAACGCAATCCCGACAAGTCCAAACGGACCCGCAAGGTCGAAGGCCTGCAAATCTATTGGGACCTCGCCCCGCATGGCGACGGCTGGAAAGGTGAAGGCTACAGCCCCGAGGACGGCCGCTATTACAAGGCGCACCTGCGCGTGAAGGGCAACAAGCTGACCATGAAGGGCTGCGTCGCGGTGTTTTGCCGGACGGTGACCTGGACGCGGATGGCCTGAACCACGGCCCCACCCGCACAGGGGTGGGGCGTGTTTCTCAACCCTCGCCCAAAATCCAGTCGACGCCCGCCGTGACATGGATGCGCGTGGTGTCATAGATCGGCAGGACGTTGGCGTCCGTGTCGACCAGCATCACCAGTTCGGTGCAGGCGAGCACGATCGCCTGGATATCCTGCTTCGCAACGTCGGTGATGAAGGTCTTCATCGTCCGGCGCGAGCTTTCATTCACCTTGCCGAGCATCAGCTCTTCGTAAATGATGCGGTCGATCTCGTCGGCGCGGCTCGCATCATAGGGCGCGAGCGTCAGCCCGTGGCGCACGAGCCGCTGGCGGAACCAGGGCTCGGTCATCACGCCCCGCGTGCCGATCACCGCGGCCGCCTTGATCCCGCCGGCCTTCATCTTTTCGCCGGTTTCGTCGACGATATGCAGGATCGGGATCGAGATCGCCGCGGCGACATCCTCCGCCACCTTGTGCATCGAATTGGCCGCGATCATCAGCGCGGTCGCGCCCGCGGCTTCGAGCCGCTGCGCCGAGGCGATCAGCACCTCCTTCGCATGCGCCCATTGCTCGGGGGTCGTGATGCGCGACAGCTCGCAATAGTTGAGGCTTTCCATCACGATCGGCGCCGAACAGGCCGTGCCGAGGCGTTTTTGTACGCCCTTGTTGAGATGGCGGTAATAAAGCTCGGTCGATGCCCAGCTCATTCCCCCGATCAGGCCGATTTTGCGCAAGTTGGTCCTCCGAAAAACAACAGGACCGGGTCTCGCCGGACCCGGTCCCGAACTTGGCTAGAAAAACTGGCGCCCGCGGGCAAGCCCGCGAGCGAAACTTTGCGGCAGGCCGTCAGTGCCCGGTGCCGCGCCGACCTTAGTGTCCGCTACCGCTGAGGGCCTTGACGATGTCGTCGGCCATCTTCTTGGCGTCGCCGAGCAGCATCATCGTCTGGTCCATATAGAAGACGTCGTTGTCGACGCCGGCATAGCCGACCCCGCCCATCGAACGCTTCACGAACAGCACGGTCTTGGCATTGGCGACGTCGAGGATCGGCATGCCATAGATCGGCGAGGTCTTGTCGGTCTTTGCCGCCGGGTTGGTCACGTCGTTGGCGCCGATGACAAAGGCGACGTCGGCCTGCGCGAATTCGCCGTTGATGTCCTCCAGCTCGAACACCTCGTCGTAGGGCACGTTCGCTTCGGCGAGCAGCACGTTCATATGGCCAGGCATGCGTCCCGCGACCGGGTGGATCGCATATTTGACGTTCACGCCCTCTTTCTTGAGCTGGTCGGCCATTTCGCGCAGCGCGTGCTGCGCTTGCGCGACGGCCATGCCGTAGCCCGGAACGATGATGACATTTTCGGCCTGGCTCATCAGGAAGGCGGCATCGTCGGCGCTGCCCGGCTTCCACGGGCGCTGTTCCTTCGCGCCGCCGCCCGCACCCGCTTCTGCATCGGCACCGAAGCCGCCCGCGATCACGCTGATGAAGCTGCGGTTCATCGCGCGGCACATGATGTACGACAGGATCGCGCCCGACGAGCCGACGAGCGCGCCGGTGATGATCATCGCGGTGTTGCCGAGCGTGAAGCCCATCGCCGCCGCGGCCCAGCCCGAATAGCTGTTGAGCATCGACACGACGACGGGCATGTCGGCGCCGCCGATCGGGATGATC
>NZ_DASZAU010000012.1:0-131204 GCF_035944815.1 Sphingopyxis sp.
CGCGCCTTCGACGACCTGATCGCCGGCATTGTCGACATAGTGCCAGTCGTCGCCCGCACCGCCGGTGGTCACATCGACCCCCGTACCGCCGAACAGGCGATCGTTGCCGCCGAGACCGAAGAGATAGTCGTTGCCGGCACCTCCTTCGACCGTGTTGGCACCATCATTGCCATAGATGGTGTTGGCAAGTTCGTTGCCGGTCAGGTTGATCGCACCGGTCCCGCTATGATTGTCGGTCGAGAAAATCTCGATCTGCGCGCCGACGCCAAGCCGATAGCTTGCACCTGCGAACACCCGGTCGACCGTTCCTTCGCCGGCGCCCTCGACCACCTGGTCGCCCATATTGTCGACGAAGTGCCAGTCGTTACCTGCACCGCCGACCGTCACGTCGAGGCCTGCGCCGCCGACCAGCTGGTCGTTGCCGCCCAGCCCATAGAGCCGGTCGTTGCCGACATCCCCGTCAAGGATGTTCACGCCATCATTGCCATAGATGGTATTGGCAAGTTCGTTGCCGGTCAGGTTGATCGCACCGGTCCCGCTATGATTGTCGGTCGAAAAGACCTCGATCTGCGCGCCGGCCGTCAGGCGGTAGCTGCCGCTGGCAAAGACGCGGTCCCCCGTACCCTCGCCAGCGCCCTCGACCACCTGGTCGCCCATATTGTCGACGAAATACCAGTCGTTGCCGAGACCGCCGGTCGCCGTGTCGGCGCCGCCGAACCCGTTGACCATGTCGTCGCCGTCGGTTCCGACGATCGTGTCGTTGCCCGACGGGTCGAACTGCGGTTCCTCGACCACGGCGCCCGCGGCTTCGTCAGCCGTGGCGACGCGGAACTCGGGCAGCCCGCCGACACTGGTAAAGGTGATGGTGTGGGTGCCGTTGCTCAGGATCGTCGTTCCCGACGGTCCGGCGCTGAACACATAATCGGTCAGCACCGACCCCGCCGGGAGTTCGATCACATCCTGTGGCCGCAGCGTGCCGAGGATGACGTCATTGCCGCCGAGCGCCTTGAACACGATACGATGGTCGGATTCGAGGCCCGACATGTCGATCGTGTCGCCGCCCTCGCCCCCGTTCACCGTGATCGTGTTGAAGTTCAGGCTCGTGCCGGCGAAGTTGCCGACGACATTGATCGTGTCGCCGCCGCTGCCGCCCGGGCCACCACCCGGTCCGGGCGACGTCACCAGCCGCGTGTTCACCCGGATTTCCTCGATGTTATCGAGCTGCGCGATCACCGAGGCGAAGTTCGTCCCGTTGCGCGTGATGACAACCTCGGTATTGGCATTGAGGTCCGCGATATTGTTACCTGCCAGCGCATCCCACGCCGCGCGCGTATAGATGGTGAAGGTTTCGGCCCCCGCCACGCCGTTGAGCTGGAACGTATCGATATCGCTGCCACCGTCGACGAAGTCGCGGCCCGCCGTGCTGACCTGGTTGATCAGGTCGTTACCCGCTCCGCCATTGATCGTGTCGGCACCTGTGCCGCCGTCGATCGTGTCATTGCCGGTCCCGCCGTTGATCGTGTCTGTCCCGCCGGCGCCGTTCAATATATCGTTCCCGCCATTGCCGTTGAGCGTATCGTTGCCGCCGAAGCCCAGCACCGGGCTGGACCCGTCGGCGATATCGTCTCCCGCCGTACCGTTCAGCGTATTGTTGACCAGCGGCAGCCCGTCCCAGTTGACCCCGACCGGCCCTGTTGCCGCCGAAATCACGCTTTCGCCGGTCCCGGCTCCATCGGTGAAGCTCACGACAACGCGCAGTTGCAGCCCAGCCTGATCACCGAACGAGGTCAGCAGATTGTCGTCGGGCGTAAAGCTCGCCCCGGTCGCGCCGCCGATATTGGTCCAGGTCGTCCCGTCGGCCGAGCTCTGCCATTGATAGCTGAACGCACCGAGGCCGTTCGCATCGGCGATGCCCGCCGTATTGGTCGTCAGCGTCTGCCCCTCGGTCGGGGTGGTGTCGCTGATCACCGGTTGGCCGGTCGCCGGTGTATTGACGGCGATTTCCTGATCGGCGAAGCGCATCCGCTCGATATTGCGCAGCGTGTCGGTCCCGTCGGTTTGCGTACCGCGGGCGTGCGCGACGGTGATCGTCCCGTTCGGATTGTTGGTGATGTCATAGTCGGCAAGATCGCCCGAGAAGACCGCGATATCGATATCGCCCACGCCGTTCGCGGTCAGTATTTCGCGAACGATGCGGAGCTGCCCGGCATTATACACACCATTGAACATTTCCGACGCCAGTTCGGTCATGCTGTTGGCGGTGTCGATCTGCGCGCCCGTCCCGTCGTTGTTCTGGAACACGCCGATGCGGACGTTCAGATATTTGTCGCCGTCGATGATATCGTCGCCGCCCTGCCCTTCGATCAGGTCGCTGCCGTCGCCGCCCAGGATGATGTCGCCTCCCGTAAAGGAGGTGACGCCGGCGCCCACCACGGCCTGCAGGCCGCTGATGAGGTTGATGCCGGCCTGGTCGAGCGCGCTGCCGCGGTAACCGCCCGAACCGCCCAGCGAGGTCGGTCCCATCGCGACGGCATCGTCGTTCGTGCCGCGCAGGACATCGTTGAACGCCGAACCCGACAGGCCTTCCATGCTCTCATATTCATCGAGCGCGGCATTCCCAGGGATGACCGGAGATTCGTCGAAAACGATCGGGATCGACAGGTCGGCGTTCACACCGGTGTTGCTGTCCTTGTAGGTCGCCCAGTCGAAGCCCGACATGCCGGCCATCTTGCCGCGCCCGGCGCTGCCGACCATGATGTCATGACCTCCCTCGCCGATGAACTCGTCGAAACCGCCATCGCCGAGGAAGACGTCGTGACCGTCGATGCCGTCACGCGCAAAGACCTCATCGAAATTGTCGCCCGGCGCACCGTCGAAGGTGCCGGTTTCGATCCAGTCGCTGCCCTCGTTCCCGAGGATGCGCTCTGCATTCTTGTTGCCATAGATGAAGTCGTCGCCCTCGCCGGCAAACACTTCCGACCCCTCGTCGGTGCCGAGGAAGATGAAGTCGTTGCCACGCCCGCCAAGGACAAGGTCGAGACCGGGGCCCGCGTGGACGATATCATTGCCGTCGCCGGCCTTGATATTGTCGTCGCCGCCCGTGTCCTTGATGAAGTCGTCGCCGGCACCGCCGTTGATGATATCGTTGCCGAAGCCGCCTTCGAGCCGGTCGTTGCCGCCGTCGCCGTGCAGCGTGTCGTCCCCGATCCCGCCGATCATGATGTCGTTGCCCTCGGTCCCGCCGAGCACGACATGGTCGCCGCCATTATAGCGCAGATAGTTGGTGTCGGCGCCCGCCGTTCCGGGATTGTCGCGGCTGACGAGCGGGGTCAATATGCCTCCACCCGCGGGGTCCCCGCCCTCGAGCGTCCCGTCGCCGTCGAGATCGTTGTACTGCCGGGTCGGATCGACTTCGAGGATCAGTCCCGGGGTCGAGAAGACGTCGGACGGCAGATGCGTCGCATCGGTGTTCCGCATGATCATCGCGGCGAAGCTGTTATTTTCCATCTCGCCGAACAGGTGCAGGCCGTCGAGCCGCTGGAGATAATAGAAGCGGTCGCCGCTCTGCAGATTTTCCATCTGGACCTCGAACACGAAGTTGAAGGTCGAACCGAGCATGCCGCCGAACGGCATGGTCTTTTCGGCAAGACCGCCGATCCACAGGTCAACATTGTTGAGGCCGCCGAGCGAACCGCCCGCATAAGCGCCGGTCGCGTTGAGGAAGTCCAGCCGATCCGCAGGAACGAGGTGCCCGCCGGTGCTTACCCCTGTGATGATCGTCAGCGCCGCGTCGCGTTTTCCTTCGATCGTGGTCTGCGACGTGATCAGGCTGTGCGTGCCATAGGCCGCGACGAAGTTGATGATCGACGCCTCGTTCTTGAGGTTGGCGGCGAAATCCACCCAGCTTTCATAGGGCTTGAGCAGTTCATCCTCGTTCGTCGCCTCATAGAAGCTCGCCCGCGCGGCGTTGAGCGACGGGACGCCGGTGTCGCGGCCACGCGCAAGGTTGATAGTGGCGAGATCGAGCGGCAATCCGAGCAAATTGTTGCGCAGCGCGCTGGTGACGAACTCGTCGATCTGGTTGCCTGCCTGCCGCGTCATCCCGCGGATGATCGCGCCGGCTGCAATATCGGCATCGACGCCGACATTCCCTCCATTATTCTCGAACTGGAGCGGATTGAGGAAGCCCTGGATCAGCGAGATATGATCTTCGTTGAAAGAGGTGTCGAAGCGGTCGATCGATTCCGTCAGCATCGAATGGCCGAAGCGGTACACGACGTGCGCAAACTCCGCCACGATCGACGGATCGAGCGTGATGTCGAAGCCGTCGGGCACAAGGAAGGTGTTCACCGCCGGCTGGATCTTGCGTGCAAATTCTTCGAATACAAGGTGCTGATATTGCATCTCGGTGCCGAATTTCGCGGCCTGGAACAGGCGTTCGCCATTCCAAGAACCGTCGGGCATCTGCCATTCCGCGATGAACGCCGCATCGCCCGTCGCGAGCACGACCGCCTTGGTATGTTCGACCAGCCGGTTATGCTCGGAGTGGAAGACATGATGGACGGCGGTCAGGCCGATATTCTCGTTCGCGCGGCCGTCGCCGGCCATGAAGTGCGCGTCGAGCAGTTCATCGTCATATTCGCCGTCGGCCGGGATATTGCCGCCGATCTCGGTGTCGCCATCCTCGAGTCCGTCGGGCACCGCATTGTGCGCGATATCGGCGAGGAAGGCATGACCGGTCCGCACCGCGCCGGCCACGAGCACGCCGAGCCCGCCATTGGCAGCCGGATCGCCTTCGACAAGGAAGGGTGGATCGCCGGGGTTGAGGCCCGCCATGACGATCTGCGGATAGCCGTTGGGTCCGCGGATGAAGTTGCCATATTCATCGGTCGCGAGCAGCGGAACATTTCCGACATCGACGTCGAGCAGCTGGATGCCAAGAAGATCCGCCGCCTGCGCTTTCACATCGGCCCACGTGGCCATGCCGCCATTCACGCCCTGGATCAGCTTGCCGGTCGCGACGGGATCTCCCGCGACGTTCAGCTCATATTGCCGCAGGAAAACCTGGTGCGAGGCATGCGAGGTGTAGGTCTGGTTCTGGTCGACGAACGACGTCGTGGTGTTAAGATGCGTATCGTCCGCCGTGTTCATGATGCCGTCGGCGCCGGGCCCCGTGGTCGCGCGCGTCAGCACCATGAAATTGGTCGGGCTGGTGGGATCGTACAGCGGATCGTCCGGCTGGAGCGGGATGAACACCGTGCCGCTGCCGCCTTTGGCGACCAGATCGAGGCCATGGTCGAAGAACTGGCCGAACAGCGTGAACCACGAGTTGAACGGCGCCGAGAGCCCCTCGTCGGGTGCGATGTTCGGCAGCTCGACATTGGCGCCGCTCAATTCGATCCCGTTCGGAACGAGTAGCGCATCCAGCGGCCCGCGAACGGCCGTCAGCGCGTCCTGTGCGGCCTGGAGGTCGGCGAAGGCCGCCAGCGCGGCGGCGTCGAGCGCGGGGTCGGGCGGGTTCGCGGCATCGGCTGCCGCCTGCGCTTCGGCATAGGCATCGGTCGCGTCGTCGACATCCTTGAAGAAGGATTTGATCGGCTCATATTCGGCCTTGATGCTCTGCGCGAGCGCGATCAGGTCGCCCTCGATGCCGCTGCGCTGCAGCGCCACGATGATCGCCGCCGGGTTGCTCAGCGTCTGGTCGACCAGCAGGTTCGAAATCGTGCGCAGGCTCGAATCGATGACGACATTGTTCGGATTGTTCGACGGATTGTAATTGGGTGCGGTCGGAAAGGACGGCGCGGGTCCCGGACCGTCGGGGTCGAGCATACCGCCCTGCGCGGGACGGTAGACAGGGTCCAGCAGGCGCGGAAATGGATTATCGGCTGCGCCCTGCTCTTCGGTGCCCGGAAGCAGGTGATTATAGGTCCCGTCGACGGTCCGCAGACCCCATGCGATGTTATAGGAAGGAATCGAACCATTGGGTCCGAACAAGGGCTTGCCCAGGGGATCGGTGGGGTCTTGCGTCCACCTTGCATGCGCCTCGGCGATCTTGATCTGATCGAGGATGAATTCGAGATCGCTGCGGATATACGTGACCATGATTTGCCTCCCTACAGTGGACCTGCGCAGAGCGGCCTCCCCGGCCGGCGCCGACTCGCCTCCACGGCAGTCGATCAGCAGGTCTTGTGGTTGGAATGTATGACTTATCGCGATCGGGCGTCGAGTTGGACTGGTGGGCTATTACCTTCTGCTAGCACTATACTTGTCATGACTATATCTTTGCAGATGAAGACATAGGCCATTCGATATAGGCACTCCATATATACGGCACCACGAGAAGGCCGCGGAAGCGGTACGCAGCCGTCAGGAAGCGGATGAAGTGCAGGTCGCGAATGGCGCAGCGAAGCGCGTTGCGCGAGGAGCGAAGCGATGGTCGCCTTAACGCCGATAGGAAATTTGCGGCATCGTGTCGAAGCTGCGCCGTAAAACCGGCTGACCCGGCCTTTCTTCCAATATGCCAGGCAGATAGGTGTCGAACGGATCGTCGTTGAACGCCCTGGCCTGCATCGCCGCCGCCGCGCTGACCCGATTATGGACCCCCAGCATGCGAAATGCCGCGGCGATGTGGACCTTCACCGTTCCTTCGGCGATGGACAATAGGCGCGCTATTTCCTTGTTCGATCGTCCGGCCGCGAGCAGGTTCAAAACTTCGAACTGCCGGCTCGTCAGTGCCGCGTCGTTCGCGGGGCTACCGGACTCGGTCGCGGCGTCTTTCCGCGCGGTCAGATCCGAAACAAAATCCGGTACATACATCCTCCCGGCGATCACATTCCGTAACGCCTCGGCCATTTCCTGAACCGATACATCTTTGGGAATATAGCCATGGACGCCCGCGCCGAGCGCTTCGAGAACCACGTCGCGATCACGCGGAGCGGCGACGACGACCACGCGGACATCGGGATATCGGACGCGCAGATCGCGGAGCCCATCACTCTTGTGCAAGCCCGGCAAGCCAAGGTCGATCGTCACGAACCCGATGGACGGGCGCGTCGCTATTCTGGAAAGAACCGCCGGAAAATCCGACGCCTCGAATATGTTGGACAAACCGAAGTTTCTCGCAAAGAGCGTGGTCAGCCCTTCGCGGCAAAGCGGGTGATTATCCGCAACAAGAATATCGCTGGTTGCTTCCGCCACGGAACGTCCCCCCCACGGGCAATTTACGGTGGCATATGCCGGTAAATATGCGCCGCCCAAATCCTGCCCGCCGCCGCGACCCGTGCGGGAAGACCATCATTTCGAGTACTCACGACTCGACCGAAAAAAGCTAAGCTATAGGATCAAGCTGACGCCAACCTGACGATTAACCCTGTTCGGAAGGCGATTGTTTATCAGCACTGTCCGGGTCTTGAAATGACAGGCAGATTTCTTTTTTCTGAGGGTCGGTGACTAGCTCGGCATCATGGATTTCGACGATCCGGGCAACGATGGCGAGGCCCAATCCCGCTCCACTGGCACTGGCATGATCGGCTCGCGCAAAGCGCCTGCTCAACCGTTCGAGATCGTTGGGAGACAGGCCGGGCCCCTCATCCCCGACACATATTTTCGGGCCCGGACCAACCGAAATGACGACGAGTCCATCCACGGGGGTCACGCGCAGCGCATTATCGACCAGATTGCGAACGGCGGCGACGAGCGTTTCCCTGATCCCCGCTACCATAACCTCCGCATGGATCTTCAATTCGAGATGCCGCCCCTGCGTTGCTGCCAGCGGCGCGAGCTGGGCCGCGACCTCGGCCGCTACTTCGGCAAGCGAAACGGGATCGCGCGCGATCGGCGCCGCGACATAGGATTCGACTTGCGCCATCAGCATCAGCTGGCCGACCAGCCGGTTCATTGCCGCGACATCCTTTTTCAGCCGCAAGGCCTCGGATGATCCGAGCCGGTCCAATTCCCCCATCAGGATGGCGAGCGGCGTCCTCAGTTCGTGCGCCGCGTTGATCGCGAACGCTTCACGTTGCCCGGCGACGTCGTCGAGGCGCTGCAGCAGATTGTTGAGCGCCCCGGCAAAGGGCTGGACCTCGAGCGGCAGGTCATCCGGGTCGAGACGAAAGCCGCGATCGGTACCGGCGACCATGTCCATGCGTGCTGCTGCCACGCCGAGCGGCTCTAGCGACGTCCGGATCACCCAGCGCGCCGCTAGGAACATCGGCATCATCAGCACGACCAGCGGCAGCACGACATGCTCGGCAATCTCCAGCCATTCGCCGCGCCACCCCTCTGCATCCGATCGTTGTTCGAGCATCACCTCGACATCGAAACTGACGAATATGATCAGCGCGAGCCCGCCGAACAGCCCGATCCAGCTGAAGCCACGCGACAGGCGCCGCGATACCGAAAAAGGCCGCTTCAATCGCCGACCTCTTTCAGGAGATAGCCCATCCCGCGGACCGTAATCAGCACGTCGGGATGATCGACATCGTTCAGCTTGTGTCGAAGCCGCGATACGATCGCCTCGACCGCATTGGGTGTCACCGCTTCATCGAAACGATATAGCGCTTCCTCGATCGTCGAGCGCCGGACGACCGTCCCGGCGCGCCGAATGAGCAGTTCCAGCAGATCGGCTTCACGGCGCGTCAGTTCGATCGCGCGATCGCCGCTTCGCGCGGCCCGCGCCGCTACGTCGAACGCCAGCTTGCCCGCGCGGATGATCGGCTGGCTCCGCGGGCCGGGGCGTCGCAACAATGCACGAAGGCGCGCGGCGAGTTCGTCGATCTCGATCGGCTTGACCAGATAATCGTCCGCGCCGGCGTCAAGCCCGGCGACCCGGTCGCCCAGGGCATCGCGGGCCGTAAGGATGAGGACCGGAGGCAGCGGTAGCTTCGCCCGTTCGCGTCGCAACCAGTTCAGGCCGTCCCCGTCGGGAAGGCCGAGGTCGAGAATGATCGCGTCATAATTTGCTTCGGTCAAAGCCGCGTCGGCGTCATGCAGGTCTTCGGCAATATCGGGGGTAAAACCGCTCTGCGCGATGCCATGCTCGATGAGCCCCGCCAAACGGCGATTGTCCTCTACGATCAGGACACGCATGACTCAAAGGCCGGAAAATCAATTCCCGGCGCCGTCCGTCGGCTGACGCGATGCATCGATTTTGTCCCCACCAATATTTACTTGGCATAGCATGTTCTGAATCGGCTGGTAAGGACACAATAGGCAAAACTGCCCGGAAACGGCACAAAACCGCGGCAGCATTCAGATATCATTACTTAATTATCGGCAAACAGCACCGCTTTTGTCTTCCGGCGGAATAACGGTCCTGATCATGGTTAGGCGAAATGCAAACGGCGGTATTTTCCGCGAAAATAGAGCAAGGGATCGCGGTGCGGCTCGAACTGCGCGCGGACCACACGCCCGACGAGGATGAAGTGGTCGCCGGCCTCGTGCAGCGATTCGCGCTGGCATTCGAACGACACCAGCGAACCGCCGAGCAATGGCACGCCGGTCTGGCCGGGCGCCCATGGCTGGTTAGCAAAACGGTCCTCGCCCTTCGCCGCGAACCGGTTCGATACCGGCTGCTGACCGATCTGGAGGACATTGACCCCGAAATGCGCGGCGTCGCGCAATGCCGGCGCCGTCCCGGCGGTGTTGGCAATACATATGAGCAGCAACGGCGGGTCGAGCGATACCGATGTGAAGCTGTTCGCGGTCAATCCGACGGGCGTCCCTGCCGCGTCGAGCGCCGTCACGATCGTAATCCCTGTCGCGAAACAGCCCATCGCATCACGGAGCGTGCGCGGATCAGAGCCGGCTTTGAACTCCATCGCCTCGCGCGGCTGGCGGCGCTCGAGGAATTCGAGGAGCTGCCCCAGCAGTGCTTCCTTGCGGTCCGATGCGAGTTCGAGATCGCAATCGTTGATCTCGGCACATTGGCCGAGCGGAAGCGCGGCGATGAAGGCGTCGCTGCCGACGCTTGCCTCCGCGGGAGAAAAGCCGCCACGAACGGCAAGCGTTGGAAGGGCAAGGCGCGCCGCAGCGGCGCTTGCAATAGCCACGTCATCGACGGGCATGTCGACGAGGACAAGCCCTGCGGCGAGATGCGTCCCATCATCGAGGCCGAGCGCATGCGCAGCGATCCAGCTGCCACGTCCCGCTGCGACCACCACCGGCCGCGATCCCATTTGCGCAAGGACGGCGCGCAAATCCTCGATATGCGGCGCAAGATCGGCGCCATCGCGAAGGTCGAGATTGACGACGCGGCGTCCGGAGAGCACCAGCGCCTCGGCCACTTCGCGCCAACTCGCGCGGCCTTGCCCGATGTCGGGGAGCAGCAGGACCGCCGGGTCATTTTCATCGCCCAGCATGTCAGCCGCCAAAACGACGCCGCCAAAACCCTTATATTCGATGAGGCTCAAAAATCCCCCTTGCCGCGCCGGCGGGCGGTCGCCCCGGCGGCAATCGCTATGACCAGATTGTGATGAATCGGACCATATCGAAAGCCGCCTCGTCGCGCCAGCGTGCGGGGGCGAATTAGGCGCGCATCGACGCCAGCCGCTGGTCGACGATCGCGTCGGCCTCGGCGATGATGCGGTCGATGAGCTGCTGGCAGGTCGGGATGTCGTGGATCAGCCCCTGCACCATCCCTGCCCAGAACACGCCTTTCGCAAGGTCGCCGGTCTCGAGCAATTCGCGGCCTGCCTTGCCGTTCACCAGCTCGGCGACGTCGGCGAAAGTCGCGTCGGGCACAGCGAGGCGCCGCACCACCTCTTCGCTCACCGCGCTCTTGCCGACGCGCGCGGTGTTTTTGAGGCTGCGGAAGATCAGGAAGCTGCCGCGCTCATCATTGTCGATATAGGCCTGCTTCACATTGTCGTGGATCGGCGCCTCGACGGTGGCGCAGAAGCGCGTGCCCATGTTGATGCCTTCGGCGCCGAGCGACAATGCGGCGACAAGGCCGCGCCCGTCGCCGAAGCCGCCCGAGGCAAGCATCGGGATCTTCACCTTGTCGGCGGCGGCGGGGATCAGGATCAGGCCGGGGATATCGTCCTCGCCAGGGTGGCCCGCGCATTCGAAGCCGTCGATCGAGATGATGTCGCAGCCCGCACGCTCGGCCGACAGCGCGTGGCGAACCGCGGTGCATTTGTGGAGGATCGTGACGCCATGGGGTTTCAGCATCTCCCAGATTTCGCGCACCGCCTGCGTGCCTGCGGTTTCGACGATCTTGACCCCGCCGTCGATGATCGCCTGCGCATAGGCCTTGTAATCGGGCGCGTTGATCGTCGGAAAGACGGTCATGTTCACGCCAAAGGGCTTGTCGGTCATCGCGCGGCACCGCTCGATCTCTTCGCTGAGTGCGGCGGGCGATGGCTGCGTCAGCGCGGTGATGATGCCGAGACCGCCCGCGTTCGACACAGCGCTGGCAAGTTCGGCGTAGCCGACGCTCTGCATCCCGCCCTGGACGATCGGATGCTCGATACCCAGCATTTCGGTGATGCGTGTCTTGAAAGCCATATCGATCTCTCCTGCGCGTTCCTGCCCTTACGGCATCGTCGCCCCGATCCATGAAATAACTTGACGCTTACGTCAACGTCGGGTTGACTAGGAAAATAGTTAGATAGCGAAGGGAATCGGAATGACGGCGCACGAAGGCATATCGGATCGGGCGCTTGCCATTGCCGCAAAGGTCGAAAATTTCGTCCGCGAAACGATCATTCCTTATGAGAAGGATCCGCGCCGCGACCATCATGGCGCGCCGACCGACGAACTCGTGATGGAGATGCGCGACCATGCGCGCGCCGCCGGCGTGCTGACGCCGCACATCCTTGGCGACGGCAGCCATCTCAACCAGCGCGAAACCGCTGTCGTCCTGATCAAGAGCGGCCTCTCACCGCTCGGCCCGCTCGCGTGCAACACAATGGCACCCGACGAGGGCAATATGTATCTGCTCGGCAAGGAGGGCAGCCCCGAACTCAAGGACCGTTTCCTGAAGCCGATGGTCGAGGGACGCATCCGCTCCGCCTTCTTCATGACCGAACCCGCCGAAGATGGCGGTGCGGGGTCCGACCCGTCGATGATGAAGACGACATGTCACCTCGACGGCAATCACTGGGTGGTGAACGGGCGCAAGACCTTCATCACCGGCGCGCAGGGCGCGCGCGTCGGCATCGTCATGGCAAAGTCCGAACAGGGTGCGTGCATGTTCCTCGTCGACCTGCCCGATCCCGCGATCCGCATCGACGACGTGCCGAACACGATCGACAGCTCGATGCCCGGCGGCCATGCAACGCTGACCATCGACAACCTCCGCATCCCCGCCGACCAGATGCTCGGCGAGGCGGGCGAAGGATTCCGTTACGCGCAGGTCCGCCTGTCCCCTGCCCGCCTGTCGCACTGCATGCGCTGGCTCGGCTGCTGCATCCGCGCCCACGAGATCGCGACCGATTATGCCAATCGCCGCGAAGCATTCGGCAAGCCGCTGATCGAGCATGAGGGCGTCGGTTTCATGCTCGCCGAGAATATGATCGACCTGAAGCAGGCCGAATTGATGATCGACTGGTGCGCGGGCGTCCTCGACACCGGATCGCTCGGCACCGTCGAAAGCTCGATGGCGAAGGTTGCGGTGTCGGAGGCGCTGATGCGCATCGCCGACCGCTGCGTGCAAGTCATGGGCGGCACAGGGGTTACCGATCGGACGATCGTCGAACAGGTGTTCCGCGAGGTCCGCGCCTTCCGCATCTACGACGGCCCGACCGAGGTTCACAAATGGAGCCTCGCCAAGAAGATCCGCCGCGACTGGAAGGCGGGCCTCGCCTGACAGGGGTGTCAGTTGACGGCCATCGAGCCGTAGCGTCAAAACACTTGACGTTTACGTTAACGTCCGGATGATGGCCGGAAACATTGAGGGTGGAGGAATCGGGCCGATGTCGATCTTGTACGACGAAGGGCAACAGGCAATCGCAACCGAATCGCGTCGCGCGCTCGAAGCGCGGGTCAGCAAGGATGACCTGCTGCCCCTGCTCCAGACGAGCGGCCGATATCATGACGGTTTCTGGGCGACCGCGAAGGAACAGGGCTGGACGGCGCTCGCGCTTCCCGAAGCCTATGGCGGCCTCGATCTCGGTCTCGTCGAGCTGGGGCTGATCGCGCATCAGGCGGGTCGGACGCTCAGCGGCGCCCCCTTTCTCACCTCGAACTTCGGCGCGGCCAAGGCGATCGAGCTTTACGGCAACGATACGCAGAAGGCGCGCTGGCTCCCGGGCCTCGCAAGCGGTGAAACGATCGGCGCCATCGCCTTTGCGGCGGGAGCGGATGCCCTGCCCGCCCAACCGGCGGTTATATTGAATTCCGGCAAGATCGAAGGAACGGCTCCCGGCGTATCCGGCGGGCTGCTTGCCGATGTCGGCATCCTTCTCGCACAGGACGGCGGCGTTCCCGCGCTGGTGATCGCCGATCTCGCCGGCATCGAACGCAAGGCTGTCGACAGCTTCGACAACAGCCGCTGCGTCGCGGATCTGCTGTTCGCTGGCGCGTCGACGGAGCCGCTCGTAATCGGCGAAGCGGCGCGCGCGGCGGCGCTCCATATCCTTGCACTGCAGGCAGTAGTTACCGCGCACGAACAGACCGGCGGGGCCGAAGCGCTGATGGAAATCGCGCGCGACTACGCGCTGACCCGCAAGGCCTTCGGTCAGCCGATCGGCGCCTTCCAGTCGATCAAGCATCGCATCGCCGAGCTTTATGGCCTCGTCGAACTGGCGCGCGCCAATGCAATCCACGCAGCCGCGCGCGAAGGGCAGGATGATTTCATCACCGCCGCCGCAGCCGCGCGCCTGTCGGCAACCGAAGCCTATGATACCGCCGCGCGCGACTGCGTCCAGATCCACGGCGGGATCGGCGTGACGTGGGAGATCGGGCTGCATCTTCACATGCGCCGCTCGCGCTCGCTCGCACTCGAACAGGGAAGCAGCTTCTTCTGGGAAGACGTGCTCGTGGATCAGCTTGCAGGAGATGTCGCATGAGCGATCTCGAAACATATCGCGCCAAAGCTGCCGAATGGTGCGAAGCGATGGCGCCCGCTTTCGGCAAGGCTGCGCGCAAGGGGCTCAGCGTCGAGGAGGATCTTGCCCTCGGCCGCCGTTACCAGAAGACGAAATTCGACGCCGGCTACGCCGGCATCAACTGGCCGACCGACCTCGGCGGCCAAGGACTCGGCCATATCGAAAAGATCACTTTCGAGGGCGAGGAGATGAAGCACGGCTTCCCCAACGTCTATTTCGGCATCTCGCTCGGCATGCCCGTGCCTGTCCTCATGCAATTCGGCAGCGACCGCGAATTCGTCAAGGAACGTGTGCTCAAGGCCCTGCAGGGCGAGGAAATCTGGTGCCAGCTTTTCTCCGAACCGTCGGGAGGCACCGACCTTGCGGGCCTGCGTACGCGCGCCGAGACCGACGGCAACGGCTGGAAGATCAACGGTCAAAAGGTCTGGACGAGCTGGGCGCAATATAGTGACTATGGTGTTATCGTCGTGCGCACCGACCCGACCGTCGCCAAGCACAAGGGGCTCACCTATTTCTGGGTCGACATGAAGGCGCCCGGCGTCACCGTGCGCCCTATCAAGCTCGCGGGCGGCGACAGCCACGTCAACGAGGTATTCTTCGACGATGTGAAGATCAGCGACGACCACCGCATGTCGCCCGTCGGCGGCGGCTTTGCGGTCGCGCTCGCGACGCTGATGATCGAACGTTATGTCGCGACCGATAGCGCCGGCTTCGGTCCGCACCTCGACCTGTTCGTCGAACTGGCCAAAGAGGTGAAGCTGAATGGTCGCCCGGCAATCGAGGACGGACGTATCCGGCAACAGATCGCGCGCAATCATGCGATGCGCGCCGGGCTCGATTCGATCAACATGCGCGCCCGGTTGATGATGCAGGCGGGAATGACCCCGGGGCCCGAAGGATCGCTCAACAAGCTGGTCGCGGTGCGTTCGCGCCAGAAGCTGTCCGAACTCGCACTCGACCTGCAGGGCACCGACGCCTTCGCGTTCGACGAACATGCCTCGCCGAAGGACGATTGGGCATCGAGCTGGATCAACGCGCCGACGGGCCGCATCGCGGGCGGGTCGGACGAAACCCTGCTCAATACCATCGCCGAGCGCATCCTCGGCCTGCCGCAGGACCATCGCCCCGACAAGGGCGTCCCTTTCAACCAGATTCCCGCCTGAGGAGCCTCCCCATGAAGATCGATTCCACCGTCGCCGCTGTCGTCACCGGAGGTGCTTCGGGCCTCGGTCGCGCCACCGCCGAGGCCCTCGCTGCCTCGGGCGTGAAGGTCGCGATTTTCGACATCAACGACGCGCTTGGCGAAGAGGTGGCGGCGTCGATCGGCGGCCTGTTCGTCCACGTCGACATCACCGACGAACAATCGGTACTCGACGGCTATGCCAAGGCCCGCGCCGCACACGGCCAGGAGCGCGTCTGCGTCCATTGCGCGATGACCTCGCGCCGCGGCAAGACGCTCGCCTATGACAAGGAAAGCGGCGGCTATCGCCGTACGCCCACCGCCGACTATGCCTTTGGCGTCGAGGGCATATTGACCGCGAGCTATCGCGTCGCATCGATCTCGGCCGAAGGCATGGCAGCCCTTCCCGAAATGGAAGACGGCGAACGCGGGGCGATCGTGCTGACTGCCTCGGTCGCGGCGCAGGACGGGCAGATCGGCCAGGTGATCTACGGCTCGGCAAAGGCCGGGGTGAACGGCCTCGTCCTGCCAATGGCGCGCGACCTCATGGACCTCGGCATCCGCGTCAATTCGATCATGCCGGGCGTCTTCGGCACGCCGCTCCTCAACAATATGAACCCGAAGGTGAAGGAAAGCCTCGAGGCCTCGGTTCCCTTCCCCAAGCGGCTCGGCAAGGCCGAGGAATATGCGAGCCTCGCGATGGAGATGGTTCGCAACACCTATTTCAACGGCCAAGCCGTCCGCCTCGACGGCGCAATAAGGATGGCCCCCCGCTAGACTCCCCATCAACGCGCTTTTCAATCGACCGACGATCTTCGAAGCTCTCCACGAAAGGATATCCACCATGGCCGAGGCCTATATCATCGACGCCGTTCGCACCCCCCGCGGGGTCGGCAAGCCCGGCAAGGGCGCGCTCTCGCACCTCCACCCGCAGCATCTCGCCGCGACCGTGCTCGCCGCGATCCGCGACCGCAACAATCTCGACACCGCAACCGTCGACGACATCGTCTGGTCGACGTCGAGCCAGAACGGCAAGCAGGGCGGCGACCTCGGGCGTATGGCGGCGCTGTCGGCGGGCTATGACACCAAGGCCAGCGGCACGACGCTCGATCGCTTCTGCGGCGGCGGGATCAGCTCGGTCAACTTCGCGGCCGCGAGCGTGATGAGCGGCATGGAAGATTGCGTCATCGCCGGCGGGACCGAGATGATGAGCTACACGACCGCCTACGCCGCCGAACAGGCGAATGCGGGCCTGCCGCAGCGCCTGATGGGCTCGGGTCATGAGGCCCTCGATGAAATCCACCCGCAATCGCATCAGGGCGTGTGCGGCGACGCGATCGCGACGATCGAAGGCATCAGCCGCGAAGACCTCGACGCGCTTGCGCTCGTCAGCCAACAGCGCGCCGACCGCGCAATCAAGGAAGGCCGCTTCAACAAGTCGGTCGTGCCGGTCCTGAACACCGACGGCAGCGTCGCGCTCGACCATGAGGAATTTCCGCGCCCCGAAACCACCGCCGAAGGGCTTGCTTCGCTGAAGCCGGCGTTCACCGGCCTTGCCGATTTCGACCTTGGCGGTGGCTTCACCTTCCGCAAGCAGATCAACCGCCGCTATCCCGATGTCGAGATCAAGCACTTCCACCACGCCGGCAATTCGTCGGGCGTCGTCGATGGCGCGGCCGCGCTGCTGCTGACCTCGAAGGATTATGCCGACAAGCATGGCCTGAAGCCGCGCGCGCGCATCGTCGCCTATGCCAATATTGGCGACGACCCGACGCTGATGCTCAACGCTCCCGTCCCGGCGGCGAAGAAGGTGCTCGAAAAGGCGGGTCTCAAGAAGGACGACATCGACGTCTGGGAAATCAACGAAGCCTTCTCGGTCGTCGCCGAAAAGTTCATCCGCGACCTCGATCTCGACCGCGAGAAGGTGAACATCAACGGCGGCGCGATGGCGCTTGGTCACCCGATCGGCGCGACGGGTTCGATCCTGATCGGCACCGCGCTCGACGAACTCGAACGCTCGGGCGGCCGTTACGGCCTCGTGACCATGTGCGCCGCCGGCGGCATGGCCCCCGCGATCATCATCGAACGTATCTGAGTTACAGGAGTAGAGCATGACCGGGCCGCTGAAGGGTATCAGGATCATCGAATTTGCCGGCATTGGTCCCGGCCCCTTCTGCGGCATGATGCTCGCCGACCATGGCGCCGAGGTGATCCGTATTGATCGCCCCGGCGGCTTCATGGATCCGCGCGATCCGCTGAGCCGCAATCGCACCTCGATCGCGCTCGACATGAAGAACCCCGACGCGGTCCGCATCGCACGCGAGCTTTGCAAAAGCGCCGACGGGATCATCGAGGGCTATCGTCCGGGCGTAATGGAGCGGCTCGGGCTCGGCCCCGACGTGCTGCTCGCCGACAATCCGAAGCTTGTCTACGGACGCATGACCGGCTGGGGCCAGTTCGGTCCCTATGCGCAGGCCGCGGGTCACGACATCAACTATATCTCCCTCTCCGGCGTCCTCCACGGCATCGGCCGCGCGGGTGAAAAGCCCGTGCCGCCGGTCAACTATGTCGGCGACTTCGGCGGTGGCGGCATGATGCTTGCCTTCGGCATGTCGAGCGCGCTCGTCCACGCCGCGCGTACCGGCGAAGGCCAGGTGATCGACTGCGCGATGACCGACGGCTCGGCGCTGCTCGCGGGAATGACTTGGGGCTTCCTTGCCGCAGGCCGGCTCAAGGACGAGGCCGGCGTCAACATGCTCGATGGCGCGGCGCACTTCTACGACAGTTACGAATGCGCCGACGGCAAGTTCGTCTCGATCGGCTCGATCGAACCGCAATTCTATGCCCTGCTTCGCGAGAAGACAGGGCTGACCGACGATGCCGATTTCGACGCGCAGTTGGATCCTTCGAAATGGGGGCCGCTGAAGGAAAAGCTCACCGCGCTGTTCAAGACGAAGACGCGCGACGAATGGTGCGCGATCATGGAAATGACCGATGTCTGCTTCGCGCCGATCCTGTCGCTCGGCGAGGCGCCGCAGCACCCGCACAATGTCGAACGCGAAACCTTCCTGACGGTCGGCGGTGCGATCCAGCCCGCCCCCGCCCCGCGCTATTCGGCGACAGTCAACGACACGCCGCGCGCCGCGCCTGCGGTCGGCGCCGACGGCGATAGCGTGCTGACGGGTCTTGGCTATGATGCGGCAGGCATCGCCGCGCTACGCGAAAGCGGCGCGCTGCGCTGACCCCCGTCACCCCGCGCGGGCGGTCAGGCCTTCCCAGAGGCCGCGCCCGCCGAGGACGGCAACCTGACGCCCAAGGGCCTGCGCCCAGTACGCGTCGTTGCCATGTTCACCGCGCCAGCGCATCAGCGGGATCGTGACGCGGCGCAGGTCATATTCCTCGGTGAACCCGATCGCGCCATGCACCTGGTGCGCGATCGCGGTCACGACGCCGACCGCGCGATTGGCGCGCAGCTTCGCGGCGGCGATTTCGAAACCCGCCGCATCGGCGTCGAATCCCGTCGCGTCGAGCCGCGCCGCCATCGCGGCGGCAGCCGCGTCGACCGCCGCCACCTCGCACGCCATCACCGCGAGCGATTGCTGCACCGCCTGAAACTTGCCGAGCGGGCGCCCGAATTGCTGCCGCGTGTTCACATGGTCGATCGACAGCGCCAGCGCCTGCCCCATCGCGCCGGCCATCAGGCTGACCGTTGCGGCGGCGCGGTGCGGCATGGAAGGGTCGCCGAGACCCGAGAGAATGATGTCGGCGACCGGCAAATCCGGTGCCGACATGCCCGCGATATGGAGGACGGCATTAGCATCGCCCCAGTCACCGCCAAAACCGCCTTCTTCCTCGGCCACCAGCAGCAGCGCAAAACCCGCCTCCTCGACCGCCGCGATATCGCTCGCACCGGTCAGGACCGCACGCGCCGTGTCGCAAAGCATCGCGCGCGACGCGCTCATCGCAGACCCAGCCCGCGCGCGATGATCCCGCGGATCACTTCACGCGTCCCGCCGCGCAGCGAAAAGCTGGGCGACGCGATAAGGAGCGCGCGGAGCAGTCTCGCGAGATCGGCTTCGTCATCCCACGCGCAGTCGATGATCGCCTGCACCCGCCGCGGCATATCCTGTTCGAAGGCATTCCCCAGTTCCTTGACCACCGACGCCTCGACCATCGGGTCCTCACCCGCCGCCAGCTTCGCCGCCGTCGACATCGAAAGCTGGCGCAGCGTCCACATCTCGGCCGTCAGTTCGCCGATCAGTCCGGCCACCGCCGGATCGGGATCGACCCCCGCCGCATCGATCAGCGCGACCAGCAGCGCATGGCTCGACAGATAACGTTCGGGCCCCGACCGTTCGAGCCCCAGTTCGGCCGTAACCTGCTTCCATCCCTGCCCGCGTTCGCCGACGAGCGCGCCATGCGGGACGAGCACATCGTCGAAGAACACCTCGTTGAAATCATGGTTGCCCGCCATGTCGATGATCGGGCGGATCGTCACGCCGGGCGTGTCGAGGTCGACCAGCAACTGGCTCAGCCCCGCGTTGCGTTCGCTGCCTTCCTCGGTGCGCACCAGCGCGAGGATGACGTGCGACAGATGCGCGCCCGTGGTCCAGATTTTCTGGCCGTTGATCCGCCAGCCTTCCGCGGTTTCGCGCGCCGACGTCCGCACCGCGGCAAGATCCGATCCCGCGCCCGGCTCGGACAGGCCGATGCAAGCGTAAAGCTCGCCCTTCGCGATCCCCGGAAGATAGCGCTGGCGTTGTTCCTCGCTGCCATAACGCAGGATCAGCGGCCCGGTCTGCCGGTCGGCAATCCAGTGCGCGCCGACCGGCGCACCCGCGGCGAGCAGTTCCTCGATCACCACATAACGTTCGAGCGGATGCCGGTCGCCGCCGCCATATTGCGCCGGCAGCGTCATGCCGACATATCCGGTGGCGCCGAGACGCCGACTGAAATCGGCGTCGAAGCTCGCCCAGCAATTGGCACGTTCGACGATGTCTCCGCGCGGCTGATGCTCGGCCAGCCACGCCCGTAATTCGGCACGCAGTGCCGCAATGTCGCCGGGCGGATCGAACGGATAGAGCGCAAAGCCTTGCATGTCGCACCAGCCATGCAATAGCTTTGGTTAGGCAGCAAAGGATTATTGACGATGGGTGAATTTTTGAGTGTCGAGCGGCGGGACAAGATCGCGATCCTGACGATGATCAAGCCCGAAAGCATGAATGCGATCGGCACCCACGAGGATTGTCAGGACATCATCGACACGCTGCGCGACCTCGGCGACGACCGCAGCGTCAGCGCGATCATCCTGACCGGCAGCGGCAAGGCGTTCAGCGCCGGTGGGAACCTGAAAGGTATGCAAGACCGCCAAGGCATCGGTGTGCTCGACCAGCCCGATTCCACCCGCGCCAATTACCGCAAGGGCGTGCAGGCGGTGATCCGCGCGCTGATGGACTGCGAAGTGCCGATGATCGCCGCGGTCAACGGCCATGCGATCGGGCTCGGTGCCGACCTTGCCTGTACCTGCGACATTCGCATCGCGGCCGAGAGCGCGAAATTCGCATGCAGCTTCATCAAGGTCGGGATCGTTCCCGGCGACGGCGGTGCATGGCTCCTTCAGAAGATACTCGGCTATCCGCGCGCTGCCGAACTCTTTCTGACTGGCGACCGCTTTGACGCGCAGCAGGCAAAGGAATATGGTCTGGTCACGGACGTCGTGCCCGATGCGGAACTGCTCGACCGTGCAATCGCCATTGCCGAGCGGATCGTCTGCAATCCGCCCCGCGCGCTGCGCCTGACGAAACGTCTGCTCCGAGAGGCGCAGCACAGCCGGATGAGCGATATTTTGGAACTCAGCGCAGCCTATCAGGCGATCGTCCACGAAACCGCGGATAACCGCGAGGCGATCAATGCCTTCGTCGAAAAACGTCCCCCTATGTTTACAGGAGAATGACCATGCTCGCCGAGCGTGTCCTGCCGCTGTCCGGCATCCACAATTTCCGCGACTATGGCGGCTATGCCGTCGAGGGTGGTGGCCGGCTCCGCGACGCGATGCTGTGGCGTTCGGCGCACCATGAGGCGGCGACCGACGAGGATCTCGACGCGCTCGACGCGCTGGGGCTCGAAACGGTGGTCGATTTGCGCGGCGACGACGAGCGCGAACTGCATCCCTGCCGGCGCAGCGAGACCTTCTCGGCGCGCGTATTGTTCGCGGGCGGCATTACCGCCGGGCTCGCGCCGCATCTGCAGGCCGCGGGCGGCACGATCGACGTCGAAACAGCCCGCGAGCGCATGATCGACACCTATGCCGGCATGCCCTACCGGCCTGCGCTCGTCGCGACGCTGCGGCTCTATCTCGCGGCGCTTTCCGAATATGATGCGCCGAGCCTCGTCCACTGCGTCGCGGGCAAGGATCGGACCGGCTTTGCGGTCGCGATCGTTCACCGGCTGCTCGGCGTCCATGAGGATGATCTGATGCAGGATTATCTGCTCACCAACACCGCGGGCAAGATCGAGGAACGCATCGCGCAGGGTGCGGCGCATATCCGGTCGCGTTACGGTGCCGAAATCCACGATGATGCGATCCGCGCTTTGATGTCGGTCAACCCCGCCTATCTCGACGCCGCACTCGCCACGGTGCGGCGCGACCATGGCGACATCCCGACCTATGCCGAGGCGGTGCTGAACTTCACCCCCGACAAGCGCGAGGCGCTGGTCGACCGGCTGGTGGTGTAAGGGCCTATTGGCCCTTCACCAGCACCCCGCCCTTCACCACGGCGTCGACGCTTTCGAGCTGGCGCACGTCGGCCAGCGGATCGCCGTCGACCGCGACGATATCAGCATAGCGGCCGACCGCGATCGCCCCGACATCCTTCTCGCGGCCCAGCGCTTCGGCGGCATTTTTCGTCGCCGCCTGCACCGCCTGCAGCGGGGTCATCCCATATTCGACCATCACGCGGAACTGCTTGCCGACGTCGCCGTGCGGCATCACGCCCGCGTCCGAACCGAACACCATGCGCACGCCCGCCTTCACCGCTTTCCGGAAATTGTCGCGCTGGATCTGCGCGACTTCGCGGTCCTTGCGCAGATTATCCTCGAGCACGCCATTCTTCGCGCCCTCGGCCTGCGTATATTCGGTGTTGTAGATATCCATCGAAAACCAGACGGGCTGCTTGCGCGCGACGGCCATGCGGATGCCTTCGTCGTCGACAAGGCTGACATGCTCGATCGTGTCGATGCCGGCAGCAATCGCGGCGCGGATGCCCGACGCGCCATGCGCATGCGCGGCGACGCGCAGGCCCCATTGATGCGCCTCGTCGGCGATCGCGGCGAGTTCCTTTTCCGAAACCTGCAACTGCCCCGGCTCGGTGTTGCGCGAGAAGACGCCGCCCGTCGCGCAAACCTTGATCACCTCGGCGCCATATTTGCGCTGGCGGCGAACCTGATAACGAAGCTCTTCGGGATTATCGCCGATACCCTCTTCCTTGCCGTCCTTCTTTTCGAGGCTGGGCGGCAGGAAGGTGCTGTCGCAATGCCCGCCGGTCGCGCCGAGCGCATAGCCCGCGGGCACGATCCGCGGCCCCGTGGCATAGCCCGCGTCGATCGCCTGCTTGAGCCCGATATCGTTGCGGTCGCTCGACCCGACGTTGCGCACCGTGGTAAAGCCCGCCCCCAGCATGTCGTTCGCATTTTTGACCGCGGTCATGCCCCAGAAACTGTCGGTGAATTCCAGCCCGCGATAACCGCCGATATCGGCAGGGCCATCGAGATGAACGTGCATGTCGATCAGCCCGGGCAGCAGCGTCTTGTCACCAAGGTCGATATGCTTGACGTTCGATCCCCAGCGCACCGTGCGCGCGTCGGCGATGTTCGTGATCCGCCCGTCCGCGCCGACGAAGATCGCAGGATAATCGACCGTTTTCCCGGTCAGCACATCGATGTAGCGCGCGGCGGTGATGACGGTCTGCCCGCTGCCGTCCTGCGCCAGCGCCGACGTAGCGGCCGCAGCCGAAAAAGCGGCGGCGCCAAAAGCGATTCCCCGCAGAAAAGTCCCGAACTTCACTCGCGATTGCATTGTCCGCCCCGCCCCTTGTTATTGCCTGTCGCGGTGATGGCAAAAAGCGGCAGCGTAGGACAGGGGAAAATCCGGGAGGATCGAAAAGCGGCGTTCAGCCGAGCCCCTTGCGGCCGAAACCCGACGGGCGGGGCGGCGCGAAACCGGCATCGTCGGCGAACTCTCCCGTGACCGGTTGGGCAGGCGGAACGTCACCGCCCTGATCGCGCTTGCGCATATAGTTGGCGAAGACGGCGTCGGCGTCGAACGACGGTTCGTCCGACACTTCGCCGGGCTTCAGCGCGGTATCGAAGCTCTTGCCCGGCACCCGGTTGACGCCCGTCGCGGCACGAAGCAGCTTGATGATCAGCGGCAGCGCGAAGAGCAACCCGACGATCGACAGCCCGATCACCGTCGGGCCGAGCCCGATCCCGACTATTCCGTCGATCGAACCGCCGCCAACGCCGACGAAATGGCGCAGCATGAATCCGATATAGAGCAGCGGAAGCAGACCGGCGATCACGCCCAGCGTCTTGCCAAGGGAAAAATTCATTCGGACAGCCCCCACAGTCGAGCGACCACCCGATAGCAGCGAGAGTTTACGATTCCCTTAGGGACGCCGGCGATGCTTCCTTCGGCCTGCGGACCCAGCAGATGCCGAGCAGGGCAAAGGCGGCGCCGAGCATCGTGCCGCCCAAAATGTCGCTCGCCCAATGGACGCCGAGCATGATCCGCGAAAAGCCGTTGAGCACGATCATCACGCCGGCAAGGCTCCACGCCGCCCGCCGCCAGCGCGGCGGCGCGAGCCAGGCGAGCAGCAGATAGACGACCGCCGCGCTCGTCGCATGGCCGCTGGGATAGGAAAAGCTCGTCTGATGATCGAGATGGTCGATCAGGTCTGGACGCGCGCGACCGAAGCCGAATTTGAGCAGGCTCGACGCGAGGTTCGACAGCAGCGATGCCCCGCCTAGCGCCACCGCGCAGCGCGGCCCGCACCAGTGCCAGACGAGCGCACAGAGCAGGATGACGATGATCCAGCGCGGCGTGCCCCCGCCAATCCAGCTCGCACCCTGCATGAAGGCGATGAGCATCGGGTCATTCTGGTCGACGCGCAGCGACAGCGCATGCGAGACCCGCCAGTCGACCGCGTCGGTCCATCCCGCGCCCACGGCGAGGCCGAGCAGGACGGTCGCAAAGATCAGCAGGCCCGCGATTAGGATCGGCCTGTTCTGCGTTATCGTCATCGCTGTTTCCCCACCGCCGACCGGCGCCATTCATCCAGATACGCCGCGAAACGCCGCAGCTGATCTGCGCCGCCATCGATATCGTTGTCGATCAAACGCAATTCGCTGACCGCGCCACTAGCGCTGTAGGCGATGTAGAGCCCCTGCCGCATCCGCATCCCCAGCCGCGCCGATCCGCTCGCTTCGCCGGGCAGCCGGTCGGCGCGATCGACGACGGTCTCGACGATATCGCCGATCGGCAGCGGGTTCGGGGCTACGGCATAGCTCGCATGAAAATGGAGCTGGCGATTCTCGATCCGCGCCGCCACATCACGGCGCACGACGCGCAACCCGTGCCGACCGGCGTAGAAGAGGCATATGCCGCCCGCGACGATCATCGCCGGAATTTTGAACGGCGCCAGCGGGTCCCTGCGCGGCGCCGGCGCCGGGAGTTCGAGCCCTCCCGGCAATTGCGCGGTTCGGGGCACGGCTTCGCGCTCGCCATGCAACAGCCCCGCCATCGCGAATGCAATCGCCGCAAACCCCAGGAAGAACAGCGCCTTGATGGCGCTGCCCGTCCGGGAGAAATGGAGGATCGACGGGTTCAAGCCGGCTAGATGTGCAGCGGCCGCCCGAATGCCGCCAGCACGCCCTCGTGCATCGTTTCGCTGAGCGTCGGATGCGGGAAGACGGTGCCGATGAAATCATCCTCGACCAGCTCGGCGGTCTTGCCGATCGTATAGCCCTGAATGAGCTCGGTGACCTCGGCGCCGATCATGTGCGCGCCGAGCAGTTCGCCGGTCTTCGCGTCGAACACCGTCTTGGTGAACCCCTCGGACTCGCCAAGGGCAATCGCCTTGCCGTTGCCGATGAAGGGGAAGGTGCCAGCCTTGACCTCGTAACCGAGTTCCTTGGCCTTTGCCTCGGTCAGCCCGACGCTCGCGATCTGCGGGCGGCAATAGGTGCAACCGGGGATGTTGCGCGGGTCCATCGCGTGCGGGTGATTGCCCGCAATCGCCTCGACCGAAATCACCGATTCGTGCATCGCCTTGTGCGCGAGCCAAGGCGGCGCGGTGACGTCGCCGATTGCCCAGATACCGGGGACATTGGTGCGGCACATCGCGTCGGTGTCGATATGGCCCTTCGTCGTCTTCACGCCGAGCGCTTCGAGGCCGATATTCTCGGTGTTCGGGACGATGCCGATGGCGACGATCGCGTGGCTGAATTCGGCGCTTTCGGTCTTGCCATCCTTCGTCTTGATCTTGGCAGTCACGCCGGTCGCGGTTGCTTTGAGTTCCTCGACGCCAGCACCGGTGAAGATCGTCATGCCCTGCTTCTTGAGCTGCTTTTCGAGGAAGGCCGACACGTCGGCATCCTCGACCGGGACGAGCCGGTCGAGCATTTCGACGACGGTGACGTCGACGCCCATATCGCTGTAGAAGCTCGCGAACTCGATCCCGATTGCGCCCGATCCGATGACGAGCAATTTCTTCGGCATTTCGGGCGGGACGAGCGCGTGGCGATAGGTCCAGATGCGCTTGCCGTCGGCAGGCGCGAACGGCAGGTCGCGCGCGCGCGCGCCGGTCGCGACGATGATGTTCTTCGCGGTCAGCGTTTCGCTGCCCTTTTCGCCCTTCACTTCCAGCTTGCCGGGCGCGGTGAGCTTGCCCTCGCCCATATGGACGGTGATCTTGTGCTTCTTCATCAGGAAGGCGACGCCCTGGCTGAGCTGTTTCGCAACCCCGCGGCTGCGCTTCACGACCGCGTCGATATCGGCGCTGATCTGTTGCGCGATCAGGCCGTAATCGCCGGCATGCTGCATATAATGATAGATTTCGGCCGAGCGCAGCAGCGCCTTGGTCGGGATGCAGCCCCAGTTGAGGCAGATGCCCCCGAGATTCTCGCGCTCGACGATCGCGGTTTTCAGGCCGAGCTGCGCCGCGCGGATCGCCGCGACATAGCCGCCGGGACCCGAGCCGAGGACGATGAGGTCGTAGTTGGTGTCAGCCACTTTAAACTCCGTGTTTAGCCGAGCGCGCGCACGACAGGGCGCACCATGTAAAATAGAACGAACTGGAAGACGAAAATAGCAATCGCGCTTCTTATTACCGCTTCGATCTTTCTCTGCCCCGCGAGGTACATGCCGGTAAGAATTAGCAGAATTCCAATCGCAATCCCAAGCCATGCTTGAGGAGCGATGCTCTCCAGGGCAGCCTTGCTCTGGCCGCCGAGCATTGGAACGCCGATTTCAAAAACCAGGAGCAGCGCGCTGAAGAAGATCAAGGCAAAACTGGCAGCCAAGATTGTGACTGCAGCCATAAATCTGGTGATTTTCAAGCCACCAGCCCCAGCGGGTTCTCCACCAGTTCCTTGAAGGTCTTCATCAGAAGCGCCCCATCCGCCCCGTCGATCGCGCGGTGGTCGAAGCTGCCGGTGGCCGACATGACGGTGGCGATCGCGAGCGCGTCGTCGACGACATAGGGGCGCTTCTCGCCCGCGCCGATCGCCATGATCATCGCCTGCGGCGGGTTGATCACCGCGGTGAACTGCTTGATCCCCATCATGCCCATGTTCGAGATCGAGGCGGTGCCGCCCTGATATTCAGCGGGCTGGAGCTTGCCTTCCTTCGCCTTCGCCGCGAGTTCGGCCATTTCGGTCGAGATCTTCGACATCGACTTGCCGCCCGCATCGACGATGATCGGGGTGATCAGGCCGCCGGGGATGCTGACCGCGACCGAGATGTCGGCGCGGCTGTATTTGCGCATCACGTCGCCGCCGAAGCTGACGTTACACGACGGCACGCGTTCGAGCGCGACCGCGAGCGCCTTGATCAGCATGTCGTTGACGCTGAGCTTGACGCCGCGGCTTTCGAGGCTGGCGTTGAGCTCGCCGCGCAGTTTGAGCAGCGCGTCGAGACGGATGTCGACGGTGAGATAGATGTGCGGAGATTCCTGCATCGACTGGCTGAGCCGGCGCGCAATCGTCTTGCGCATGCCGCTGAGCTTCTCGTCCTCGTGCGGGATGCCGAAATCGGGGATTTCGCTGCGCCCGGCGGCGGGTGCCGACGCGGCAGGCGCCGGAGCCGCAGCGGGTGCAGAAGCCGGCGTCGCAGCAGCCGGAGCCGCGGCGCCCGCGGGCGCGCCCTCGAGGTCGGCCTTGACGATGCGGCCACCCGGGCCGGTGCCGGTCAGCGTCTTGAGATCGATGCCCTGCTCGGTAGCAAGCCGCTTGGCAAGCGGGCTCGCCTTGATGCGCTCGCCCGAAGCCGCCGGCGCCGCGGCGGGTGCCGGTGCCGGTGCCGGTGCCGGTGCAGCAGCGGTTGCCGGTGCAGCGGCAGGTGCCGGAGTCGGAGCGGGCGCCGGTGCTTCGGCCTTGGCTTCTGCTGCGGGAGCGGCGGGCGCCGGCGCGGCCTTGGCGCTCGATGCATCCTCATCCTCGCCAGCGATCGTCGCGATCACCGTGCCGACCTTCACATTGTCGGTGCCTTCGGCGACGAGAATATGGCTGATCACGCCTTCGTCGACCGCTTCGAACTCCATCGTCGCCTTGTCGGTTTCGATCTCGGCGAGCAGATCGCCCGACTTGACCGTATCGCCTTCCTTCACCAGCCATTTGGCGAGGGTGCCCTCCTCCATCGTCGGCGAGAGAGCGGGCATTTTGAGTTCGATTGGCATATTCGGGCTTGTCCCTGTCAGTCTTGCAGGCCGGGCCTGCCGCTACGGATTCTTCTCCGCCATAAGCCTTGCTTCGAGCAAGGTCCAGCGGGCCAGCTTGCGTTTCATACGAATGTGACGCACTCTTTGCGCCAAGCAAAAACACGAGGGGTCGGGGCGATGCGGACATATCTGGTGGTGATCGACGACAGTCCGGAGGCGGCGCTGGCGCTTCGCTTTGCCGCGCGCCGCGCCGCCCGCACCGGCGGCGGCGTCATCATCCTCGCGATCATCCCGCCGCAGGATTTCGTGGCGTTCGGCGGGGTGCAGGCGACGATCGAAGCCGAAGCGCGCGAACATGCCGAGGAACTGGTGGCGACCGCCGCCGACGCGGTGATGCAGGAAGGCGTGACGCCGCAGAATATGATCAAGTCGGGCAAGCCCGCCGAGGTGGTCCGCGAAGTGATCGGCGCGAGCGACGAGATCGCCGCGCTCGTCCTCGCGACGGCGGCCTCGGGTGCCCCCGGGCCGCTGGTCGCGCATTTCACCGGACAGGATGCGGGAACCCTCCCCTGTCCGGTGATGCTGGTGCCGGGCGGGATCGACGTCGCCCGGCTCGACGCGTTGAGCTAGATCACGAGCGCGCGCGGCACGGCCGCATCCTTCCATTCGAGGATCGCAAAGCCGAGCACGCCGATGGCCTGCGCGACGACGACCGCGATGCCGAGGGCGGTCATCTGGGCGCCGAAGGTCGCGATCACCGCAAAGCTGGCGGCGACCCAGCCGAGATTGCCGAGCGCGATCAGCTTGACCAGCGCCGGGTTCGGGACCGCCTGCCGCGCCGCGACGATCATCAGCAGCGCGGCGGCAAGACAGATCCAGCCGCCGACCGCGACGACGCTCGCGGGCAGGCCGAGCAAGGCCCCGACGGGTGCGGCAGCGAGCAGCCCGACAGCAAAAACGCCTCCGCAGGTGATGGCATCGGCAACCAGGACATTCTTGAGATTGAGGATCGACATGTTGGTTCTCCTTTCGACCCGCCCTGATTGAACCTGGAATTGAATGGCGTCGATTACGCGGGAGGTAATGGAAAAGAGGAAGGCCGGGGTATAGCTCCGCTTACGAAGGAGACGATCATGCAAGTCGCAACGCTCGGCGAACAGCTTCGCGAATGGCGCACGCGCCGCCGGATGAGCCAGATGGACCTCGCGCTCGATACCGAAATTTCGACGCGGCACCTCAGCTTCATCGAAACGGGCCGGTCGAAACCGAGCGCGGCGATGCTCGGGCGAATCGCCGACTGCCTCGAGGTGCCGCTCCGCGCGCGCAACGCGCTGCTGCTCGCCGCGGGCTATGCGCCGGATTATCAGGAACGCGCGCTCGACAGCGCCGAAATGACGGGAATGCGGGCGATCGTCGAACATGTGCTGAAGGGGCACGAGCCCTATCCCGCGCTCGCGGTCGACCGGCACTGGAACATGGTCGCGGCGAACGCGGCGGTTTCCCTGCTGACGCAGCTCGCGGCGCCCGAACTCTTCGAGCCGCCCGTCAACGTGCTCCGCGTCGCGATGCACCCCAGGGGCCTCGCGCCGCATATCGTCAACCGCGGCGAGTGGCGCGCGCATCTGCTCGAACGGCTCGATCACCAGATCGACGCGAGCGCCGACGCCGGCTTGATCGCGCTGCGCGAGGAACTGGCGGCTTATGGCGCCGACGTCGGCGACGACCATGGCAGCGCAGCGAACGGCATCGCGGTGCCGCTGATCCTCGACACGCCGATGGGGCAGATACGCTTCGTCTCGACCGTGACGATCTTCGGCACCCCCGTCGACATCACGCTGTCGGAACTCGCGATCGAAGCCTTTTTCCCGGCGGATGCCGAGAGCGCCGCGCTACTGCAGGCAATGGCCGCAACCTGACCTAGCGCTTCCGCCCCTTATGCTTGATGTTCGCGGGGCGGCCACGCTTGCCGACCATATGCTTGCCGGCCTTGTCCTTCATGGCTCCCTTCGCCTTCACACCATCGCGCCGCGGCGGGCGATTGCGGAAGCCGCCTTCGGGCGCATCGGGCAATTCGAAGCGCAGCGCGCCGCTGACCGGGTTCGCATCCATCAGCCGCAGTTCGATCCACTGCCCGACCGTATAGCTGACCCGGCCATGCTCGCTGTCGAGGCTGCGCGCCGCCTCGTCATAAAAGAAACGCTCGCTGCCGAGCGTCGAAACCGGCACCAGCCCGTCGCCGCCGAGCCCGTCGACGGTGGCAAAAAAGCCGAAGGGCTGGACGCCGGTGATCCGCGCGACGACGATCTCGCCGGTCTTGGTCGCCAGATAGGCGGCGACATAGCGGTCGACCGTCTCGCGCTCCGCCTCCATCGCGCGGCGTTCGAGCGCGCTGATCGCCTCGCCGATGCGCGACAGCCCCTTGGCGTCGGCTTCGCCGAGCCCCGTCCGCGCGGGGAGGTCCTTCGGTTTGCCCGGCACCTCCAGCTTGTAGGAATCGACGAGCGCACGGTGGACGATGAGGTCGGCGTAGCGCCGGATCGGCGACGTGAAATGCGCGTATGAGCCGAGCGCGAGCCCGAAATGCCCGGCGTTGGCCGGCCCATAATAGGCCTGCGTCTGGCTGCGCAGGATCGCCTGCATGATCTCGGGCAACCGGTCGTCTTCGGAAAAGCCGTCGATCAGGCGGTTGAACACCGCGGGCGTGATCACCTGCCCGAGCGCGAAGCTTCGCTCGAAGGTTTCCAGATAATCCTTGAGCCCGACAAGCTTCTCGCGGCTCGGCGGTTCGTGGATGCGGTACATGACGGGCGACTTCTTCGCCTCGAGCGCCTTGGCTGCGGCGACATTCGCCGCGATCATATAATCCTCGATCAGCCGCATCGAATCGAGCCGGTCGCGGACGCGGATTTCGGCGATGCTACCCTGTTCGTCGAGAATCACCTGCCGTTCGGGCAGATCGAGGTCGAGCGGGTCGCGCGCAGCCCGCGCCTTCGCGAGCAGCGCCCAGCAAGCCCACAAATTCCTGAGCGTCGGGAGGACGTCCGCGTCCCAGTCGTCGCGCGGCGTATCAGCATCATAGGCGGCTTGCGCATGTTCATAAGCGATGTTCGCGCGCAGTCGTACGAGCGCACGGTTGAAACGCCATGACGTCACTTTGCCATGCTTGTCGATGACGAGGTGGCACGCCATCGCGGCGCGATCCTCGCCGGCTTTCAGCGAGCACACCCCTGCCGACAGCGTTTCGGGAAGCATCGGAACGACGCGGTCGGGGAAATAGACGCTGTTCCCGCGCCGCCGCGCTTCGCGGTCGAGCGCGCCGTCGGGACGGACATAATAGCTGACGTCGGCGATCGCGACGATCGCGCGAAAGCCGCCCTTGTTGCCCGGTTCGTCGTCGGGGATCGCCCACACGGCATCGTCATGGTCGCGCGCATCTATGGGATCGATGGCGACGATCGGCAGGTCGCGCAGATCCTCACGCCCGCCCGGCGTGAGCGGCAGCTTCGCCGCGCGCTCGGCCTCGGCGAGCGTTTCGCCGTCGAAGACATGGGGAATCTCGTGCCGCGCAATCGCGATCATGCTGAGCGATCGCGGCGCGAAGGGATCGCCGATGCGGTCGACGACCTTCGCCTTGATCGCCGCGCCGCGCCCGGTGAGTTCGGCGCGGACGAGATCGCCGATATCGGCGTCGCCCTTGTCGGCGACAGCAAAGTCATAACGCGCGCGCTTGTCGGCGGGACGCAGCCAGATCATCGGCTTGCCGCCGGGACCGACGTCCTCAACGAGCACGCCGATCACCATCTCGGCGCTCGCCGCCAGCCGCTTCATAGGGTGCGCGACATGGCCGCTGCCGCGCTCCTCGGTCCGCGCGAGGATACGGTCGCCGACGCCGAGCGCGCCTTTCCGCCCCTGCTCCATCACGCGCAGCCGCGGCGCGGGGCCGGCGCCCTCCCAGCGATCGGGGACCGCCCACAAATTGCTGCCCTCGATCGCGACGACGCGCAGCACGGTGACGCGCGGCAGCCCGCCATGTTTATGAAAAGCACGCCCGGGCGCCAGATCGACGAGCCCTTCGTCGGTCATGTCCTTGAGCAACGCCTTCAGCGCGATCTTTTCATTGCCGTGAAGCGCGAAATGCTTCGCGATCTCGCGCTTGCCGACCGCGTCCTTGCTCTCTTCGATGAAGCGAAGAATCTGGTCGGGCGTCGGCAGTCCGACATGTTTCTTGCGGGCCATCCATCACGGATAGGGGGTAACGCGCGGCGCGTCACCCCCATCCGCAGATCAATAATAGGGTTGGATGTCGATCACCCGGCCCGAGGGGTCCGCCGTGCAGACCGAGCGATAGCTGCCGGTCGCCACCGTATAGACATGGTTGCCGTGCTTGTCGCGCTGGCTGACCACGACGCTACTGCCCGAGGGCGCGCTCTGATATTCGTCGGCGCGGCGCTCGCACGCGGCGCGCCCGCCATCGGAACCGCGGCGCGCATAGCTGCGATTCGCGGCACGCCGGTTCGATGCCTCTGCCTCACCGGCCATATAACCGTCGTGATAGCCCTCGCTGTCGTTCCGGTCGTACGACCCACCATAAAGACCGTCGTTATAGCCGCGCGAATATTCGCTGTCGTGGTTCGCGCCGCTGTCACCGTGCTTCTTTTTGTGGCTGGCGAGCGCGGCGATCAGGCCGACGGCCGCGATCGCGCCAACCGCCGCAGCGGCATCGCCGCCACCGCCTTTGCCGCAATCGCTCGCGCCGACCTTGTCGACGCTCGCATAGCGTCCCTGACCGACGACGACGCGGACGCAAGTGTCGCTGTCACCGTTCCACCAATATTGACCGCCGTTCTTGAAGGTCTCCATCTTGTAGCCGCGATCTTGCATCTCGCTTTCCGCGCCGGGCGCGCGGGCGCCGACAAGGTCCGAAAGGCCGCCGGGCGTCTTGGCGTAAGCCGGACCCAAAGCGGCACCGATCATCGAGGCAGCCGCCACGATCGCAATCGTCCGTCGCATATCATTCCCCTGATTGAGCGCGCGGCGCACGACCCCCGCCGCAACGCGAAGCACGGGGCTCGCCGAACCGAGTCCCTCGACGCGTTGCATAGCAGATTCGCCGCCCGCAAAGAATGAGGTTCGGGGTTAGGGCGCGGCTAACCACGGCGGATGGGCAGATTCAGTAAGTCCGCCCGATCAAAACGCGCTCAACCGCCGGGTCGCCGGTAAAGAAGCACGCACCATCGGCGGGCTCGGCATCGAGCGGTGTGTTGCGCATCGTAAGCTTGAACGCCTTCAACTGCTCGACGATCTTGTCTAGCGCCGCGCCGGTTGGACGCGACCATTGCACCTCGACCCAGCCGGTGAACTTGTCCTCGCCGGCATAATGCGCCGCAAGGTCGGTCACGTCGCGGCGGATGTTCGCATGGAGGCGCTCCTTCGCTTCGGCGTAGAGATTGTCCTGTATCTCACCGAGCGTCGCGACGGCAGCCGCAACGAACTCGCCACGCGGGATGAAGGCGCTGTTGAGCTTGCCGTCATCCTTGTAGAGGCGGTCGCGGCGGATCACCGCGACATTGCCGCCGGCAACGTCGCGCGGACCGATTTCGAGGATGATCGGCGCGCCCTTCTTGACCCAGCCCCAGCGCTTCGTCTGTGCCTTGTTGGCATTGGTGTCGAGCAGCACGCGCACGGGTTCGCGGAACGCGTCGAGCGCCTTCAGTTCCTTTTCCAGCGACGCGCAATAGTCGAGGATCGCGGCATCCTCCTCATTGTCGCGCAGCATCGGCACGATAACGATCTGGTGCGGCGCGATCCGCGGCGGGCAGCGGAGGCCATCATCGTCGCCATGCGTCATGATCACCGCGCCGATCGTGCGGGTCGAGAAGCCCCAGCTGACCGTATGGCAGAGGCTGTGGCCGCCTTCCTTGTCCTGAAAGCGGATGTTGGCCGCCTCGGCAAAGCCGGTGCCGAGATAATGCGAGGTACCGGCCTGCAGCGCCTTGCCGTCCTGCATCATCGCCTCGATCGAATAGGTCGCGGCAGCGCCCGGGAAACGCTCATTTTCGGGCTTTTCGCCCGCGATCACGGGCAGCGCGAGCGCTTCCTCGGCAACGCTGCGATAGAGTTCGAGCGCGCGCATCGTTTCGGCGAGTGCGTCTTCCTTGCTGTCGTGCGCGCTATGGCCTTCCTGCCACAGGAATTCGGCGGTGCGCAGGAACATGCGCGTGCGCATTTCCCAGCGTACGACATTCGCCCACTGGTTGACGCGCAGCGGCAGGTCGCGCCACGACTGGACCCAGCGGCTCATCGCGGCGCCGATCACCGTTTCCGACGTCGGACGGACAATCAGCGGCTCTTCCAGCTTCGCTTCGGGATCGGGGATCAGCTTGCCCTTGCCGTCCTGGATCAGGCGATGGTGGGTAACGACCGCCATTTCCTTGGCAAAACCATCGACATGGTCGGCTTCCTTCTCGAAGAAGCTCAAGGGAATGAACAGCGGGAAATAGCAGTTCTGGACGCCCATGTCCTTGATACCGGCGTCCATGATCGTCTGGATCCGTTCCCAGATGCCATAGCCCCACGGCTTGATGACCATACAGCCGCGAACGCCCGATTCCTCGGCAAGATCGGCTTCCGCAATCACTTCCTGATACCAGGCCGCGAAGTCGGCCTGCCGGGTTACGCTGAGCGCATGTTTGACCATGAGATTGTTCTTTTTTCCGTCACTGGAGCCAAAGGGCTCCGATTAATTTTTCTTGGCGAGCTGCGCCTTGAGGTCGGCGACTTCGGCCTTGAGCGCCGCGATCTCCGCATCCTTGGCCTTGCTGTTACCGGCGCCCGGGATGAAGGCCCCCGCCGCCTGCTGGAACATTTCCATGTTCCGCCGGGTCATTTCCGCGAGTGGGTTGGCCCCCAGCGCGCCTTCGAACGCCGAGCGGACATCCTGCTGGTTCTTGCGGAAGGCCGCCATCGAGGCTTCCAGATATTGCGGCACCACCGACTGCATCTTGTCGCCATACATGCCGATCAGGTGACGAAGGAAATTGACCGGCAGCAGCGTTTCGCCGCGCGTTTCCTCGTCCATGATGATCTGCGTCAGGACATTGTGCGTGATATCCTCGCCGCTCTTCGCATCGACGACGCGGAATTCGCGGCCATCGCGCACCATCGTGCCGAGATCCTCGAGCGTGATATAGCAACTGCGTTCGGTATCGTAGAGCCGCCGGTTGGCATATTTCTTGATCGTGACGACGTCATTTTCCGCCGCCGCCCTGGACTTCGCCATTTTGACCCGCGCTCCTTGTATTCCGGGCAATGGCGACCGCGCCGCACCGGACCGGCTATCGCATTAGCATCAAATTATGATGCGTCGCAACAATCGCCACAAACACCCTGCCACGCGCTCCAGAGAAACCGATTCGCTACCCGACGCACGGGCACAGCCGCTCGGGAGGGATTGCTTCGTCGTGCAGAAACCCTTGGGTCGGCGGCGCCCGCATGCTCGCTGCGCTGGGGCCCGCGCACAGGCTCAAACGCAATTTAGTTGCACCGGAAACGTTTCCGGCGAAACTATCAGCGCCCACCTGGTGTCTTCGGGGTGTTTCATGTCGCTGGAACATAAGCATATTATTTGAAGCATGCCAGCGCAAGCGTCGCCGGGTGTTGCCAAAATGACACAAAGACACGGGTCAGAAGTATCACTGACACAAATTTGCCATGCGGGGCTTGTGCTCGCGTTTTTTTCGGGCTCTCTAAAAGGCAATCCGTTCATCTTAGATTTTGAACGGGCCAACCGGGGAGTTACATTGATGAATAAGACGCACCTGCTTTTGGGTGCTGCTGCGTTTGCAGTGGCAATATCCGTGAGCCAGCCTGTGCTTGCACAGGAAGCCGCTTCGGCGGACGAGACGACCACCGTACAGGAAGACGACGCCAGCGCCAAAGACGCCATTGTCGTCACCGGCTCGCGCATTCGCCGCGACAGTTTCAATTCGCCTTCGCCGATCACCGTCCTGACCCGTGACGATTCCACCGTCGCCGGCTTCAACTCGACGTCGGAAATCCTGCAGAGCACTTCGGTCACCGCGGGCGCACGCCAGATCGACAACACCTTCACCGGTTTCATCACCGGCGGCGGTCCGGGTGCCAACACCCTGTCGCTCCGCAGCCTCGGCCCTGCGCGTACCCTGATCATGCTCAACGGCCGCCGCCTCGCCCCGTCGGGCACCAGCGGCAGCGTGGCATCGGCGGACCTTAACGTCCTGCCCAACGCGATCGTGGAGCGCATCGAAATCCTCAAGGACGGTGCCTCGTCGATCTACGGCTCGGACGCGATCGCCGGCGTTGTCAACATCATCACCGACCGCAAGACCAAGGGCCTGACCCTCGACGGCGGTGTCTCGATCCCCGAAGTCGGCCAGGGCATCACCCGCCGTATCGCCGTGATCGGCGGCTACAGCAGCGACCGCTTCAACATTTCGGGTTCGTTCGAAATCTACGATCGCGACATTCTGAAGTTCGACGCGCACAAATATCTGCGTTGCCAGACCGAATATATTGCGTCGGCACCGGGGCAGCCGTTCGGTTCGGGCGATTTCGTCGATCCGAAGACCGGCAAGCCCAAATGCTATCCGACCGGCTTTACCGGCGTCGACGGCGTGACCGTCAACACCATCGGCACCAGCACACGCGCCGGTGCAGCGGGCGGCCCGGGCAATCCCGCGATCGGGACCTTCAACCGCTTCCGCTTCAATCCGGCAGCCGGCGGCAGTGTCCCCGGTTGGGAAGGCGTCAACAACGGCGGCTCGTCGGGTCTCGGCAATCGCGACACGATCAACGACAATTATTTCAATCGTGCGCTGATTTCGCCGACCACCAACTATAGCGGCTATCTGCAGGGCGACTTCCAACTCAACGCCCTCGGCGATGCCGAAATCTATTTCGATGGCCTTTTCACCCGCCGTGAATCGACCCAGCCGACCTTCTTCCAGGCGATCATCGACTATTGGGCGGGCAGCCCGCTCATCCCGACCGAGCTGCAATTCTCGAACATCGGTGCAACCGACCAGTCGGGCGGCCGCGCCGTCGGCGTGCGCGCGTTCACCAGCCGCAACTATCGCGGCCGGCAGCGCGTCGATTATATGCGGTTCGGCGGCGGCATCCGCGGCAACCTGCCGTGGAAGGACTGGACCTACGACCTTTATTTCGGGAAATCCTACAATAAGGGCGAATATTTCTTCCAGCAGCTGATCACGTCGCGGATGATCCAGGCGATGGATGTCGTTCCCAACGGGTCCGGCGGCTTCGTTTGCCGCGACACTTCGAACGGTTGCGTCGCGGCACCGCGCCTGACTGGCGATGTCGTCAACGGCGCCATCCCGCAGGACTATCTCGATTTCGTCGCGCCGGAAGTCGGCGGTACGACGAAGTTCTGGGAAACGACGGTTTCGGGCCAGGTCAGCGGTAACCTCTTCACCCTGCCCGGCGGCGACGTCGGCATTGCCATCGGCGCCGAATATCGCAAGCAGAAGATCGACGACCAACCGCCGATCGAACAGCAGACGGGTCAGCTCTACTCCTTCTCGACTGCCGGGATCACGCAGGGCAAGGACGCGGTGAAGGAAGTGTTCGGCGAAATCGATCTGCCGATCCTCGCCGATCGGCCGTTCTTCAACGTGCTGTCGCTCAACGGATCGGTGCGTTACACCGATTATGACAGCTATGGCGACGGCTGGACGTACAAGCTCGGTGCCGTCTGGTCGCCGATCGAGGCACTGTCGTTCCGTGGCACCTACGGGACCTCCTATCGCGCCCCGGCGCTGTCGGAACAGTTCCAGGCCCCCACGGCCGGCTTCCTTTCGAACAACGTCGATCCCTGCTTCCAATATGGCACCCGCGATCCGTCGACGACGATCTTCAAAAATTGCCAGGCGGCGGGCATCCCGACCAGCTACGGCAATGGTCAGGCAGGATCGCCCCTCGGCCAGAGCGTACGCGTGCTGACCACCGGCGGCGCCGACAGCGGCATCAAGGCCGAAACGTCGAAGAGCTGGACGGTCGGTACGATCATTCAGCCGCCGCTGCCGGCTTCGGTCGGGAAGTTCGAACTCGCGGTTGATTATTTCAACATCGAGATCAACAACGGCGTCGCGCAGTTCGGTGGCGGGAACATCATCTCGTCCTGCTACAACGACCCGCAGTTCGCTTCGGGCACCAACGGCGGCGAGCTGTGCCAGTTCGTCGTGCGTGACGCGGCGGACAGCACCAACCCGTATCGCGCAACGGTGACGAACGCGTTCATCAACATTGCGACCAACAAGGTTCGTGGTCTTGACTTCAACCTGCGTTATGTCGTGCCGATCGGTGAAACGACCCTGCGTGTGAATGCCGGCGCAACCCGGTATCTCGAGCAGGCAAGCAACATCAATCCGAACGACCCGCTCGACGATGACAATGGCGAGATCTACCTGCCCAAGTGGACGGGCGATCTCGACGTGACCTACGACATCGGCAAGGTGAGCTTCTATTACGGCCTCAACTGGGTCGGCAAAATGGACAGCTTCGAAGCCGTTGGCGAAGACCGGAACAACAGCATCTACCAGTTTGCTACGCCGAATTATTTCACGCATTCGGCGTCGGTCCGGTTCAAGCTCGACAACTTCACGATCACCGGTGGTGTGAAGAATTTCACCGACAAGGAACCGCCGCAGATTTCGGCCTATGTGTTCAACCGTCTGGGGAATTCCCCGCTGTACAGCGGCTATGATTTCACCGGTCGGACTTTCTACCTCAACTTCACCGCAAAGGTGTTCTGATCGGGTAGGGACATATCCGCGGCGTCCTTGCAGAATAGCAAGGCCGCCGCGATCGGTCGCATCCGCGCCGATATTTACGATAGAAATGGAAAAGGGCGCCCGCTTGGGCGCCCTTTTTCAATCCGGCGCCAAGTCGTTACCGCCAATAGCGCTCGAACCGGCTGCCTAGCCCGGTGAGCAGTTCATATTGCGACAGCCCGCTCGCTGCCGACGCCGTCGGCAGGTCATAGTCGAGACCGATCCAGTCGCCCTCGCCGATCGCGCCCGCTCCGCTCACGTCGAACGCGATCAGGTCCATCGACACGCGGCCGACAAGCGGAATCGCGCGCGTCTGCCACGTCGCGCCGGCACCGGTTCCCGCGTGGCAGCGCAAATAGCCATCGGCGTATCCCATATTGGCGACAGCGATCCGACAATCGCGTTGCGCCGTCCATGTCGCGCCATAACCGACCGTCTCGCCCGCGCGCACGCTCCGCACTTGCAGAACCCGCGCCTCGGGAAACACGACCTGGCGAATATGCCCCGCCGCCTCGCCGCGCGGGGTACCGCCATAAAGCGCCAGCCCCGGACGCGTAAGATCGAACGCATAGTCGGCGCCAAGACAGACGCCCGCACTGTTCGCGAGGCTGTAACGCCGCGCCGGAATGGTCTGCCTCAATGCGCAAAACGCCGCGAGCTGGCGGCCATTCTGCTCGCTATCCTCATCGGCCGAGGCTAGATGGCTGAGCAACGTTTCGATCGCCAGCCCGTCGAGCGCGCCGCTCGTCGCCTCTTCGGGGCGGAGGCCAAGCCGGCTCATCCCGGTGTCGACCATCACATCGCACGGCCGCCCTTCCCCCGCCTCGCGCCAGCGGCGGACCTGTTCGATACTGCCGAGCACGGGGCGCGCGGGGATGGTGCGGGCGGCGACCATGTCGTCGGCGCCGACGCCGTGCAGCACCGACAGCGATACGCCCCGCGGCAGCGGCATCAGCGCCGCCGCCTCGATCCAGGTCGCGACGAAGAAATCGCGGCAGCCCGCGGCCGCCAGATGCTGCATCACCGCGCGCGCGCCGAGCCCGTAACCGTCGGCCTTGATCGCTGCGCCGCACGCCGCGCCGCCGCTTTGCGCGGCAAGCCAGCGCCAGTTGGCAACCAGCGCATCGGACATCAGGCGAAGACGGAGCGGCGAAGGGATGGCAATCATGCGCTTGCCCTAGACGGCTTCGCGCGCCGCGCCAATGGGGCCGATCGGCTTAGCTTGCCGGCTTGTCCCACTGCCCCTCGACCGGGTCCTTCAGCATGAAGGCGGTGACGAGGAAGGCGACCAGTACGACGCCCCATGTATACCAGAGCCCCGCATAGGCGTTTCCGGTCTTTGCGACGATGAAGCTCGCGATCAAAGGCAGGAAACCGCCGAAATAGCCGGTGCCGATATGATAGGGGATCGATAGCGACGAATAGCGCACATGCGGCGGGAACATTTCGGAAAGCAATGCCGCGACCGGCCCATAGGTGAAACCCGACAGCGCGCTGAGGCCGAGCAGCGCAAGGAAGATGATGACGATGCTGCCGGCGTCGGGGACCTGTTTCGCGAAATCATAGCCCAAGGCTTCCAGCGCCGGCTGGAGCAGCGCCGGATCCTCGCTCGCGACCTCGCGCTCGCCGATCCGGATCTTGACGCTGTCGAAACCGCCGTCGGTCTGGACGACCGTGTAGGGCACACCGAGCTTGGTCAACTCGCCCAGCGTCCGCCCGCAGGCGGTTTCCTGTTTCTGCGCGAACGGATCGAAGCTGCATCGCGAACCCGTGACCGTCACCGGCGCGCGCTCGGCCGCGGCCGACAGCGCCGGATTGCCGACGCTGCCCATCCACCAGAACAGCGGGAAGAGCAGCACGAGCGTCGCGGCATAGCCCCAGACGATCGGCTTCTTGCGTCCGATCCGGTCCGACAGGCGCCCGGCCCAGATGAAAAAGCCCATCCCGACCGCCGCAGCGCAGCCGACGATGATTTCGGCGGCGGTATCCTCGACCTTCATCGGGCCTTTCAGGAAGGACAAGCCCGAGAACATCGCCGTGTACCAGATCACGGTCAGCCCCGCCGCGATACCGAACAGCGCGATGAAGATGCGGCGGAGATTGCCGGGATAGGTGAAGCTTTCCTTGAGCGGGTTCTTGGCCAGTTCGCCCTCGGCCTTCATCGCCTGGAACACCGGGCTTTCGGACAGTTTGAGACGCATCCACAGCGAGATGGCGAGCAGGATCAGCGAAAGCAGGAACGGCACGCGCCATCCCCAGCTCTCCCACACGGCATCGGGCATCAATGCCTTGCAGCCGAGCACGACGATCAGGCTGAGCACGAAACCGCCGACGACGCTCGCCTGGATGAAGCTGGTATAGAAACCGCGCTTTCCGGGCGGCGAATGTTCGGCGACATAGACCGCCGCACCGCCATATTCGCCGCCGAGCGCGAGGCCCTGCAGCACGCGGAGCAGGATGACGATGATCGGCGCGACGATGCCGATCGACGCCGCCGACGGGATCATGCCCACGCCCGCGGTGGCGATGCCCATCAGCGTGACGGTGACGAGGAAGGTATATTTGCGCCCCAGCCGGTCGCCGAGAAAGCCGAACAGCACCGCGCCGAGCGGGCGGAAACCGAAACCGACCGCGAAGCCCGCCCAGACGAGCAGGATTTCGAGCGTCGCATTGTCGCTGGGGAAGAAGGCCTTGCCGATGATCGCCGCGAGCGTGCCGTAGATGAAGAAATCATACCATTCGAACACCGTGCCCGCCGACGATGCGGCGATGACCATGCGAATGTCTTTCGCGGTCGGTTCGTAAACGGCCCCGTTTCCGGCGGCGGCACTCTCGGTCATATACTCTCCCCCGCCCCGGTTTGCATGGGGCTTTCGCTCTTCTCTACCGGGCAAGCGCCGCCGCGCAAGCCTTCTTGGCGTAGCGTCATTCCGGTGGCAGGATACCGCCCATGCAGTTCATCGACCTTTCGATCCCGATCACCAACGACGTCGTCTCCGACCCGCCGGTGATGCGCCCCAACATCACCTATATGACCCATGAAAATACGTGGGAGCAGATCGCGATGTTCTTCCCCGGCCTGACGCGCGAGGATTTGCCCGACGGCGAAGGCTGGGCGGTCGAGATGCTGTCGCTGAGCACGCACAACGGCACGCATATGGATGCGCCCTGGCATTATCATTCGACGACCGACAGCGGCGCCTCGCCTGCCCCGTCGATCGACGAGGCGCCGCTCGACCTGTTCTTTCGCCCCGGCGTGAAACTCGACTTTTCGGACCGCCCGCACGGCCATGTCGTCAGCGGCGCCGAGGTAGAGGCTGAACTCGCGCGGATCGGCCACGACCTCCAGCCGCTCGACATCGTGCTTGTCCAGTCGGGCGCGATCTACGGCACCGACAACTTCACCGATCAGGGCTGCGGCATGGGCGCCGAGGCGACGCTCTACCTCACCGAGCGCGGCGTTCAGGTCGTCGGCACCGACGCGTGGAGCTGGGACGCGCCGTTCAGCCACACCGCAAAACGCTGGGCCGAAACGCGCGACCCGTCGATCATCTGGGAAGGCCATAAGGCGGGGCGCATCAGGCCCTATTACCAGATCGAGAAGCTGACTAATCTCGCCGCGATCCCCGCGACGGGCTTCACCTTCAGCTGCTTCCCGGTGAAGATCGAGCGCGCGAGCGCGGGGTGGATCAGGGCGGTGGCGCTGGTGGACGGCTAAACCAAACGATTGTTCCAGCCGGTTGCGGACATTGAAGCTCGACCGTATCGTCGCGACATGAATGCGCCGGCGCCTATTCCACAACACCCGAACCTGGTGGCTGCGCTTGAAAAACTATATGATGTTTTCTCGGCGCCGCCGCCCCCCGTTATAGAAGGCTGCCCCTGCTGCATCGACACGCGCGGTGTCGATGTCCTGCTGAGCACGCCATTGCGGGAGTTGAGCGGAAAGGTGCTCTGGCGGTACATTACCGGTGCTTATCTCACCGTGGGGGGCGACCGCGATTTTCGCTACCTGTTGCCGCGCATTTTTGACCTTTCCGCATTTTCGCCTTTCGAGATTCCAGACACGGAGATTGTGCTCGGGAAACTCGCGCGTGCCCGCTGGACCACATGGGAAACGCTCGAAAGAGAAGCCGTGTGGCAGTTTGTCGATGCGTGGTTCGATTACGCGCTTGAGCAGGATTTGAGGGACGGGGCAGAGGGCTGGCTCGTCGGCAGCCGGGCGGAGAGTATATTATGCGGTGCAGCTTACGCCGGGATGCCCTTGTCCGGCTGGCTGGCACGGCTTCTTGAGCCTCGCGCCGCGCCGCTGTTGGCCGACCTGGTCGAGCGCTATCCGAATGGCATGTCCGCATTCTGGGAAGATGCTCCGGGCGGGCTTGAGCAACTGTCGCCCATTCTGGCGCGAGGGTCGGCTTAGCCGCGCTCCCGCCCTAGCGAGCCCTTCGTCAGAACAGGCGCGACCCGTTCGGTACCGCGCGGTCGGGCGCGAACAGGATCACCGCACCCTCTTCGTCGGCGAACCCCAGCGTCAAAACTTCGGACATATATTTACCGATCTGGCGCGGCGGGAAGTTGACGACCGCGGCGACCTGCCGCCCCGCCAGTTCTTCCAGCGCATAACGGTCGACGATCTGCGCGCTGCTCTTCTTCACCCCGATCGCCGGACCGAAGTCGATCTTCAGCTTGAACGCGGGCTTGCGCGCCTCGGGAAAGGGCTCGGCCTCGACGATGGTGCCGATGCGGATGTCGACGCGGAGGAAATCGTCGAAGCCGATCGCCTCCGCTGCCGGTGCATCCTGATCGTGATTGACGTGCAAGGCGTTACTCCATCTCCAAAATCACCGCGTCGACGGCCAAGCTATCGCCCTGCGCAGCGTTGACCGTCTTCACGACCCCCGATTTTTCGGCGCGGAGGATATTTTCCATCTTCATCGCCTCGACCGTCGCGAGCGGCTGGCCGGCCTCGACCTTGTCGCCCTCGCCCACATGCAGCGTGACGAGCAGGCCCGGCATCGGGCAGATGAGGAATTTCGACAGATCGGGCGGGATCTTTTCGATCATATGCCGGGTCAGCGATGCGATATGCCAGGGCAGCACGCGCACGTCGTGGATATGCCCGCGCGTCGTCATCTTCCAACCGGTGCGCGTCTTCAGGGCTTTCACCGCTAGTTCGGTCCCGTCGATCTCGGCAACCACCAGCCGGTCGCCCGGCGTATATTCGAGCGCGATGTCGATCTTGTCGCCTTCGACCTTGATATGCTTCGCGCCGATCTTGACCTTGTGCGGCGTGCCGTCGATCGACACCTGCCACTTCGCGGGCGGTTCGAGCCGGTCGCCGAGCTGGCCGTCGGTCCGCCGCGCGCGGTCGGCCTCGGCGCTCGCCATGAAGCCGGCGATGGCGGCGAGTGCGCACGAAATCTTCGCGTCGGTCGGCGCGCCGTGGAAACCCTCGGGATATTCCTCCGCGATAAAGCCCGTCGTCAGCTCGCCCGAGCGGAAACGCGGGTGCTGCATGATCGCCGAGACGAAATCGATATTGTGGCCGAGCCCTTCGAGTTCGAAACGGTCGAGCGCCGCGATCTGCAGGTCGGCGGCTTCGTCGCGTGTCGCGCCCCATGTCACCAGCTTGGCGATCATCGGGTCGTAGAAGATCGACACTTCGCCGCCCTCTTCCACGCCCGCGTCGACGCGCACGCCATCCACCCCGCGCTCGTCGCCTTCCCACGCCGGAACCGGCGTGCGGTAGCGGACGAGGCGTCCGGTCGAGGGCAGGAAGCCGCGGTACGGGTCTTCGGCATAGACGCGGTTCTCGATCGCCCAGCCGTCGATCTTCACATCGTCCTGCGTCATCTCGAGCTTTTCGCCCGCGGCGACGCGGATCATCTGCTCGACCAGGTCGATGCCGGTGATCGCCTCGGTCACCGGATGCTCGACCTGCAGCCGCGTGTTCATTTCGAGGAAGTAGAAGCTTTCGCCCGTCGGGTCGGCGCCCGAGACGATCAGCTCGACCGTGCCCGCGCTGTAATAGCCGACCGCCTTCGCGAGTGCGACGCACTGCTCGCCCATCGCCTTGCGCATTTCGGGCGACACGAAAGGCGACGGCGCCTCTTCCACGACCTTCTGATGGCGGCGCTGGATGCTGCATTCGCGCTCGTTCAAATAGAGCGTGTTGCCGTGCTGGTCGCCGAGGATCTGGATCTCGATGTGCCGCGGGTTCAAAATGAACTTCTCGATGAATACCCGGTCGTCGCCGAAGCTGTTCAGCCCCTCGCGCTTCGTCGCCTCGAAGCCTTCACGGACGTCCTTTTCGTCATAGGCGAGGCGCATGCCCTTGCCGCCGCCGCCCGCCGACGCCTTCATCATCACCGGATAGCCGATCTCGTTCGAAATCTCGACCGCATGCTCGGTATCGCGGATCTCGCCGACGAAGCCGGGGACGACGTTGACCCCCGCTTCCTTCGCAAGCTTCTTCGACTCGATCTTGTCGCCCATCGCGGCGATCGCATTCACCGGCGGGCCGATGAAGGCGATATTTTCCTTCGCCAGCGCCTCGGCGAAGCTCGTGCGCTCCGACAGGAAGCCATAGCCCGGATGCACCGCTTCGGCGCCAGTCGCCTTGCACGCGGCGATGATCTTGTCGGCGATCAGATAGGATTCGGACGCAGGCGAGGCGCCGATATGCACCGCCTCGTCGGCCATCTGCACAAAGGGCGCGCGCGCGTCGGCGTCCGAATAGACGGCGACGGTCGCGATGCCCATGCGCCGCGCGGTCTTGATGACGCGGCAGGCGATTTCACCGCGGTTGGCGATCAGGATCTTCTTGAACATGGCTCTTCCATCTCGATTTCAGATTGTTTTAAAACTGCTTCCAATTCTGCGCTTCTTTTTGCCTGGCGCAGGCCGCGATCAGGTGCGGATCTTTCGGCGCGGCGCATTTCGCCGCGATTCTAGCCAAGACGTCATCCTGAAAGGCCTTTGCCTCGGCGTCAGACATGGTGTCGGGCCCAATGCGATCCCCTTGGAAAAAGCTGGCCGGCCCGATATTCAGCGGATATTCGCCGGAAGGGACAATCTCGTGCATGAATTTTTGCCAGACGGAATTGCGCGTCTCGAGAATTTCCCCCGTAGGCTTATCGTTGACGCAGAGTGAGACGAGCCCGACACCTTCGGGCAATTCTGAAACATCGATCGCACGGAAGGCATTTCCCTTGCCATCCGACAGCAAGAAATATGGCGACAGTTCCGGCTCGACCGCACCATTTTTCGCATTTTTTCTATACCCGTACGGGCAACGGCTATGGCGCCCGACTATGCCATTTCTGGACAATTGATCGAGCCAGTTACTTCCATTTTTGTCGGTCAGTAAAAGCGTCATATCGCCGCTTTTCATACGAACCGTGGGCGCGATGGATTGGCCGATCCTGCTGGATGATCGGGAAACACGGAGAAGAAACGGCCACGGAAAATCCCAGGTGAGCTCATTCCATCTCGTCTCATCCGAAATGATCGCGGTACTCACGGCCTTTTCCCGGCCATCTTCCTTCATCGTCAAAACAAGCCACCCGGATGACGAATATTCGCCTTCATCCTTCAAGGCGGGATCGTTTCGGACACAGCCGGCAAGGGCGACGGCGCCCAACAAAAGCAGAAGGCCCCGCCTCACCCTCAATATTCCTCAATCAGCTCTTTAAGCTGCTTGGTGCGGGCGTCGGTCAGTTGGGCCTTGCACCCGCTGATCACCATCGGCTCGGCCGACCCTCCCCGCATCGTGTACCCCTCGCTCGCGCAATGCTTGTCGCGGTACGTCAGCCACGCGCGCTGCCCGGCGAGCAGTGTATCGAAATAGCCGGGGCGACCGTCCTGCGTGCTGTCGAAATCGGTGTCGATGACCTTCATGCGCGCCGAGGTAATCTTCCACTGCGCGTTCATCGCCGCGTCGGCGTGCTCATACTCCTTATAGGCGCAGGCATTGAGTTCGAACTGCGCCATGGCATTGCCGCAGTCGATCTCGGGGTCCTGCGCAGCCGCAGCGAGCAGCATCAACGACATCAACATCATTCGTCCATCTCCTTCGCCGCCGGCTCGGCCCGATAGATTTTCGACACCTGCCGGGCCCACAGCAGCATCAGCGCCAGCGCGCCGACCCACAGCATATTCTCGGCCCACAACGGCGACGCCGTGCCGCCCTCGGCGCCGATCCGCACCCCCTGCATCCGGTTTGCCGTATAGCCGCACGCGCAGGACGCGGGCAGCAATAGCAGCGACGTGAGCAGGGCCAGGAACGGCTTGCGCGTCACTATTCGGCCGCTTCCATCCGCATCGGCTCTTCGCTCGTCATCGGCACGATCCCGAGCTTCGCGAACAGCGCCGCGTCGGCATTGTCGCCGCGGTTGCCGGTGGTGAGCAGCTTGTCGCCGGTGAAGATGCTGTTCGCGCCCGCCATGAAGCACAAAGCCTGCGTCGCTTCCGACATGCTCTCGCGGCCCGCCGACAGGCGGACCATCGACTTCGGCATCGTGATGCGCGCGACCGCGATCGTGCGGACGAATTCGATATCGTCGATCTTCGCGAGCGGCGTGTCCGCCAGCATGTCGCCGAGCACGGTGCCCTTCACCGGCACCAGCGCGTTGACCGGCACGCTTTCGGGATGGCGTTCGAGCGTCGCGAGCGCGTGGATGAAACCGACGCGGTCGGTGCGCGTCTCACCCAGCCCGACGATCCCGCCCGAACAGACGTTGATCCCCGCATTGCGGACTTCCTCAAGCGTGTCGAGGCGATCCTGAAACGTCCGCGTCGAGATGATATTCTCGTAATTCTCAGGGCTCGTGTCGATATTATGGTTGTAATAGTCGAGCCCCGCGACCGCGAGCGTCTGCGCCTGTTCCTTCGTCAGCATGCCCAGCGTCATGCAGGTTTCCATGCCCATCTGGCGCACGCCCTCGATCATCTCGACGATCGCGGGCATGTCGCGGTCCTTGGGGTTGCGCCACGCAGCGCCCATGCAGAAACGCTTCGATCCCGAATCCTTCGCCTGTGCCGCCGATTGCAGCACCGCGCGCACGTCCATCAGCTTGGTGGCCTTGAGGCCGCTATCGGCGCTCTTCGACTGCGAGCAATAGCCGCAATCCTCGACGCAGCCGCCGGTCTTGATCGACAGAAGCGTGCAAAGCTGAACCTCGCCGCGCGCATGGTAACGGCGGTGGACGCCCTGCGCCTCCCACATCAGTTCGTCGAACGGCAGGTCGAACAGTTCGGCGATTTCCTCGCGCGTCCAGTCGGTGCGCGGCTGGTCGTCCTGTTCGGCGGTGTGGGAGAGGTTCATGGATTTCGACCCTTTTTGTTATTTGCAGAAGCGCGTCAGCGCGGCGCTATAGAATTCGAACGGCGGAGTCTCGCCCGCCAGCGGTTCGTAACCACCGTCGGCCCACGCGCGGCGGTCGGCATAGGGCACCGTCACCTCGCGGCGGTCGGCGTCACTGCCATAGACGCCGGTGCTGTAGAGCGTCAGGTCGATATCGGCTTCGGGATCGTCGCAGTTGAGGCGGATGATGCCCTTGTTCACGAACTTGTCGCTCGTCTCGAAATAGACATCGCGCCAGGGGCCCTTCGCGCTCTCCAGGCGCGCGAACCAGTCGGTGAAATAGACGTCGTCGATCTGTTGGCGATAGACATGCTCGACACTTATGTCGGGGCGATATTCGCTCGCGCGGCTTTCCGCCTCGGCGGCAACCGACGGACTGGCCGCCAGTCCGGCCAATATCAGGCCCAGTGCTCGGATCATGCGGCATCCTCCAATGGCGGCATATTATGGCCGAGCAGGCGCAGCACATCGGCAGCGCACTCGACGACGTTCGAGCCGGGACCATAAATCCCCTGCACCCCCGCATCGCGGAGATAGTCATAATCCTGCGGCGGGATGACCCCGCCCGCGATGACCTTGATGTCGTTGCGGCCGGCATCGCGAAGCTTGTTGATCAGTTCGGGGATCAGCGTCTTGTGACCGGCGGCAAGGCTCGACGCCCCGACGACGTCGACCCCGCTGTCGAGCGCCAGCACGACGGTTTCCTCGGGCGTCTGGAACAGCGGCCCCGACACGACATCGAAGCCCATGTCGCCGAACGCCGAGGCGATCACGTTCGCGCCGCGGTCGTGCCCATCCTGCCCCATCTTGGCGACGAGCAGTTTCGGCTTGCGGCCCATCCGGCGCTCGACCGCCGCGACGCCGTCGAGCACCTGCTGCCAGCGCGCATCGCCCTCGTAAGGCGCGGCATAGACGCCCTTCACCGGCGTCGGCTGAGTGCCATAGCGGTCGAAGCTTTCCTCCATCGCCGACGAGATTTCGCCGAGCGTCGCGCGGGCGCGGGCGGCTTCCACAGCATGCGCGAGCAGGTTATTCTCGATCGACTGCTCGCCCGCCGCCGCATCGCGCAACGCCTTCAGCGCCGCCTGGCACGCGGCTTCGTCGCGGCGCGCCTTGGTCTTGTTGATCCGCGCGATCTGCGCCTCGCGGACCTTCGTATTGTCGACTTCCAGCGTTTCGAGCAGATCCTCGTTCGCGAGGCGATATTTGTTCACCCCGACGATCACATCGTCGCCGCGGTCGACGCGCGCCTGCCGCGCGGCAGCGGCGGTTTCGATCATCGCCTTGGGCCAGCCGGCGGCGACCGCCTTTGCCATGCCGCCTTCCTTCTCTACGCGCTCGATGATCTCCCACGCCTTGTCGACCAATTCCTGCGTCAGCGCCTCGACATAGTAAGAGCCGCCGAGCGGATCGACGACCTTGGTCATCCCGGTTTCTTCCTGGATGACGATCTGGGTGTTGCGTGCGATGCGCGCCGAGAAGTCGGTCGGCAGCGCGATCGCCTCGTCGAGCGCGTTGGTGTGCAGCGACTGAGTGCCGCCGAGCATCGCCGCCATCGCCTCGATCGTGGTGCGCATGACGTTGTTGTAGGGGTCCTGCTCGGTCAGCGAGACGCCCGACGTCTGGCAGTGCGTGCGCAGCATCTTGCTGCGCTCGTCCTTGGCACCAAGGTTGGTCATCACACGGTGCCAAAGCACGCGCGCGGCGCGCAGCTTCGCAATCTCCATGAAGAAGTTCATGCCGATCGCGAAGAAGAAGCTGAGGCGCCCGGCGAACTTGTCGATGTCGAGCCCCGATGCGACGCCATAGCGCACATATTCGGCGCCGTCGGCGATGGTGAAGGCGAGCTCCTGCACCTGCGTCGCGCCGGCTTCCTGCATATGGTAGCCCGAAATCGAGATGCTGTTGAACTTCGGCATCTCGCGGCTGGTGTAGCCGAAGATGTCCGAGATGATCCGCATGCTCGGCTCGGGCGGGTAGATGTAGGTGTTGCGGACCATGAACTCTTTGAGGATGTCGTTCTGGATGGTCCCGTCGAGCAGCTTGCGCTCGACCCCCTGCTCCTCGCCCGCGACGATGAAGAAGGCGAGGATCGGGATCACCGCCCCGTTCATCGTCATCGACACCGACATCTGGTCGAGCGGGATGCCGTCGAACAATATCTTCATATCCTCGACGCTGTCGATCGCGACCCCCGCCTTGCCGACGTCGCCGACGACGCGCGGATGGTCGCTGTCATAACCGCGGTGCGTAGCAAGGTCGAAGGCGACGCTGAGGCCCTTTTGCCCTGCGGCGAGGTTGCGGCGATAGAAAGCGTTCGATTCCTCGGCGGTCGAAAAGCCCGCATATTGCCGGACCGTCCACGGCCGCCCCGCATACATCGACGCGCGCACCCCGCGCGTGAAGGGCGCGAAGCCGGGCAGGCCCGGATCGGTGGTGACATCTTCGGCCGAATAGAGCGGCTTGACGTCGATCCCCTCGGGCGTCGCCCAGGTCAGGTCCTTGCCCTTCACTTCCTTGTCGGCGGCGGCAGCCCATTGGTCGAGGGTCGGTTTGTCGGTCATATGCAGTCTCTACGTTGTGATCCCCGGCGAAAGCCGGGGCCTCGTGCAGTCATGGGCCCCGGCTTTCGCCGGGGTACACAAATCAATGATCGCCCTTCGGCGTCTCCATAATCTCGGTCAGCACCCCGCCCATATCCTTGGGGTGGAGGAAGAAGATCAGCGTCCCATGCGCCCCGATCCGCGGCTCGCCGAGCACCCGCTTGCCCATCGCTTCAAACTCCGCCTTGGCGGCATGGATGTCGGGAACCTCGTAGCACATATGATGCTGCCCTCCTGCGGGGTTCTTTTGCAGGAAAGCCGCGATCGATGCATTGCCGGGCAATGGTTCGATCAGCTCGATTTGTGTGCCGTTCAGCGCGCCATCGGCGCCCGGCGTATCGACGAAGCAGACCTTCACGCCTTGCTCGGGCAGGTCGAACGGCTCGTGAATCTTCGTCGCACCCATCACGTCGCGGTAAAAGGCAATGCTGTCGGCGATCGACGGCGTTGCAACGCCGATATGGTTGAGGCGGCCTAGTTTCATGATGTTATCCTAGCCATTCTTCTTTCCAGCCCTCGCTGGACGGAACGTCCTTTATCAATATGCCAGGCAGCGGCCCTCGCATCTCGATCGGAAGGAATTTTCGAGCGACTTCACCAAATCTCTGTCCGAGTTTTTCAAACTCGTTCGGCCAGAGGTCACGGTCATAATCGAACGAATACTCCTTTCGCTGATATCCTTCGCCAAACCATCTTTCCCTGATGTATTCGATCAGATCGAAATGCTCCAGCGCTTCCGAAACGTAGTCGGTATTTTGGTTATTGTTCAATTCGTCCCGGTCCTGGTCAGTCTCTAGGTAGAAATCAGGTGAAGCTTTCCAGAATATCATCAACGCGGTCGCGGCATCGCAATTTTGCCGCGATACGATCCATTGCAAAACAACGGGTTCGACATAGTCCCAATTTCCGTAGTGCGCGATGACATGCCAGTCGTTGGGACCCGACCGATCACGCAGCCATGTCAGCCGATAGTCGTCCTCCGGGTCATGTACCGCAAGCGCCCTCTGTTGGGTGAGGTATGTATCCAACTTCGCATCGAAGTCGCGGCAGATAGGAGGCGCCTTCACGTCAATCTCACAACGGAATATTGTCATGCTTCTTCCACGGGTTTTCGAGCTGCTTGTTCCGCAGCTTCCTTAACCCCAGCGCAATCCGCCGCCGCGTCGAGTGCGGGTAGATCACTTCGTCGATATACCCCCGCTGCGCCGCGACGAACGGGTTGGCGAAACGATCTTCATATTCCTTCGTACGCTCGGCGATTTTTTCGGGGTCGCCGATGTCGCTGCGGAAGATGATTTCCACCGCGCCCTTTGCGCCCATCACCGCGATCTCGGCGGTCGGCCAGGCATAGTTCAAATCGCCGCGCAGATGCTTCGACGCCATCACGTCGTACGCGCCGCCATAGGCCTTGCGCGTGATCACCGTGATCTTGGGCACCGTCGCCTCGGCATAGGCGAAGAGCAGCTTCGCGCCATGCTTGATGATGCCATTATATTCCTGCGCGGTGCCGGGCAGGAAGCCGGGGACGTCGACGAAGGTGACGATCGGGATTTCGAACGCGTCGCAGAAACGGACAAAGCGCGCGGCCTTCTTGGACGAATTGATGTCGAGCACGCCCGCGAGCACCAGCGGCTGGTTCGCAACGATGCCGATCGTGCGCCCCTCGATCCGTCCGAAGCCGCAGATGATGTTGCCCGCATGCGCCGGCTGCACCTCGAAGAAATCGCCTTCGTCGACCGTTTTGCGGATCAGCTCGTGCATGTCGTACGGCTGGTTCGCATTGGGCGGGATCAGCGTGTCGAGGCTCTTGTCCTCACGGTCATAGGGGTCGCTCGTGGGGCGGACCGGGACTCCGCTGCGGTTGTTTTCGGGCAAATAGTCGAAGAAATCGCGCGTCGCGAGCAGCGTCTCGATATCATTCTCGAATGCGATATCGGCGACCGAGCTTTTGGTCGTGTGCGTGATCGCGCCGCCCAGTTCCTCCTGCGTCACCACCTCGTTGGTCACCGTTTTGACCACGTCGGGCCCGGTGACGAACATATAGCTCGAATCCTTCACCATGAAGATGAAGTCGGTCATCGCGGGGCTGTAAACCGCACCGCCTGCGCACGGCCCCATGATCAGGCTGATCTGCGGCACGACGCCCGACGCCAGCACATTCTTCTGGAACACGTCGGCATAGCCGCCCAGCGAGGCAACGCCCTCCTGGATGCGCGCGCCGCCGCTGTCGTTGAGCCCGATGACCGGCGCGCCCGCGAGCATCGCCTTGTCCATCACCTTGCAGATCTTTTCGGCATGGCGTTTCGACAGCGATCCGCCGAACACGGTAAAATCCTGACTGAAGACATAGACGAGGCGGCCGTTGATCGTTCCCGACCCGGTGACGACGCCGTCGCCCGGGATCTTCTGCGCATCCATGCCGAAATCGACGCAATCATGCTCGACATAGGTGTCGAGTTCCTCGAACGATCCTTCGTCGAGCAGCACGTCGAGCCGCTCGCGCGCGGTCAGCTTGCCCTTGGCATGCTGCGCATCGATGCGCTTTTGCCCGCCGCCCAGGCGGGCGGCGGCGCGGCGGCGTTCCATTTCGGCGATATTGGCGGACATGCGGCTCTCCGATTGTGTCTCGAATGCGCCGTCTGCCTCCGTCGGCGCTCTGATGCAAATGCGAATTTGCAAAGTTGCAAAGTCGATATTTGCAAAGTAGCCTGCGCGCCATGCAGCCAACGCGCCTCTACGCTGGGCGACAACTTCGCCAACTTCGGGAAACCCGCGCGATCCGGCAGGCCGACTTCGCGGGCCAGCTCGGCATCTCGGCCTCCTACCTCAGCCAGATCGAGCATGACGACCGCCCGCTCACGCCGGCGCTCCTCGACCGCCTCCAAAAACTCTTCCCGCTCGAATGGGAAGAGGTCGCCGCCGACGCCGGCGACCGCCGTGCGGCCGCGCTGCGCGAGGCTGTGGCCGATCCGCTGTTCGCCACCTCGCCCCTGCCCCCCGAACAGCTCGAACGCGCCGCGCTCCAGCAACCGCAGCTCGCCGACCAGTTCGTCGCGCTCCACGCCGCCTATCGCCGCGCGGGTCAGCGGCTGCAGATCATCGACGAGGCGCTGACCGGCGGCACAGCCGAGGGCAGCCGCCTGCCGTGGGAAGAGGTACGCGACTGGTTCCACGACGCGGGCAATTATGTCGACAGCATCGACCGCGCCGCCGAGACGCTCGCCGCGCAATTGCGGGGTCGCGACCCGTCGCCCGCGATCGAGACGATCGAGCGCCGGCTGCGCGACGCGCTAGGTATCTCGATCGTCTATCGACAGGCACAGGCGCTGCGAGATTTCGACGCGACGATGCGCCATCTGGTGATCGACCCGTCGCAGCCGGCGGAGACGCGCCGCTTCCAGCTGGCGCACCAGCTCGCCGCGCTGGCTCTTGCAAACGAGATTGCGGCGGTCGTCGAAGCGTCGCCGCTACGCACCGCCGCCGCGCGTCAGCTGCTGCATGTCGGCCTAGCCAACTATGCCGCGGGGGCGGTACTGATGCCTTACGCTCCCTTTCGGGCGAGCGCACGCGCGGTGCGACACGATCTCGACCGTCTGCGCCTCGAATATGGGGTCAGCTTCGAGCAGGCGTGTCACCGCCTGTCGACGCTCCAGCGTCCAGGCGCGCGCGGTATCCCGATGTTTTTCTGCCGCGTCGACATGGCGGGCAATATCACCAAGCGGCACAGCGCCACCCGGCTGCAATTCGCGCGCTTCGGCGGCGCATGCCCGTTGTGGATCGTCCACGAAGCGGCCGCGATCCCCGATCGCATCCTGTTCCAGCTCGCCGAAACGCCCGATGGCCTGCGCTATGTCTCGATGGCGAAAGGGCTGGTGAAACCGTCGGGCAGCTATGCACGCTCGCCCCGTCGCTACGCCGTCGCCCTGGGATGCGAGGCGCAATATGCCGCCGATTTCGTCTATGCCGACGGCGTCGATGTCGCGGCGCCGCAAGCGGCAACACGCATCGGATCGTCGTGCCGCATCTGCCCGCGCGACGATTGCGACCAGCGCGCCTTCCCGCCCAGCGACCGCCCGATCCTCGTCGATCCCGACCGGCGCGACGTCGTGCCGTACCGGATCGGCTAGCCGTCGACCGCCAGCTCCGCATCGAGGAAGTCCAGAAAAGCGCGAATGCGGGCTGCAGCGCGATCCTCGGGCGCGTAGAGCGCATGGATATCCTCGCCATCGCCGGGATTGAAATCGGGCAGCACCTCGACAAGTCGCCCTGCCTTCAGGTCCTGCGCGACGTGAAAATGGCCGTGCCGCGCGATGCCGCCGCCGGCGACCGCCATCTGGCGCACGACCTCGCCCGAATTGCCGAAAAAGCTGCCGTGGACGGGGCGCTGGACGATCCTGCCGCCGACGCGAAACGGCCAGCTGTCGACCGAACGGCGAAAGCTGAATCGCAGGCAATCATGCCTATCCAGATCGTCGGGCGTTAGCGGCGTCCCGCGCCGCGCCAGATAGTCCGGACTGGCGACCAGCAGCATGCGGCTATGTCCCAGCTTCTTGGCGCGCAGGCTCGTGTCGCGCAGCGGCCCGATGCGGATCGCAACGTCGGCGCGCTCTTCGACCAGATCGACGATCGCGTCGGACAGCGCCAGGTCGATGGTGATATCGGGATAGCGCGCGGTAAAGCGCGGCAGGATCGGTAGAAGCCCCATCGTGCCGATCGACGGCGACGCGTTGATGCGGAGCAGCCCGCGCGGCCCCTGCCCCTCCAATCCCAGCCCTGCCTCGACGCTCGCAATGTCGGCGAGCAGCACGCTCATCCGCTCGCGATAGGCCTGCCCCTCGGCCGTCAGCGCGAGCGACCGCGTCGTGCGGCGCATCAGCGTGACGCCAAGGCGCTGCTCGAGCCGGGCGATGCTGCGGCTCACCGCCGAGGGTGTGAGCCGCAACGTCTTCGCCGCCGCCGCAAGGCTGCCGCCGTTCGCCACCGCCAGAAACGTCTCGATATCGCCGAACCGGTTATCCATCGCCATTCCTGATTTTGAATCATCACTGAAATGATGAAGCGCATTCTAATCAACAATAAGGCGCGACGCTATCTTCGCTGCATCGAACAAGCACAAAGTCGTGAAAGGAACTCCGTCATGGACCTGAAACTCAAAGGCAAGACCGCCATCGTCACCGGATCGACCGCCGGCATCGGCTTCGCGATTGCCAAACGCCTCGCCGAGGAAGGCGTCGACGTCGTCATCACCGGACGCAATCAGGCGAAACTGGACGAAGCCGCTGCCGAACTGGCGAAATCGGGCACGATCCGCGCCGTTCTCGCCGATCCGGCCACCGCCGAAGGCGCCGAAGCGCTCATCGCCGCGGTCCGGGACACCGACATCCTCGTCAACAATCTCGGCATTTATGAAGCTAAGCCCTTTGCCGAAATCAGCGACGCCGACTGGCACAATATCTTCGAGGTCAATGTGGTGAGCGGCGCGCGGCTGTCGCGGCACTATTTCCCGAAGATGCTCGAAAACAACTGGGGCCGCGTGATCTTCATCGCCAGCGAAAGCGGCCTGCTGCCGCCCGCCGAGATGATCCATTACGGCATGACCAAGACCGCGCAGCTCACGATCGCACGCGGCCTCGCCGAGCAAACGAGGGGCACCGGCGTCACCGTCAACAGCGTGCTGCCGGGGCCGACGCGGTCGGAAGGCATCACCGACTTCATCCGGTCGGTCGTATCGAACCCCTACGCCCCCGAGGCCGAGCGCGAAAAGGCCTTTTTCGAGGAACTCCGCCCGCTGTCGCTGATCCGCCGCCTGATCGAAGCCGACGAGATCGGCGCCATGGTGACCTATCTCGCGAGCCCGCTCGCCGCAGTCACCAACGGCGCCGCGATCCGCGCCGAGGGCGGGATCGTTCCGACGATCGCCTAGACCTTCACGATCCCACGCTCGATCAGACTATGCGCCGTCGCGAGGATCGCTTCCTCGGGCGGTCGCATCGTCCAGCCGAGCCGCTCTATCGCATGGCTGCTGTCGCCGCCGCGGACATTACCGAGTTCGGCGACCACCTGCTTGAGCTCGGGCCGAAAGATCGCAAGCGTCTTGAGCAGCCAGTCGGGCATCCGGCGCGTCGGCACCTTGCGCGCCTGCTCGCCGAGGTTCGCGGTCAATATGTCCGCGACTTCGACGAACTTCAGGAAGGGGCCGGAGCAGACGAAGCGATCGTCGCGGATGCCGTCGACTGTCAGCGCACGATAATGCATGTCGGCGACGTCGCGCACATCGATGATGCCAAAACCTACATCGGGGCACATCGGCACCTTGCCCTCGAGCAATTGCTTAACCAGCTCGATCGACGTCGACAGATCGTCGGACAGCAAGGGCCCGAATACCGCCGCCGGATTGACCGACGCAAACTCCATATCGCCGCCCTCGGCCGCCATCCAGTCGCGTGCGGCGCGCTCGGCGACGGTTTTCGAGCGCGGATAGGGCATGACCTCGGGATTATCGAGATTGGTCCAGTCGGCCTCATTGTAGATGTCGCGCCCCTTGCCGTGCCCATAGGCGATCGCGGCCATCGACGAGGTCAGGACAAAACGCCCGACTCCCGCGGATCTTGCAAAACGCAACGCCCGCAGCGCGCCCTCGCGCGCCGGGATCACCAGTTCGTCGGCATGTTTGGGCACATCGAGCGGAAAGGGCGAAGCGACATGCGCGACGCGGCTGCAACCCGCCATCGCCTCTGCCCAGCCCGCATCATTTTCCAGATCGGCAGCGAAGAAATGCAGCCTGGCGTTGTCGATGTTCAGCCAGCCGCGAACCTCGCCCTCGCGCTTGAGGCTGCGAACGGTCGTGTTCACTGACCAGCCATTGTCGATCAACTGCCGGATCAGGAAGCCCGCGATATAGCCGCTGCCCCCGGTGACCAGTGCCCTACCCGCCATGCGCGCCTCCCGTCCCGTTCGGCAGGAAGATAGCGTATCGGATCCTATTTCAGAAGCACCAGTTCCTCGGCCATGCTCGGGTGCAGCGCGACCGTCGCGTCGAAATCGGCCTTGGTCAGCCCGGCCTTTACGGCGATGGCGGCGGCTTGCAGGATTTCGGGCGCGTCGGGGCCAATCATGTGCAGCCCGACGACCTGGTCAGTCGCCGCATTGACGATCATCTTGTACAGCGCGCGCTCGTTGCGGCCCGCGAGGACATTCTTCATCGCGCGGAAATCGCTGGTGTAGACGCGGATCGAACCGAGCTTGTTGCGCGCCTCGGCCTCGGTCATCCCGACCGCCCCGATCGGCGGGTGGCTGAACACCGCGCTCGGGACATTCTGATAGTCGACCACCGTCGGCTTGCCGCCATAGAAGGTGTCGGAGAAAGCCTGCCCCTCGCGGATTGCCACGGGCGTGAGCTGGATGCGGTTGGTGACGTCGCCGACCGCGAAGATGCTCGGCACCGACGACTGGTTGCGTTCGTCGACCTTGATCGCACCGTCCTTGTCGAGTTTGACGCCGACCTCTTCGAGCCCGATGCCGCGGCTGTTCGGCACGCGCCCTGCCGCAACCAGCACCGCGTCGGCCTGCATCGGCTCGCAGCCTTCCAGATGGACGGTCAGTGATCCGTCGTCATTCTTTTCGATCGACCGAAACGGTGCGTTGAACTTGAAATCTATGCCCTTCGTCATCGAAATCTGGAGCAGCCGGTCGCGGATCTGTTCGTCATAACCGCGCAGGATCGTGTCGCCGCGATTGACGATCGTCACCTTGCTGCCGAATTCGTTGAAGATGCCGGCGAACTCGTTGGCGATATAGCCGCCGCCCGCGATCACGACCCGCTTCGGCAGCGTTTCGAGATGGAAGACCTCGTTCGAGGTGATCGCATGTTCGCTGCCCGGAAATTCGGGAACATGCGGCCAGCCGCCCGTCGCGACCAGGATGCGCTCGGCAGTGAGTTCGGTCCCGTCGGCGAGCCGCACCTTCTGCGGACCGACAACCGTCGCACGCGTCCTGAGGACCGTCACCTTGTGATTGTCGAGCGTCTGGCCATAAAGGCCTTCGAGCCGGTCGACCTCGGCGAGCACATTGTCGCGCAGTACCGGCCAGTCGAATTTGCAATCGGGCACGTCCCAGCCGAACTTGCGCGCATCGTGGATATCTTCGGCAAAATGGGCGCCATAAACGAGCAGCTTCTTGGGCACGCACCCGCGAATGACGCAAGTGCCGCCGACCCGATACTCTTCGGCTACCGCAACGCGTGCGCCGTGCGACGCCGCAATGCGCGAGGCGCGGACGCCGCCCGAACCGGCACCGATGACAAAGAGATCATAGTCGAAATCGCTCATGGAAAACCCCTGAATTGGACAGGCAGGCATTCGCGCCCGGCGCCTATGTGGTTACACGGGCGCAGCTTGCCAATCGAAATTTGCGTTCAGTGACAGCGGCGCGGCCTCAGTCGCCGAGCGCCGCCTGCATCAGCGCCTGCGTCGCCGCGTCGAACTCGACCGTGCCTTCGGCCAGCCCCTTCGCCATCTCCTTGCCCAACTCGACCCCGAACTGGTCGAACGGGTTGATCCCGAGCAGCACGGCATTGGCAAAGACGCGGTGCTCGTAAAAGGCAATCAGCGCACCAAGGCTGCGCGGCGTCACCTGATCGAGCAGGATCGTCGTCGAGGGACGGTTGCCGGGATAATTGCGTGCACCGTCCTCGCTCGCACGCCCCGTCATCAGCGCCGCGCCCTGCGCAATGCAGTTGGCGACGAGCGTTTCGTGGTGCGCATCGTCGAGCAGATGATCGGGTTCGCGCGCAACGACGAACTCGACCGGGGTCAAGTGCGTGCCCTGATGGAGCAACTGGAACACCGCATGCTGCGCGTCGGTGCCGACACCGCCCCAGGTGATCGGCGCGGTCTGCTGCGCGAGCGGCTGTCCGTCGAAGGTCACCGACTTGCCGTTCGATTCCATTTCGAGTTGCTGCAGATAGTCGGGAAGCAGGCGCAGCCGCTCGTCATAAGCGAACACCGCGCGCGTCTGGCAACCGAGGCGGTTGGCATAGATCTGGTCGGCAAAGGCCGCGAGCAGGCAGATATTGTCGGCGCTGTCGGCCAGCCGGAAATGACGGTCCATCTCCCCCGCGCCTTCGAGCAGGTCGGCGAAGGCATCCCACCCAAGCGCGAGCGCCGCCGGGAAGCCGATCGACGACCAGAGCGAATAGCGTCCGCCGACGGTTTCGTTGAACGGGAGGATGCGCGTTTCGTCGATCCCCCATTCCATCGCGCGCTCGGGCTTGGCGGTCAGCGCGATAAAGCGGCCGAGCGGATCTTCGACGCCCGCCTCGCCCAGCCATTGCAGTGCAGAACTGGCGTTGAGCAGCGTCTCGGTGGTCGTGAAGGTCTTGGATGCGACGGCGACAAGCGTGTGTTCGGGGCTGAACTTCGCAAAGGCTTCGTCGAGCGCCGCGCCGTCGACATTCGATACCACCGCGACGTCGTAACGATCGCTGTGGCGGCCGAGCGCGTCGACGAGCAGATCGGGGCCGAGTGCCGATCCGCCGATACCGATATGCAGCAGGTGGCGGATCTCCCCGAACGCGCCCGCCTCGATCGCATCGACCATCATCCGCATCCGTTGATGCAGCGCCTGCGCGACATGCACCGATTCCGGCGCTCCGTCGCCACGTTCGGCGCTATGTTCGGCGGCGCGGCCCTCGGTCGGGTTGGCGATGCCGCCGGCAAAAAGCGTCTTGCGGCGCCCGTCGAAATCCTGCGCCGCCGCAAGATCCGACAGCGTTGCAATCGCGGCATCGTCGAGATGCGTCTTGGCGAAATCGAAACGGATATCGGCGACGCTCCGCACCAGCGCCTGCAGCCGCCTTTGCGGATCGGCCGCGACCAGATCGGTCAGCTTTTGCGGCTGCCAGTCGGAAAGGGCCTGCCAGGCCTGCGGAGCGGTCGTCATGCGCATCTGTCCTCGAAGGAGTGAATCTTCCGATTTTCTCTAGGCCCCCGTACCCCCGGGCGCCAGTGCCGTCCGCCGATATTTGCTTGACGTGGCAACCTATTCATAGCCAATGCCGCGGCATGACCAATGCCAGCTTTACCGCCGATGTGACGCCCCCGACCGAGCCCGCGCCGCCCGCCCCCACCCCGGCACCGGTGTCGGCCAAGGAAGAAGCGGTCGACACCGTCCGCTTCCTCGCCCTGCTCGCAATCGCGGTGTTGATTTTCCGCAGCTTTTTCCTGTCGCCCTTCAACATCCCGTCGGAATCGATGCAGCCGCGCCTGCTGATCGGCGACTATCTGCTCGTGAACAAAATGGCCTATGGCTATTCGAAATACAGCCTGCCGTTCAGCGTGCCGCTGATCCCGGGCCGTATTTTCCCGCGCACACCCGAACGCGGCGACGTCGTCGTGTTCAAGGCGCCGCCGGTCAACGACAATGATTATATAAAGCGCGTCATTGGCCTGCCCGGCGACAGCGTGCAGGTGAAGGACGGCATCGTCTGGCTCAATGGCACCCCGCTGAAGCGCGAAGCGATGCCCGACCTCGTCATCCCGGTCACCCAGAACATGATCGACGCGTCGCGCGCGACGGGCACGCTGCCTTGCTACTCGATGGAGTTCGAAGAGGTCGCTGCCGACGGCCAGCGCCAGTGCCGCTACAAACAGTTCAAGGAAACGCTGCCCGGCGGTAAAAGCTATGCAATCCTCGACATCACCAACATCCCCGAGGACAATACCCCGCTCGTCGCCGTTCCCGCAGGCCATTTGTTCCTGATGGGCGATAATCGCGACCGCAGCGCCGACAGCCGTTTCCCCGCGATGGAAAATCAGGGCATCGGCCTTGTTCCCGAAGAAAACCTCGTCGGCCACGCGCTCGTCGGCATGTTCTCGACCGACGGCTCCGCGAGCTGGTTCAACCCGATCAGCTGGTTCACCGCCGCGCGCTGGAGCCGCATCGGGGACGGTTTTTGAACGACGCGCTCGATACCGGGGCGCTCGCCGGCATCATCGGCGACGCTCCGGGCGATCCGGCGCTCTACGACTTGGCGCTGACGCATGGCAGTACCGGACGCGCCGATTATCAGCGGCTCGAGTTTCTCGGCGATCGCGTGCTCGGGCTCGTGATCGCGGCCGAACTCTACACCCGCTTTCCGATGGCGAGCGAGGGCGAGATGTCGTCCCGGCTGCACGTGCTGGCATCGGGCGCGACTTGCGCCGCAGTCGCGCGCAAGCTCGACCTGACCGGGCTTATCCGTTTTGGCGCGCAGGCGCGCAACGATGGCGGGCGTTACAGCGACAATATCGCCGCCGACGCGATGGAGGCCTTGATCGGTGCGCTCTGGCTCGACAAGGGCGCCGATGCCGCACGCAGCTTCATCCTGGCGCACTGGAACGAGATGATCGACGGGCAGCAGGCCGCGCCGAAACATCCCAAGGCGGCGCTCCAGGAATGGGCGCTGGCGCGCAAGCGACGCCCGCCCGAATATGAGATCGTGTCGCGCGAAGGCCCCGACCATGCGCCGCGCTTTCGCGTTGCGGTGAGCGTCGGCAAGCTCGCCCGCGCCGAAGCCGAGGGCGCATCGAAACAGGCGGCCGAAAAGGCCGCAGCGGCGGCGCTGCTCGCCGAACTTGAAGGAATGAAACCATGACCCACCGCTGCGGATTTGTCGCCGTCGTCGGCGCGCCCAATGCGGGCAAATCGACGATCGTCAACGCGCTCGTCGGCCAGAAGGTCGCGATCGTCAGTCCGAAGGCACAGACGACACGCACGCGCCTGATGGGCGTCGCGATGGACGGCGAAGCCCAGATCGTCCTGATCGATACGCCCGGCATTTTTGCGCCGACGCGCCGGCTCGACCGCGCGATGGTCGCCGCCGCCTGGGGCAGCCTCGAGGAAGCCGAAGCGATCCTCGTCATGGTCGACGCCGCGGCGAAACTGACGGGCCGCGTCGAGCGCGTACTCGAAGGCATCGCGAACCGCCCCGAAAAGAAATATCTGGTGCTCAACAAGGTCGACCTGACCAAGAAGGACAAGTTGCTCACCATCGCGACCGACCTCAACGCCCGGGTTGCCTTCGACGAAACCTTCTTCATTTCGGCCAGCAGCGGCGACGGCGTGCCCGAACTCAAGGCGCATCTCGCCGAACTGATGCCCGAAGGTCCGTGGCATTTCCCCGAGGACGAGGTCAGCGATGCGCCCGAACGCATGCTGGCGGCCGAAATCACGCGCGAGCAGCTCTATCGCCAGCTCCACGAGGAACTGCCCTATCAGTCGACCGTCGAGACCGAGCTGTTCAAGACGCGTCCCGACGGCAGCGCCGAAATTCACCAGCAAATCTTCGTCGCACGCGACAACCAGCGCGCGATCGTGCTCGGCAAGGGCGGCGCGCGCATCAAGGAAATCGGTGCCCGCGCTCGCGCCGAACTGACCGAATTGATGGGCCGCAAGGTCCACCTGTTCCTGCACGTCAAGGTGAAGGAAAATTGGGACGAGGACCGCAGCGTCTATCGCGACATGGGGCTCGACTGGGTCGATTGAGGACGGCGCCCGAAGGCGCCGCCTACCTCAACTCGTCGTTTCGCGAACCAGCGTGATCCGTACCTTTCCGTCGCTCGACCGCATCCGCAGCCGATCGCCGTCGACCCAATAGCGCACGCGCAGATCGCCGTCGGGGACATAGATTTCCTTCTCGTTGATCTGGAAATCCTGATACATTTCGCCTTCACCGCGCAGAGGACGCTGGAAATAGGTGATAAATTCCTCGTCCTCGGTGAACTCCACCGTATCGCCGCGCGACAGATCTTCGACCCCATCCAGCGACACGACGCGCCATTTGCCGATCACACGCATCGGTTGAATCGCTTGCAATTCCAGCATCACCGGGTCGTCTTCTGCGACAGCGACGAATGCGACCGGCGACGGAGCGTTTGACCCGACAGCCGCCAGCGGCTGCATGGTCTTCGGCGCCTCACCGGCATAACCGGCGTAGATCGCCGCCTTGCCGCGCATCGTGCCGACGAGTTCGACTTCATTCTTCAGATCAGCGAAATCGACCGCCGTCAGCCGGTTGTTGATACCGTCAAGCAGCGCAAAGGCTGCCTTCGGGTTGCCGTCATGATGGAAAGCGCGCGTCGCGGCGTTCAGCGATACATATTCGTCGATCAATATCTGTGCGAGGCGCAGATTCTTGTGCGGAGCATCCGAAGGCGCCCCGACGCTCACGGCATCGTTATGCTTGCCGCCATCGAGCGCGCTGACATAGCTGAGCCGCACATCCATCAGCGGCGCCTGACCGTCCAGCGTGGCGGCCGGCAGGTTTGCCCGGCGGTCGGCTTTGGCCAGCGAGGCATAGATGCCACCGCCGTTCGACGACAGGAATACCGAGGGAATGGTGATTGCAACGGCGCCGTCGCGCCCTTCGCTCATCATCCCGTCCGGCACGCCGAACACGCCGCTGATCTTGTATCCCGGATGCGGGGCGAGCGTCATCACCAGATCATGCGCGACCTCGCTTACCATGTTGCGAAATTCCTTCCCCATCAGTTCGCCGCCCTTTCCGGGACCGTCGACGAAGAAGAGGTTGCCGCCGCGAACGCTGGACACTTTGGTCGCCAGCCTGCCGTCGAACTGGACCCCGACCCCGATGGTGGTCAGGCCAATACCCTTCCGCGACGCTTCCTCGGCCATGCCCATGAAACTGGCGGCGTCGGTACGGCCGACGTTCGGCTGTTCGTCGGTGAACAGCATCATGCGGACTGCGCCGTCAAAGGATCCGGCTTCCTTGAACGCGGCGTCATAGCCGAGCTTGAGACCCGCCTCCATATAGGTCGATCCCATGATCTCGATCGCGTCGATGGCGTCGTGCAACGCCTGTTTGTCACCGCTCGCAGCGGTGGGTTGCAAATGCACCTTGCTATCATCGCCATAGATGACGATGCCCAGCCGGTCCTGCGCACCAAGCTGATCGACCAGCGCATGCAGCGCCGCTTTCACATTGGTCATCGGATTACCCGACATCGACCCGGACCGGTCGACGACGGCCATAACGCTCGTCGGGCCGCGCTTCAGCTTGTCGGCATCGACATTGCTGTCGAAAGCCAGCCCCACGAACAGCCGGTCGTCGGGCCGCGTCGGCAGGTTTGCCGCCATCGACTGCACGTTCAGGCAAAACAGTTTTGCGCACGCCGCCGTGGACGGGAGCGTCAGATCATGATCGCCCATCAGTCCTTCGACCGTCAGCGATTCGGGGCGTGGCAGCGTCGTCGCCGTCAGCGCCATCGAACGGAAATGCTGGATATCCTGTGCACCGCCCTGGCGAATGCGCGTGCCGGTGACGATGACCTCGCTGAGACTCTCATCATCGTCCTGCGCGACATCTTGCGCGAAGGCCGAAAACGGCGCGGCGGTCGCCAGCAGCGCCAGCGTGGTCAACGATGCGTGGAAGAATTTGAAGCTTGCCATGTCCGCTCTCCCAAATCCCTGTTATCGGGAGAGGAAAGCTATCATGAATGCCGGCGCAACCGTAACGGAAAATGCGCATCCCCTGCCCCGCTTTCGGACGCTTGGAATCAGATCCGTCGGCAATCGTTCGGCGGCGGATTGCCGTCGAAGCGCGAAGTGATCCAGCCGATCGTTTCCTGCGCGCTGTCCTTTGCGCTCGCGCCATGGTCGCCCGTCATGTCGATCCAGCGCGTTGGGGTTCCGCGTTTGCACACTGCCTTTGCGAACTTGCGCGTGACCGCGGGGGCGACGATCGTGTCCTTGCTGCTCTGCGCAATGAGTAACGGCCCCGGAACGCGCGCCGGATCGACGCTGTTGGCGCGCTCGAACGAGGCAAAGGGTTCGATCTTCGCGATATCCTTGTTCTTCGTCGCGCGGGCGATGGTCAGGATGCCGAGGATGGTACCGAGCTTCGGCTTCTTGTTGAAGCTGACGCAATTATTCTCGGACAGCCGGCGGATGATACCCTGATTGGTCCGGTTGGTGATGCTGTCGAGCGAGAAATCGTAGAGGGTCGACCAGCTGTGGAGCGCGAAGGAGAGCAGCAGCGCGCGCGCATTCTTGTCGCTCCCCTGCGCGAGGTTGGCGCCCAGGTCGGTCGGCGGCGCCGCTGCGGCGGTGGCGACCAACGTCAGGTCGGGCGCATAGGAGCGCGCCTGCACGGCCGTCCACAAGGCGGCGTGGCCGCCCTGCGATTCACCCCAGACGGCGAAGCTGCTCCCTGCCGCTGCACCCGGAATCTCACGCGCCGCCCGCACGGCGTCGAGCACGGCGTTCGCGGTATCCTGTCCGACGAGAAACGGATGCATCGTCTGGCTGGCAAGCCCGATATAATCGGGCGCGACGACGACATAGCCGCTGCGAACCGCGTTCATCCCCGCCGAATATTCAAAGAAGTTCGGGCTGAGCGACGGCGCGCATTTTTCGGCGACGCCCCATGCGCCGTGGGTCCAGGCGATGACACGGCGCGGGCGCGGCGGGATCGCTTCCATCGGCGCAGCGACGACGCCCGTGACCGCTAGGCGCTGGCCGCTCCCGTTCGTGGTCCAATATTGCACGCGCCACGCTTGCGTTCCGGGCGGCGTGTCGGTCATCGGCTGAGCCGAGATCAGATAGCGCGATGGCTGTGCCGCAGCGGGCGGCGACAGCGCAGACAGGATGGCGAGCAGGATTACGGCATAGAAATGGCGCATCGAAAGACCTCCCGATGCGCCACCCTATCACGGCTCTTCTGCTGCGCAAACGCCGTGCGTTAACGCTATTCGGCCGCAGCCTTCTTCTTTGCCGGTGCCTTCTTGGCCGTAGGCTTTTTTGCCGCAACCTTCTTCTTCGGTGCGGCCTTCTTCTTGCCCTTCGCCGGCCCCTTCGCCGCGCGCGCGTCGATCAGCGCGATCGCCTCTTCGAGCGTGAGCGTTGCAGGGTCGGCGGTCTTGGGCAGCGTCGCATTGGTCGTGCCGTCGGTCACGTAAGGACCGAAGCGCCCCTCCATCAGCTTCATCTCGCCGCCGCTCGTCGGATGCGGGCCGAAGGTGTTGAGCGGCTCGGCCTTGGTCCGCCCGCGCCCGCCGCCCGCAGCAGCCTCGGCGATGCGAACGACCGCAGCGTTCATGCCGATGTCAAAGATTTCGGCGGTGCCCGTCAGCTTCGCATATTTGCCGTCGTGGAGCAGATAGGGGCCATAGCGCCCCAGCCCCGCCATGATCGGCTTGCCGCTTTCGGGATGCACCCCGACCTCGCGCGGCAGGCTCAAAAGCCGCAGCGCATAATCGAGGTCGAAATCCTCGCCCGGGATATCCTTCGGGATCGACGAGCGCTTTGCCTCCTTGCCGTCGCCGAGCTGGATATACGGCCCGAAGCGCCCGCTACGCTTCGTGACTTCCAGCCCGCTTTCGGGGTCGTTGCCCAGCGTCTCGGGCCCCGTATCGGCGCCGTCGCTACCACCCGGCTGCGCAAATTTTCGCGTATATTTGCAATCGGGATAATTGCTGCACGCGATGAAAGGCCCGAATTTGCCGCCGCGCAGCGCCAGCCGCCCGGTGCCGCAATTGGGGCAGAGGCGCGGGTCGCTGCCGTCGCCCTTGTCGGGGAAGAGATAGGGGCCGAGGAACTCGTCGAGCGCCGCGGTGATCTCCGACGGCTTCTGCTCCATCACCTCGCCGGTGCGCGGCTTGAAATCGCGCCAGAAACGTTCGAGCACTGCCTGCCATTGCGCGCGGCCGCCCGAGACGTCGTCGAGCTCTTCCTCGAGCCCGGCGGTGAAGTCGTAACCGACATAGCGTTCGAAGAAGCGTTCGAGGAACGCCGTCAGCAATCGCCCGCTTTCCTCGGGGATGAAGCGGTTCTTTTCGACCGTCACATAGGCGCGGTCCTTCAGCACCTGCAGGATCGACGCATAGGTCGACGGGCGCCCGATGCCGAGCTCCTCCATCTTCTTGACGAGGCTCGCTTCCGAATAGCGCGGCGGCGGCTGCGTCTCGTGGCTCTCGACCTCGACGCCGGTCTTCGCCGGTGCGTCGCCCTTCGCCATCGCGGGCAGCAGGCGCGCGTCGTCATCGTCGCCCGCATCGTCGCGGCTTTCGTCGTAGAGCGCGAGAAAGCCAGGGAATTTCACGACCTGCCCCGTCGCACGCATCACCGTCTTGCCGGTGCCGTCGGACAGATCGACGCTCGTGCGTTCGAGCCGTGCCGACGCCATCTGGCTCGCGAGCGCACGCTTCCAGATCAGCTCGTATAGCCGCGCATGATCGCCGCTCCCCGCCTTATCCTTCGAAAAATCGGTCGGGCGGATCGCTTCGTGCGCTTCCTGCGCATTCTTCGCCTTGGTCTGGTACTGACGCGGCTGGTCGGGGACATAGCCGCCATCGTAGCGCGTCGCGATCGCCTTGCGGGCCGCGCTGATCGCGCTGCCGTCCATCTGGACACCGTCGGTACGCATATAGGTGATCGCGCCATCCTCGTAGAGCGCCTGCGCGATGCGCATCGTGTGGCTTGCCGAGAAGCCCAATTTGCGCGCCGCTTCCTGTTGCAGCGTCGAGGTCGTGAAGGGCGGCGGCGGGTTGCGCGTCAGCGGCTTCGTTTCGACCGTATCGACGGTGAAATGGCCCGCCTTCACATCGGCTTCGGCGGCGCGTGCGTCGGCTTCGTTGGTGATCGAGAGGCGCTCGATCTTGTCGCCCTTCCATCGGGAAAGGCGCGCCTTGAACGGCGTACCGCCCATTTCGAACAGCCCGGTGACCGACCAATATTGCTGCGCAACAAAGGCCTCGATCTCGCGCTCGCGCTCGACCACCAGCCGCAGCGCGACCGACTGCACGCGCCCCGCCGACTTCGCGCCGGGCAGCTTGCGCCACAGCACCGGCGACAGGGTGAAGCCGACGAGATAGTCGAGCGCGCGGCGCGCACGATAGGCGTCGATCAGGTCGGTATCGAGTTCGCGCGGATGCGCCATCGCGTCGGTCACCGCCTGCTTCGTGATCGCGTTGAAGGTCACGCGATCGACCGATGCCGGCAGCGCCTTCTTCGCGCGCAGCAATTCCTGCACATGCCAGCTGATCGCTTCGCCCTCGCGATCAGGGTCGGTCGCGAGGATCAGGCGGTCGGCGCCCTTGGCCGCGTCCTGGATTTCCTTCAGCCGCTTCGCCTTGTCGGGATAGAGCTGCCATTGCATCGCAAAGCCGTCGTCGGGATCGACCGATCCGTCCTTGGGCGGCAGGTCGCGGACATGGCCATAGGACGCCAGAACCTTGAAATCGCGACCGAGATATTTCTCGATCGTCTTCGCCTTTGCGGGCGATTCCACAATCACCAATTGCATTGAAAAACTCGTTCCCCGAAAACTATTACGTACGTACGCGCGAGGGTGGCGCGGCTGGCGAGATCGTCAACTGAAAATTTTCTGAAGCTCGCGGGTCGGCGGCTCGATCACCGTCAACAGCGCAACCGCCGCAAGATACCCGCCGACGATGCCGGTTGAGGAGCAAAGATTCAATATGAATTGCATCAGGAATTCCTCGCCACCGAAAAAACCGGACATATGGCCCGCAAGCCAGAAGGGCCCCACCGACAGGGCCGCCATGATGATCGACAGGGCAAGCGCCGCCGGCCAATGCGCCTCCAGCAGCCGCCAGCTCCGTTCCATCGCGGCGCGGCGCCCGCCTCCATCGAGGATCAGGATGCTCCCCGCGAGATACCAGCGCGACGCGACGTAGAGACCGGGCAGGATCAGCAACAGCAGGCCAAGCGTTATCCCGAGCGCGATCAGAATCGCTTGCAGGACAACGCCGAGGCTCTGCGCGACACCGAGCGTCGGCGCCGCGCCCAGCCGCGTCAGCGCCTCGCCGGTCAGCCAGACCTGCACCCCGGTCAGGATCACCCAATAGGCGATCGCGACGCTCAACTGGAGTCCGATGTCTAGCTTTACGCTGGCGTCGGACATGACGCCCAGCGACGCGACGAGCAACCACGCAACGGCTATGGTCGCCGGCATCGCAGCGATCAATTGCCCGATCCGCCGCAGCGCCGGACCAAAAAGGCTGGCATCGAATTGCATCTTGTCCCCGTGGCCCGAGTATCAGGCGCGGGGTGTGGCGGGCGCACCACCGCCGCGTCAAGCGGATAACGGCGCGCCGCCCGTCATCAGGATCAACGCAGCGCGCCGAGCCGCCCGACCAGCATCGCGCTGGCGAGGCTCGCCGCTTTCGCCGCGCCCTCCTCATAATTGCCCGGCTTGGCGGTGAACTGGAACTTGCGCGTCTTGCCGAAGCGCAACCCGCCAAAGCCCGCGACGGCGGCAAGGCCGCCCGCGACGTTCGCGCCCGACTGGAGCGCCTTGTCGGTCCCGCTCGATGCATCCGCCTTTTCGACAAACTCCCCCTCGACCGCGACCGGTGCCTTGATCGTGATCACCGACTGTTTTCCGCTCGGCGCGATCAGCGTGATGCGCGAATAATCGGCGCTGACCGACAACGCGCTATTCACCTGAAGCCCGCCGAAACTGAAGGCGCCGGGGCGCTTCTGCTGCGAAAAGTCGATCAGGTAGACGACATCGACCACGCCGACGCCAGCCTCGCGCGCATAGTTGGTGAGCGCCATGCCCGCCTGCCCCGCCGACATGTTGATCCCCATGCTGCTCATGCCGGACCCCGTAAAGTCGCCCGGGATCATCAGCAGCGACGGCAGCGCCGACGGCTTGAAATAGGTCGCCTTGCCCTTGCTCCCTTTTTCCAGCGCGAGGTTGATATCGAGCGGCACTGCCTGCGACTTCGTCTTCGCGAGCGCCGGATGACCGAACAGGTCGCCCACCGCCTGCACCGAATAGCCGCCGGCGGAGAGTTGCGCGACGAAATCGGCATAGGCGGCATCGGCAATCGCCTGCATCATTTCGGGCGTCACGCCGACAAGTTCGCTCTTCGCCTTGGTCGTACCGCCGAATGCGCCCATCAGCCCGCCCGATGCCGCGGTGCGGTCGATCGATTCAAAGATAAAGCCGACGTTGAAGGCGCCGATCGCGACGGTCGAAACGCCTTTCGCATGCGCCGGGCCGGCGACCTTCACCGGTTCGGCGTCCTTGGCAGCGATGTTGGCGGGATGAGCCATCAGCGCGAGCGCGGCGACGGCCAAAAACAATGTCTTCATGGGTCCTACCTCCGACCCCTCACCCTGCCAGCCGACCCCACCGACCGAAGAGAGAGGTTAATCGAAGCAACCCACGGCCCCCGCATCGGTCAGATGCGGGGGTGTGTCAATGGCGTGACGTCAGAGCCTTATCCGTTCTGCCATTTGAAGTCGGCGGGCAGGATGCATTTGCCGGCGTCATATTTGCCGACGCTGCGGATGATTTCCTGATCCTCGGGCTCGATCCGGCGGCCGCTGATCTGGCTGTCGATCACGCGGCGCACCAGCGCGTCGAGCTTGGTCACCAGATAACAGTCGACGGCCGGCGGCGCGTGCGGATTGCCCACCCCGCTGTCGTCGGTCAGAAACAGGTAGCGCGACTGGGTCGCCGCCGCCATCGCGCGCATCGCATATTCGGCCTTGTCGGCGACACCCGACGCGGCAACCGGCGTGATGTGGATCCGCTTCGCACGCGCAACCTCGGCCGCCGCCCAGGTCCGCCCGAACTTGTCGTCGTGCGGCGGCGCGTCGGCGACGAGCAGCAGCGACTTCACCGCATCGGGGCGCCAATCCTGTCCGACCGCACGGATCATCGCCTGATCCATCGCTTCGGGGTAATCGCCGCCACCGTTCGCATCCTGCCGCGCCAGCGCGCCCTGCACGCGCCCGATGTCGCGATCGAACGCGACCGTGCGCGTGACATAATCGTCGCCGAGGTCGCGGTAGAAGACAAAGCCGATACGGATATCGAGGTCGCGATGCTTCGCAGTGATCGCGCCGATGATCGAGCGCAGTTCGGCCTGCAGATAGTTGATCTCGTCGCCCATGCTCCCCGTCGTGTCGACGACCAGCATCAGGTCGAGCTTCGTCGCTTTCGTTGCCGCCCGATTGGCGGTGAGCCCGACGAGTTGGCCGCCCGCGGCGTTGGAGACGAGCACAGGCCGCGCGTCGGCGATGTTCCGCCCCGCCTTGCGCGCCGAAACGGTGATGCGCTCGCTCAGCCGGTCGAGGCCGGGGAAGAACACCGCGCTGCCGTCGGCCTGCGTCGCCATGGTGATGCTGTTGCCGTCGCTGCACGTCACGACGACATCAGCGAAGGGAATCGGCTGGCCGTTGCGGTCGTTGACCTTGACCGTCACGACGCGCGTGGTGTCGACGCGCGGCAAGCTGCGCACCTCTTGCCCCAGGTCGCCGCTACGCCCGACATAGGCGGCATAAAGTTCGGGATTGAGCAGATCATCATGCTCGCCCGCGGTCAGCAAGCCGGATTGCGGCTGCGGTTGCGGATAGGGCCGCGGTGGCGGCACCGGCGACGGCCGCGCGACATAGTCCGCGGAGGATCCGGGCGCCGGCGGGGCCATCTTCGCCGAGCTTTCACTGGCGCGCGCCGCGCCGGTCACCACAACCTCTGAGGACTCGGCGGCATCGTACACCGGTGCGGGCGGCGGCGGCGGCGGTGGAGGGGGCGGCGGCGCCGACATCGGAGGCTCGGGTGCGACAACAGGCGACGGCGCCGCAGGATAGGCTTCGGGCGCCATCTCTTCGGCCCGTTCACGCACGCTGCCGCCATGCGTCTTGCGGCCACCGTTCGCCTGCTGCTGCGGCCGGACCTCCGGATCGATCTGTGGCAGCGGGCCGGCATTCCGGCAAAACCCCTGGTCGGGCATCGGTACCGATCGTGCCATCGCCACCGGGATCGGCGCCGGTGCCGATGCAAGCACCGCAGCCATCGTCACACCTGTCATGAGCCGGCTTCGCATCATCAAACTCTCCACTATGTGATACAATATCATCAACCTGTCGCTCGGCCGCTGAACCGTGGCTGAACCGCGATGAACTGTTGTATTGCGGGGCGTTAGCGCGCTATGCGGCCGATCACAGGAGTGAAATCTTTGCTCCGGCATGGCGCTCGACGCGTCCCGCCAGCTCAAGCTCGAGCAGGATCAGCTGCACCGTTGCCGCCCCCTGCCCCGATTGTCGCACCAGCTCGTCGACAGCGACCGGCGTCGGCCCCAGCAGGTCCACGAGCGCGCGGCGCTCGCCATCGCCCGCATCGATCGGCACGGATGCGCCGGCATATCGCGACGGCGGCTCACGAACCATCCGTGCATCGATCGGTCCGACCGCTTCCAGCACATCGTCGACCGTCTGGATCAGCGTCGCGCCTTCGCGGATCAGCAGGTTGCAGCCCTGCGCGCGCGGGTCGAGCGGCGATCCTGGCACCGCCATCACCTCGCGGCCATAATCGCCCGCGCGCCGCGCCGTAATCAGCGAGCCCGACCGCGGCGCCGCCTCGATCACCACCGTCCCGTGCGCCAGCCCTGCGATGATCCGGTTGCGCGAGGGAAAATGTCGCGCAAGCGGCTCGGCCCCCGGCGGCTGTTCGGCAACCAGCAACTGGTCGCTTGCGATCTTTTCCTGCAACGCCGCATTCTCGGGCGGAAAGGCGATGTCGATCCCGCTCGCGATCACCCCGACCGTCGATCCGCCGAGCGCGCCGATATGCGCCGCCGTATCGACGCCGCGCGCCAGGCCGCTCACGACCGTTATGTCGCGCGCCACCAGATCGGCGGCGAGCTGCCGGGCGAAGCGGCATGCGACCGCCGACGCGTTGCGGGCGCCGACGATCGCGACGCACGGACGGCGCAGCATCGCGGTGTCGCCGCGCACCACGACCACGGGCGGCGCACCCTCGACCTCGCGCAGCAGCGGCGAATAATCATCCTCGTCGCTGAAGACATGCCGCGCGCCCAGTTGCGCGGCGCGCTCCAGCTCGCGTTCGGCGATTTCGGCGGGCGCGAGCCGCGCCTTCCCCGCCCCGCCGCGCAACGCAAGGTCGGGCAAGGCGGCGAGCGCGGCCTCGCCCGATCCGAAACGCTGCATCAACTGATGCCAACTGACCGGCCCGACATGCGGCGTGCGGATCAACCGCAACCGCGCGAGCCGTTCGGCATGTGTCACGCGGCGTCCTTCTTGCCACCGATCCGCGGTTCGGTCCCTGCGCGCAGCCGGGCGATATTTTCGCGATGCCGCCACAGCACGATCACCGCGAGTCCGGCCAGGCCGACGGCATAGACCGGATAACCAAAGCCAAGCGCGGCGATCGGCGCCGACACCGCACCCAGCATCCCGCCGAGCGACGAGATGCGCGCGAGCAACACGGTGCCGATCCAGACCACCGCAAAGACCAGCCCGATCGGCCATGCCAGCGCGAGCGCGAGGCCGAGCAGCGTCGCAACACCCTTGCCGCCGCGAAAGCGCAGCCAGACAGGGTAGCAATGGCCGATCATCGCGGCCGCACCGGCGATCATCGCAGCATGGTCGCCCAGTTCTGGAACGAAGTGCCGCGCGAGCACGACCGCGACCGCACCCTTGGCGCCGTCGAGAACCAGCGTCGCCGCCGCCAGCCCCTTGCGCCCGGTACGCAGCACATTGGTCGCACCGATATTGCCCGACCCGATCTGGCGCAAATCGCCCGCGCCGAACAGGCGCGTCAGGATGACGCCAAAGGGGATCGAGCCGAGAAGATAGCCGACAGCGACCAGCAAAAATAAGGTCATGAAAATCCCCGCTCCGTTTCGGCTCCACCCCGTTTCGGTTAATGTGGCGATGTTGGCCGACGCAATCAATCGATTAGGAGCCGGCCCCGCCAAAATGGATTTGATAGCTAGCGCTGCCGCCTGCTAGGCGATACCCATGCACGACCCCGCACCCGACGCGCCCATCCTTTTCTTCGACAGCGGCCTTGGTGGGCTCACTGTGCTTGGCCCGACGCGCGCGCTGCTGCCGACCGCGCCGATCGTCTATGCCGCCGATTACGCTGGCCTGCCTTATGGCAAGAAGACGAACGAAGAACTTGCCGCGCGCGTCCCTGCCCTTCTCGGGCGCCTCGTCGAACGCTATCAACCGCGGCTTGCGGTCATCGCATGCAACACCGCCTCGACGATTGCTCTTGCGCACGTCCGTGCCGCGCTCGACCTGCCGATCGTCGGCACTGTCCCGGCGATCAAACCTGCGGCAGAGATGACGAAGAGCGGGGTGATCGGGGTTCTCGGAACCGAGGCGACCGTGCGCCAGCCCTATGTCGATGACCTTTCGGCGCGTTTCGCGGTCGGCAAGACCGTGCTCCGTCACGGCAGCCCCGGCCTCGTCACCGCAGCCGAGGCGAAACTCCGCGGTCAAGGACCGAACTGGCCTGCGATAGATCGTGCCATCTCGGGCCTGCGCGACCAGCCCGGCGGCACCGATATGGACGTCATCGTCCTCGCCTGCACCCATTTCCCGCTCTTGCAGGATGAACTGCAAGCGGTCGCCGGCGCGCATGTCCGGTTGATCGACGGCGCGGCAGGCATCGCACGGCGCATCGCGCATCTGACCGAGGGACAGCCGTGGCCAGCCACGGCAATGCCCGGCGTTGCCGTTTTCACGCGCAGCGAAGAGCGGCCTCCGCCGCCCCTCGCCGCACTCGCCCCTTATGGCATCGGATCGATAGAGACGATCTGATTCATTCTGCGCCGGCAGCACAGGAAGCAAGCCAGGCGATGTCGTCGGGCTGCGGCCCGTCGCCACCCGCGGCGCGAACGCGGGGCAATCCCGAGCGGCGCGAGACGCCGGTGCAACTCGCTGCATCGTCGCCCGAGGCGGCGAGCAGCCGTCCGTTGCAAAGGAACAGCTTTTCATCCGACGCAGCCCAGCCGACCTTTTCCGCGCCATCGGGCGCCCGGCCGGCACAATAAGTATCGGTCTCCGACCCCGGATCGCCGCAAATCTTTTCGATATGCGCGACATTCGCCTTCGCCGTACCGACAAATCGATGCTCGTAATAGGCGTTGGTCGCGAAGTCGCGCTGGACCCCGCACACCCGGCTGCCGCGCTGGACGAGCATGCGGTACGTACAAATCACGGACCCCTGATAGGGTTCGCAGCTCCTCCACATCCCCTCGAAGGGCACGGGTGCGAACGCCGGCGCAGGCGACGCGGACGCAACCGCGGCAATCGAGAGGATGGCGATCATTGCGAGGCGCATAACGATATTCTCCTTCACCCGGGGACGGTTCGCAACTTGAGGGGTTCGCGTCAACTTTGCGGTGCGATCGATCACAGTGCCCGGCTACCCGCGCGGAGGATGAGACAATTTGCCCCACAGCTGCGAATCGTTCGCACTGGCCTTTGGGCCCTTTCGGCGTTATTGGCCCGCGTGTTAATAGCCGCCGAGGGGAGCGGCCGAAGAGCCTGGACTGGCACCTGACTGCGGGGCTGAGACGTGAACTATAACGATATTTTTGCACGCGCGATCGACCGGCTGCACGAAGAAGGACGCTACCGCGTCTTTATCGACATTCTTCGCAACAAGGGCGCTTTCCCCAATGCGCGTTGCTTTGCCGGCCACAACGGGCCGAAGCCGATCACCGTCTGGTGCTCGAACGACTACCTCGCGATGGGCCAGCATCCCAAGGTCATCGCCGCGATGGAAGAGGCGCTGCACGACGTCGGCGCCGGTTCGGGCGGAACGCGCAACATCGGCGGCAATACCCATTATCATATCGACCTCGAACATGAGCTCGCCGACCTGCACGGCAAGGAAGGCGCATTGCTCTTCACTTCGGGTTATATCTCGAACGAGGCGACGCTCGGCACGCTCGGCAAGCTGCTGCCGAACTGCATCATCTATTCGGACGAACTCAATCACGCGTCGATGATCGCGGGCATCCGCAACTCGGGCTGCGAAAAGCGCGTGTGGCGCCACAACGACCTCGCGCATCTCGAGGAACTGCTCGCCGCCGACGATCCCGACGCGGCCAAGCTGATCGCATTCGAAAGCGTCTATTCGATGGACGGCGACGTCGCCCCGATCCACGCGATCTGCGATCTCGCCGAAAAGTATAACGCGCTCACCTATTGCGACGAAGTCCATGCCGTCGGCATGTACGGCCCGCGCGGCGGCGGCATCACCGACCGCGACGACGCCGCGAGCCGCGTGACGATCATCGAAGGCACGCTCGGCAAGGCGTTCGGCGTGATGGGCGGCTATATCGCCGCCGACAGGAATATCATCGACGTGATCCGCAGCTATGCGCCGGGTTTCATCTTCACGACCAGCCTGTCGCCGGTGCTCGTCGCGGGCGTCCTTGCGAGCGTGCGGCATCTCAAATCGTCGAGCGTCGAGCGCGACGCGCAGCAGGAAGCCGCGGCTTACCTCAAGCAAAGCTTCCGCGATGCTGGCCTGCCGGTGATGGATTCGACGACGCACATCGTCCCCTTGATGGTCGGCGACCCGGTGCGCGCGAAGAAGATCAGCGATATCCTGCTCGCCGAATATGGCGTCTATGTACAGCCGATCAACTTCCCGACCGTGCCGCGCGGCACCGAACGCCTGCGCTTCACGCCGGGGCCGGCACATGACGAGGCGATGATGCGTGAGTTGACCGAAGCACTGGTCGAAATCTGGGATCGTCTGGAGCTGCGCAAGGCCGCGTGATACGCATCCTGGCCTTTTTCATGGCGCTTAGCCTTGGCCTTTCGCTTGCGACTCAAAGTGACGCAAAGGATCGGAACCGGGTCTATTCGGTGATTTTCGCCGTCGATGTCGATGCGCAAGGACAGATTACCGGCTTCAACGTCGAGAAAGTAGTCGATCCGAAATCCGGCTCGACGGCCGCCGTAAAGGTGCCCGTGCCGGACGTTTACATAGAAGCCGCTCGCAAGAAAGCAGCAGCAAACGCCAAAGCGGGTGAGGCAAAACGTTACTTCACCTATTATTTTTTTGATCCGCGCTTCCCCGAATCCGCTGACGTCTTCCCCGGCCGATAAGGGCGCTCAAACCATGCAAAGCGACTTGATGGGCCAGCCGGGTTTCGACGATGTCGTCGTCGGACGCCGCAGCATCCGCGGCTTCCTCGACAAACCCGTGCCCAAGGCACTGATTGCGGAGATCCTCGAGGTCGCGATGCGTGCGCCCTCGTCGTTCAACAACCAGTGCTGGAATTTCTCGGTCGTCACCGGCGACGCGCTCGCGGCGATCCGGCGGGGCAACACCGACGGCATCCTTGCGGGCAAACCCGACAGCCGCGAATTTCGCCGCTTCGACGGCATCGCCGACGACCACCGCGCGCGCCAGATCGAGATTGCCAAACAGCTCTTCGGCGCGATGGGTATCGCGCGCGACGACAAGGACGCGCGGCAGGACTGGGTGCTCCGCGGTTTCCGCCAGTTCGATGCGCCCGTCAGCATCGTCGTGACCTATGACCGCGTGCTGCTTGGCAGCGATATCGCCCCCTTCGACTGCGGCGCCGTCACCAACGCGCTCGTCAATGCCGCCTGGTCGCGCGGGCTCGGCTGCGTGATCAACAGCCAAGGCATCATGCAAAGCCCCGTCGTGCGCGAACATGCGCGCATCCCCGACGATCAGGTGATCATGATCTGCGTCGCGATGGGCTGGCCCGACGCCGATTTCCCGGCAAACGCCGTCGTGTCGAACCGCAAGAGCGTCGACGACGCGGTGCGCTTCGTCGGCTTCGACGACTAGGACGTCCTTCGACAAGACCGGCGGGACCGGATAGGATGATGGCCGAACATCCTCCCCGACTCCGAAAGATTGTCATGCCAGCACAGCGTTATAGCTACACCGCGATCACGCTTCACTGGCTCATCGCGCTGCTGCTGGCCTTCCAGATCGCGCTCGGCTGGGCCCTCGAAGGGAATAACAGCCCTGAACTGTTCGCGCGCTATCAGCTCCACAAATCGGTCGGCATCGCGATCCTGTTGCTCAGCCTCGCGCGGCTGGCGACCCGCCTGTTCACGGCGCGTCCGCCCGCGTCCGACGGCCCGGCTTGGACGCGCGCGCTCGCCGCCACCGTCCATGCGCTCTTCTATCTCGTGATGATCCTCGGCCCGATCACCGGCTGGCTGCTCGTGTCGACCGCCAAGGTACAGGTGCCGACGCTGCTGTTCGGGATCATCCCCTGGCCCCATCTCCCCGTCGGCCGCATCTGGCATGAACCGGCGGAGGCGATCCACGGCGCGATGGCGTGGCTCGCCATCGGCCTGTTCCTGCTGCATATCGCGGGCGCACTTCGGCATCAGTGGCTGCTCGGCAAACCCGAGCTTCAGCGGATGATCCCTTTCGCAAGGGGCAAGGCGGTGGGCGTCGCGATCGGCGCGGTCGCGCTCGTCGCCGGAGCGATGGTCGCCGGGCAAATCGTCCATGCCGACAAGCCGCACGCCGCCGCCGAAATCGCCACCGCGCCCCTCGTCGCTGCCCCTACGGCCGCGCCCGCCGGCGAAACCGTGCAGGAAAAACCCGAAGAAGCCGACAAGATCGAAACCGAAGCCGAAAAGGCGGCCCAGCCGCTCGCCGACTGGACCGTCGCGTCGGGCGGACGGCTCGGCTTCACCGCGCGCTGGAATGGTGAGGCGATCGACGGCCGCTTCAGCCGCTGGCGCGCCGCCATTCGCTTCAGCCCCGACGACCTGCCCAAATCGACCATTCGCGTGACCGTCGATCTCGCCTCGGCCGACACCGGCGACGGACAGCGCGACGATTCGCTGAAGAGCAGCGACTTCTTCGACACCGGCGCGCATCCGTCGGCCGTCTTTGCCGCCAACGATGTCCGCCACCTTGGCGGCGAACGCTATGAGGCGCGCGGCACGCTCGATCTGCGCGGGGTAAAAAAGCCCGCGACGCTGCGCTTTACGCTGCGCATCGACGGCGACCGCGCACGCGTTGCCGGGACCGCGCGGATCGACCGCACCGCCTTTGGCGTCGGTCAGGGCGAATGGGCCGCGACCGACGCAATCGCCGCCGGCGTCAATATCGACTTTTCGTTCAACGCGACGCGCCCGGCATCCTGACCGTCAGCCTGCCGGACGCATCATTCCCCAGAAATGCGGGCCGCCGGGCACGTCCCATTCGACCTCGGTGACAAAGCCCAGCCGCTGATAAAGCGGCACATTTTCCGGCGTCGCGGTCTCCAGCCAGCAGGGCAGCCCGTCACGATCCGCGACGCCCGTTTGCGCACGGATGATCCGACCGCCATGCCCCTTCCCCTGATGCCCGGGACGCACGCCGACATAATGGAGATACCAGAAGCGCCCCTTCGGGCGATGCGCGTCGATGCTGCCCTGCACCTTCAGCCCGCGTGGCAGGGTGGCCCCGAAGGTCGCGACGAGCGGGACGACGGTACGCAGGAACTCGAACATACCGCTATGCGCCTGCCCCGGTGCCCGCCACAGCGCTGCCGCTTCGTCGCCCGACGCGCGCAGCGCCACACCCGCGCGCACGTCGGCAGGAACCAGCGTCCGGAACAGGCTACGCAGCGCCCGCGCGCGATGATCGGGATCGGGCAGTATCCACGACAGCGCCGGATCGGTTTGAAACGCCTGTGCCAGCGTTTCGGCGACCGCCTCCAACTCGCCCGGCTGTGCCGGCAGGATCGTTTCGGTCATCGCGCCTCCTCCGCGAAAAGAGCAAAGGCCATGACGCTTGGCAAGAGCTAGCGCGGATTCCTGTCGATCCGGAGCGACCAGGCATAGCCGCGATAGAGCCGCGTCACCGAAAGCCGCCCACCCATATCGTTCGCCACTTCGCGCGCGGCGTCGACCAGCAGGGCGCGCGGCGACACATGGAAACGCGCCAGCCAGCCAAGCAATGCCGCGCGAAACCAGCCGGGCATGTCCTCCTGTTGCCCGAAATCGACGATATGGAGCGATCCATAGGCCGACAGATGACGCGCGGCTTCGCGGATCGCCTCCTGCCATTCGGGGATCATCGAGAGCGTATAACTCTGGAAGATGCGGTCGAACCGGTCGACGCGAAACAGGCTGTGCGGATCGAATCCCGTCGCATCGCCCTGCGCGACGCTCACGCGCCGCCCCAGCCCCGCACGGGCAATCGCCGCGCGCGCGGTCTTCAGCATTTCCTCCGAAATGTCGATGCCGTGAAAATGGGCCCCCGGCCAGCAACGCGCCGCCGCGATCAGATTGCGCCCGGTGCCGCAACCGATTTCGAGCACATGCCCGCCCGCCGGCGGCATCAGTTCGTCGATCAACCGGTCGCGCCCGAGCAGATAATATTTGCGCGTCAGGTCATAGATATGACGCTGGCCGCGATAAACGCCGTCCATAAGCGCGGCATGCCCCTCCCCCGCCATCATGCTCAGCCCTTCAATATATAGAGATGGACCCCGCCATAAATCGCCGAACGGTCGCGCCGCGTGTAGGCGAGCGATTCATCGGCGCGATAATCCCATCGCCGCAGCAGGTCGTCCGGAAGCCGCCCGGGGAGCAAGGTCGGTTCGGCCGCGGTGCGGAAAAGGACGCGGGCGCCGGGACGCGCGGTGCGCGTGACCTCGCTCCAAAGCGCGGTCAATTGCGCATCGCTCATCCAGTCCTGCGCGTCGAGGAAGATATAGCGATCGAAGCTCGCGGCATCGGCGGCGGCGAGCATGTCGGTCATGTTCGCGTGGAGCATCGTCACCCGCCCGGCGCGCGCGCGGATGGCCTCATAATTTTCTGCCTGCAGATAGGGCGGCAGCGACGCCGCCCGGCCTTTGCCGTAGCCGCGCCCGAACGCCTGCCAGGCAAAATAATTGTCATCGAGCGGGAAGTCGCACGCGAGTTTTTCGAGCCGTGCGCGCAGCACGTCGGCCATCGGCTTGCCGCCAGCGAGCGCGTCATATTGCGCTGGCGGAATGCCCAGCCCGAACAGCGACGATCGCTGGTCCGTAATCCAGCGGATGAATTTGCGGTCGAAGAAAGGCGCGAATTTCTGCTCGAAAATCGCGCGCTGCTCCTCGATCGTCCTCGCTTCGAGGAACTGGCGCGGATCGATGCGGTGCATCCGCGCGACGAGGTGCGCGAGCCCGATGAAATTGCCGAGCAGCCCGCGCTTGTAGAGGCCGTGCGCAAACCCGTTGATCCGCCGGCGCCCCGCCAGGTCGCGCCCCTCCCAATAGCGGCGGGTCACCTCGTCGAGATAAGGACGGACGAAGATGCGATAGTCGGCGATATTCGCGTCATTGTCGGCATCGGCGAAAAAGCGGCGAAGGCTCGTGTGGTCGGGCAGCCGCTGGATCGCCACACGTTTCAGATTGTTGAGCGCGACATGCGCGGTGTTGAGGTCGACCGCGACGATCTCCGCCGGATCGGCCGTCAGATAGGAAAAGACGTTACAGCCGCCGCTGGCGATCGTCGCGATCCGGTTGCCCGGCTCGATCGCCAGCGCTTCCATGTCGACCACCGGGTCTTCCCATATCTGGGCATAGACCAAGCCTTTGAATGCCAGCGCGAAGGCGCGGTCGAGCAGGCGTTGTTTCTGTTCGCCGTCTTCGCGGACGACGGCGGCGGCGATCTTGCGGTTGGGTTGGCTGGCCATGCGAATGGGTATCCCGGACAAGGTTGATCCGGGCCCGCCCATGACAGGCTTTCATGCGATTCCCGTGCCGGTTCGATGACAATTCGGCGACGACGTCGAAAAATACGCGCCGCCGGACCGCTCCTAGTCGCGGCAGTAGCCTTCGCCTTCCTTGACGATCAGGCATTCCTTCTTGCCCGCGAGATATTTGAGGCCGGTTTCGTCGCCGCTGCCGCGGCGCAGGCTCAGCTCTTCGCTCCCGCGCTTGAACTTGATGCCATGTTCGCTGTCTTCGCCGTCATAGATCCCCTTCGTGTCGAGGTCGGACTGCATCTCGAGCTTGTATTTGCCGGGCTCGGCGGTCGTGATCGTGGCATACATGCCCTCGACACCCGTCCATTTACCCGCCCAGCTCGCAAAGCGGTGCGGCGCGGTCGCGGGATCGGTCGCCTCGGCGCCCTCGGTGGGCACGGTTTCGACCGGAACCTCGGTCGTAGTGGCATCGGTCGGTGCAGGCGCGGGCGCCTCGGCCTTTTCGCAGCCGGCCAACAGCACCAGCGCGGCGGCGCTCGCCAATATTGCACTCTTCTGCATCTTGTTTCTCCTTCCCCGTCCAAACGCGCGGGCGCGGATAAGTTTCCACCGGCTTATTCGGTGATGATTTCCGCAAATTTCAGCGGGTCGACATTTCCGCCCGACAGCGTGACGAGCGTCGCGTCGGTGAGCGACACCTTGCCCGCGAGCACTGCCGCGAGTGCCGCCGCCCCGCCGGGTTCGACGACGAGGTGCAGTTTCTCGAACACCAGCCGTATCGCATTGCGCACTTCGTTCCGCGTCACGGCGACGCCTTTGACACCCCGCGTCTGCAACACCGCAAAGTTGATCGGCCATGTCTCAGGCGTCTGCAGCGCGTCGCACTCGGTCGGGTAAGCCATATCCTTGACCGACAGGATGTTGCCCGCGGCAAGGCTGCGCGTCACATCGTCCCAGCCCTCGGGCTCGACCGCGACGATCTCGGCGTCGGGCAGCGCAAGCGCGAGCCCTGCCGACAGGCCGCCGCCACCGCAGCAGGCGGCGACCTTGTCGGGTTCTCCGATCCCGCGCGCGATCATCTGCGCTTTCGCTTCGATCCCCGTGCTGCCCTGCCCTTCGATGATCCACGGATCGCCATAGGCATGGACGAGCGTGCCGCCGCGTTCGTCCAGCAACTTCGCCGCGACGGCATCGCGCGATTCCGTGACGCGATCGTACAGTACGACCTCGGCGCCCAGCTGGCGCGTCGCGGCGAGCTTCATCGCCGGCGCGTTGCCCGGCATCACGATCGTCGCCTTGATCCCGAGACGCTTCGCCGCCCATGCGACCCCTTGGGCATGATTGCCGCTCGACACGCCCACGACCCCCGCCGCCGCCTGTTCGGGCGTCAGATCGGTCAAGCGGTGCCAGGCGCCGCGGATCTTGAATGCGCCGACAGGCTGCAGGCATTCGGCCTTGCACCAGATCGTCTTGCCCTCGACGTCGAGCGGCAACAGCGGCGTTTGTGGCAGCAATGCAGCGACTTTCGCTGCGGCGCGTTCGACACCCGCCAGCGTCGGCGCACGGTTCGGGTTCAGCAAGGGATCGGGGCTTTGTTCTGTCATGGCTTCGTCCTATAGGGCGCGGCATACAACACAAGCCGCAGCATAGCGGGCAGGAGATTTTTCATGAGCAAGGTTCTGGTGATCGGCGCGGGCGGCGTCGGATCGGTTGCGGTGCACAAGATGGCGATGAACCCCGACATCTTTCCCGACATCACGCTGGCAAGCCGCCGCAAGTTCAAATGCGACGCGATCGCCGAATCGGTGAAGGAACGCACCGGCGTGACGATCAACACTGCCGAGGTCGACGCCGACCATATCGACGCGACCGCGGCGCTGATCCGCTCGATCGGCGCGACTCATGTCGTGAACCTCGCTTTGCCCTATCAGGACCTCACGATCATGGAGGCGTGCCTGTCGACCGGCGCGCATTATATGGACACCGCGAACTATGAGCCGCGCGACGAGGCGAAGTTCGAATATCATTGGCAGTGGGCGTATCAGGACCGCTTCAAGGATGCCGGCCTGATGGCGCTGCTCGGTTCGGGCTTCGACCCCGGCGTGACGAGCGTCTTCACGACCTGGCTCAAGAAGCATCATTTCGACCGCATCGACACGCTCGACATTCTCGACTGCAACGGCGGCGATCACGGCCAGCATTTCGCGACCAACTTTAACCCCGAGATCAACATCCGCGAAGTCACCGCCGTCGCGCGCCACTGGGAAAATGGCGACTGGGTCGAAACCCCGCCAATGTCGGTGAAGCAGAAGTTCGACTTCGAAGCCGTCGGAGAAAAGACGATGTACCTCATGTATCATGAGGAAATCGAAAGCCTGAAGACGCACCTGCCCGAGATCAAGCGCATCCGTTTCTGGATGACCTTCGGCGAGGCCTATATCACCCACCTCACCGTCCTCCAGAATGTCGGCATGACGCGCATCGATCCGGTGATCTACGAAGGCCGCGAGATCATCCCGCTGCAGTTCCTGAAGGCCGTGCTACCCGAACCGTCGAGCCTCGGCGAGACCACGAAGGGCAAGACCAACATCGGCGTCATCGCGACCGGCCTTGGCAAGGACGGCAAGGAAAAGACGCTCTACCTTTACAATATCTGCGATCACGAAGAGGCGTTTGCCGAAACGGGCAACCAGGCGGTGAGCTATACCACCGGCGTTCCCGCGATGATCGGCGCGGCGATGATGGTGACCGGCACATGGAGCGGCGACGGCGTGTTCAACATGGAACAGATGGATCCCGATCCCTTCATGGAGATGCTGAACAAGCATGGCCTGCCCTGGCAGGTGAAGGAATTGGGCGCGCCGCTCGATTTCTGAGTCCATTCCCTTTTTCGTCATTCCCGCGAAAGCGGGAACCCAGTAGCGACGGTGAAACTGGGTTCCCGCTTTCGCGGGAATGACGAAGGGTAGTTTGAGATCATGAAGCTCCACATTGCCGCGCTTGCCTTGCTCGTGGCCTTTTCAACCCCCGCAGCAGCCCAAACCGACGACGCCTACGCCCCCGCACGCGCGATCGTCGCCGACATCGGCAAGATCGTGACGCCAAACGGCGTGCAGGAAACGTTCGAGGTCACGCTCGGCGGCGCGCGGCAGGTCGTGAACGTCCGCGGCTCCGACCGCGACAATCCGATCCTGATATTCGTCCACGGCGGCCCCGGCGCGGTCGAAATGCCCTTTGCCTGGGCCTTCCAGCGGCCGTGGGAGGACGTCTTCACCGTCGTCCAGTACGACCAGCGCGGCGCGGGGCGCAGCTATCCGCTGAACGATCCCGCGACGCTCGCCCCAACGATGACCCCCGAACGCTACCGCGACGACGCGATCGAACTGATCGAATTGCTCGGGAAGCGCTATGGCAAGCGCAAGGTCGTGCTGATGGGGCACAGCTGGGGCTCGATCGTCGGCCTGTCGGTCGCGGTGAAGCGCCCCGACCTCCTCTATGCCTATGTCGGCGTCGGTCAGGGAATCGATTTCCGCGAAGGTGAAAAGGCAGGGATGGCGTGGACGCGCGCCAAGGCGCTGGCGGCGGGCAACAGCGAGGCCGTTGCCGCGATCGACGCGCTCGCGCCCTATCCGTCGGGCGACTTCACCATCGCCAAGGCTGACGGCTGGCGCAAATATGCGATCCCCTATGGCTCGCTCATCTATAACAAGCCCGACCTCAAATATTATTTCCAGACGCCGCGCCTATCCCCGGAGTACACGGAGGCCGACCGGCAGGCGTGGGGCAAGGGCAGCGAACTTTCGGTGACGACGCTCTGGCCGCGCCTCGCCGACGTCAGCTTCACAAAGGTGAAGAAGATGGACGTGCCGCTCGTCTTCCTGCTCGGACGGCACGACTATACTGTCCCTTCGCCTGTGGCGGCCCAGTGGTTCGGACAGGTCAAGGCACCCTCGAAGAAGCTCGTCTGGCTCGAACATTCGGCGCATATGCCGATGGTCGAGGAGCCGGGGCATTTCTTCTCCGCGCTGCTCCGCGACGTACTACCGCTGACGAAAGACTAGGATAAACCCTGACATGACCGCCTATCTCGCGCCGATCGGGCTGCTGTTCGTCTCGAACATCTTCATGACCTTTGCCTGGTACGGACAGCTTGGCGCGGTATCGCGGCCGGTCTGGCTGGCGGTGCTGATCGCGTGGGGCATCGCCTTCTTCGAATATTGCCTCGTCATCCCCGCGAACCGCATCGGCTATGGCGTTTACAGCGCCGCCGAACTCAAGACCTTGCAAGAAGTCATAACCCTGATCATATTCGCCGGGTTCGCGGTCTTCTGGCTCGGTGAGAAGCTGACCCTGAACCATCTCGTCGGCTTCGGTCTGATTGCGGCGGGGGCGTTCTTCATTTTCAAGGGACCGATTGCGGTCTGACAGGATTTTACAGCGACATGGAAACCCGTGCCGGCGATCCCGGAGCCTTTGCCCGCTTCGACCTGACCCGCGTCCCCTCTCCCGCCTTCGTCGTCGATGCCGCCAAGGTACGCGCCAACCTGTCGGTGCTGCGCCATATCGGCGACGCATCGGGCGCGCGCGTGCTCGCGGCGCTCAAGGCCTTTTCGATGTGGTCGCTGGGGCCGGTGGTCGCGGAATATCTCGACGGCGTCTGCGCCTCGGGCCTCTATGAAGCCCGGCTCGGCCGCGGCGAATATGGCGGCGAGGTCGCGACCTATTGCGCCGGCTACAAGGAAGCCGACCTGCCCGAAATCGCGGCGCTGTCCGATCACCTGATCTTCAACTCGCCCGGCCAGATCACGCGCTTCCGCCCGCTGCTCGACGAACTGCGCGCAAAGGGCGAAAGCTTCGACATCGGGCTGCGCATCAACCCGATGCACAGCGAGGGCGAGGTTCCGAAATACGACCCCGCCGCGCCGTGCAGCCGCCTCGGCTTCCCGATCAGCCAGCTCTTGCCCGAACATATGGAGGGCGTCGACGGCATCCATATGCACAGCCTGTGCGAACAGGATTTCCCGCCGCTCCAACGCACCTGGAATGCGGTGCAACCGATGCTGCGCCCCTTCTTCGGCCAGCTCAAATGGATCAATTTCGGCGGCGGCCATCATGTGACGCGCGCCGACTATCAGGTCGACGACCTGATCGCCTTCCTGAAACAGGTCCGCGCCGCGACCGACTGCGACGTAATGATCGAACCCGGCGAGGCGATCGCACTCGACGCCGGCATCCTCGTCGGCGAAGTCCTCGACCTGTTCGACAATGGCATGCCGATCGGCATCACCGACATTTCGGCAACGTGCCACATGCCCGACGTGATCGAGGCGCCCTACCGGCCCGCGATGCTGGGCGAAGGCAGCGAAGGCATGCCGACGCGCCTCGGCGGCCCCTCGTGTCTCGCGGGCGATGTGATCGGCGATTATCGCCTGCCCGGCGGCGCCCGCATCGGCCAGCGCTTCGCCTTCCTCGACCAGGCGCATTATTCGATGGTGAAGACGAACACCTTCAACGGCGTTCCGCTGCCGTCGATCTGGCTGTGGGACAGCGAAACCGACGAACTCAAGCTGGTCCGCGAATTCGGCTATGAGGATTTCAAGACGCGGCTGGGGTGATGCGCGATGCCGGACCCGCTGGACATGACCGGACTTTGGACCGGCCAATATCGCTATCCCGAACCGTGGGTTCCTCCGACGGGATTTGTCGCGACGATCAATGACAACGCAGGTTCGTTGTCGGGCACGACGACAGAAGCCTCCGAGTTGATCGACGGTGACGAACGCGCCGACATCCGCGGCACGCGAAACGGCGCTGCGGTGAGCTTTCACAAATATTATGACGGCGACGGGGCCTATGGCCACTCGGTGACCTACGATGGCGTGCTGAGCAGCGACGGGCAGCAAGTCGACGGCCGCTGGGCAATCGACGACTATTCGGGCACCTTCGTCATGTACCGCAATCTGGAGTCGTTCGAGAATGAACAACTCGAAGAGTCCGAAAAGGTCGGCGTAACCATCCAGGCATCGCCTGGCTGACGCTCGGTCAGAAATGCGACCCGTTGAAGATCAGCGCAACGGCTCGGCCACGCGCGTCGGTTGCGGCGAGCGCGTTCCAGACATCCTCGCATTCGAACCCGCACGATATCGTGCGCTCCTCGTGGCGCGCGGTGATCTTGTAGCGTCCCGCGGCGGCCTGACGGCAACCGTTCGCGGCACGCCCCTTGGCAAAGGTGGCATTGCGGGCGCTCGCATTACCCTTGGTCGGGATTGCCTTCATTGCCGCGCGTGCACTGTCGACCGTCGTGCAGCTATACACCGCGCCCATCGTCGACGGGTCGTAATTCAACACGCCGCCGGGAATGAACTCCGACAGCCAGCGCTCGTAATCGGTTCGCGGATGCCTGTCGTTGCCGGTTTCATCGACGATCCCGATGACGCGCGTGCCACTCGCATTGACGCCGCGATAGACCAGATGCGTCTCGCTGCCCCCCGCAAGCGGCAACGTCCGCCGCGCGATCACCTGCTGGATCGTGATCGTCGATTTGGCGTCCGCGCTGCTTTGCGAACAGCCCGTCGCGGCGAGCCCCCTGAAGAACAGGGCCGTGTCGATCGTGTGGTTCCGCGGCGCCGGCTGAACGCCGTAATAGCTGCCCAGCATCTCGCGCGCGGCGGCTTCGCCGGGGCAGACGACGGTCGAGAAATCGTTCGGGATATCGGTTTTTGCGGGCAGCGGCTCGCTCGATCCCTGCGCCGCCAACATCATCGCAAAAGCTGCAAGAAGCATCGATGTTCCCTTTTTCGTTTCAACGACAGGAACTTATCGTCCGGATCGCTGCGAGGTCAATCGGCAGGCGGCACCAATTCCGCCAGCGCCTGATGGATATCGCTGACGACGACAGATCCTTCACCGACCGACGAGGCGACGCGCTTGACCGATCCCTTGCGGACGTCGCCGATGGCATAGATGCGCGGCCAGCTCGTTTCGAACCGGCTCGGCATGCGGTCGAGCGACCAGCCCGCTTTGACGAGTTCGAGCGGTGCGATGTCGGCGCCGGTCTTCACGAAACCGCGCTCGTCGCACACCATTTCGCGCGGCAGCCAACCGGTGTTCGGGCTGGCGCCGAGGAACAGGAACAGGAAGCTGCAATCGCAATGGCTTTCGGCACCGGTTTCGCGGCAGCGATAGGTCAGCCCCGCCAGATGATCCTCGCCGTGCAACGCGACGACGTCGGTCGACGGGACGATCTCGATGTTCGGATGTTCTTCCAGCCGCTTGACCAGATATTCGGACATGGTGTCACGCAGACTCGACCGGCGGAAGATGACATAGACCTTCTTCGCGACACTCGCGAGATAGATCGCCCCCTGTCCCGCCGAATTGCCCGCGCCGACGATCGTCACCTCGGCATTGCCGCAAAGCTGCGCCTCCATCGGGGTCGCGCCATAATAGATGCCGCGCCCTTCATAGGATTCGATGCCCTCGATCGGCAGGCGCTGATATTGCGCGCCGCTCGCGACCACCACCGCGCGGCTGCGCAGTTTGCGGCCGTCGACAAGATGCAGACAATAGGCTTCGCCATCGCGGCCGATCGACGCGGCGCGTACCGGCGACACCAGTCGCGCCCCGAATTTCTGCGCCTGCACCGTCGCGCGCCGCGCAAGCTCGTTCCCCGAAATGCCAGTCGGAAAGCCGAGATAATTTTCGATCTTCGACGATGTCCCGGCCTGCCCGCCCGGCGCGAGCGCGTCGAGCGCGATCACCGTCAGCCCTTCCGACGCCGCATAGACCGCCGCCGCCAGCCCGCCGGGGCCGCTGCCGACGACCAGCACGTCGGCGGTCGCGCCATCGGGGAGCAGATCGAGCCCGAGCCCCGCCGCAAGCTGTTCGGGCGTCGGCTGGACCAGCACTTCGGCGGCGCCGAGGATCGCGACCGGAAGTTGGTCCTCGCTCAGCCCGCGTTCGGCGAGCAGATGCGCAGCGACCGGGCCGTCGGCGGGATCGAACCAGCGATGCGCGACACCATGCTTCATCAACAGGTCGCGCATCGCATAGACGCTGCGATCCATCGCCGCGCCGATGATGATCGTGACCGCAAAGCCGCGATGCTTGCTGAACTCGCGCCGCGCCGACAGCACGCGGATGAAGATATCCGAAAAATGGCTGTTGCCCGCGATCAGCCGCTGGAAATCGGCGTGCGCGATGCGCAATATCTCGCCGTCCGCGCCCATTTCGACCCGCGACAGGTGCCGCTGGCCGGTCAGCACCGACAGGTCGCCCGCAAACTGTCCATGCTCCATCCAGCCGACGCGCTTGCACCCTTCGTCGGTCGACGCGTAAATATCGGTGTGGCCCGACAACGTGACGATGCAGTCGGGCGCCATCGCCCCTTCCTCGACGATCAGATCGCCCGCCTTGTGCGATTCGACCGCGCCGAACGCCCGAAGTTCGCCCAGTTCCGCGTCGGAAAAAGTGTGATTAACCTCGGCGCGGGAAACCATGACGGGAGAGTCCTTTCGGCTATGCTTGTCGATGACCCCTAGCGCGGCCGCTGTCCCTTGTCTCGCATTTGCGCGGCTTGGCGCACATCGGCCCCGGTTCGGCCCCACTGTTACCACCACGTTACAAAATTGCGCGATAGGGTCTTTACAGGGGGGACCCCCCTGCATATATCGCCCTCCGCTGCCCCAGGGGGACTTCCAATAACCGCAAGGCAGCCTTGGATGTTTAACGTTATTTTTGGGGGTCCCTTGAGTTGCACCAGCATCATAGCGCCCACGGGCTGATTCAGGCACTTTCGCCGATCGAACCTGTTACGCTTGTCCGCCCGCACGCCGCGCGGCGCGCAGCGCGTTTCTTCATCGAGCGTTTTCCCGGCACGACCATGTATGCGGTCAAGGCGAATCCGTCGCCCGACCTCCTGCGCGTGCTGTGGGATTCCGGCGTCACCCATTATGACGTGGCCTCGATCGCCGAGGTGCGTCTGGTCGCCCGCACGCTCCCCGAAGCGACGCTCTGCTTCATGCATCCCGTGAAGGCCGAGGAAGCGATTTCCGAAGCCTATTGGAAGCATGGCGTGCGCACCTTCTCGCTCGATACGATGGACGAGCTCGAGAAGATCGTCCGTGCGACCGAGGGCGCGCAGGATCTGAACCTGCTCGTGCGCCTGCGTGTTTCGTCCGACCATTCGAAGCTCAGCCTCGCCGCCAAGTTCGGCGCCGAAGCCGACGAAGTCGTCGAGCTGCTGATGGCGACCCGCCAGGCCGCCGACGCGCTCGGCATCTGCTTCCATGTCGGCAGCCAGGCGATGACGCCGCACGCCTATGCGCAGGCGATGGAACGCGTCCGCGCCGCAATCGTCGCGGCGTCGGTCACGGTCGATATCATCGATGTCGGCGGGGGTTTCCCCTCGTCCTATCCCGGCATGGAGCCCCCCCCGCTCGACGCCTATTTCGAGACGATCCACCGCAGCTTCGAAAGCCTGCCGATCAGCTATTCGGCCGAACTCTGGTGCGAACCGGGCCGCGCGCTGTCGGCCGAGTATAGCTCGCTGATCGTCCGCGTCGAAAAGCGCCGCGGCGAGGAACTGTACATCAACGACGGCGCCTATGGCGCGCTATTCGACGCCGCGCATGTCGGCTGGCGCTTCCCCGTCTCGCTGCAACGCGAGCCCAAGAGCGATGCCGAAATGGTGCCGTTCAGCTTCTATGGTCCGACCTGCGACGATCTCGACCATATGGCAGGCCCCTTCTTCCTGCCCGCCGACATCAAGGCCGGCGATTTCATCGAGATCGGCATGCTCGGAGCCTATGGCTGCGCGATGCGGACCAAGTTCAACGGCTTCGGCGCCGACGAAACCCACGTCGTCAGCGACGAGCCGATGGCCAGCCTCTACACCGGCGAAGTCGAACAGGAGCGCCGCAGCGCGACGGTGACCAAGCTGTTCTGAACCGGACAGCATAAAGGAAATGAAAAGGGCTGGCGCGGTGACGCGACCAGCCCTTTTTCGTGCGCCATCGAAAAAGAAGCCCGCCGGCAGAACCGGCGGGCCTGAAAAGAACAGGATGGCCTTGCGGACCATCCTGCCCTTGGGTCGCACCCGATGAATGCGTCATCCGGAGCGGCGTTTCGCTACCCATCCGGGTAGCAAGGCGAATATTTTGCACTTTTTCCCACCCGATATTGGTGTATCGCCGGTCCACTGACGGTCCGAATGCGCCGCTTGCCGGGGATGTGCGTGTCGATTGATGTTCCGATCCATGGTCCGGGTCATAACGAACCCGCCGAATGGGAAACGCTCAACGCGCTGATCGGGCTCATCTACGATTCGGTCCTCGAACCCGAACGATGGAACGAAACGCTCGCGCGCATAACCGCCGCGCTATGCCCGCTCAGCTGGGAAGCAGCGTTCATCCTGTGGGAAAGCAGCAGCCCGCCGCGCGCGCGCTTTGTCGCGGCGACCGGCCTCGCCGCAGGGGTGCAGGAAATCTACACCGCGGTCTACGCCGGCAACCATCCCTGGTCGCGCAAGCTGATGCGCTATGGCAACGGCAGCGTCGTCGACAGCTTCGATGTCATCACGCGCGAAGAATTTGCTGAATCGCCCTTTTTCCAGAACTTCCTCGCGCCATGGGGGATCGACCGGCTCGTCGGCGTCCTGCTCGACCGGCGCGGCGGCGAACGGCTCGGGCTGTTGCTGCCCGGCCCCGGCGACCGCGACGTCGAACGGCTCAAGCGCGGGCTACGCATTCTGGCTCCGCACATCCAGCGCGCGATGCGGATCAGCGACCGTGTCGCCAGCCTCGAGCTCGCCGCCGGCGCCGCCCGCGCCGCGGCCGATTTCGCACCTTTCGCGATCTTCAGCCTCGACGACCAGCTCCGGATCCTCGCCGCGAACAGCCGCGCGGCGCAATATGAAAAGGCGGGGTTCATCCGCCTCGCGCAGGACCGTTTCGCCTTCGCGCATCCCGCGACGCAGAAGAAACTGCTCGACCTTGTCAGGAACCCGGCGCCGACCGGGCTGGCATTTCAGGCCATCGGCACCTCGGGGAGCGAATGCCCGGTGCTGATCGCGCGCATATCGCCGCAATCGGCGCAGCATATCGGCGGGTTCACCGCTGGCGCATCGCTGATCGTCACGCTGGGAAGCTCGCCAGGCGAAACCCCCGTGGTCGAGATCGACCGCGTCGCGCAATGGTTCGGCCTCACCCCGGCCGAAGCGCGGCTCGCCGTCGCGCTCGCCGGCGGGCAGACGCTGCAGGACTACGCCGCGCTCCGCGCCGTCAGCCTCAATGCCGTGCGCTTCCTCCTCAAGGGCACCTTCCGCAAGACCGGCGCGGCAAGTCAGGCGCAACTCGTGGCCATGATCGCCCGCCTGCCCGCCCCCGGGGACAATTGACGCCGCAACGCGCCGTCTTTCCCGTGCGCCCTCCTTATGCTAGCCCGCCTCCGGGCGGCACCGAATATGCGCGATCGCGCGCGCCCTAGCGAATGCCGAGCCTATGCAGCCCTTCCATCATCTCCTCGCGAACAATCTGGTCGCCAACATCACCAATTTCACGGTGTGGTTCGCGCTGACCTTCTGGACCTTCCTCGAAACGAAATCGGTGTTCGCTACGGGGATGATCGCGGGCATCTACCTCGTGCTCACCGCCGGGCTCGGCATCTGGTTCGGCAGCCTCGTCGATCATCATCGCAAACGGCGCATGATGATCGCGTCCAGCCTCGTCTCGCTCGCGGTCTATGCCGTCGCGCTCGGTGCCTACGCGCTTGTGCCCGATATCCGCGCGGCGCGTGTTGCCAGCCCCGGCCTGTGGTTTTTCATCCTGCTGACGATGCTCGGCGTCATCGCAGGCAATATCCGCATGATCGCCCTTCCCACGCTCGTCACCTTGCTCGTGCCCGAGGACCGGCGCGACAAGGCGAACGGCCTCGTCGGCATGGTCAGCGGCATCGGTTTCCTGACGACCTCGGCGATCAGCGGCTTTCTCGTCGCATGGGGCGGCATGGTCGCGACACTGGGGTTCGCCATCCTCTTCTCCGCGCTCGCTGCCGTCGACCTGCTGTTCGTGCCGGTCGACGAACCGCGCGCGGCCGAGGAGCATGACGCGCCGCGGCGCATCGATCTCGCCGGGACCTTCCGCCTCGTCCTCGCCATCCCCGGGCTGTTCGCGCTGATCCTCTTTGCCGCGTTCAACAACCTGCTCGGCGGCGTTTTCATGGCGTTGATGGACGCCTATGGCCTTTCGTTGATGAAGGTCGAGGCGTGGGGCCTGCTGTGGGCCGTCACGTCGAGCGCCTTCATCCTCAGCGGCGCGTTGATCGCGCGCACCGGCCTTGGCGTAAACCCCGTCCGCACGCTGCTGTTCGTCAATCTGGTCACCTGGGCGGTCGCGGCGGTCTTCACCGTCCAGTCGTCGATCCTGTTGCTCGCGGTCGGCTGTTTCATCTGGATGTTCCTCGGCCCCTATGCCGAGGCGGCCGAACAGACGACCTTGCAAAAGGTCGTTCCTTTTGAACGGCAGGGCCGCGTCTTCGGTTTTGCGCAGTCGGTCGAACAGGCGGCGTCGCCGCTGACGGCCTTCCTCATCGCGCCGCTGACGCAGTTCGTCTTCGTGCCCTTCATGACCGACGGTGCGGGCGCCGACGCGATCGGCGACTGGTACGGGCGCGGCCCCGAACGCGGCATGGCGCTGGTTTTCACGATCGCGGGCCTGCTCGGCATGCTGCTGACGGTCGCGGCGCTCTGCTCGCGATCCTATCGCCGTATCTCGGCCGCCTATGCCGCCGGGACCGGCGACGATGCGCGCGACCTGACAGAACAGCCAGTCTGACGACGAACCCCCTTCCGTTTTACTTTGCAATCATTCTATCGTGCGGGCGCAACTGTGAGAGGATGCGCATCAAATGCTGTCAGGAATACGGATCGTCGACCTCACTACGGTCATCTTCGGCCCCTATGCGACGCAGATGCTCGCCGACCTCGGCGCCGAAGTGATCAAGGTCGAAACGCCAGGCACGGGCGACATCTCGCGCTATCTCGGCACCGGCGTCCCCGACCCGACGATGGGGTCGATCCATCTCACCGTGAACCGTGGCAAGCGATCGATCGCGCTCGACCTCAAGAAGCCGGAGGATGCGGCGATCCTTCGCGACCTGATCGCCGGCGCCGACGTCTTTTTCCACAATGTCCGCGGCAAGGCGATTGCCCGCCTCGGCTTCGACTATGAAGGCTGCAAGGCACTCAAGCCCGACATCATCTACGTCCACGGCACCGGCTTCGGGCAGGACGGCCCTTATGCCGACCTCCAGGCCTATGACGACGTCATCCAGGCCGCGACGGGCACCACCAGCCTGCTGCCGCGCGTCGACGGTGACCCGCGCCCGCGCTATTTCCCTTCGCTCATCGCCGACAAGATCGCCGGCCAGTTCGGCGCGCAGGCGATTCTGGCAGCGCTCGTCCACAAGCTGCGCACCGGCGAGGGTCAAGAGGTCGAAGTACCGATGTTCGAATGCTTCGCGTCCTTCATGCTGACCGAACATTTGCGCGACGCAGCGCTTGACCCGCCGATCGGCCCCGCGGGCTATCCGCGCCAGCTCGATCCGACGCGCCAGCCTTTCCCGACCAGCGACGGCTATCTCGCCATCGTGCCCTACACGCCCGAATCGACCGCGCGGCTGATGGCGCTGCTCGGCAGCGCCGACCTGCTCGACACGCCCGAATATGAAGCGGCAAAGGCCAAGGGGCAGCACATGCAGATCATCTATTCGGAAATCGCGCGCAAGACGCCGGCAAGGACTTCGGCCGAATGGCTCGACCTCTTCGCCGCCAACGATATCCCCGCGATGGCGGCGCGCGATCTTCAGGATATCAAGGACGATCCGCATTTCGTCGCGACCGGCTTCTTCCGCCATCGCACCCATCCCGATGTCGGCAATTTCCACGAGATGCAGCCGCCGGTGAAATATGGCGCGATGCCACCCCACGACCTCGGCTTCGCGCCGCGCGTCGACGGCGACGGCGCGGCGATTCGCTCCGAATTGGGGCGCTGAACTTGACCGGTTGCAAAGCCTGCAAAGCGTCTTAGCATCGCGCCACATAAAGAAGGGGGGAGCCAATGCCAGAAAATCTGCTCGCACCCGGCGCGGTGCTCGCGCTGTGGACGCTCATCATGCTCGGCTGGGTCGCCGCGACGCGGTTTCCGGCCCTCGCCAAGTCGGGTATCGATCTGAAGGCAGCGCCCCCGGGTGGCCGCGGAGCCGACCTTGAAAACATCCTGCCGCCGCAGGTGAACTGGAAATCGCACAATTATACGCACCTGCTGGAACAGCCGACGCTCTTCTATGCGGTGATCATCTTCCTGCACCTGTCAGGCGGCAGCACCGACGTGACGCGCGGCCTTGCGTGGGCCTATGTCGTTTTGCGCATCATCCACAGCCTGTGGCAGGCGCGCGTGAATCGTGTACCCGTGCGCTTCATGATCTTCGGGCTGTCGACTTTCTGCCTGCTCGCATTGTCGTTGCTGGCGGTGATCGCCACACTGGGTTGAAGGGGGAAAGACGATGGATACGAACGCGATATTGGGGCCGGTTGCGACGCTGGCGCTTTGGTCGATGATCATGTGGGTGTGGATGTACGCGACGCGCATCCCGGCGATGCAACGCGCGAAGATCGACGCCGCCAAGATGGTCGGCGGCACCGGCAAGGGCCTCGACGATGTATTGCCGCCCGAAGTGCAGTGGAAAGCGCACAACTACAACCATCTGATGGAACAGCCGACCGTCTTTTACGCGGTCGCTATCGCCCTCGCGATCGGCGGCATGGGCGGCGGGCTCAACGCCCAGCTCGCGTGGGCCTATGTGGCCTTGCGCATCCTGCACAGCCTGATCCAGGCGACAGTCAACCGCGTGATGTGGCGCTTCGGTATCTTCGCGCTCGCCAGCCTCGCGCTGCTCGCGCTCTGCATCCACGCCTTCATGGGCTTTGTGCTGCACTGACAAGCCTTTCCTCTCCCGCAAGCGGGAGGGAAGTTCAACGCGAAAAGCGGCTGGCCAGTTCCACATGGGTCGACCAGCGGAACTGGCCGACGGGCTGGACCCAATCGAGGCGGTAGCCGCCTTCGATCAACAGCTTCGCGTCGCGCGCGAAGCTGGCCGGATTGCAGCTGACATAGGCGATGACGGGCGTACTCGACGCCGCGAGCTGCTTCACCTGCTCCTCGGCGCCCGCGCGCGGCGGATCGAGAATGACCGCGCCGAAGCGGTTGATCTCTGCGGGCACCAGCGGCCGGCGGAACAGGTCGCGATGCTCGCCCGCCACCAGCGCGCGCTGGCGGTTCGCCGCCGCCGTCAACGCAGCGATCGCATCGCGCGCGCCTTCGGCGGCATAAACCTTGCGCCCCGCCTGCACCGACAGCGCAAAGGTGCCGACGCCCGCGAACAGGTCGGCGACCGCGCCCGCATCGCCGATCGCGCGGCGCACCGCATCGACCAACGCCGCCTGCCCCGTCGCCGTCGGCTGGAGGAAAGCGAAGGGCGGCACTTCGACAAGCACATCGCCGAACCGCATCGTCGGCGGTTCAGGTTGCCACAGGATTTCGAGGCCATCGCCCTGGTCGATCGCAAAGCGCGCGAGGCTGTTCGCGCCGGCGAAGTCCTGCAGCGCCATCGCGGCGTCGAGCCCCTCGGCCTTGACGCCCTCGAGGATCAGTTCGACGCCCTGGTCGAGCACCTGCATCTTGACCTTCACCGGGCGCCGCGGCTGCGCGATCATCGCCAGCAAGGCGCGCACCGGTTCGATCAGCGCGAACAGTTCGGGCAGCAACAGCGGGCATATCCGCATGTCGACGATCTGGTTGCTCTGCGCCGCGTTGAACCCGATCGCGACCTGTTTGCCCGTGCGGAGTGCGCTCAGTGCGGCGCGGCGGCGGCTGTGCGGCGGCGACAAAAGCGCGGGCAGGATGGTGTCGCATGCGACCTCCTGCCCCGCCAGTCCGCCCGCCACACGGTCGCGTACGAAATCGGCCAGCGCCGGCTCGGCGACATGCTGGAGCTGGCAGCCGCCGCATTTGCCGAAGTGGCGGCACGGCGGATCGGCACGGTTCGGTCCCGGGATGATGATGCCGTCGTCGCGCACGCGGTCGCCCGGCACGGCGCCCGCCACATGGCGGCCGTCGCCCGTCACGCCATCGCCGCGCGCGGCGATGCGCTCGATCAGCGCAGCTTCAGTCATTTCAGTCCCTAACCAGATCGTCGGCTACAAGGCCGGGGCCTATACGCGCGGCCTGCGCGATATGCCACCCCACCGCTGCGACCGCCGCGTCGAAGACATCGCCGCCGCGCGCCAGCATCGCGCCGCAAGCCCCAGCCAGCACGTCGCCCGTCCCCGCCGTTGCAAGCCAGGGGTTTCCCGGCCAGGCCGCAGCGACACGGCCGTCGGGCGCCGCGATAATCGTATCGGCGCCCTTGTAGATCACGACCGCCTGCGTCCGCACCGCCGCCGCCTTCGCACGGTCGATCTTGCTGCCGTAAAGCTGCGGAAAGGCGCGCACGAACTCGCCCTCGTGCGGGGTCAGGATCGCTTTGCACCGCATTTCCGACAGGCGCGGCAACGCGGCATCGATCGCCGCGGCGTCGAGCACCAAAGGCTTGCCCGAATCGAGCGCCGCCTCGACATCGAAAATCAGCTCGTCGCCCGCCGGAAACCCTGGCCCGATGACCACCGCACCGATGCGCGGATCGTCCAGCCGCTCGCCGAATTTCTCGTCGCTTTCGGTGATAATCGCCGAAAAAGGCGCCTGTTCGCTGCCGTCGAGCACGACATAGCCGGCGCCCGCGCGCAGCGCCGCCGCGGCGGTCAATCCCGCGGCCCCGCGCATCGGTCCCGCGAACACCAACACCATGCCGCGCGTGAACTTATGCGCCGCGGCGTCGGGCGGCAGGCTCTCCGCCGCGGCGATCGTCCGCATCCGCCGGTTCGCCGCGATCCCGATGGGCGCGAGCAGTACGCGCCCGCACGCCTGCGCGGCGGGCAGCAGCACATGCGCGGGTTTGAGCGCCCCCAGCGCCAGCGTCACATCGGCCGCGAGCGGCGGCATCCAGCCGGCGATGGCGTCGGCATCGACCCCGCTCGGAACGTCGACCGCGAGGATACGCCGGTCGGCAAAATGCCCCAGAATGATCGCGAGGTCGTCGGCGAGCGGCCGCGACAAGCCGACGCCGAATAGCGCGTCGACGATCAGCGGCGCCGGCGCGGTCCTGCCGTCGAGCGGCTCGACCGGCCCGGTCCACAACGCGCGCGCCGCCTTCGCCAGCCCGGTTGCCGGTTCGCCAAGCGCCGCCACGCGCACCGTGGCACCGCGCGCCGCCAGCAAACGTGCCGCGACATAGCCGTCGCCACCATTGTTTCCGGGTCCGCACAGGATCAGGATCGGCGCGTCCGCCGCCATGCGCCAGGCCATGTCGGCGATCGCCGCCCCGGCATGGTCCATGAGTTCAGACAGCGACGTGCCCTGCACCGCGCACGCGGCCTCGGCCTCGCGCATCGCCTTGGTGGTCAGGATCGGGGCGTCGGCGGGAACGGACATGCCCCGCCCTATCACGAACGCGCGAATGCGCCTACTTCGCGCCGCTCGTATTGGCGGTCAGGCGGTACCGGTCGTTGCCGATCGCGACTTCGATCACATTGTCGCCGACGATACTGACCTTCGCCGGTTCGGCGCCATCGGCCGATACCACGCCGCGTCCGTCGGTGGTGATCTGGAGGCGGCGATAACCGACATTGGCGCGTCCCACGACAAGGATCGTCCCGCCCTCGCCGCTCATTTCCTCAACCGTGCAGGTGCGGTCGAACAGCTTTGCGCCTTCGAGCGCGCATTCGATACGGCCGTTTTCCGCCGCCTCGCGCGAACCGCGCGCTTCGGCCTCGGCCAGCTCGCCATTGTCGGGCGCGCGGTTGCACGCCGTCAGCAGCAACAGCGACAGGACCGCCCCCCGTTTCGAAATCATGTCTTGCCCACCTTCAGTTGCGACAGGTCGCGCACTGCGCCTCTCGCGGCACTCGTCGTCATCGCGGCATAGGCCTGAAGTGCTACCGAAACCTTGCGCGGGCGCGGCTTAGCGGGTTGCCATGCCGCATCGCCCTTAGCTTCCATCGCCGCGCGCCGCTCGGCGAGCACGCTGTCGGCGACCATCAGATTGATCGTCCGCTTCGGGATATCGATTTCGATTATGTCGCCATTCTCGACCAGCCCGATCGTGCCGCCTTCGGCCGCTTCAGGCGACGCATGGCCGATTGACAGGCCCGATGTGCCGCCCGAAAAACGACCGTCGGTGACCAGCGCACAGGCGGCGCCCAGCCCCTTCGACTTGAGGTAACTCGTCGGATAAAGCATTTCCTGCATTCCCGGCCCGCCCTTCGGTCCCTCGTAACGGATGACCACAACGTCGCCCGCCTCGACCTGCCCGGTCAGGATGCCCGCCACCGCCGCGTCCTGGCTTTCATAAACCTTGGCCGGGCCCGAAAATTTCAGGATATTCTCGTCGACGCCGGCGGTCTTCACGATACAGCCGTCAAGCGCGATATTGCCCGACAATACGGCAAGCCCGCCATCCTTGCTGAACGCATGCTCAGCCGAGCGGATCACGCCGGTTTCACGGTCGAGGTCGAGGTCGTCCCAGCGCCGGTCCTGGCTGAACGCGGTCTGCGTCGGCACGCCGCCGGGCGCTGCCATGAAGAATTTCTGCACCTCGGGGTCGTTGGTGCGCGATATATCCCATTTGTTGAGCGCATCGCCCAGCGTCGCACTGTGCACCGTCGGCAGATGCGCGTGGATCAGCCCCGCGCGCTCGAGCTGGCCAAGGATCGCCATGATCCCGCCCGCGCGGTGGACATCCTCCATATGCACGTCGCTCTTCGCCGGCGCGACCTTCGACAGGCACGGCACACGCCGCGACAGCCGGTCGATATCCTCCATCGTGAAATCGACCCCCGCCTCGAACGCCGCGGCGAGCAGGTGCAGCACCGTGTTGGTCGACCCGCCCATCGCGATGTCGAGGCTCATCGCATTTTCGAACGCCTCGAACGTCGCGATGTTGCGCGGCAGGACGCTGTCGTCATCCTCTTCATAATGGCGGCGGCACATGTCGACGACCAGCCGCCCCGCGGTCAGGAACAGCGCCTTGCGGTCGGCATGCGTCGCCAGCGTCGATCCGTTGCCCGGCAGCGACAACCCCAGCGCCTCGGTCAGGCAGTTCATCGAATTCGCGGTGAACATACCCGAGCACGAGCCGCAGGTCGGGCACGCTGCCTGCTCGATCGCGGTGACTTCCTCATCGCTATATTTCTCGTCGGCGGCGGCGACCATCGCATCCACCAGATCGAGCGCGACGGTCTTGCCCTTCAGCACGACCTTGCCCGCCTCCATCGGCCCGCCCGACACGAACACGACCGGAATATTGATGCGCAGCGCCGCCATCAGCATGCCCGGGGTGATCTTGTCGCAATTCGAAATGCACACCATCGCGTCGGCGCAGTGCGCGTTGACCATATATTCGACGCTGTCGGCGATCAGGTCGCGGCTGGGCAGCGAATAGAGCATGCCGTCATGCCCCATCGCGATGCCATCATCGACCGCGATCGTGTTGAATTCCTTGGCGACACCGCCATGCGCCTCGATCTCGCGCGCGACCATCTGGCCGAGGTCTTTGAGGTGGACGTGCCCCGGCACGAATTGGGTAAAGCTGTTGACCACCGCGATGATCGGCTTGCCGAAATCGCTGTCCTTCATTCCGGTCGCGCGCCAGAGGCCGCGCGCGCCGGCCATATTGCGGCCATGGGTGGTGGTGCGCGAACGATATGAAGGCATTTTAGGCAATCCTGATAATAATATTTCAAAATTCAGCGAAGAAACGCGCCTCTACACGCCTATCAAACCAGATTCAATGCAACTTTACTGCACATGCGAGAAAGCCGCCCGGCGAATAACGCCTGCCCCGCCGCATCGCCGACCAGATCCTGCCGCATCTCGATCCCGACATAGGGAATGCCGTTCGCCTCGGCATGGCGGTTCATCGTCGCGTTGAGCAGCTTGCCCGAATAAGGCTGCTGGTCGCCGACGACCATATCCTCCGCCTCCAGCGCCGCGATCGCCGCGCCTGCCAGCCGGTCGTCCTCGTTATACAGCACCCCGACATGCCACGGCCGCGCCTGATCGGGATGCGCCGCGAGCGACGGCGTGAAACTGTGCAGCGACAGGATCATCGCGGGTCGATGCGCCGCGATCGTCGCCGCGATATGATCGTGATAGGGCCGGAAAAACCGCGCCAACCGCGCCTCGCGCCCCGCATCGTCAAGCGCATTGCCCGGCACCGCATGCCCATCGCTCGCGATCGGCAGCACGCCGGGCGCATCCTCGTCGCGATTGCAGTCGACGACCAGCCGCGACACGCCGCCGAGGATCGCCGCATCGACCGCGCCCGCTTCGACCAGCCGCGCCGCGACTTCGGCAACGCCGATATCGATCGCGATGTGGTTCGACAGCAGCGCCGGATCGATCCCCAGATCGATGTCGTCCGGCACAAAGGCCGACGCATGATCGGCGATCAGCAGGATGCCGTCCGCCCGCGCCGAGCCGATCTGCCGCCACGCTTCGCTCACCGCAACGCTCCTGCCATCGTCCACCATCCCGGATGCCGCTCGGCGAGTAAGGCCGCCGCCGCGTCGCGCTCGGCCGCCGCATCGAACAGCGCAAAACAGGTCGCCCCCGATCCCGACATACGCGCCAGCCAGGGGCGAAGCGCCCCGAGTTCGAGCAGGATATCGGCGATCGCCGGGCATTGTGCGATGGCGGGACGCTGCAAATCGTTGCGCGCGCCGAACAACCCTGCGCGCAGTTCGGCCCCCGTGAACAGCGCTCCGCGATCGATCCCGTCCCACGCCGCGAACACCGGACCCGTCGCCACGGGCAGCCGCGGATTGACGAGCAGCACCGGCGTTCCGCCGAGCCGCAATTCGGGTACCGCGCTCAATTCGGCGCCGACGCCGACGCCAAGACAGGTCTCGCTCGCCACGCAGGCGGCGATATCGGCGCCGAGCGGGCTCACGACGCGCGCCAGCGTCGCATCGCCCAGTTCGGGCAGGAATTGCGCACGGACCAGCCGCGCCATCGCCGCGGCGTCCGCCGACCCGCCGCCGATGCCCGCCGCCACCGGCAAATGCTTGGCCAGCGTCACCGCCAGCGGCGGCACGCGGCCGGCGCCATAGCGCGACCGCAGCAGCGCCAGCACCTGCATCACCAGATTGTCGGCGCCCGCACTCAACCCTTCGGCGAATTCGCCATCGATCGTGAGGCTGTCCACATCGGCAAACTCGGCCGTAATCGCGTCGCCGCCATCGACAAAGGCGAAGAGCGTCTCGATCTCATGGTAGCCGTCGGCGCGCCGCCCGCGGACGTGCAGCGCCAGGTTGATCTTGGCCCAGCCCATCTCGCGAAACGCGCTCATGGCGCGGTGTTCGCGGGGGTCAGCCCGTCGCGCAATTTGGCCTCCAGCCGCGTCGCCATCTCGGCCTCGGCGAGCAACGCCGCCGCGCGCCAGCTATACCGCGCCTGGAATTTGCGCCCCGCCTGCCAGTAAGCATCGCCCAGATGTTCGACGATCACCGCATTGTCGGGTTCGCCGCGCTGCGCCTTTTCGAGCAATTCGACCGCATCGTCGGTACGCCCGGTCAGGAAATAGGCCCAGCCGAGCGAGTCGGTGATGCTCGCATTTTGCGGCTCGCGTGCCCATGCCGCCTCGATCCGTGCGAGCGACTGCGGCACGTCCTTGCGCCGCTCAAGCGCCGAATAGCCGGCGAAGTTCAGGACGTTCGCATCGTCGGGGCGAAGCTTTACCGCCTTTTCCATCAGCGGTTCGGCGGCATCCCAGTCGCCGGCCTGCAACAGCAATTCGGCGCGCGCGATCAACAATGTTCCGCGTAACGACTGGTCGCCCTCGCTTTCTCCCAGCGACGCCTCGAGCCGTTCATAGGCCCGCGCGGCGGCTTTAGGATCGTCCGAGCGGCGCGCGACGTCGGCGAGGCGCACAAGCAGGCTGCGCGCGCCGGTTCCGGCCGCGGCAGCTTCGGCCAGCTTCGCCGCCCCCGCCACGTCGCCGGCGTCGGCGGTCAGCTCGGCGCGCCGCATCGCGAGCACCGGCGGCAGCGGCGAGCGCGAAGCACTCAGCAGCGCCATCGCTTCGTCGCGCTGTTCGTTACGGTCGAGCGCCTCCACCAGCGTCGCGCGCACCGCCCAATCCGTATCATTCAGCCAATAGGCCGCGCGCGCGAACAGCAAAGGCACGCGCGGGCTGCCGCCCGGCGTCCGCGCAAGCCCGTCGGCGAGCAGCCCCAGCCATTGCGCCGTGCCCGCGCGCGGCGTCGACACCGGCTGGTCGGGGAGGAGCAGCATCGGGTCCTCGCGCTGCCCCGAAGCGAGCGCGATCCGCCCGCGCAGCCGTTCGGCGGCGCCGCGTTTGCCCGCCTTGTCGAGTGTCGCTGCGAGACGCAGCGCGATCAGCTGGCTCGTCCGGTCGGTCAGCGTGGTCCTGTCGGCCAGCGCCTCCGCGTCGTCGGCGCGCTGCGCGGCAATCTGGACGAGCGCGACCTGAAGCATGAGCGAGGGGTCGGGCCGCGTGCGCCCCGCCGCCGCCAGCAAATGACGCTCGGGCAGCTTTTCGCGCGTGCCGACGTCGATCCACGCATTGACCGTCGGCTGGATCAGCCGCGCGATCGTATCGGCGCCGGCCTTGTCGTCGCGCCCCGACATCAGGTCGCGTGCGGCTTTCCAGTCCGACCGCCGCATCGCATCGACCATCAGCACCAGCTGGGCATCGAAACGGCGCTCGCCGGCGCTCCAGAGCTGCAACGCGGCGGCACGCGCGGCGTTGAGGTCGCCGGCCTGAATCGCCTGTTCGAGCATCCGCCCGCGCAGGCCGGGCAAGCCCGGTGCGAGGCTCGACGCCGTCGTCAGCGCCGACAGCGCCGCGGCGGGCTCACCGCCCTCTTCCGCCAGCCGCGCGCGGACCAACGCGTTCAGCGCCGCGCCGCTGTCGTCGACGGCCTGTGCCGGGACCGCTGCCGCAAAGGCGACAGCGGCCAGCAGCAAACGGGCGGGCTTACATATTCGGGTAATTGGGGCCTCCGCCGCCTTCGGGGGTGACCCAGTTGATATTCTGGGTCGGGTCCTTGATGTCGCACGTCTTGCAATGGACGCAATTCTGCGCGTTGATCACGAATTTCGGATCGCCTTCGGCCTCGCCGACGATCTCATAGACCCCCGCCGGGCAATAACGCTGCGCCGGTTCGTTATAGAGCGGCAGGTTATATTCGACCGGGATCGACGGATCCTTCAGTTGCAGGTGGACCGGCTGGTCTTCCTCATGGTTGGTGTTCGAAACGAACACCGACGACAGGCGGTCGAATGTCAGCACCCCGTCGGGCTTCGGATAGTCCGGTTTCGGCATGATGTCCGCGCGGTACAGGCTCTCATTGTCCGGATGATGCTTCATCGTGAACGGAACCTTGATCTTCAGCGTTTCGAGCCACATCGTCATGCCCGACAGGATCGTGCCCGCAAGGTCGCCATATTTCTCGACGAGCGGCAGCACGTTGCGGACGACGCTCAGTTCCTTTTTCACCCAACTGTCGTCATAGGCAGCCTGATAGGCGTCGAGCGTGTCGCTCGTCCGACCCGCGGTGACCGCGGCAAAGGCCGCCTCGGCCGCCATCATGCCCGACTTCATCGACGTGTGCGTGCCCTTGATGCGCGGAACGTTCAGGAAACCGGCGCTGTCGCCGATCAATGCGCCGCCGGGGAACGCGAGCTTCGGCACCGACTGGTAACCGCCATCGCTGATCGCGCGCGCGCCATAGGAGACGCGCTTGCCGCCCTTCAATATCTTCGCGATCTCGGGGTGCGTCTTCCACTTCTGCATCTCTTGGAACGGGGAGATGTGCGGATTGCGATAGTTGAGCCAGGTCACGAAACCGAGCGCGACCTGCCCGTTCGCCTGATGATAGAGGAAGCCGCCGCCATTGGCGTTCTGGTCGAGCGGCCAGCCCTGCGTGTGGATGACGCGGCCCGGCGCATGGTTCGCGGGGTCGATGTCCCAGAGTTCCTTGATGCCGAGACCATAGACTTGCGGCTCGCAATCGCTGTCGAGCGCGAATTGCGGCTTGATCATCTTGGTCAGATGGCCGCGCACGCCTTCGGCAAAGAAGGTATATTTCGCATGAAGCTCGAGGCCGGGGGCATAGTCGGCCTTGTGGCTGCCGTCGCGCGCGACGCCCATGTCGCCGGTCGCGACGCCCTTCACCGAGCCATCCTCGTTGTAGAGGATCTCGGCGGCGGGGAAGCCGGGGAAGATTTCGACGCCCAGCCCTTCGGCCTGCTCCGCCAGCCAGCGGCACAGATTGCCGAGGCTGCCCGTATAGGTGCCCTTGTTGTGCATGAAGGGCGGCGTGATGATGTGCGGCACGCCGATCTTCTTGGTCTTGGTCAGCACCCAATGCTGGTTGTCGTTGACCGGCACCTCGGCGAGCGGGCAGCCCATCTCGCGCCACTCGGGAAGCAGTTCGTCGAGCCCCTTGGGATCGATCACCGCCCCCGACAGGATATGCGCGCCGACTTCGGATCCCTTTTCGAGGATGCACACCGACAATTCGCTGCCGGCATCATTCGCCAATTGTTTGAGGCGGATCGCCGCCGAAAGCCCCGCCGGCCCTGCGCCGACGATGACCACGTCATAGGGCATCGATTCCCGTTCGCTCACCGCAAATACCTTTCTGCCGTCCCTGCGCGGACATTCATCGTGTCCTGCGCTCATTCTGTCACGATTTGCGATGCCCGCCAATTGACGCGTCCGTCAACTGCCTGTTTGAAACAAAATCATGGGTGGGCAAAATTCAGCCTTGCTGGCGGAAAGCATATGCGACTGGTGGTCGCTGGCGGGCGTCGATGCGCTTGTCGGCGAACAGTCGGCGGGCTGGCTCGTTGCGCCGCCTGCGAATGACGCTGCGGCAAAGCCGAAGCGCATCGTCCACGAAGAACCTGAACTGCCGCCCCTTCCGGCCGCGCTTCAACGACAGGACATCCCCGAGGCGGCCGAAACCAAGGGGCCTGTCGTCTTTCCCGACGACTGGAACGAATTTCAGGCCTGGCTGGCGAACGGCGACGATGTTCCGGGCAGCCAGTGGGACGCGCGCCGCATCCTCCCTGCCGGAGAGGCCGGCGCGCCGCTGATGCTCCTCACCGCATGGCCCGAAATAGACGACCAGCAGGACGGCACGCTCTTTTCCGGCGCGGCCGGACGGTTGCTCGATGCGATGCTGCGCGCGATCGGCATGGCGCGCGGCGATTGCTACGTCGCCAGCCTCGCGGTGACGCGCCCTGCCGGCGGCCGCTGCGATGGCAACGACGCCGCCGAACTCGACCGGTTGCTGTGGCATCATCTGCGGCTGGCCCGCCCCGGACGGCTCTTGCTGATCGGCGGCGACATCGTCCGCATGGCGGCCGCAAGCACGTTGCCCGATGTGCGCGGAAAGTTACTCGATATTAACCAAGATGGCGGCAAGGTGGACGCAGTGGCTGTGGCGCATCCCGCGATGCTGCTGGCCCGGCCCGCGCAAAAAGCGGCGGCCTGGGATAGCCTGAAACTGTTCAACCGGGGACGTTGACAGATGGAAAAGATGACCAAGACTCTCCTCTCCTGCGCCTTTCTCGCGATCGCGGCGAGCGCCTCACCCGTTCTGGCGGCCGACGCCGGCGATCGCGGCCTGATATCGGCGCCACAAACGGTACCCGACATCCTCTCGTCAAAGCAGAAACAGCTTTATACGCAAGTGCTCACCGCGATCCGCGGCCAGCGTTGGGCCGAAGCGAGATCGCTCCTCGACGGCACCGATAACGGCCCCCTCAGCGATTTCCTCCGCGCCGAGCTGCTCACCGCGGCGAACAGCCCACGCGCCGAAGTCGCCGACATCATGCCGATCCTCGCGCGCTCGCCTTATCTGCCGCAGGCCGAACAGCTCGGCCGGCTGGCGACCCGGCGCGGCGCCACCGATCTGCCGGCGCTCCCCTATCAGACGCGCCTGTCCTGGGCCGGCAGCGCGCCGCGCCGCCTCGGCGCCGACGCAGTCAGCGGCGATCCCGTCGCCGCCTCGCTCGCGCGCACGATTCCCGACCGGATCAAGAATGACGACCCCGCCGGCGCCGAAGCGCTGCTCAACGCCGCGACCGGGCTCGGTCCCGAAGCGCGCGCCGAATGGATGCAAAAGGTCGCCTGGTCCTATTATATCGAGAATGACGACCAGAATGCGCTTCGCCTGTCGCTCGCCTGCACGGCCGGCGGCGGCGGCGCATGGGCGACGCAGGGCGCGTGGGTGCAGGGGCTCGCCTCGTGGCGTCTGCGCGACTACCGCACGGCACTCGTCGCCTTCGACCGCGTCGCAAAGGAAGCGCCCGACAGCGAGCAGCGCGCCGCCGCTTATTATTGGGCCGCGCGCGCCGCGATCGCCGCCGGCGAGCCCGCATCGGTGCAGCCGCGCCTGCGCGCCGCCGCCGCCAACGAGGAAACCTTCTACGGCCTGCTCGCCGCCGAAACGCTCGGCGTCGAAACCAATGCCCAGCGCGAGAGCGTCCGCGCCGACCGCAGCGCCTGGCGCGCCCTCGAAGACCTGCCCAACGTCCGCATCGCGATGGGCCTGTCCGAAATCGGCGAGGATCAATATGCCGGCACCGTGCTGCGTCATCAGGCACTGATCGGCGACGCCCGCCAGCACGAACAATTGCTCGCGATCGCGGGCGCGCTCAGCCTTCCCGAAACGCAGCTCTATCTGGCGCACAACACGCCGCAGGGCCGCAAGCCCGCCGCGCAGACGCGCTACCCGCAACCCAAATGGGAACCCAATGGCGGGTGGAAGGTCGATCCGGCGCTCGTCTTTGCCCATACGTTGCAAGAATCGCGCTTCCAGCGCACCGTGGTCAGCCCCGCCGGCGCCTTCGGACTGATGCAGGTCCGCCCCGGCACCGCGCGCGACATCGCGCGCTGGCGCGGCGACAGCGGCACCGGCGATCTGCGCATCCCCGCCGTGAACATGGATATGGGGCAAAGCTATCTGCAATATCTCAGCAAGGATCCCTCGACCGGCGGCCTGCTGCCCAAGGTGATCGCCGCCTATAACGCCGGCCCCGCGCCGATCGCGCGCTGGCAGACCGAAATCCGCGATAATGGCGATCCGCTGCTTTACATGGAATCGATCCCCTATTGGGAAACGCGCGGCTATGTCGGCATCGTGCTGCGCAATTACTGGATGTACGAAGCCCAGCAGGGCAAGCCCTCGGTCAGCCGCGCCGCGCTGGCGCAGGGCAAATGGCCGCGCTTCCCCGACGGCAAGGATCGCACCCGCCTGACCTATGCCGGCAACCTCGCCAATGCCGATTGACGAGAGCCTGACCTTCAGGCCGGTCCGCATCGCGCTTTTAACGATATCGGACAGCCGCAGCGCGGCCGAGGACCGTTCGGGCGACAAGCTCGAGGAATTGCTGACCGGCGCCGGCCATATCCTCGCCGCGCGCGCGATCATCAAGGACGAGACCGACCTGATCGTCTCGCGGCTCCACAACTGGATCGACGACCCCGAGGTCGATGTGGTGATCACCACCGGCGGCACCGGCCTCACCGGCCGCGACGTGACGCCCGAGGCGCTGCACCGCCTCGACGGCAAGGACATCCCCGGTTTCGGCGAGTTGTTCCGCTGGCTCAGCTACCAGACGATCGGCACCTCGACGATCCAGTCGCGCGCCTGCGCGGTCGTCGCGCGCGGCACCTATATCTTCGCGCTTCCCGGTTCGACCGGCGCCGTCACTGACGCATGGGAAGGCATTCTCTCGACGCAGCTCGACAGCCGGCACAAGCCCTGCAACTTCGTCGAACTGATGCCGCGGTTGACCGAATAGGCCCGGCTGTCTCGTCATCCCGGACTTGGTCCGGGGTCCATTGCTTCGCTGTGGGATGGATACCGGATCGGGTCCGATAACGATGAAAGACGTCTTCGTCCTCATTTGTTCTTTATTTGTTCCCATCGCCGCGATATCGTCCCTTGGTGGAATCGTCCAAGCCCCTCCCCCCGATCGCAGGCCGCGGCGCACCGACCAATCTCCGCCCCACCCGCACCGGATCGGCCGAACGCGTCGCCGACGGCGACTGGCTCGACGCGGCGGAGGATATCGACGGCGACGCGCCGAAGCTGCGCACGACGGTGACCGTCGAGCATCCCAAAACGATCATTTCGCGCAACAAGTCCCCCGACATCAGCTTCGACCGCTCGATCAATCCCTATCGCGGCTGCGAGCATGGCTGCATCTATTGCTTCGCGCGCCCGACGCACGCCTTCCACGACCTGTCGCCCGGCCTCGATTTCGAAAGCCGCCTCTTCGCCAAACCCGATGCGGCGAAACTGCTCCGCGCCGAGCTCGCGAAGCGCGGCTATGTCGCCGCCCCGCTCGCGATCGGGACCAACACCGACGGTTATCAGCCGGTCGAGCGCGAATGGGGCATCACCCGCTCGATCGTCGAAGTGCTCGCCGAAACGCGCCATCCGCTCATCATCACGACCAAGTCCGACCGGCTGCTGCGCGATATCGAGCTGCTCGCCGATATGGCGCGCGACAATCTGGTCGGCGTTGCGGTGTCGGTAACGACGCTCGACCCGCACGTCGCGCGCACGCTCGAACCGCGCGCCCCGCACCCGCGCCGCCGCCTCGCCGCGATCCGCCGGCTGATCGACGCGGGCGTTCCGACACAGGTCAATATCTCGCCGATCATCCCCGCGATCACCGATCATGAGATCGAGGCGATCATGGCCGCCGCGGCCGAAGCCGGCGCGATCCGCGCGTCGTACATCCTGATGCGCCTGCCCTATGAGGTCGCGCCACTCTTTCGCGCCTGGCTCGCCGCGCATTATCCCGACCGCGCCGACAAGGTGATGCACATGGTGCAGGATATCCGCGGCGGCCGCGACAACGACCCCGATTTCTTCACGCGCATGAAGGGTCATGGCGTCTGGGCGCAGCTCATCCGCACGCGCGTCAAACGGTCGGCGCGCGAACATGGCATGGACAAAAGCTTCCCGCCGCTTCGCAGCGACCTGTTCCGCCCACCCGAGCGCGACGGGCAGATGGAGCTATTCTAGGCGGCCGTCAGCGACCGCAGCTTGTAATCCTTGTAATCGTCGCGGATCTGCCGCTTCAAAATCTTGCCTGTCGCGGTGTGCGGCAGTTCGTCGACAAAGACGATCTCGTCGGGCAGCCACCATTTGGCGACCTTGTCCTTCAGATAATCGGCGATCGCCGCTTCACTCGTCTCGGCGCCCGCCTTCTTGACAATCAGCAGGATCGGCCGCTCGTCCCATTTGGGGTGATAGACGCCGACGGCGGCCGCTTCCTGCACGCCCGGCGCACCGACCGCGGCATTTTCCAGTTCGATCGAGCTGATCCATTCGCCGCCAGACTTGATGACATCCTTCGCGCGGTCGGTGATCTGCATGACCCCGTCGGGGTGGATCACCGACACGTCGCCGGTGTCGAACCAGCCGTCGCCGTCGGTCGCATCCTTGTCAGCCCTGAAATAGCGCTGAATGATCCACGGTCCGCGGCATTGCAGCCGCCCGCTCGTCACCCCGTCGCGCGGCAGCTCATTGTCCTCGTCGTCGACGATACGAAGTTCGACCCCGAACGGCGGACAGCCCTGCCGGCACACGACATCGACCTGCTCGTCGAAGCTCATCGCGTCCCAGTTCCACGGACGCTTGCCCATCGTGCCGATCGGCGACGTTTCGGTCATGCCCCATGCGTGCGCGACTTCGACGCCCGCCTTCATGAAGCGTTCGATCATCGCGCGCGGCGCCGCCGACCCGCCGATGATGACGCGCTGCAATTTGCCATAATCGATGCCGGTCGCGTCCATATGGCCAAACATCGCGAGCCAAACGGTCGGCACGCCCGCGCTGTGCGTCACGCCCTCGGCGTGCATCAGGTCGCACAACACCTGCGCGTCGTTGGTCGCCGAAAAGACCAGCTTCGCGCCCACCGTCGCCGCGGCGAACGGAATGCCCCAGCTGTTCGCATGGAACATCGGCACGATCGGCAGGATGACGCTGCGGTTCGACATGTCGAACACGTCGGGCTGGATTTCGGTGATCGCGTGGACGACGTTCGAGCGATGCTCGTAGAGCACGCCCTTCGGATTGCCGGTCGTCCCGCTGGTATAGCAAAGCCCCACCGGATCGCGCTCGTCGAGCTCCACCCATTCAAAACCGCCGTCCTCGGCCTCGATCAGGTCGCGATACGACAGGTAGCCTTCGCGCGCCGGCGCATCGAACAGGATGAAATGCTCGACCGTCGGCAATTGGCCGCGCAGCCGCTCGACAATCGGCAGGAACATCGCGTCGAAGAACAGGACACGATCCTCGGCATGGTTGATGATGTAGATCAGCTGCTCATCGAACAGCCGCGGATTCACCGTGTGCAGCACCCCGCCCAGTCCCGCACTGCCGTACCAGCTGACCAGATGATGCGCATGGTTCATCGCCAGCGTCGCGATCCGGTCGCCCTTGTTCATGCCCAATTTGGTCATCGCGGCGGCAAAGCGGCGCGCATCCGTGCCGACATCGCCCCACGTCGTTCGCGTCATGCTGCCATCGGCCCAGCGCGAGACGATTTCGCGCGTCGCATGCTCGCGCGCGGCGTGGTCGATCAGGCTCGTGACGAGCAGCGGCTGGCCCTGCATTCCCATGGTGCGGCATCCTCATATTATCGTTGCACCACAGGAATAAGGTCGGAGGCAAAGCGCGCGCAAGGCAAAACAGGGCGCGACGGATGCGAAAAGACCGGATTCAGCCGGGAAGGCCATCCATATGAGGGATATCGGCCAGATCGACGTCCCATTCCGCACGGCTTGCACAGCTGATATGCGCGGTCGGTCGGATTCCGACCGGACCATCGAGGCTTCCTGCCGGAACGACAAGCAGCGTGCCATCCATCCGCACACCGGGAAGCGCCGAACCGCAGGTCCTGCAAAAGCTGCGCTCGTGCCGGGTATCGGGCACGCGATAGGATGCGATATTCGCTTCGCCCGACTGCCACATGATGGTCGCGTTGGAAGCGAACAGGTTCGCGCCGTGCGCCGAACCGCTATTCTTGCGGCATCGTGAGCAATGACACAGGAAGAAGGCGTCGAAGTCGCCCGCAATTGCGAACCGCACGGTACCGCAAAGGCAGCTCCCGGACGTTGTGGCTGCGGCCGTCATCGGCCACTATCGCGCCCGGAAATCGCGTGGCGCGACGAGCGACAAGGTCGCGTCGGTGACCCCGGCGACCATTCCGAGCCGCGAAACGCAGTCGGGGCCGAGCGCAAAGCTGCGGCCGAGTTCGACCCGGACATCCTCGTCGGTCAGCGGGTCACGGGTCGCGATGACGACCTTCCCGCGTGCATCGTCGCTCTTTTGAAGCAGGCGCGCGATTTCCGGCAGCGCTTCGGGCATCTCGACCCGGCAGGTCAGCTGTAAGGCGGCCGTCGCCGCAATGTCGACCAGCGACTGCGCGCCGCGCACCGTGACGCGCGGCGTTTCCTCGCCTTCGAGCAGGTCGAGTTCGACCGACAGCATCGCACAGCCGCCATCGGCTGCGAGCGCCTCGAGCGTCTTGCCCGCCATCTCGTCGAAACAGCTCGACTGGAACTGCCCGCTGCGGTCCGACAAGGTCAGGTTGAGGAAACGGTTGCCGCGCTGCGACACGCGCGGCCGCGCGCTTTCGACCATCGCCGCCATCACCATCGGGATACGCGTTCCCGGCGTCATTTCGACATTGTCGCAGATGTCGCCATAGGAACGCGCGCCGCGCGCCGAAATGATCGCCTCATACTGCTCGACCGGATGCGACGAGAAATAAAAACCGAACGCATCCTTCTCGCGCGTCATGCGCTCGGCAAGCGTCCAGGGCTCGGCAGCGGGCAGCTGCAACGCCGGCGCGATCGCGATGTCGCCGCCGAACAGGCCGCCCTGCCCCGTCGAGCGTTCGTGCGCCGAACTGTTCGCGCAGGCGAGCAGGCTCTCTGCCCCCGCAAAGGCGCGCGGGCGGTCGGGTTCGATACAGTCGAACGCGCCCGCGCCCGCCAGTGCCTCGATCTGGCGCCGGTTGAGCAGCTTGGGATCGATGCGGCTCGCAAAATCGTCGAGCGAGGCGAAATCGCCCTTGGCGCGCTCGGCGACGAGCGCTTCCATCGCCTTCTCACCGACGCCCTTCAACGCGCCGAGCGCGTAGCGGACGGTCAGTCCGTCGTCGCCGCGCCCGACCGAGAAATCGGCTTCGCTGTCGTTGACCGACGGCGGCGCGATGCCGACGTCGAGCCGGCGCATATCGTCGATGAAGATCGACAATTTGTCGGTCTGGTGGCTGTCGAACGACATCGATGCCGCAAAAAATTCGTGCGGATAATGCGCCTTCAGCCAGGCCGTCTGGTACGACAGCAACGCATAGGCCGCGGCATGGCTCTTGTTGAAACCATAGCCCGCGAACTTGTCGATCAAGTCGAACAGCTCGTTCGCCGCCTTAGGCGCGATCTCGTTATGCTCGCCGCAGCCCTTCACAAAGGTCTCGCGCTGCGCGTCCATCTCCGCCTGAACCTTCTTGCCCATCGCGCGGCGCAAAAGGTCGGCGCCGCCAAGGCTGTAGCCGGCGAGAATTTGCGCCGCCTGCATCACCTGTTCCTGATAGACGAAGATGCCGTAGGTTTCGGCGAGGATGCCTTCGAGCAGCGGGTGCGGATAGGCGATCGCCTCGCGCCCGTTCTTGCGGGCGCCGAACAGCGGGATATTGTCCATCGGTCCCGGGCGATAGAGCGCGACGAGCGCGATGATGTCGCCGAAATTGGTCGGCTTCACCGCCGACAGCGTGCGCCGCATGCCTTCGGATTCCAGCTGGAACACCCCGACGGTCTCGCCGCGCTGGAGCAGCGCATAGACTTCCTCGTCGTCCCACGCGAGCGCGTCGAGATCGACATCGACCCCGCGCAGCGCGAGCAGGCGCTTCGCCTCCTTCAGCACCGACAGCGTCTTGAGGCCCAGGAAGTCGAACTTCACCAGCCCCGCGGTCTCGACATATTTCATGTCGAACTGCGTCACCGGCATGTCCGAGCGCGGATCGCGATAGAGCGGGACGAGCTGGTCGAGCGGGCGGTCGCCGATCACCACGCCCGCGGCATGGGTCGAGCTGTGCCGCGGCAGGCCCTCCAGCTGGCGCGCCATGTCGAACAGGCGCCGCACCCCGTCGTCCTGCTTATATTCGGTCATCAGCTCGGCGACGCCGTTCAGCGCGCGTTCGAGCGTCCACGGGTCGGTCGGATGGTTCGGCACCAGCTTCGCCAGCCGGTCGACCTGCCCATAGCTCATCTGGAGCACGCGGCCGGTGTCCTTCAGCACCGCGCGCGCCTTCAGCTTACCGAAGGTGATGATCTGCGCGACGGTATCGCGGCCGTATTTCTCCTGCACATAGCGGATCACTTCGCCGCGCCGCGTTTCGCAGAAGTCGATGTCGAAGTCGGGCATCGACACGCGTTCGGGGTTGAGGAAGCGTTCGAAGAGCAGGCCGAGCTTGAGCGGATCGAGGTCGGTGATCGTCAGCGCCCAGGCGACGACGCTGCCAGCGCCCGAACCGCGCCCCGGCCCCACGGGAATATCGTGCGCCTTCGCCCATTTGATGAAGTCGGCAACGATCAGGAAGTAGCCGGGAAAACCCATTTGCGTGATGACGTCGACCTCGAAGTCGAGCCGCGTGACATAGGCTTCGCGTTCTTCGGCCGTAATCTCGGGATAATGCGCGAGCCGCGCCGCCAGCCCGGCATGCGCGTCGGCCTTGAGCTGCGCAGCCTCGCCCTCACGGTCACCGGCAAGGCTCGGCAGGATCGGCTTGCGCTTCGGCGCCATGAACGCGCAGCGCTGCGCGATGACGAGCGTGTTGTGGATCGCCTCGGGCAGGTCGCTGAACGCATCCTCCATCGCCTCGGCGGGCTTCAGCCATGCCTCGGGGCTCGACACGCGCCGGTCCTCGCTCTCGACATAGGCCGATTGCGCGATGCACAGCATCGCATCGTGCGCGGGGTGGAATTGCGGCTCGACGAAATTCGCCGGGTTCGTCGCAACGATCGGCAGCGCGCGCGCATAGGCAAGGTCGATCAGCGCCGCCTCGGCCGCGATTTCGACCTCGTCGCCGCGCCGCGACAGTTCGATATAGAGCCGCCCGCCGAACAGCGCCTCCAATTGCTCGACATAATCGTCGGCCGCCGTCTTCTGCTCGCCCGCCAGCAGCCGCGCCAGCGCGCCCTCGCCGCCGCCGGTCAAGCAAATCAGGCCGTCGGTCTTGCCGGCGATATCGGAGAGCGTGACATGCGGGTCCTGCTCGACCGGGCGCCCTAGGTGCGCCGCCGACACGAGCGCGCAGAGATTGTCGTACCCCGTGTCGTCCTGCGCGTAGAGCGCGAGCCAGTCGATCTGCGGCGCGCCGTTCGCCAGCCGTTGTCCGGGCCGCGCGACGCTCAGCAGCGCGCCGACGATCGGCTGCACGCCCGCTGCCTTGCACGCATCGCCGAAGGCCATGACGCCATAAAGGCCGTTGCGATCGGCAACCGCGATTGCCGGAAACCCGCGATCGCGCGCGGCTTTCGCAATCGCCTTGGGCTCGATCGCCCCCTCCAGCATGGTGAAACTGGAAAAGACGCGCAGGGGAACGAAGGGGCTGTAGGCCATCGGATGACGCTACAGTGACAGCAGTGATTCTGCCAAGGCTTAACCCAGCAGTTCCTCGATCTCTTTGCGCAATTGCTCGGGCTTGGTCGTCGGCGCGTGGCGCGAGACGGTCTTGCCGTTGCGATCGACGAGGAATTTGGTGAAATTCCATTTGATACCGCTGCCGAGCAGTCCGGTCTTTTCCTTCTTCAGATGTTTGAAAATCGGATCGGCGTCATCGCCGTTGACGTCGATCTTCGCCATCAGCGGAAAGGACACGTCATAGGTCAGCGAACAGAAATTCTTGATTTCTTCCGCGTCGCCCGGCTCCTGCGCGCCGAACTGGTTGCACGGGAAGGCAAGGATCTCGAGCCCGCGATCCTTATAATCGCGGTACAATTCCTCAAGCCCCTCATATTGCGGGGTAAAGCCGCATTTCGACGCGGTGTTCACGATCAGCAGCACCTTGCCCTTGTAATCCGCGAGCGACTGCGCGCCGCCGCCCGGCAGCTTTGCCGAAAGATCATAGAGTCCCATCTTGCTCTCCCCTGATGTCGACCATCGATACTTCGTCCTCGATACGCCCCTCGTGCAGGCGCAGCACGCGGTCCATCCGCGCTGCAAGCCGCTCGTTATGCGTCGCGACGAGCGCCGCCGAACCATGATCGCGGACCAGCTTCACGAACTGGTCGAACACCCGGTCCGCCGTCGCCTCGTCCAGATTGCCCGTCGGCTCGTCGGCGAGCACGAGCAAGGGCCGGTTCGCCAGCGCGCGCGCCACCGCGACGCGCTGCTGCTCGCCACCCGACAGCTTGCTCGGCTTGTGATGCAGCCGTTCGCCGAGCCCCAGCCGCCCGAGCAGGTCGGCGGCGCGCTCTTCGGCTTCGGCCTGCGTCGCACCGCGGATCAACTGGGGCAGAACGACATTCTCGATCGCGTTGAAATCGGGCAGCAGATGGTGGAACTGGTAGACGAAGCCGATCTTCTCGCGCCGCGTCTTCGTCCGCTCGCCCTGCTCGAAGCGCGTGACATCCTCGCCGTCGATCCGGATCGTGCCGTCGAAGCCGCCTTCGAGCAGGCCGACCGCCTGCAGCATCGTCGACTTGCCCGATCCCGACGGCCCGAGCAGCGCGACGATCTCGCCGCGCTTCAGATGCGCGTCGACGCCGCGCAGCACGTCGATCGTGACCTCGCCCTGCGTGAAGCTGCGCTTCAGCGCCTTCAGTTCAAGGATGATGTCACTCATAACGCAGCACCTGCACGGGGTCGGTATTCGCGGCCTTGAACGCCGGATAGAGCGTCGCGAGGAAGCTGAAAACGATCGCCATCAGCGCGATGACGGTGATTTCGACCGGGTCGGGCTTCGACGGCAATTCGGTCAGGAAGCGGATCGAGGGGTCCCACAGCGGCTGGCCGGTGAGGAACTCGACCCCGCGCAGCACGCCGGCGCGGAAATAGAGCAGGCCGAAACCGAAGATCATGCCGACAATCGTTCCCGCGATCCCGATCGACAGGCCGATCGCCATGAAGATGCGCATCACCGAATCGCGCGGCGCGCCCATCGTGCGCAGGATCGCCATGTCGCGCGTCTTCGCGCGCACGAGCATGATCAGCGACGAAATGATGTTGAACGAGGCGACAAGAATGATCAGCGACAGGATCACGAACATCGCGACGCGCTCGACCGACAATGCCTCGAACAGGCTCGCGTTCATCGACCGCCAGTCGGATATCACCGCCTGCGCCGCGAGTTTTTCGGCGAGCGGCTGCAGGATTTCGCCGACCTTGTCGGGGTTGGTCGTCTTGATCTCGATCATCCCGACCTGGTCGCCGGTGAGCAGCAGCAATTGCGCATCCTCCATCGGCATCACGACATAGGCCTTGTCGAAATCATAGACGCCGATCTCGAAAATCGCCGAAATGCGATAGCTGATCTCGCGCGGCACCGTCCCGAACGGTGTCGAGCGGCCCGCGGGATTGATGATCGTCAGGTTCGATCCGACCGTCGCACCGAGGTTCCGCGCCAACTCGCTGCCGATCGCGACATTGCCCGACCCCGGCGTCAGGCTGGTCAGGCTGCCCTGCAACACCTTGCCGTTCAGCGTCTCATTCTTGCGGATGTCGGAAACCAGCATGCCGCGCACCAAAATGCCCTCGACCCGGCCCGAATAGGTGCCGAGCAAGGGCTGCTCGATCAGCGGCGTCGCCGAAACCACCCCCGGCGTGGCTTTCGCCCGTTTCAGCACATCCTGCCAGTCGTCGAGCCGCCCGCCAAAGCCCTGCACCACCGCATGGCCGTTGAGCCCGACGATCTTGTCGAACAGGTCGCTGCGCACCCCGTTCATCACGCTCATCACGATCACCAGCGCCGCGACGCCGAGCATGACCGCGGTAAAGCTGAACGCCGCCGCGACGAAGATGAAACCCTCGCCGCGCTGCGGAAGCATATAGCGTTTGAAGATGGTGCGCTCGTAAGGACGCAGGATCATGGGGCGGTCGGCCTTTGCGGCGCATGAGGAATGTCACGCATTGCGCCGCTTTACGCAGCCCCGACGACACTGGCAATGGGCTCGAACCCGCGCGATGGCATGACGTCAAACTGCGAATGATTCGCAAAATATGTTGCTCTTTGGTCACAGCGCCCGGCAAAAGCAGGCTGGATTGCCCGTCAGAGGGTGACAAAGCCCCCCCGTCGACCTACCCCCATGGCTTCTGGTTCAACGCGGCCCAAAGGCCCGGCTCCAGGGAGTGCAGGCCTTTCGCCAGGCCTGCAACAAGGGGGATGGCGAGTGTTCGTCACAGGCGCCCGGGTCTTGGAAACGAGGCCCGGGCGTTGTGATTCCGGGCTTTGCGCAATTCGATGTCGGCTTTGAGGGGGTTAGCGCGCGTCCGGCGACACGCATTCCATGCAGTCGCCCCATTGCCGGCTTTTGGGCGGACGCGTTTGAAATCGCCCCTTCCGCCGCGATTCTTCGACGAGACGATCGAGCGCTTCCCCCATGGTGACGCTGCCCCCCCAGAACTCGACCGACCATTTGTTGGCGATCGGTGCGCCGCTATCGGTCACGGCAGGCACAAGCACGAGCCGCTCAAAAGACTGGCCCACACTATATGTCGGTGGTTCGGGACATGGCGGGGGCTGCCAATTGGGGTTGCGCTTTTCGTCGCGTCGCTTTCTCGCCTGTTCGAAAAACGACGGCGAGCGATAGATCAGAAAATCTCTCGCCCTCCCTTCGCCGACGAATATCCGATCGGCGCGGATAATCTCGGGCTGGTTCTTGTCGGCGTCGAATGGCTGAACGACACGCCCGCTGATCAGCATCCCACCGTCCGAAACCTTGGCTATCGTTTCGGCGACGGGCGGTCCCCCCAATAGGCAGGCCTGGGCCGGCATGGACAACGCAGCGGCGGCGACCAGGATGGCGAGACGCCTCGCCATCGAGAAGAGCTTTCGGGGTGTTTGCATCATCGCCCGGAACCTCGATCTCCGCAATTGGCCGTAACCGGCCGCCGTCTAGCCTACCCCTCGCTCTCGCTGATATCCTCGAGCATCTCGGCGTCGAGCACGCGCACGCGCCCCTGTTCGAGCGAGATCACGCCCGATTCCTCCCAGCTCCTGAGCTGGCGGTTGATATGTTCGCGGCTCATGCCCGCGAAATTGCCGAGTTCGGTCTGGCTGAGTTCGACGCGGTGCGACGCCTCGACATCCTTCTGGATCAGCCGCTTGAGGTAGCGCGCGAGCCGCGGCCCCGACGCATAGGCGCGGTCGCTTTCAATCGTCTGGTCGGCGGTGCGCAGCCGCCGTGCGAGCTGTTGCATCAGCGACCAGGCGAATTCTGGATGGCTTGCGGCGAAATCCTTGAGCGCATTGCGGCCGAGCTGGAGCGCGCTGCCGGCGCTCGTCGCCGTCACCGATGCGGTGCGCTCGCCGCCATCGAGCAACGCGATCTCGCCCAGCACCGCGCCGGGTTCGGCATAGGCCAGCACGATCTCGCGCCCACCGGCGGTCAACATCGACACGCGCGCCGTGCCTTCGGTCAGGATCAGCATCATGTCGCCCGGATCGCCCTGAACGAGCAGTTCCTTGCCCTTGGCGAAATTGACCTGCACCGCGCGACGCGCGATTTCGGCCCAATCCTCGACCGAAAGGCCGGAAAAGATACTGTCGGGGCCCTGCAACTCGGCGAGCTTTGCATGATCCATTGCCCGTAAACCCCTTTGCCCTGTTTCCCCGGCGTCAGACAAGCCGGCTTTGTTTCACCGCCGCTTCGATGAAGCCCGCGAACAAGGGATGCGGGTCGAACGGCTTCGATTTGAGTTCCGGATGGAACTGCACCCCGATAAACCACGGATGGTCCGGGCGCTCAACGATTTCCGGCAACATGCCGTCGGGCGACATGCCCGAAAAGACGAGACCACCCTTTTCGAGTTGCTCGCGATAGGCGTTGTTGACCTCGTAACGGTGGCGGTGGCGCTCGCTGATGTCGTTGGCGCCATAGACGCTCGCGACATGGCTGTTCGGCGACAGTTTCGCCTCATAGGCACCCAGCCGCATCGTGCCGCCGAGGTCTGTGTCGGCGCCGCGCTTCTGCAGGCCTTCGTCGCTCATCCACTCGGTTATCATGCCGACGACGGGTTCGTCGGTCGGGCCGAATTCGGTGCTCGAAGCCTCGGCGATCCCGCTCGTGTTCCGCGCGCCCTCGATGCACGCCATCTGCATGCCGAGGCAGATGCCGAAAAAGGGAACGTTGCGCTCGCGCGCAAAACGCACGCTCGAAATCTTGCCCTCGGATCCGCGCTCGCCGAACCCGCCGGGAACGAGGATGCCGTGCATCGGTTCCAGATTGGCGGCCAGATCCTCGTCGCGCTCGAACATTTCGGCGTCGAGCCAGCGGATATTGACCTTCACCCGGTGCGCCATGCCGCCGTGGACCAGCGCTTCGTTGAGCGACTTATACGCGTCGGGCAGCGACACATATTTGCCGACGACGCCGATCGTGACCTCGCCTTCGGGGTGCTGCTTGCGGTCCATGATGTCGTACCAGCGCGACAGGTCGGGCGCCGGCGCGTCATGGATACCGAAGGCATGCAGCACTTCGGCGTCGAGCCCTTCGCCATGATATTGGACGGGAACCGAATAGATGCTGTCGGCGTCGAGCGCCGGGATCACGGCTTCCTTGCGGACGTTGCAGAATTGCGCGATTTTCGCGCGTTCATTCTCGGGCAGCGGCTTTTCGCAGCGGCAGAGCAGGATGTCGGGCTGGACGCCCAAGGACGCGAGTTCGCGCACGCTGTGCTGCGTCGGCTTGGTCTTGAGCTCGCCCGCGGCGGCGATGTACGGCACCAGCGTGACATGGACCGAGATCGCATTTTCGCGGCCGACCTCGTTCTTGAGCTGGCGGATCGCCTCGATGAACGGCAGCGATTCGATATCGCCGACGGTCCCGCCGATTTCGCACAGCACGAAATCGAGGTCGTCGGTTTCGGCGCGCGCGAATTCCTTGATCGCGTCGGTGACGTGCGGGACCACCTGCACCGTCGCGCCCAGATAGTCGCCGCGGCGCTCCTTGGCGATGATGCCCTGATAGATGCGGCCCGACGTGACATTGTCGCTCTGCCGCGCCGCAACGCCCGTAAAGCGTTCATAATGGCCAAGGTCGAGGTCGGTTTCGGCCCCGTCGTCGGTCACATAGACCTCGCCGTGCTGATAGGGCGACATCGTGCCCGGATCGACGTTCAGATAAGGATCGAATTTCCGGATACGGACACGATAGCCACGCGCCTGCAACAAGGCTGCGAGGCTAGCCGCCATCAAACCCTTGCCAAGCGAGGAGACCACGCCGCCGGTGATAAAAATGAACCGCGCCATGGGAGGAAAGACTTACTCAACGGGAGGGGGACGGCGCAAGCCGTCGAATCGCATCCGGCGGAAATATTTTCCGCCGGGCGGGCTCGGGGTGGAGGCCGAAGCCGCCGGTTATTTCTTGGCGGAGGGCGCCGGTGCGGGAGCCGGAGCGGCTTCCGTGCTTGCCGCAGCGGCGGCAGCGGCCGCCAGCGGATCGTCGCCCGCCGGAGCGGCGGGCGTGGCGCCTGCCGGCGCCTGCGCGGGCTGCGCCGGGCCGGTCAGCGACGATGTCGGGGCTGCGCCGCTGGTCTGCGCCGCCTTCGACAGCGAGGTGTCGATCGTCGAACCGCTGCGGCCGACCGAAGCCATCGCCGCGAGCAGGATCGACAGCGCGACAAAGGCCGTCGCAAGGATCGTCGTTGCCCGGGTCATGAAATCCGCCGCGCCGCGCGCCGAGAGCAGGCCTGCGGGGCTGCCGCCGACGCCCAGGCCGCCACCTTCCGACTTCTGCATCAAAATGACGCCGATCATCACCGCGGCGACGAGCGCCTGCAGGACGAGTATGAAGGTGAAGAGGTTGGACATCATATTTTCCCGAACTTGCGCGACCTCAAACGTATCGCGCCCGCGGCGCACATAGAGACGAAGCGGCGCCGCTTCAACCCATAGGATCAGGCGCCGGGAATCAGCCGAGCGTCGCCGCGGCTTCGACGATCGGCAGGAACTTCGCCGCCGTCAGGCTCGCCCCCCCCACCAGCGCGCCGTCGACGTCGCCCGCGCCGAGCAGTTCGGCGGCATTGTCGCCGTTGACCGAGCCACCATAGAGGATGCGCATTTCGTCCGCCGCCGCGCCGAAGCGGTCGGCAAGCGCGCCGCGGATCGCGCCGTGCATCGCGGCGACATCGTCCAGCGTCGGCACCAGCCCGGTCCCGATCGCCCAGATCGGCTCATAGGCGATCGCCAGCCGCTGCGGATCGAAAGTCTCGGGGACCGATCCCGCGATCTGCAACAGCACATATTCGATCGCGCCGTCCGATTCGCGCACCGCCAGCGGCTCGCCGACGCAGAGGATAACCGACAATCCCGCAGCAAGCGCGGCTTCGCCCTTCGCGCGCACATCGTCGTCGCTCTCATCGAAACCCTCGCGCCGTTCGCTGTGCCCGACGATGACGACGCTCGCACCGGCATCGACCAGCATCGGCGCCGATACCGACCCGGTGAAGGCGCCCGACGCGGCGGGGTGGCAGTCCTGACCGCCGACCGTGCCTTTCACTCTCCGTGCAACCGCCGCCATCGCGCCGATCACCGTGAACGATGGGCACAGCGCCACATCGACGGCGCTGTGCGCTTGCGCTGCAACGAAAATGGCCTCGGCCTCGGCAATCGCGCCGTGCAGCCCGTTCATCTTCCAGTTGCCCACCACATATTTGCGCCGTGCCATTGCCCCGTCTCTCCCGCTGTCTGAACCGATGCCCGTGCCCTAGCGGCGAGCGGGGGCGATAGGCAAGCGGCGGCATCGCACGACCGAAAGCCCCTTTCCCGCCTTGATGCTATCCCTTCACGTCTCTAAAGCAACGCGCAATCGCGCATCCTCGCGCCCTGCCGAAAGAACGCCCGTTTCATGATTACCGCTATCCGCGCCATGTTTTCCTCGACGATCGGGAAGTTTCTCGCCCTCGCCTTCGTCGTCCTCGTCGGGCTTGCCTTCGCGCTCGGCGACGTGACCGGAAACTCGACCTTCGGCGGCATCGGCGGCGCCAATGTCGCCAAGGTCGGCAGCGAGGAAATCGGCCTTGGCGAGCTGCGCGACCGCGTCGATCAGGCGTATCGCCAGCTCCAGCGCGAACAGCCGGGGCTGACCAAGGCCGCATTCATCGAATCGGGCGGCCTCGACCAGGTCCTCGACCAGCTTGTCGAGGGCCTCGCCTTCGAACAATTCGCCAGCCAGATGGGTTTCAGCGTCAGCAAGCGCCTCGTCGATGGTCGTATCGCCGATCTGCCCGCCTTTGCCGGCGTCGCCGGCACCTTCGACCAGAAGGTGTTCGAGAATTTCCTGCGCCAGAACGGCATCACCGAAACGCAGCTCCGCCGCGACCTGCGCCAGCAGCTGCTGCTCGAACAGCTCGCCGCGCCGATCGCCGCGATGCCGCGCATCGGCTCGGGTATGGCGCAGCCCTATGCCGCGCTGCTGCTCGAACAGCGCCGCGGTCAGGCGACCTTCATCCCCGCCAGCCCCTTTGCGCCGACCGCCGATCCGGGCGACGCCGCGCTCCAGAAGTTCCTGTCGCAGAACAAGGCCAGGTTCACCGTGCCCGAACGCCGCACGCTCCAGTACGCGCAGTTCGATCGCGCCGCCGTGCCGGTTCCCGCCGTTACCGACGCCGAAATCGCAAAGGTCTACAAGGATAATGCCGCGCAGTTCGCCGCCAGCGAAACGCGCCGCTTCGCGCAGGTGATCGTCCCTGATCAGGCGGCGGCAAACGCCCTCGCCGCCAAGGTGCGCGGCGGGACGTCGCTTGCCGCCGCGGCGCAGGCCGCGGGCCTTTCGGCCTCGACCACCGGCGACCTCACGCAGTCGGCCTATGCCGCCACCAGCAGCGCCGCCGCCGCCAAGACCGCGTTCGCCGCGAAGCGCGGCGACGTCGTCGGCCCCTTGCAGACCGGGCTCGGCTGGACCGTCGCGCGCGTCGAGGACGTGACCGCGAAACCCGCACGCAGCCTCGCCGACGCCACCCCCGAAATCCGCACCGAACTCGCCAAGAACAAGGCCAACGAAGCGATCGTCGATTATTACAACAGCATCCAGGACGCCGTGAACGGCGGCGCGTCGATCGAGGAAATCGCCGCCGACCGCAAGTTGCAGCTGCTCGCAACCCCCGCGATCCTGCCGAGCGGCCGTGCGCCGGGCCAGCCCGCTTTCGCGATGGCACCCGAACTCGCGCCGCTCGTCGCGCAGGCATTCCAGGCGGCGGGCGAAGGCGAAAGCCATCTCGCGACGCTCGTCGAGAACGAAAAATTCGCCGTCTATGCGGTGAAGTCGATCACCGAAGCCGCGCCGCCGCCCTTCGCGCAGATCCGCGGCGACCTGCTCAGCGAATGGCGTTTTGCCGAGGGGCAGAAGGTCGCGCGCGACAAGGCGCGCGCCATCTCGAAGGCGGTCGAGGGCGGCAAGAGCCTTGCCGATGCCGTCGCCGCCGCCGGCCCGAACATCGGCAGCGTGCAGGCGATCGGCGGCCGCCGCGCCGAACTCGGCGCCAACGGCCAGCCGGTCCCGCCCGAACTCGCGCTCCTCTTCTCGATGGCGCAGGGCAGCGTGAAGACGCTCGAAATCCCGGGCAACCGCGGCTGGATGGTGATCGCGCTCAACGAAGTGCAGCGCCCCGACCCCAAATCGATCGAACCCGCGCGCGTCGCCGCGATCGCCCAGCCGCTCGCTCCCGCCTTCGGCCGCGAATTGATCGAGCAGCTCGGCGCCGAAGCGAAGCGCCGCGTCGGCGTGACGATCAACAAAAAGCTCGTCGACCAGCTCCGCGCCGAACTCACCGGCAACGCGCCGGTCGCCGAATAAACGCCGCGTGAGCCTCGAGGGCAAAGCCGCCGCGCTCGAAGCGCTGGCCGGGGGCCGCGGCGCGGTCGTCTGGCAGCGGCTGATCGCCGATATCGAAACCCCGGTGTCGGCGGCGCTCAAGCTGATCGAACCGGGACGCGGCGACTGGGTACTCGAATCGGTCGAAAGCGGCGAGACACGCGGCCGTTACAGCCTGATCGGGCTCGACCCCGACCTGCTCTTCGAAGTCACCGGCAACGCGGCGCGCATCAACCGCGACTGGCGCCGCGACCGCGAGGCATTCCAGCCGCTCGAAGCCGGCGCCTTGCAGGCGCTCCGCGATCTCGTCGCCGAATGCCGCTTCGACGTGCCCGACGGCTTGCCCAAGGCACTTGCAACGCTCGTCGGCTTCTTCGCCTATGAAACCATCGGCCTCGTCGAACGCATCCCGCGCGCGCCGGGCGCCGGGCTCGGCCTGCCCGACATGATTTTCGTCCGCCCCACGACGATCCTCGTCTTCGACCGTCTCGCCGACGAACTCTTCCTCATCGCGCCGATCTGGCCCGATGCGAGCGGCGCCATCGACCGGATGATCGAGGCGGCGCAGGACCGGCTCGACACCATCGCCGCACGCCTGTCGAGCGTCAGCGCGCACGCAGATCGCGCCGCGACCGACGCGCCCGCCGATATCGTGCCCATTCCGGCGACGACGCCCGACGATTTCGCCGCGATGGTGGCGACCGCAAAGGACTATATCGCCGCGGGCGACATTTTTCAGGTCGTGCTGTCGCAGCGTTTCTCGACGTCGTTCGACCTGCCGCCCTTCGACCTCTATCGCGCGCTCCGCCGCGTGAACCCCTCGCCCTTCCTCTATTTCCTCGACCTGCCCGGCTTCGCGCTGATCGGCTCGTCGCCCGAAATCCTTGTCCGGGTGCGCGATGGCGAGATCACGATCCGTCCGATCGCCGGGACCCGCCCGCGCGGGCGAACGAGTGCCGAGGATGTCGAGAACCGCGACAGCCTGCTCGCCGATCCCAAGGAACGCGCCGAACATCTGATGCTGCTCGACCTCGGCCGCAACGATGTCGGCCGTGCGGCGATTGGCGGAACGGTGACCGTCACCGACAGCTATACCGTCGAATATTACAGCCATGTGATGCACATCGTCTCGAACGTCATCGGCCGCATCGCGCCCGGCAAGGACGCGATCGACGCGCTGTTCGCGGGCTTTCCCGCGGGGACGGTCAGCGGCGCCCCGAAAGTGCGCGCGTGCCAGATCATCGCCGAACTCGAAGCCGATGCGCGCGGGCCCTATGCGGGCGGCGTCGGCTATTTCGCTCCCGACGGCAATATGGACAGTTGCATCGTGCTCCGCACCGCGATCGTCAAGGACAGCGAAATGCACGTCCAGGCCGGCGCCGGCATCGTCGCCGACAGCAATCCCGCCTATGAACAGCGCGAGTGCGAAGCCAAGGCCGGCGCGCTCTTCGCCGCCGCACGCGAAGCGGTGCGACTGGCGGGCACGCCGGGCTACGGGCAGTAGCGGGACGTCAGCCTCGCGCCGGCATCACCGTCCGGGCGCCGCACGGGCTTCACCCATAGAGCCTCCGAAAGCCCAGCGTCATGATCGAACGCTCCAGCGGCCGAAGGGCCTTCGCCGCCCGCGTCAACTGATCGATGGTCAGGCCCACCACCAGGCATCTTTCGATCCAGACCTTTTCCTTCTCGGCAAGATGCGTGATCCCGTGGACTTTGTGGTTCTTTATGTTGCGATCCACCGTCTGCCCAATGCCGCACCACAGGCCCGACAAATCGGGCACGATAAAATCACTCGCCTTCGTGCCGCGCCGAACCGCTTCCTCATAGGGCCGCGTCTCTTCGATCGCGCGCAGTATCGCGCGCATCGCACTAGCGTCGCCGAACGGCATCGACGCCGGCAAACCGATCCGCCACTCGATATAGAGCTTGATCCGTTCCTGAAATTCCATCTTTCCCTTGCCTGCCCTGACGCGATAGATATTCCCAACGCCGGTGCAAGGCGCTAACGCCCCCACCATGATCCTCGTCATCGACAATTATGACAGCTTCACCTTCAACCTCGTTCATTATCTGATCGAGCTCGGGGTCGATGTCCGCGTCGAGCGTAACGACGCGCTCACCGCCGCCGACGCGCTCGCGACCGGCGCCGATGCGATCCTCATCTCGCCCGGCCCCTGCACGCCGAACGAAGCGGGCATCAGCCTCGACCTCGTCGCCGCCTGCGCGGAAACGCGCCGTCCCTTGCTCGGCGTGTGCCTCGGGCATCAGGCGATCGGCCAGCATTTCGGCGGCACCGTCCAGCGCGGCCATCTGATGCACGGCAAGACCTCGCCCGTCTGCCACGACAACAGCGGCCTCTACGCCGGCCTGCCGTCGCCGTTCCAGGCAACGCGCTACCACAGCCTCGAGGTGGTCGACATTCCCGAAGGCCTCGTCATCAACGCGACCAGCGACGACGGCGCCGTCATGGGCTTCCGCCATGTCGACCTGCCGATCCACGGCGTGCAGTTCCACCCCGAAAGCATCGCGACCGAACATGGCCATGCGATGCTCGCAAACTTCCTGAAAATCGCGGGGTTGCCGGTCGGCGAACGGAAGGCGGCATGAGCCGTTTCGGCCCGTTCCCCGACCCCACCGAACTGCTCGCCGACGACGAGGCGGCCGACGCGTTCGCGACGATGCTCGACGGCGGCGCCAGCGACGAACAGATCGCAGCCTTCCTCGCCGCGCTGTCCGATCGCGGCGAAACGATGGTCGAAATCGCCGCCGCGGCGCAGGCGATGCGCGACCGGCTGATCCCCATTGCCGCCCCCGCGGGCGCGATCGACGTCTGCGGCACCGGCGGCGACGGCCACCACACGCTCAACGTCTCGACCGCGGTATCGATCGTCGTCGCGGCGTGCGAGATTCCGGTCGCAAAGCACGGAAATCGTGCGGCTTCGTCCAAATCGGGGGCAGCCGACACGCTCGAAGTTCTCGGGCTCGATCTGGATCGCGCGTCACAGATGGCCGAGGCGCAGCTCGCCGACCTCGGCATCTGTTTCCTATTCGCCGCGCACCATCACCCGGCGATGAAGCGCATCATGCCGATCCGCAAGGCGCTCGGCCGCCGCACGATCTTCAACCTGATGGGGCCGCTCGCCAACCCCGCGCGCGTCACGCGCCAGCTGATCGGCATCGCGCGCCCCGCCTATGTCCCCGTCTATGCCGAAGCGCTGCACCGGCTCGGCACCGACCATTCGCGCGTCATCTCGGGCGACGAAGGGCTCGACGAACTGTCGCTCGCGGGCGGCAACGAAGTAGCGATCGTCACGCCCGAAGGCGTCCGCATGCAGCGCAGCGTGGCCGCCGACGCCGGCCTGGCGACGCGGCCGCTTGCCGAAATCCGTGGCGGCGACGCGGCTTATAACGCCAAGGCGCTGCGCGCGCTGCTGCAGGGCGAACCCGGCGCCTATCGCGACGCGGTGCTTTACAACGCCGCCGAAGCGCTCGTCGTCGCCGGCGCCGCCGGCACGCTGGTCGAAGGCGTCGAGGAAGCCGCCGAGGCGATCGACAAGGGCCTTGCCAACGCGCTGCTCAATTGCTGGATCGCCTATAAATGAACAAGCTCACCCAGATCCTCGCCACCAAGGCCGACGAGGTTGCCGCGCGCCGGACGATCCGCTCGCTGTCCGACCTCGATGCGATCGACGCCGGCCCGGCGCGCGGTTTCCACAAGGCGCTTCAGGCGAAGATCGACGCCGGCGGCTTTGCGCTGATCGCCGAAATCAAGAAAGCATCGCCTTCCAAGGGACTGATTAGAAACGATTTCAATCCCGCCGACCACGCCCGCGCCTACACCGCAGGCGGCGCGGCCTGCCTGTCGGTCCTCACCGACGCGCCCTATTTTCAGGGGCATGAGGATTATCTGGTCGCCGCACGCGCGGCGTGCCCGCTCCCCGCGCTCCGCAAGGATTTCATGGTCGATCCCTGGCAGGTCGCCGAAGCGCGCGCGATCGGCGCTGACGCGATCCTCATCATCGTCGCCGCGCTCGAAGACGGCGCGATGCGCGAGATCGAGGCCGCGGCGATCGAACGCGGCATGGACGTGCTCGTCGAGGTGCATGACGAGGCCGAACTCGACCGCGCGCTCACCCGGCTCCAGTCGCGCCTGATCGGCGTCAACAACCGCGACCTGCGCAGCTTCGAAACCGACCTAGGCGTCACCGAACGCCTCGCAAAGCTGGTCCCGCCGGGCACCTTGCTCGTCGGCGAAAGCGGCATCGCCACCCACGCCGACTGCCTGCGCCTGGCCGAAAGCGGCGTCAAAACCTTCCTCGTCGGCGAAAGCCTCATGCGCCAGCCCGACGTCACGGCGGCAACAAAAGCGCTGCTGGACGGCTGACAGCGGCTTTGGGGTGGAGAGCGGACGTTGAGCTACCCCACTTCGGTCATCCCGGGCCTTGACCCGGGACCCGCCTTTCTTCTGGCTGACGGTGAAAGGAAAGGCAGGCCCCGGGTCAAGCCCGGGGTGACGATGATGGAGAGGCA
>NZ_DASZAU010000013.1:0-562573 GCF_035944815.1 Sphingopyxis sp.
ATCCGCCGTCGGCATCCCCGCCTCATGCTCCTTCAATATCGCGATGATCTGCTCTTCGCTGAACCTGCTTCGTTTCATTCTGTCCGACTCCTTCGCGTCGGACTCTACTCAAAATCGGTCACATTTCAGGGGAGCACGTCAAAAGCTGTTCGGACCGCGCAAACCGTCCGCGCTCGAAATCTTGCGATCCGCCCACTGAAAATGCGCGAGAATTTCGACCGCTACGTCGACGGCTTCGACGATGGCAAATACAGTGACATGGGCCCGTGGTGGGGCTGGTTCGGGAACAGCCTTCAAGGGCTCCCCCGACACGATCAACCAAGGCTGCTGGGTCCATCCGCAATTGGGGCGGCAACGGCCGGTGACCAGTCTTGATGATGCGGAACATGAGCTGGCGATTGCACAGCAGGAAGGATCAGCCGGGAGCAGCTACTGGAACTCTAAGCCGAATATGGTCATGCTCCAGCGAATGGTATCGGCCATCGAGAATAGGTTCCTGTGCCCGTCACCGCATCCTTGACTCGAAAGTGAAGGACATCAATAAAATCGTTCTATGAATGTAACCGTTCTTTCTCCTTTACCGAGCTTCGGACCACAGCTGGCCCCTACTGATATGGAGGGCACTGGGGCGTTGATTATCGATACCCATTCTTTACCCGAAGCCGACGCTTCCGTTATAGAAACGGAAAACGGAAAGATAAAAATTCAGATTCAATATTTCGAGGAGTATCTTAGGTTTCTAGAATTAATATGCTGGTGCGAAGAAGCTGTGATCGGCGTTATGCCGTTAACTACCATGCTACCTCCCAAGAAAATCACCAGGAAACTTATAAAATCATGTGGGAAGTTTGGTCAGCACTCTGGCATTGCGAATATTCAAGAAAAAGCGATATCGCGCTTAACCGAAGAGAAAATTATTAAAACACGTGCCCTTACCTCAGATCCTGATGCACTTCGACCAGATATATACGTCAGAAGACTCCTCGCCGCCTCCCCTTCTTATCGAGAGAATTTTAGGCCTGGTATTGATTTGAGTAATTGGACAGAAGAAGATGAAAAGAGTCTGATTTGGTATACAATGCACCATGGAAATGCCTGTGCACTTACCGATTTCGCACAACGCGCGAAGTTACTCAGTCACATTCCGATCGTTTCACATAATGTCGACATTGAAGCACTTGACGATGTGGAGAATAGAATACAGGCGAGTATCGTCGCAAAAATAGCAGATAGATTGTCTGCGGGAGCAAAAAAAGAAGTTGAAGCCCTTGAGGTTCTGGGCACTTCTATCCAGCTACCGCCATCCCCAGTTGCCGCCCACATTTTACGCGAAGCGAAGAACAAGGAAGATCTAATTTTGGTCGCCTTGCAACTTAGAGATAACCTTAAAGAGATACGACATCATTTAAATGGACTTCAAAGCACGATGTTAGACGAAGACGTATCTGTTGATAAGCGCATACGCGTCGGAAAAGAAATACAAAGATTAATGCTCAAACTTTCTCCAACAGCCTCCATTGACACAAAAAAGAGCATTCAATCATACTCTTCTTTTGTAGAAAATATTAAAGACAGTATACTTGACAGTGAAAATTTTACAATTAAAAAAGCAACAGATATAATAATTTCAAAGCCGATAGAGTATATAATTGACAGGTTTAGATATAGAAAATATAGAGTTTTATTTGATATGAAGAATAAATTTCTATCTGACAAATCATATCATAGCAGAATTTGCTCAATACTTGGCTATAAAATGTCAGATCAAGACGTTTCTATATCTCTAGATTATTGTGGCCATGCAAAGCTTAATTCATATAGGCACGATGCCCTTCGCTAGCTGATCACAATACGCCCCTCTAGCATGGATTTGCTGACTACGCCCAAGACAGCGGCGACCCCCGCAAATCCTATTTCGCACACCACACCCCAAAAACCCCTTTCCTAAAAAATCCCCGTCTGGTTCATCCTTCCAGATGAAGCACGACAAGACCCTCCCCGACCTCGCCGCCGTTCGCGCCCGCGCTGCGCGCGCGAAAAAGGCGGCCGGTCCCGTCCGCATCACCAAGGCGCGCCGGGCGCCGCCCGACGACACACGCACGCTCGCCGCGGCGCCGGAATTCGTCCCCGCGTCCCCGCGCGAACGCCGCGATGGCTGGACACCCGAAAAGCAGGTCGAATTCATCGATGCGCTCGGCGAATGCGGCTGCGTGACCGAGGCGTGCGAGCGCGTCGGCCTGTCGCCGTCGACCGCCTATCGCCTGCGCCGCCGCGTCGATGCCTACAGCTTTCGCGCCGCATGGGATGCCGCGCTCGACTATGCGATCCGCCGCCTGTCCGACGCCGCCTTTTCGCGCGCGCTGCACGGGGTCACGCGCCCGGTGTGGTTCCAGGGCGAACAGGTCGGTGAGCGGCGCTATTATGACGAGCGGCTGACGATGTTCCTGCTGCGCTATCGCGACCCCGACACTTATGGCGCGTGGCGCGACCGCCGCGAACCGCGCCGCCGCCCCGATGCGCAGGCGATCGTGCTCGGCCGCTGGACCGACCATGTCGCCGAGGATGCCCATGATCGGACCAGCGGCGCCCTCGTCGATCGCGCGCGCGAGGAGGACGGCACGCTATGGCTGACCGACGAAGAGGCGGCGCTGGCCGACGCCGCGGCGTCGGCGCCCAAATATGCGACACAGGAGGAAACCGACGCGCGGCTGATCGCCGCCATCGCGGTGGTGAAGCGGCTCAGGGTGCTCGGCATCGCGGCCGATGGGCTGACCGACGCCGAATTCCATCGCCAGATCGCTTTGGAGGAAGCCCGCCGCGCCGCCGCCGGCACGACGCTGGTCTTCGATTTCGGCGATGATGAAAAGGCGGATGACGCGGCGGAGTTGCAGGAGCCCGCGGAAGGCGGAGCATAAGAGGGGGGTGTAGCGTGACCTTTGTGACCTTCCGGCCCGCGACGGCCCACCCATCGTCCCCGTCCCGACACCATGCTACACTCGCGCCGATGCGCGCCCGAAACCCCCTCTATGTCATGGCCAAGCCGCCGCCCGAGGTGCAGGCGGCGATCGCCGCGTTGCCGCGCAACGATCCCGGGCGCGGCCCCGAGCTGCTCCATGTCACGCTCATCTCGCTCTACGACCTCCACCATGCGCCGCCCGAGTGGCTGCCCGCGACCATCGCCGCGCTGGACGGCTTCGCCGCGAACCCCTTTCCGCTCCGCTTCGACCGGATCGAGAACCGCAAGGCGGTGACGCTGCGCACGCGCGAGCCGCTCGCCGAAGCTCGCGCCTTCCAGAAGGCGCTGGTCGACCATCTGCTGCGCGAAAAGGCGCCGATCATGGACGGCACCACCCCCGAACCGCACATCACGATCAACTATCGCGGCGACCGGCAGGGTTCGCAGACGTTCGGCGCGCTGAAACTGCCGCCGATCGCATGGACGGTCCGGGAAATCTTGCTGATGGAAAGCGTTGTCGGCAAGACGACGCATATCGAGCACGGCCGCTGGGCGCTGACGCCGCCGGGTGATTGAGCGCGGCACGCGGCGAAGGAGAGATACAGCCATGGCGACGATCAGTATCGGCACACCTGCGGACAGGGCGCGGCTGCTCCACACGCTCGTGCTCGGCTTTGCCGCCGACCCGGTGGCGCGCTGGGCCTCGCCCGACGCCGCGACCTATATGAGCCGCCGCCACGAATTTTTCGGCGCCTTCGGCGGCGCGGCGTTCGATCATGGCACCGCGTTCGTCGCCGACGACGGTGCCGCGGTCGCGACCTGGCTGCCGCCGGGGGTCGAGCCCGACGGCGAGGTCATGGGGGCGATCATGGACGAACAGACCCCCGCGCACCGCAAGGCCGAACTCGACGATCTCGTCGGACAGATGGACCGTTTCCACCCCACGGAGCCCGTCTGGTACCTGCCGCTGATCGCCGCCGATCCCGCGCACCGCGGCCGCGGGCTCGGCACCGCGTTGATGGAGGCGGCGATCGCGGTGATCGACGCCGACGGCCGCCCTGCCTATCTCGAAAGCTCGAACCCCCGCAACATCCCGCTCTACCAGCGCTTCGGCTTCGACATCATCGGCGAGATCCGCACCCAAAGCTCGCCGGTCCTGACCCCGATGTTCCGGCCGGGCCGGGATTAGCGCGCGAAAGGATTTCCCCATGTCGCACCCCTCGAAGATCGTCCATTGCACCGGCCCCGGGGACCCGCACGCGCTCGACGGCATTTCGCGGCGCCACCGCAGCGGCAATCTCGACAAGCTGTGCCCCGTGTGCAGCGGCTATGGCCAGTGGAACGTCCAGATCGACCTCGTCAGCCACCGCTCGATCCGCCACGCCTGCCCCAAATGCGACGGGCGCGGCTGGATCGAGACCGGCGACGACATGGTCCCCAGCCACGATATCGGGCGCAGCGAGGCGGGGCATCCGGTGTGGACGGTGCGGCTCGACCCGTCGGACGACCGCGAATGAGGCTCAGCTACTCGCCGGCCGCCAGCGCCAGATCAGCAGCAGCAGCGCGGTCAGGATGAAGATCGCGAAACCCGACAGCATCCACGCGTTGACATACCATTGCTCGCCCCATGTAAACTCGCCGCCCATGATCTTTGCCCAGCCGCGGAAATGCTGCGTACTCGCGACCGTGAGGCCGAACAGCGCCAAGATCGCCGACAGATAGCGCACCAGCCAGTGCGCGGGGTTGGGCAGCAGCAGCAGCAGCCCCAGCGCGCCGATCATCGTCCGCTGCACGCGGCAATAGGGGCAGTGATAGACAAGATCGGTCAGGTCGACCGTCCAGGTCAGGATCGCCAGCAGGATCGCCGCCGCCCCCACCGCGCGGCGATGCCGCAGCAACATATCCGGCACATCGTCGATCATCACCGCCCTCCCCCTTTGCCCCGACATCCCCCGACGGCGTGCCGGCGTCAAGATGCGGGTTTCAGCCCATCGTCAAGAAAGCCCCGGATCGCCTGCCCGCTGGTCGGCGCCTGCCCGCCTCTTGTCGAAGCGCGCGTGACGCGGCGCCGGGCCGGGGGCAGCGTGCCGGTGCTGCCGGCCCCGTCGGGCCGTGCCGGGAGGTTCGTCATGCGTATCGCGCTGTTTGCCGCCGTCAGCCTGCTCCTCGCCCTGCCCGCCGCAGCGCAGGACAAGGGCGGCGAGACATCGTCCGACGACATCATCGTCATCGGCAAGGAAACGCGCGAGACCGCGCGCGACTTCGTCAAGGCGCTGCCGCCCCGCCAGCAGGCCGACGATCCGCTGGCGCGCTTTTCCTATGCCCCGGTCTGCCCCGCCGCCGCCGGGCTCGGCGCACGGCTGGACGCCGAGATCACGGCGCGGATGCGGCGCGTCGCCGCCGCGGCCAAGGTGCCGCTGGCGCCCGAGGGCTGCGGCACCAACGCGCTCGTCCTCTTCGCCGACGACAAGGCGGAGATGATCCGCGCGCTCCGCCGCGAACATCCCGCCTATTTCCTCGGCGCCGACGGCATGTCGGTCGATGTGCCCAAGGGCAAGGGACCCGCGACCGCCTGGTATCTCAGCGGCTATGTCGACCGCGACGGCAGGCCCGTCGCCTATGATGCCGAAGCGGGCTATCATGTCGTCAATTCGACGCTCGGCCCGTCGCGGATCAATGCGACGGTGCGCCCGGTCTTCATCGCCTCGGTCGTCGTGATCGAACGCGGCGCGCTCGAGGGGCTGTCGGCGACGCAGGTCGCCGATTATGCCGCGATGCGCGCCTTCACCGGTGCCGACCCGGCGCGGATGAAGGGTAGCGACGCGCCGACGATCCTGACCCTGCTTGATTCGACGATGGACAGCGAAATCCCGATCACGCTGACCGAGTGGGACATGAGCTTCCTCACCGCCTTTTACGCCGCGCCCGAAAACCGGCTCGGCACGCGCCAGCGGCTCGCGATCGGCAGCCATATGGAAAAGGCGATGGAAGCGGGGAAAAAGGAAGACGAGTGACGCGTCCCCGGCTCGACTCGCCCTGCGGGGTCCGATAGGCTGACATCGGTTACCGACAGAAGGAGGTCGACGATGCGCGGACAGGTCTGGCCGATGATGGGCGCGGTGCTGCTGCTCGCCGGCTGCGGCAAGGCCGAGCCGCCTGCGGCGCCCGAAACCACGGCGCCCGAAAAATCGGTGCTCGCCGACGGGCCTGCCGCTGAAATCAGCAGCGTCGCCGCGGCCGACCTGCCCGCCGGGGTGCGCGATGCGGTGCTCGCCCGCGTCCCCGGCATGACGATCGCCGAGGCCGAGCGCAAGGAACGCGGCGGCAAGATCTTCTTCGACGTCGAGGGCACGCGCCCCGACGGCAGCCCGGTCGAACTCGACCTGATCGAGGAGGCGGGAAAATATCGGGTGGTCGAGATGCAGCGCGACATCGCCTGGGCCGACGCCCCCGCGCCGGTACGGACCGCCGCTGCCGCCGCGGCCGATGCCTTCACCCCCGCACGCGTCATCGAAAGCACGCAGGAGGACGGCACGGTCGTCTATGAACTTTTCGCCCCGGGCAAGGCCGACGAACCCGCCGCCGAGGTCGACTGGAAGGGCGGCAAGGCGGTGCTGCGCACGACCCGGAACGAATATTGATGGCCGGCACTGTTCCCACCGGCCCCGATGCGGGCGCGACCTTCTATCACGGCACACGCGCCGACCTCGCCGTCGGCGACCTGCTCGCCGCGGGCCGGGCGTCGAACTATGCCGATCGCACACCGCTGTCGTGGATATATTTCTCCGCGGCGCTCGAATCGGCGGTCTGGGGCTGCGAACTCGCCGCCGGAGAAGGGCGCGAGCGCATCTATATCGTCGAGCCAACGGGCGACTGGTTCGACGATCCCAACCTCACCGACAAGAAATTCCCCGGCAACCCGACGCGCAGCTACCGCAGCCGCGCGCCGCTGCGCATCGTCGGCGAAGTCGAAAGCTGGACGCCGCACGCCCCCGATGTCCTCGCCGCGATGAAGGCGAACCTCGAACGGCTGAAGGCGGAAGGCGCGGAGATTATCGACTAATCGCCGGTGGCCGGGCACAGCGCGACGCTCTGCGTCCGCTGGTCGATCAACAGTGCGAAATGCTGCAGCGCGTGCGCGCCGACGAGCAGCTCGGGATATTTTTCCGACACGCGCACCTCGACATCGCGCAATTCGGCGGCACCGATGCGGAACGGCCCCGGCATCGTCGCGCGTCCCGTCTCGACCGCCGTGTTCATCAGCTGGCCCGCGCCCGCGGCCTGTGTTTCGCCGCCGCCGGCGCGCTCGAACAGGCCCTTGGGCAGCACGAAGGCGACATTGGCGCCGGTGTCGAGATTTCCCTCCGCCGCGACGCCGCCGATCGTCACCGGCACGCGGAACGCGCGTTCATAGGCGAGCACGCCCGCGTCGCCGCGCGCCAGCCCGGCGTGCCGGGTGAAACTCAGCCGCCGGTTCGGATAGTCGATCACCAGCAGCCCGTCGGCGAAAAATTCGCGCCCGATAATCCCGTCGAACTTCGCATCGGCCGCCAGCCGGCTGCCATAGTCGCGCGTGATAACCTCGAGGTCGCGGCGCGCCATTTCTCCCAGTGTGAGCGAGGCGAACCGCACCGTATCGACCTTCGCCGTCGCGACCCCGTCCGACGTCTCGCCCGAACCATGGACCGGCAGGCCCAGCCGCGCCACGAGGCCCGCATCGGCGCGGCCCATACCGCTCGCGCCGGTGTCGACGGCGAAGGTGAAGGGCCCCTTGCCGTCGACATGCGCCTCGACATAGATGCGCCCGTCGACGGTGCGGAATGGCACGCGCAGCAATGCGTTGGCGGGCGCCGCCTGCACCAGCGCACAGACTGCCGGCGACGCCGCGGAAACCGGCATGGGCGCGGCCGCAAGCGTCGCGGCGAACACCCATGTAAAAGCGGATATGCCCTTCTTGCGTCCCGTCATGTGCCCATCCTGCCGCGATGAAGTGATATATTCAGATAATACACTTCATCGCGGCTGGTCAATCGCTGAAACCGGCCATAAGCCGGCTGTCACGATTTCCGGTTTCAGGAGTCACCGATGCTCAACAGCTTGCTTGCCTTTGCCGCAGCCGTATCGACACCCGCAATCCCCGTTCCCGCCGCCGACCTCGCGGCGATCGAGGCGACCTGCTTCGATTATGTCGACGGCCAGCTCGAGGGCGATCCCGAACGCGTCAAGCGCGCGCTCCATCCCGACCTCGCCAAGCGCCGCGTGCTCGGCGACACCCCCGACGAGCGGCTCGGCCTGCAGCGGATGAGCCGCGAGGAGCTGGTCGACCTGACGAAGCGCGGCGCGCTCAAGACGCCAAAGGCCGAGTGGGACCGGTCGTGCCGCATCCTCGACGTCGCGGGCGACGCCGCGGCGGTGCGCGTCGAAACGCCATGGTTCGTCGACTATTTCCACATGGGCAAGTTCGGTGGGCGCTGGGTGATCGTCAACGCGATGTGGCACATGAAGCCGCGCGAGGCGGCGAAGTGAAGCTCGCGCTCACCGCCGCACTGTGGTTCGCGCTCCAGGCGCCCGCAGCCGCGCCCGACCCGCGCCGCCCGGCGCCGACGTTCGACAGCGTTGCACCCGAGATTCCCAAGCTCACCCGCCCTGCGGTGCTCATCGTCAGCAAGACCAACGGCTATCGCCACGACAGCATCGCGGCGGCGGTGCCGGCGATCGAACGCCTCGCCAAGGCGCGCGGCTGGAGCAGTTTCGCGACCGAAAATGCCGCGGTGCTGAACCCCGAAAGCCTCGCCAGATTCGACGTCATCGTCTTCGCCAACGCCAGCGGCGACATCTATACGACGGCGCAGCGCGAGGCGTTTGAGGCATTCCTTGGACGCGGCGGCGGCTTCGTCGGGCTCCACAGCGCCGGCGACGGCAGCCACCCCGACTGGTTCGTCAAGATGCGCGGCAACGGCAATTTCACCGGCCACCCGGGCGGCGCTGACCAGTTCCAGGCGACCAACCTGATCGCCGCCGACCGCAGCCACCCCGCGACGCGACACCTGCCCGCGCTCTGGCCGTGGACCGACGAATATTACAGCTGGGACGCTCCGCCCGCCGCCGACGCGCATATCCTGTTGCGGCTGGACGAAACGACGATGCGGCTCGAACCGAAGCTGCAAATGGGCGACCATGCGCTCGTCTGGTGGCGCTGCGAAGGCCGTGCGCGCATCTTTTATTCGGCGCTCGGGCACAAGGCCGAAGCCTGGTCCGACCCGGTCCATCTGCGCATGGTCGACGGCGCGATCGCATGGGCCGCGCGCAAGGAAGGCATGGGCTGCGACTAGGCGCCGTCGCCGGGCTCGCCCGGCGGCGCCCAGACCGCCTCGGCGGCCTTGCCCAGCGCATCGGCGGCATAGATGCTCGCCGCCGATCCCGACCGCGCGCCATAAAGCCAGACCAGCGCGTCGAGGATTGCCGCCGCGCTGTCGCGCGGAATTGCCGGTCTCCACCCCTCACGGTCGCGATTATCGGCCTCGATCGCATCGAGCAGCGCCGCCGCCGCGACGACCGACCGGGCCCTGTCGCCGCTCATCCTTTCTTCGGACGCGCCGGCTTTTCCAGATTGGCCGCGACCGCCGCACGCACCAGCGCCCCGAACGCCGCCTCGTCGACGTCATCGCCCTCGAACAGGTCGATCGCGCGCCGCGTGTTGCCGTCGAGGCTCGAATTGAACAGCTTCGCGGGATCGGCAAGCGCCGCGCCCTTGGCAAAGGTCAGCTTGACCTTGTCCTTGTAGGTTTCGCCGGTGCACAGGATGCCGGCATGTTCCCACACCGGCACGCCGGCGGGGTTCGTCGGCTTCTGCCACTTCACCGTCTCCTCGACGTCGGGGTCGGCGGCATGGATCAGCGCGCGCAGCTTCGCCAGCATGGCGCCGCGCCAGTCGCCCAGCCCCTTAATCTTCGCGTCGATCAGATCCGCCGCCATATCATTCCCTCACATTTTCTCGGGCGGCAGTGCCGCGGCCTGTTTGACCCAGTCGGCGAATGCCGCCTCGTCGACCCGATCGTCTTCATGAATATGGAAATAGCGCGTGTCGCCGCTTTTCGAGGCGACCGGCGGCACCGGCGTCAGCGATTGGCCACGAAAAAAGGCGACCTTGATATAGCGGTCGAAGCAATGGATGCTCAGGAACCAGTGCGCCGGTTCGTCGCCCTGCCCCGGCGGACCGTAGAGCGGTGAGTTCCATTTGACCGCCTTTGCGACCCCCGGAACATTCTTGTCGATCAGCTTGTCGAGCCGCACCCAGACGGCAGACTTCCACCCCGGCATCGCCGCGATATAGGCCTGCACCGGCGCGTCGCCGAAACCCTTCGGAATCTGCGGATTGCCGCCCGACAGCAGAACGGGTCTGGAATCGACCACGGCGACCTCAGCGCTCGTCGCGATAGAAGGGGCGATCGCCCGCGATCGTCACCCGCTCCATCCGCCGCACTGCGGGAAAATAGTCCGACGCCGCATAATGCTGCCCGGCGCGATTGTCCCAGAAGGCAATCGACCCCGCGCGCCAGCGAAAGCGGCACTGGATTTCGGGCACCGCCGCCTGCGCATAAAGATGCGCGAGCAGCCACTCGCTCTCCTTTGCCGACACGCCTTCGATATGGCTGGTAAAGGCGGTGTTGACGTAGAGCGCCTGTTCGCGCGTTTCCGGATGCGTGCGCACCACCGGGTGGAGCTGCGGCGGATATTGTTCGTGCAGTTCCTCGACGCTCTTGCCCAGTCTCTTGGCAAAGACGCGCGCGATGTCATGTACCGCGCTCAGCGAACGGCACCAGTCCTGCATCGCGGGCGACAGGCTGCGGAACGCCGCCGCCATGTCGGCGAACAGCGTGTCGCCGCCGACCTCTGGCACCTCGATCGCGCGCAGGATCGATCCCAGCGACGGTTCGGCGCGCCAGGTGACGTCCGAATGCCATTCATTCTCGCGCCCGCGCGAATCGGGGCCGTGCGCGATGTGCAGCACCTCGGGGTTGGCCTGCCCTTTCGGCGTCGCGGGGTGGATTTCGAGCGGCCCGAAACGCCGTGCAAAGGCGATATGCTGTTCGGGCGTGATGAACTGGTCGCGAAAGAAGATCACCTTGTGCGCGAGCAGCGCGGCGCGGACTTCGGCGATCGTCGCATCGTCCTGCTCCTGCGCCAGGTCGATTCCCGAAATTTCGGCGCCGATCGACGGCGTCAGCGGCGCGACCTTGAGCCGCTCGAAGACCTGCTGCGTTAAAACCCCGGCCATGGCGTTCCGCTCCTGCTATTATCTTGTCGGAGCATGAGAATGCCATGGCGGCGGCGAGTCAAGCCGCGGTGCGGCTAGCCGACGATCTCCGCCGTCGCGGCGCGCTCGATTGCGGGGCGCCAGTGCGGCCGGACAGGCAGCAGGAAAATCTCCGCCAGCACGCGGGCGATCTCGTCGGCGGTGAGGTACCGCCGGTCGATGCGCCCGTCGGCGAGCCGCGTCGTCAGCCGGTTGTCGCGCAGCCCGTAGCGCGCCTCGGCGGTCGTGCGCGCGGCGATCAACTGGTGGCGGAAATGCGATTCGGGGTGCGCCGAGGTGTACCAGTTGCCGAGTTCGTAATCGATCGCGGGCGGCGGCGTGTCCTCGATCCGGTACAATGTCCGCCATTCGCCCTCGATTGCCAGCGCGACCTGCCATTCGGCCCCTTGCCGCACGACGCGATAGCTTTCGTGCCGCGTCGGCTGCGCCTCTTCGCTGTCCATCGCCAGCGGCTGCGGTGGCACCGCGGCGCCGAAGCCGACATCGGCCAGCCAGCGCCGCCCGCCCAGCGTCACGCGCACGACCATATGTGTGCGCGGGGTCGGCGGCGCATCGTCGGGCAGCATCCAGCGCACCCGGCCGAGCAGCCCTTCGGCCTCGAAACCGATCGCGCGCAGCACACGCAGGAACAGGCCGTTCTGCTCGAAGCAATAACCGCCGCGCCGCTGCCCGATCAGCTTGGCGTCGACCGCGTCGGCACCGATGTCGATCCCCGCGCCGGTCAGCGCGTCGATCGCCTCGAACGGGATCGCCGCGATATGCGCCGCCTGCAGGGCGGCGAGCACCTCCAGCGTCGGCGCCACCGGTCCGCGATAACCGATCCGCGCGAGATAGCGTGTCAGAAGGGACGCGGCGGGGGCATCGACATCCATATCGACGGCATCGGACAGGGGCGTGGCGGGGTAGTGCAGCATGGACAAGGCTCCGTTCGCGAATCAACTGTCCGGCCCTTATGAAAGCTCAAGCCCGGTTGAGGTCAAGCGCGGATCGCGCAAATCCGTCCGTCGCGCAAAGCGCCATCATCTTGGTAACTTGGCCATTGCAGGCAGCCTTTCGCTGCGGCAGACCTGCGGGACAACATAAGGTCGCAGACCATATAATCGTCCAGGAGCCCCCATGCGCACCAACATCTCAATCCGCCTCGCCGCCGCGCTCGTGCCGGCCGCCATCCTCTTCACCGCAGGCACCGCCAACGCCGCCACTTGCGAAGAGGCCTTCGTCAAAAAGGGCAACGCCATCACCGGGCTGCGCTTCACCGCCGCGGTGACCGTCGCCGACCTGCCGCCTGCGGTCGCGATCGGCCAGATGCGCGGACTCGTCGCCGCCAAGGGTTACGACATCATGGCCGACGAAGCCGAATATGGTTCGATGCTGATCGAACAGCCGATGACCGGCGGCGCGCGCGCCTTTCCGATCCAGATCACCGCGACGCAGACCGGCGGCATCGGTACCGTCGTGATGGAAGCCAAGCTGCGCGCCGGCCAGTCGACCAAGAGCGAGGCCGCCATGGCCGAAATGTGCGGCATGCTGAACCAGATCAAGGGCGGCAAGGCGGGCGCCGCCGCGGCAAAGAAGGGTGCGACCGCGACCACCGTCGCTGCCGCCCCCGTCAAGATCAGCGCGCTCGGCTTTTCGCAGCAGGTGTCGAAAGACACCGAACGCAACGCCGCGGGCGTGCTGACGCGCTACAAGGGCAAGCAATTCACGATCGACGGATCGGTCGATTATGTGACCAAGGACGGCAAGGATTTCCGCGTCGGCTACAAGGTCCCCGAGCCCTATGAACAGGCGATCCGCCTGCCCAATCAGGCGCCGTTCAAGACCGACATCGTCTGCTATATGGCGCCGGGGCAGGCCGCCTATTCGCTCCAGCTCAAGCCGAACAAGGGCATCAAGCTGACCGGAACGGTCGAGGATTTCGACGAATATAAGCATGTGATCTGGCTGAAGGATTGCCGCCCGGCGCAATGACCAGAGTCCGATAGCGACGGAAGGGGACGCCATGCGTGGAACGATAGCGGCAGTGCTGGCTTTCGGCATGGCGGCACCCGTCGTTGCGGCCGACGCGCCCGAAAGCGAGACCGCGAGCCTCCGCGCGTTCGCCGACGCCTTCGACGCAGCGCAGATCGCGCAGGATCGCGCCGCGCTCGAAAAGATGGTCGCCGACGACCTTGTCTTCATCGACGGCAGCGGCCAACGCTTGGGCAAGGCGGCCTTCATCGCCGGCTGGACCGGCGCCGACGACGATTATGACCCGGTCGCGCTGACCGATCGCGTCATCCTGCCGCTCGGCCGGGACGCCGGCCTTGCCGGCGCCGAGGCGATCCTCTCGGGCCGCTCGGCGGGCAAGCGGTTCCGTGTCCGCATCCGCTTCACCGACATCTTCCGGCGTCACGGCGACGGCTGGCAGGCGAGCTATATCCACGTCACGCGGATGGCGATCGCGGACAGCCCGCCGCCCTGACCGTCGCGCAGCCGATTGCCTTGGCACCGCATTGCGTCGATAGTCGAATGATCATTCCCGCAGGAGACATGTCATGCACCGTTCCCGCTCGCCCCTCGCCGCCGCGCTGCTGATCGGCAGTACCGCGCTGGCCCTTTCCGCCTGCGGTTCCGAAAAGGCGCCCACCGCGCCGGTAACGGACAGCAAAGCAGCGCCGGCTGCGACCGCAACGGATGCCCCCGCAGCCAAAGCGTCGGCGACTGCCGCGCCGGTCAAGGCGGGCGCGCCCGACCTTGCCGCCTATGTCGGAAAATATCCGTTCGACAAGGTCGACGGCGTCGCCTTCGGCGACCATCCGCTCGTCAAGGCGGGCATCGCGGCGACCGTCACCGACGCGCGTGTCCTGAAAGCGATCATGACCACGCAGGGCCCCTCCTCGCCGATCGAGATGATCGATGGCAAGGTCGCGTCATGGGCGTGTCAGCAGCATAAATGCGGCGAGCATCAATGGGCCGTCTTCGTCGATCCTGCCAGCGGCGCGACCGATGTCTGCTATGTCAACGATCCCGCTATGACGAATGAATCGCGTTGGTTCCTCGCCGGCGGCAAGGAAGAAAGGCGCAAGGGCGACTGCGCCACCGAAAAGGGCTGATGGCGGGTTCAGGCGCCGCCGCGATCATCGCCGCAGGATAGGATTCGACTCTCGGCCAGCATGAGAACATAATAGGAACATTGATCCGATTCGGAGGAATGGACGATGGACCCGATGTTCCGTTATTTTCTCGGCTTTCAGGTGGCCGCCGACCGCGCCGGCTGGCTCGCGCGCCGGTTGCCGCCCGTTCCGGGCGACCTGTTCGCGGGACTGAAGCCGCAAAATTATCACCTCACGCTCTGCACGATCGCCGAAACCGCCGAGCCGCAGCCCTTTCTTGGCAAGCGCGTCGCGGCCGCCTTTGCATCAGGCCTCCCCGCGGCGAGCCATATTCCCTTCGGCCGCATCATGAGCCGCGAAATGGGAGCGGAACTCACCACCATCGGCGGCATCGGCGGGGTGCGCCATCTTTATGATGGCATCGTCGCACTTCTGGGCGCGCAGGGGATCGAGCCGATGCATCGCAAGTCGGGGCTGCGGCCGCACATCACGCTCGGCTATGGCGCCTGCGACTTCGAACCGGTCCCCGCGGCATGGCGGTGGACCCCGCGCGAACTCGTCCTGATCGAAAGCCATGTCGGCCATCGCCGCCACCGCGTCCTGCAAAGCTGGACACTGCTGCCGCCGGCGCAGGGCGCTTTCGCCTTCATGGAAGACGAAATGCCCCCGCCGCTGCGGTACGCCGCTTAATTCTCGAGGCTGTGATCGAGCGTGATTTCGCAATTCAGCAGCTTCGACACGGGGCAGTTCTTCTCGGCCTCCGCGGCGATCGCGGCGAATTCGTCGGCGCCGATCCCGGGCACCTTGCCGGTCAGCGTCAGCGCCGATTTGGTGATCTGGAAACCGCCGTCGACCTGGTCGAGCGTCACGACGGCGCTCGTCTCGAGCGTGTCGCCGTTATAGCCCGCGCGTGCGAGTCCGAACGACAGCGCCATGGTGAAGCACGCCGCATGCGCCGCGGCGATCAGTTCCTCGGGGTTCGTCCCCGGCTGGCCCTCGAAGCGCGTCCCGAAACCATAAGGCTGTGCATCGAGGACACCCGACTTGGTCGTGATCGAACCCTTGCCGTCCTTGCCGAAACCTTCGTAGCGGGCCGATGCGCGATTGGTCGTCATGTTCAAATCTCCTTCGGGGGGCGAAGCGGAAAGGGCGCGGGGACTCGGAAGCCTCAGGCAGCGAGCAGCTTACGCCGCGCGCCGACCCGCTTCCACGCCTTTTCGTGGAAGAAGAAGGCGACAGCGTTGATGCAGGGCTCGATGATCGCGATCCCGCCCGCGAGCGCGACCGATCCGGTCAGCACATAGGCGACGCTAAACCCGATCGTCAGGTGGATCGTGAGGTAGGTGAAGGTCTTGATCAGGTCGGTGGGCATGGCGCTTCTCCGGGGGGACGAAGCAGAAAGTTAAGAATGATTCGCAACAAGTGCCAGACCGACCTTTTGGTCAGTCTGATCGATTTTCCCGCACGACGCCCGCGCGGTCGAGTTCGGGCCCCAGCCGCCCGGTCAGCCACAGCCCCCACATTCTGAAATCGGCGGCAAGGCTCCACAGCGGATAGGTGAAGGTCGCGGGCCGGTTCTTTTCGACCCCGAAATGTGCGACCCACGCGAAGAAATAGCCAGCGACCGGCAAGGCGATCAGCCACCCCCAGCGCCCCACCACGACCGCGGTAACCGCGATCAGCACGACCAGGCTCGTCCCGACATAGTGCAGCGCGCGGGTCGATGCCTTGCTGTGCTCGCGCAGGTAAAAGGGCCAGAATTCGGCGAAGGTCGTATATTGGCGCGCCATCGTTTCATGCTGCCCTTCGCCGCGGCCGGGGTCAACTAGAGGCTACGCGCCGCCTCGTCGATCAGCGCCGCAACCTCGGCCGGGTGCGAAGCGAGCGAGGCATGGCCGGCGTCGAGCGTGATGACCTTCCTTGCGCCAAGCCGGCCCGACATCGCCGTCTGGTTCGCGGGGTCGATCATCCGGTCCGCGCCCGAAATCTGGTACCAGCTCGGCCTCGACCGCCACGCCGGATCGCTCACCACCTCGCCGAATGTCGACGCGAGCGGTGCCTTTTGCGTCACCGCCATCACGAGCGCCTCGTCGGCGCCGAGATCCTGACAGAAGCTTTCGTGGAACTTGTCGGGCTTGATCCACAGATAGCCGTCGGCATCGGGCGCAAGATTCGCCGCACCTGCCGGCGGATGCTGCTGCGTCAGCGCGCCGGGGCTTTCGCCCGCGTCGGGCGCGAAGGCCGCGACATAGACGAGCCCCGCAACGTTCGGCGCGGTCCCCGCCTCGGTGATCACCGCGCCGCCATAGCTATGTCCGACGAGCAGCACGGGACCTTCGACCTGTGCCGCAATCTGCCGCGTCCGCGCGGCATCGCCCGCGAGCGAAGTCAGCGGCAGCTCGACCGCGCGCATGCCTTTATGCCCGAGCCGGTCGAGCTCGACGATAGCTTTCGCCCAGTGCGCCGCGCCGCCCCAGAAACCGTGAACGAGGATGATCGTAGGAAGTGCAGCCATGATACCGACTCCGGTAGAATTTTGCGAAAGCCGAAGTTACCATGCCCGTCAAATGGCCGACAGCGAAGAAAGCTGGCGGGAACGGGGAGAGGAATATCATGAAAAAATCGACGCGTGCCCTGCTCGGACTCGTCCTGCTCGACCTCATCGTCGTTGCCGGCGCCTGGTGGATGATCGACCGCACGCAAAGCGGGGCGTGGAATTCGAACGACCCGGCGGGATCGATCACGATGGTGACGACGACCGCAGGCATGCTCGTCGGGCTGATCTCGGTGGTTCTGCTGCTCGCCTTCGTCACGCACCGCCGCGCGGGCAACTAGCCCCCGAAACGGCACAGCCCTCCCGCCCGGGTCGCGGGGGCGGAAGGGCTGCGGTCCGGAACCGGCGGATTGCGCCGGTCCCAATACGAAAATCGCGGGTTGCACGTCAGCGCGCGGCGGCTTCGCGAACCTTCTGCACGGCGGGGAGCAGCAGGCCGATCAAAATCTGCACCGGGTTCGAGGTCACCGTCATGCTGCCCTGCGCGGGCTGCGCCGACTGTGCCATCGCGGGGGTCGCCGAAGTGAGGATTGTGAGCGCGAGCACGGGGGCGAGGATCAGCTTCCTGGTCATGGTCATTTCCTTTTCAAATCGGTTCGAATGTCTAAAATTGGGCTCGGGGCGTTCCCGATGACCGGCTTATGCCGCGCCGCCGCAAGCGTGGCCGTGATCGCCGTCACTGGCGCGAATAAATTTCACAAAGCACTGAAAAGAAACGAAAGAAAAACTATCCGCGCTTCAGCCGGACCAGTGCCGCGTCGAGCGCCTGCAGGAATTGCGAGCGATCGGCCTTCGAAAACGGCGGCGGACCACCCATGCTCTCGCCCATTCCCGAACGCAGGTCGGCCATGATCGCGCGCGTCGCGATCGCCGGGCCGATCGACGCCAGGGTGAAAGGCTTGCCATTGGGCCCGAGCACGATCGCCCCCGCCTTCAGGGCGCGGTCGGCGAGCAGGATATCGGCGGTGACGACGATCGACCGGGCATTCGCGGCCTCGGCGATCCAGTCGTCGGCGGCGTCGAAGCCGTCGGACACGACAATCCGTTCGATCGATGGGTGCTCGGGCACGCGCAGCCGGCTGTTGCTCACGACCTTCACCGCCACCTCGTGCCGCCAGGCGACGCGATAGATTTCGTCCTTCACCGGACAGGCGTCGGCATCAACAAGGATCTGGATGGGTTTGGACATAAGAAGGAGGTCAGCCGACCTCGACGCCTTTCCAGAAGGCGATGCGGTCCCTGATGGCCTCCGCCGCTTCCTTGGGGTCGGGATAATACCAGGCCGCGTCGCTGTTCATCTGTCCGTCGACGGTCACATGATGATAATGGGCGAGCCCCTTCCACGGGCAGATGCTTGTCGTCGCGCTGTCCGACAGCACGCCCGCGGCCACCGCGCCGCGCGGGAAATAATGATTGCCCTCGACCACAACCGTGTCGTCGCTATCGGCGATCACCGCGCCGTTCCACACTGCCTGCACCATCGACCCGCCTCCCGCATCAGCCTGCCAGGCCGTCCCACACCAGCTTGGCGCCGAGCAGGACCATCAGCAGATAGATGATAACATAGAAACGCGCGCCGTCGATGCGCTTCAGCCAGCGCACGGTGAGCAGGGTCGAACCGATCGCGAGCGGCATCAACAGCAAAGCGGCGACGAGCACTTCGTGCGGAAAGGCGCCGAGCGCGATATAGGCGGGCACCTTCATCCAGTTGATCGCCGCGAACAGGATCGAGCTGGTGCCGACGAAGACGAGGTGCGGCAGGCGGCGCGGCGTGACCCACATCTGGAACGGCGGCCCGCCCGCGTGCGCGATCTGGCTGGTGAAGCCCGTCGCGACCCCGAACAGGCTGCCGACCCAGCCGGGCGAAGTCGATGCCGCGACGACGCGCCCGCCGCGCTCGACCCAAAGCCGGTAAAGCCCGAACGCCAGCGTGATCGCACCCAGCGCCGCCATCAGCTTCGCCTCATTAACGCGCTCGGCGTAAAAATAGCCCGCGGCGATGCCGGCGGCCGCGCCGGGCAGCATCCACGCGATCACCCAGCCGTCCCACGTCTTGCGGAACGACCAGACGCTGACGACATCCTGCACGATCAGGATCGGTAGCAGCAGCGCGGCGGCGATCGTCGGCGGCAGCACGAGGGCGACGAGCGGGGTCGCGAGCGCGCCGACGCCCGAGAGGCCGCCCTTGGCGAGCCCGAGCAGGACCACCGCGGCGGCGACGACGATCAGCGTCAGCGGATCGGCGAGCAGGTTCATGCGTCGGTCGCGCCCACCGTATCGGGCAGCCGCCAGTCGATCGGCCCGCGCGCCTGCGCCTCGAGAAACGCATTCGCCTGACTGAACGGCCGCGATCCGAAAAAGCCGTTATGCGCCGACAGCGGCGAGGGGTGCGGCGCGCGCAGGATCAGGTGCGGGCTTCCCACGCCCAGCCCCGCGACATTCGCCGCCTTTTTCTGCGCATGGCTGCCCCAGAGGATGAAGACCTTGGGCGCCGGATCGGCCGCGACCGCCGCGACGACCGCGTCGGTGAATTTCTCCCACCCCTTGCCCTGATGCGATGCGGCCATGCCGCTTTCGACGGTCAGGCAATTGTTGAGCAGCAGCACGCCCTGCTCCGCCCAATGCTTCAGATAGCCATGCGGTGCGGGCGGAATGCCCAGATCGCTGCGCATTTCCTTGTAGATGTTGACGAGGCTCGGCGGCGTCCGCACGCCGGGCTGGACCGAAAAGCACAGCCCATGCGCCTGCCCCGGTCCATGATAGGGATCCTGCCCCAATATCACGACGCGCACATCCTGCGGCGGCGTCGCGTCGAGCGCCGCGAACCAGTCGCGCGGGCGCGGAAAGATCGCCTTCCCCTTCGCGCGCTCTTCGGCAAGGAATGCCTTCAGCGCCGCCATATAGGGCTGCTCGAACTCGCCGCCGATGCGCGCGAGCCAGTCGGGATGCAGTTTGACCTCGGCCATGCCCCGCGCTTCACCAGAGCGGCATGCGCTTGTCCAGTCCCCTCGCCCGCGACAACCGATCCCCGTCCCACAGCCGACATCGACGATGGGACGGAAACACGGCCCGGTCGTCAGATCCCGACGACGGGCTGGTCGCGCCGCGCAAGGCTGCGCGCGCGGCCATAGGCGAGGTAGACGAGGATGCCGAGGATGTTCCAGCCGAGGAAGCGGACGAGCGTCATGCTGGGCAGGCTGAACAGCAGATAGAGGCAGCCGAGCACCGCCAGCGATCCGACGACATAGGGCGCCGGGCAGCGGAACACGCGCGGCAGGTCGGGCGCGCGTTTGCGGAGCACCATCAGGCAGACGCCGACCGCGATGAAGGCTATCAGCGTTCCCGCATTGGCGAGTTCGGCGATCTCGTCGAGGCGGAAGAAACCGGCGACCGCGGCGACGAAGACGCCGGTGACGCCGGTGACGAACACCGGCGTACCGGTGCGCGCCGACACGCGGCTGAGTGAGCGCGGCAGCAGGCCATCGCGGCTCATCACGAAAAAGACGCGGCTTTGCCCGTACATCATCACGAGGATGACCGACGGCAGGGCAATCAGCGCCGCAAGCGCGACGAGGTGCGAGGCGACCGGATGGCCGAGCGTGCGCAGCACGAGCGCGAGCGGTTCGGGCGAATTGCCGAGCGTCGTATAATGCATCGCGCCGACCGCGCTGATCGCGACGAGCATATAGATCAGCGTGCAGATCGCCATCGACCCGATAATGCCGATCGTCAGGTCGCGCTTGGGATTCTTCGTTTCTTCGGCCGAGGTCGCAACCGCGTCGAAGCCGTAGAAGGCGAAAAAGACGATCGCCGCAGCTGCCATCACCCCCTTGGTCGCGCCACTTGCGTCGACATGGCTGGCAAAGCCGTAGGGCATGAAGGGCTGGAGATTGTCGGCGTTGAAGGCGGGCGCCGCGAAGGCGACGAAGATCGACAGCGCCGCAAGCTTGATCACGACGAGAATGATGTTGAGCGTCGCGCTTTCGCGCGTCCCCGCCATCAGCATGCCCGAAACGCCGAGCGCGACGAGGACGGCGGGCAGGTTGACGATGCCCCCCGCATGCGGACCGGATAACAGGGCTGGCGGCAGATGGATCCCCGCCGACTGAATCCAGCCGACAAGATAGCCCGACCAGCCGACCGCGACGGTCGAGCAGGCAAGCGAATATTCGAGGATCAGGCTCCACCCGACGATCCACGCCAGCGCTTCGCCGAGGACCGAATAGGTGTAGGTGTAGGCGCTGCCCGATGTCGGGATCAGCGTCGCGAGTTCGGCATAGGCAAGCGCCGCGCAGGCGCAGACCGCGCCGGCGATCGCGAAGGCGAGGATCACCGCCGGGCCCGCGCGTTCGGCGCCAACGCCGGTCAGCGTGTAGATGCCGGTGCCGACGATCGCGCCCACGCCGAGCGCTACAAGATGCGGCCAGCTGAGCGTGGCGCGCAGGCTATGCCCGGCCTCCTGCTGCGAAACCGCGATGGGCTTTATCGGCCCGAAAAAACCTGCTGCCACCTATTCCTCCCATATATCGGAGCCGACGGCAGCCGGCCCCCCTGTCAATCGTCGACGAGCTGCTGCCTGAGGTCGTCCAGCGTCTTGCGGATATGTGCATCGACCAGCGTCGTGATCTTGCCGGCGTCGCGCGCGAGCCAGGCTTCGAGCAGCTGGTGATGTTCCTCGTTCGCGCGCTCGTCGCGCCCCAAAGGTTCGAGGTGGACGCGCACATAGCGTTCGGAAAGCACTTGCAACCGTTCGAGGATGCTGACCGTGATCGGCTGGCCGCACGGGCGGAACAGCGCGCGGTGGAACGCGCGGTTGAACGCACCGACGCCGTCGCCATGTTCGTCGGTGACATGGTCGAGCGTTTCGAGCGTTTCGATCGCATGGGCATGGTCGGCCTCGGTCGCGCGGAGCGCCGCGAGCGCGGTCGCCTCGGGCTCGAGCTTGATGCGCAGTTCATAGACTTCCCTCGCCTCTTCGGCGCTGAGGGGCCGGACAAAGAAGCCGCGGTTCGCCTGCGAGCGGACGAGGCCTTCTTCTTCGAGGCGCGCCAGCGCCTCGCGCAGCGGGATCTTGCTGACCCCGAGCTCGGCGGCGAGCGCGTCCTGGCGGATGGCATGGTCGCTGGAAACGGCACCCGAAAGGATACGGTCGCGGACGAGGTCCACCAGCTGGTCGGAGAGGTTTCGGATGATGAGGCTCATTCACGCCTCATAGCACCGAAAATCCATTCCAGAAGCTGTCTGCGTGATCGACCCAGATCGTGTTGAATCCGGTCGCGATCGCCGATCCTTCGATTGATGGGATGATGCCCGGCGTATCGCCGAGCATGGCGCTGTCCTCGACGCGGCCGATGAAGCGGCTGCCGATATAGCTTTCATGGACGAAACGGTCGCCGACCTGCAGCCGCCCCTTGGCGACGAGTTGCGCCATCCGCGCCGATGTGCCGGTACCGCAGGGGCTGCGATCGATCGCGCGCTCGCCATAGAAGACCGCGTTGCGGCCATCGGCGCCTTCGCCCCGGGGCCGGTCGGTCCACATGACATGGCTGACCCCGCGAATGCGTTCGTCGACCGGATGCACCGGTTCGCACACCTTCTGCATCAGCGACCGGACGGTCCGGCTCAATTCGACGATCCGCGACGCACCGAGCGCGTCGAGACCGATATAGGGACCCTGCGGCTCGACGATCGCGTAATAATTGCCGCCATAGGCGACATCGACCTTGAGCCGGCCGAAGCCGGGGACGTCGATTTCAATCCCTTCGGCCGCCAGATAGGACGGCACATTGCGGATGCGCACCCACGCCACCCGGTCGCCCTCGGTGCCATATTCGATGTCGATCGTCCCGGCGGGGACCTCGACGCGCAGCTTGCCGGGGGTGCGCGGGGTGATCAGCCCGTTCTCGAGCCCGAAGGTGACGAGGCCGATCGTCCCGTGGCCGCACATCGGCAGGCAGCCGCTGGTTTCGATGAACAATATGCCGATATCGCTATCCGCCTGCGTCGGCGGATAGAGAAAACCGCCCGACATCATGTCGTGCCCGCGCGGTTCGAAACAGAGGCTGGTCCGGATCCAGTCGAACCGGTCGAGGAAATCCTGGCGCCGCTCGCCCATCGACCCTCCGCGAACGAGCGGCGCGCCACCGGCGACCAGCCGGACCGGATTTCCGGCAGTATGGCCGTCGATGCAGAAGAAGGTGTGGCGCATGGACATCCCCGCCCGTTCGTTCAGGCCGCGACCTTGCTCGGCTGGGTCGCCGCGCATTTTTCGACCATCGCGATCACATCCTTGCGGCGCTGGCCGGCAAGCGGCAGGCGCGGCATGCGGACGCGTTCGGAGCCGCGGCCCATGATCTCCTCGGCGAGCTTGATCGACTGGACGAGGTCATGGTCGGCGTCGAGGTGAAGCAGCGGCATGAACCAGCGATAGATCGCCAGCGCCTCGTCATATTTGCCCTCGTTGAACGCCTCTACAAGACGGACCGATTCGGTCGGGAAGGCACTGGTGAGGCCCGAGACCCAGCCGCTGGCACCGAGGAACAGGCCCTCGAGCGCGACGTCGTCGAGGCCCGCCATCACCGTGTAGCGATCGCCAAAGCGGTTGAAGACGTCGGTGAAGCGGCGCGGATCGGGCGCGCTTTCCTTGATCGCGACGATGTTGGACACGTCACGCAGCGCTTCGAGCGTCGCGAAATCGACGTCGACGCGGTACGCCGGGGGATTGTTATAGAGCATGATCGGCAGCGCCGTCGCCTCGGCCACCGCGCGGAAATGCGCCTGCAGTTCTTCGGGGGTCGGCACATAGACCATCGCGGGGAGCAGCATGAGCGCGTCGGCGCCCAGCTTTTCGGCGTCCTTCGCATATTGGATCGCGCGCGCGGTGGTGAATTCGGACACCCCCGCGACGACGGGAACGCGCCCCGCAACCGCCTCGACCGCGCCCTTCAGCACATTGCGCTTTTCGTCGGGTTCGAGCGAATTATTCTCGCCGCAGGTGCCGAGAATGATGAGCCCGGTGACGCCATCGTCGACGAGCGCGCTCTGCACGCCTTGGGTTGCATCATAATCGACCGAGAGATCTTCGGCGAACTGGGTGGTAGCTGCGGGATATACGCCTTCCCACAGTGTCCTTATCACGCTCATTCATTACCTCCGTTGAAGCTTCAGATCGTATACGGTATATGATACAAGATGCCAAATGATTTTCTAGTTCGCCCGTCCGCCCCCCGAAATGCCGTCGTCATTGGCGGCGGGGTGGTCGGCCTCGCCACCGCCATCGCTCTGCAAAAGCGTGATATTGCAGTTACCTTGATCGATTCGCCCCCGCCGTCCCCGACCGCATCATGGGGCAATGCCGGCCATATCGCTATCGAGCAGGTCGAACCGCTCGCTTCGCGCGCGACGATCCGCTCGATGCCGCGCCGCCTGTTCTGGCGCGGCGGCGCGCTGTCACTGCCGTGGCGCGATATCGGCGCGTGGCTGCCCTTTTCGCTGCGCTTGGTCGCCGCAGCGCGCCCGGCGCGGTTCGAACGCGGACGCACGGCGCTGTCCGATGCGCTTGGTGACGCGATGGGGGCCTGGCGCCGGCTGCTCGACCGAATCGGCGCAGGCGACCTGCTGGTCGAGGATGGTCATTTCATCGTCTGGGAAAGCGCCGCGAGCGCTGAAGCCGGCCGTGCGCACTGGGCGGCGGCCGACATCGGAAAAGCCGCGATGCGCGATGCGACATCCGCCGAACTCGAACGGCTCGCCGCGCTGACCTCGGCGCCGGTTGCCGGCGCGGTGCACATCTCGGGATCGGGCCAGATCGCAGACCTCGGCGCACTGGACAAGGCGCTACGCGCCGGGTTCGACGCGGCGGGCGGGCTGCGAATCGAGGCGAAGATCGAGACGCTGGAGATCGCGAACGGCCGTGCCGTCGCCGTCGCCACCGACGGCACGCGCCACACCGGCGATGCGATAGTGATCGCGGGGGGTGCCGCGTCGGGCGCGCTGATGGCGTCGATCGGCCAGCACGTGCCGATCATCGCCGAGCGCGGCTATCATATCCAGTCGGCCGCGACCGACTGGCCGCACGATATGCCGCCGGTGGTGTTCGAGGATCGGTCGGTGATCGTCACCCGCTTCCGCTCGGGGCTTCGCGCCGCAAGCTTCGTCGAATTCGGACGCAGCGCCAGCCCCGCCGATCCGCGCAAATGGGCAAGGCTGCGCCGCCATGTCGCCGCGCTCGGCCTGTCGTTCGTCCTTCCTGGCACCGAATGGATGGGGGCGCGGCCGACGCTGCCCGACTATCTGCCCGCGATCGGGCAGAGCGACCGCGCGGCAAACCTCTATTATGCCTTCGGCCACCAGCATCTCGGCCTGACGCTTGCCGCAACGACAGGCGATGCTATCGCGGCGCTCGTCGCGGGCGAGGCGCCGCCTTTCGACCTTTCCCCCTTTGACCTCAAACGTTTCGGAGCCTGACATGACCAGCGGAATCGGCGGATCGACCGCCGCACAGGAACTTGCCGCCCTCACCCCATGGCCGGATCGTGCGCCGCCGATCGCCGCCACCGAGCGCGAAGCCCGCCTCGACAAGGCGCGGCGGCTGATGCACGCGAATGGCGCCGACGCGCTGCTGATCGGCGCGGGCGCGAGCCTGCGCTATTTCGCGGGTATCCCGTGGGGCGCGAGCGAGCGCCTCGTCGCAATGCTCCTGCCCGCGAAAGGCACGCCGATTGTCATTGCTCCCGCCTTCGAACTCGGCACGCTCGAGGCCGACCTCAAGATCGAGGTCGAGCTGCGCTTGTGGGAGGAGGATGAGAGTCCGTCGGACCTGGTCGTCGGCGTCTTGCGCGAGATCGGCGCGACGACGCTCGCGATCGATCCCGCCATGGCGTTCCTGTTGGTCGACCGCATCCGCCGCGCCGGGCCATCGCTCGACATCGTCGACGGCGGGCCGATCGTCGATGGTTGCCGGATGTATAAATCCGCGGCCGAACTCGCGCTGCTCCAGCAGGCGAAGTCGATGACGCTCGAAGTCCACCGCCGCGCGGCGCGCATCCTCGCGCCCGGCATTCGCGCGAGCGAAGTCACGCGCTTCCTCGACGAGGCGCACCGCGCGATCGGCGCACCCGGCGGCAACAGCTTCTGCATCGTCCAGTTCGGCCGCTCGACCGCCTTTCCGCACGGGCTGCCCGGTGATGCGCAGTTGCAGGACGGGGATGTCGTCCTGATCGATGTCGGCTGCGTCATCGAAGGCTATAATTCCGATATCACGCGCACCTATGTCTATGGCGACGCGAACGACGAGCAGCGCCACATCTGGGCACTCGAAAAGGAAGCCCAAGCGGCGGCGTTTGACGCCGCGCGGCCCGACGCGCCGTGCGAGACGGTCGACGCGGCGGCGCGCGCGGTGCTCGAAAAGGCGGGGCTCGGCCCCGACTATCGCCTGCCCGGGCTGCCGCACCGCACGGGTCACGGCATCGGCCTGTCGATCCACGAACCCGCCTATCTGGTACGCGGCGACACGACTCCGCTCGCGCCCGGAATGTGCTTTTCGAACGAGCCGATGATCGTCCTGCCCGACCGCTTCGGCGTCCGGCTCGAGGATCATTTCTATATGACCGAGAGCGGCGCCAAATGGTTCACCGAGCCGTCGCCGGCGATCGACCGGCCGTTCGGCTGAGTTCAGTCCAGCAGCGCCCGTACGTCGTCGTACAGCTTCCGCGGCACCTGCACGCCATTCGCAAGACTGCGCGCGCGGGCTTCGAAGCGGCGTTGTGACGGCAGGCGCGCGCCCTGTCCCGTGATCGCGTCGAACACCGCCTCGGCGCGTTCGATATGTTTCGCCGCCTCGGCGCCAAGGAAGCCCGCCGGGTCGATCGCGAGAATGAACTCGCCGCCGATCGGTGATGAACCTGCACCGTCATCGAGCGCGATCGATTCGGCGCTGGTGAGGTCGCCGATCAGCGGCCCCGCGATCAGTTCGACCATCGTCGCGAGCGCCGATCCCTTGTGCCCGCCGAAGGTCAGCATCGCACCATCGAGGGCGGCCTTGGCATCGGTTGTCGGGCGCCCTTCGGCATCGATGCCCCAGCCCTCGGGAATCGGCTTGCCTGCGCGGCGGTGCAGTTCGATCTCGCCGCGCGCGACCGCACTCGTCGCAAAATCGAAGACATAGGGATAGCCGCCGGGCCGCGGCCAGCCGAAGGCGATCGGGTTGGTCCCGAACAGGGGTTTGATGCCGCCCGCCGGGGCGACCCACGCATGGCTGGGCGTGCAGGCAAAGGCGACGAGTCCCGCCGCGGCGACCGCCTCGACCTCGGGCCAGAGCGCGGCGAAATGGACGCAATGATTGATCCCGAGCGCGGCGATGCCGTTCGTGCGCGCCTTTTCGACGAGTAGCGGCAAGCCCTCGCCAAATGCGGTCTGGGCAAAGCCGCCGCCCGCGTCGACACGGACCAGCGCGGGCGCGACATCATGGGCGACGGGGACAGCGTCCTTCACGACCTTCCCGGTCTTGAGCGTGTTCACGCACACGAGCAGGCGATAAATACCGTGACTCGCGCATTCGTCGCGTTCGCCGGCGACGATCGTTGCCGTTACAGCCTCGACATGGCGCGCCGAGAGGCCATGATGCGTCAGGATATCGCGCGACAGCGCCGCCACTTCGCCCAGCGAAAGCCGGACCTTTTCGTCCTCTTGCATCGATCCTCCACCAAATTTCCGGTTGGCCACATAGCCGCTTGCAAACTTCGTATACTGTATAATATGCTGTTGCCAAGGCGGGCTGAAGACTCAGGGGAGCGTGATGCATCATTCGCATATCAACCGCCGCACCCTGCTCGCCGGCGCCGCCGCGGTGGCGCTGGTCCCGGTTTTCGCACGCGCCGTACCCCGGCTATCCGCGACGTTCGGCCCGGCCGAGCCGCTGCCGCTCTCGGCCGTGCGCCTGCTCGATTCGCCGTGGCGCGATGCGATCGTGGGCAATCTTCGCTATCTCCATGCGCTCGAACCCGACCGGCTGCTCCATAATTTCCGGACCAGCGCGGGACTTGCGCCGAAGGGAGCGGTTTATGGCGGCTGGGAAAGCGACACGATAGCGGGGCACAGCCTCGGCCATTATCTGACCGCCGTATCGCTGATGCATGCGCAGACCGGCGATGCCGAGTGCAAGCGGCGCGCCGACTATATCGTTGATGAACTTGCCGCAGCGCAGGCCGCGCATGGCGACGGTTATGTCGCGGGCTTCACGCGCAAGCGCGGCGATGTCGTCGAGGATGGCAAGCTGCTGTTCGCCGAGCTGAAGCGCGGCGACATCCGCTCGATGGGATTCGACCTCAACGGCTGCTGGGTTCCCTTCTACAACTGGCACAAATTGTTCGCTGGCCTGTTCGATGCGCAGGAACTTTGCGGCAATGCGCAGGCGCTGCCCGTCGCGGTCAGCCTCGGCGCCTATATCGACGATGTGTTCGCGGCACTGGACGACGCGCAGGTCCAGCAGGTGCTCGACTGCGAACATGGCGGGATAAACGAAAGCTTCGCCGAACTTCATGCGCGGACGAAAGACCCGCGCTGGCTGCGCCTCGCCGAACGGCTGCGTCATCGCACGATACTCGACCCACTGAGCGAGGGCCGGGATTCGCTGCCATGGATCCATGCCAATACGCAGATCCCGAAGATCATCGGGCTGGCCCGGCTGCACGAGCTGACCGGGAAGGCGGGCGACGCCGATGCGGCTCGCTTCTTCTGGGAAACCGTCGTCCGCGATTATACCTATGTCATCGGCGGCAATGCCGACCGCGAATATTTCCCCGCACCGCGGACGATCTCGAAACATATCACCGAGCAGACGTGCGAGAGCTGCAACAGCTATAATATGCTCAAGCTCACCCGCCACCTTTACGGCTGGCGGCCCGAGGCGCGGCTGTTCGATTATTATGAGCGCGCACACACCAACCATATCCTCGCGCATCAGGACCCGGCGACAGGGATGTTCGCCTATATGGTCCCGCTGATGTCGGGAACGGCGCGCAAATTTTCGAAACCCTTCGACGATTTCTGGTGCTGCGTCGGGTCGGGGATGGAAAGCCACGCCAAGCACGGCGATTCGGTGTGGTGGCAGAGCGGCGATACGCTGCTGGTGAACCTTTACATCGCGTCGACCGCTACGTGGGAAAGCCAGCACGCCGGTTTCCGGATGGAAACCGCCTATCCGTTCGGCGACCGGGTCGATCTGACGCTCGAGACGCTGGACCGCCCGCGCGACTTCGCGGTCGCGTTGCGCATTCCCGGATGGTGTGAGGGCGCGGCGTTGACGGTGAACGGCAAGCCGGCGCCCGCGGGCTCCCCCGGCGATTATGCGGTGATCCGCCGCCGCTGGGCGAAAGGCGACCGGATCGCGCTCACCCTGCCGATGCGGCTGCGCACCGAAAGCGCGAACGACGATCCGTCGACCGTCGCCTTGCTGCATGGCCCGGTCGTGCTTGCCGCCGACCTCGGCCCCGCCGACCGGCCGTTCGAGGGCCCCGCCCCCGCGCTGGTCGCATCCGACCTGCTCGCGGGCTTCGTACCCGTCGACGCGGCGGCGGGGACGTTCCGCACCACCGGCATCGCACGCCCCGCCGACCTCCGCTTCGCGCCCTTCTTCCAGCAGCGCGATCGTCGCACCGCCGTCTATTTCAAAAGCTTCGACGACGCCGGCTGGGCACGCGAGCAGGTCGCCTTCGCCGCCGAACAGGCGCGGCAGCAGGACCTCGCGCGCCGCTCGGTCGATGTCATGAATTTGGGCGAGATGCAGCCCGAACGCGACCATGGGCTGACCGCGAAGAACAGCTATGCCGTCACCTATCGCGGGCGCCACGGGCGCGACGCGCGGACCTTCGGCTTTTTCGAATATCGGGCGAAGGTGCGCCCGGGATCGCTAGTGCTGCAGGCGAGCTATTGGGGCGAAGAGCGGAACAAGCTGTTCGACATCCTGATCGACGGGACGAAAATCGCGACGCAGGCGCTCGACGGCGGCCATCCCGGCGAATTCTTCGAAATCGATTACGCGATCCCCGCCGAACTGACCCGCGGCAAGGACAGCGTCATCGTCCGCTTCCAGCCGGCCAATGACACGACGCGCTGCGGCCCCGTTTTCGGCGTCCGCATCTTCACACCCGCTTCGGCCGCCGAAACAGCCAAAGGGACGGTTTGACGCACGCCTAATCCGACAATGAAACAGGGGGTCGCAAAATGGACAGACGCTATCGATTGCTGGTGACGCTCGGGCTTGTGATATTTGCGCAGCCGGCGCTCGCGCAGGAACAGGGCGCCAAGCCCGCGGTCCACGCCAAATCGGCGATGGCGTCCTCGTCGAACCCGACCGTGACCAAGGCGATGGTCGAGGTGATGAAGAAGGGCGGAACCGCGCTCGACGCCGTGCTGACCGCGGTCCCGATGCAGGCGGTGATCGAACCGCAGATGACGACGCTCGCGGGCGGCGTGTCGATCCTCTATTATGACGCGAAGACCGGCGAATATCATTATCTCGACGCCGAGCTCGACCATACAAAGGACGCGCAGGTCGGCGGCGGCTGGGCGCAATATACCGGTGGCGGCGGCGAACGGCTGCCCGATACGTCGGGCAAGCGCATCGGCATTCCCGGCACCGTCGCGGGGCTGAAGGCGGCGGCTGATCGCTTCGGCACGCTCAAATGGGCCGACTATTTCGCGCCCGCGATCAAGCTCGCCGACGACGGCTACCCGATGTACAGCTTCCTCTATGGCGAACTCGCCGAGGCGGCGCTGACGCGGCTTTCGGCTTACCCGTCGGGGCGCGAGGAATATTTGCCGCAGGGCTATGTCCCGCCAGTCGGGACGATCGTGAAGCATCCGCGCCTCGCACAGGCGATGCGCCGCATTTCGGCCGAGGGGCCGGCCTATATCTATACCGGCGAATGGGCGCAGCGCTTCGTCGCCGCGGTGCGCGCGACCGGCGGCGGGCTGACCGCCGAAGAACTGGCCGCCTACAAGCCGCGCTGGGAAACCCCGCTGCGCTCGACGTACAACGGTTACGAGATCATCGGCGCACCGCCGCCGTCGACCGCGGGCACGCTCATCTCGATGACCCTCAACGTCGCCGAAAATTACGATCTCAAGGCGCGCCCGCATTATTCGCAGTCGGCCGAAGCGCTCGAACTGATCCGCCGCGCCTTCGGCTATGCCGAGACCGCGACCGACGAGTTCGTTCGCGATCCGCTCAGCTATGACGTGCCAACCGAGATGCTGCTGTCGAAAGACAATGCGAAACGCTACGCGGCGCAGGTGACCGCGAGTCTGCCCAAACCCGCGGTAGCGCCGCAGGCGGCAACGGCACCGGGAAGCGCGCTCGAACTCGCGGCCGATTTCAGCACGCACGACCGCCACTCGACCGACACCAACCATCTCGTCGCGGTCGACGCACAGGGCAATATGGCCTCGGTCACCCACTCGGTTTACGGCAGCACCTTCGCGACCGGCATGGTCGTCGACGGGATCGCGATGAACAGCGGCAATAATTTCCCCGGCAACACCGCGGGGCCCGGCCGCCGCGTCATCTCGCCCTTCCCGCCGACGATGGTCGCAAAGGATGGCAAGCCGTGGATGACGATCGGGTCGCCGGGCCTGTCGTCGCGCGCGGTAACGATCACGCTGATCAACCTGCTCGGTTACGGCATGCCGCTCGAACAGGCGGTCGACGCGCCGCGCTTTCAGGGATCGCAGGCGGGCGTGCCGATGGTGGTCGAAAGCCGCGTCAGCCAGGCCGTGCGCGACGAACTCAAGACGCGGTACGGGGTCAATGTCCGCCCGACCGCGCCCTATAATTGGCACTTCGGATCGATCCAGGCGATCCAGCGCAATCCCGACGGCAGCCTGACCGGCGTCGCCGATCCCCGCCGCGCCGGCCTCGCCGCCGGTTACTGATCAACAGAGAGGAATTTCGATGCGATATCTCGCTCCCGCGCTGCTGGCCGCCTCGGCCATCGCCCTCGCCGCCCCCGCTTTCGCGCAAGCTCCGCAATCGGTCGCACAATCGGCCGACGCGCGGCTGAAGGCGCTCTATGACGCCGAATGGCAATGGCGCACGCAGGAACTTGCGCTCGATTCCGACGGTGAACGCGAAGGCAGCGACCGGCTGCCGAGCGTTGACGCGGCAAGCCAGGCGCGCCGCGCCGCCTATTGGAACAACGCGCTGACCGAACTGAACAAGATCCCCTTCGACCAGCTCTCGCCCGAGGAACAGATCAACGCCGAAGTGTTCAAGACCGCGCTCGAGGAATTCGGCGTCGAGCAGAAATATCGCGAATATGAGGATCCCTTCGGTTTCTGGACGTGGATCGCACCGCGCGGCGGGCTGTCGGGTGCGCAGGCGTATCGCAACTATATCAAGCGGCTGGGCGATATGCCGCGCTATATCGATCAGCAGATCGTCAATATGCGCGCCGGGCTGAAGCGCGGCTTCACCAAACCGCGCGTGTCGCTTGCGGGCCGCGACGCGCCGATCGCGCCGCTCGCCGAGGCGAATGTCGACAAGAATCCGCTCTTCATCAGCTTCGCGGCGATCCCCGGCAATATCCCCGAAAGCGAGCGCGCCGCGCTCGTCGCCGAGGGCCGCGCCGCGGTCGCCGCCGCCGCACCCGCCTTCGCCAAGCTGCGCGCCTTCGTGCGCGACGAATATATCCCGAACGCGCGCGTGCCGATCGCCGGCGAGGCGCTGCCTGACGGCAAGGCCTATTATGCCGCCAAGATCCGCCAATATACGACGCTCGACCTGACGCCCGAGCAGATCCACGAAATCGGGGTCAAGGAGGTCGCGCGGATCGACGCCGACATGCAGGCGACGATGAAGAAGGCGGGATGGACGGGCGATTTCCCCGGCTTCCTCCACTTCCTCAAGACCGATCCGCAATTCACCGCCAAGTCACCGTACGAGCTGATGGCGAAGTCGGCCTATGTCGCGAACAAGATCAACGGCCAGCTCAAATTCCTCGTCGGCCATCTGCCGCGCTATCGCTTCACGATCCGCCAGACGCCCGACAATATCGCGCCCTTCGCGACCGGCGGCAACGGCGGGCTCGAGAGCTGTTTGATGAACACCTATAATCTGCCCGCGCGCCCGCTCTATACGATCCCGCCGCTCACCGCGCACGAATGCGCGCCGGGGCACAGCTTTCAGGCCGCGCTCGCGCTCGAAGCACCCGACCGGCCGCAGATCCGCCGCACCACCTATTTCTCGGGCTATGGCGAGGGCTGGGGGCTCTACACCGAATGGCTCGGCATCCAGATGGGCATTTACGAGACGCCCTATGACGAGTTCGGCCGCGAGACGTATGAGATGTGGCGTGCCGCGCGGCTCGTCGTCGACACCGGGCTGCACCACAAGGGCTGGACGCGCCAGCAGGCGCTCGATTTCATGAAGGCGCATACCGCATTGTCGGATCATGAGGTCACGATCGAGGTCGATCGTTATATCAACGATCCGGGGCAGGCGCTCGCGTACAAGCTCGGCGAGATGCTGATCCGCCGCAAGCGCGCCGAGGCCGAAGCCAAGCTCGGCGCCAATTTCGACCAGCGCTGGTTCCACGATACGCTGCTTGGACTGGGATCGGTGCCGCTGCCGACGCTCGAACGTGTATTGGACGAATGGATCGCGGGCGGGGGCAAGAACCCGAACCCCGAACCCGCCGCCTGATTTTTCCGATGAGGAGAGAAGAATTGCTCACCCGCACGATCCTGTTTTCGACCCTTGCCTTCCTGCCGCTGGCGCCCGCTGCGGCAGAGGCGCCCGCCGCGGCTGCCCCTTCGGCCGCGGCGGCCACGCCGGGTAGTGCCGACGCCCGATTGAAAGCGCTTTACGAAGAGGAATGGGCCTGGCGGCAGACAGAGTTTGCGCGCCGCGTCGGCGACCCGCCCTTTACCGCATCGGCCGACCATCTGCCGCGCGTCGATGCGGCGACGCAGGCGGCGCGGCAGGCCTATTGGCAAAAGACGCTGGCGGCGCTCGACGCCATTCCCGTCGACCAGCTTTCGGAGAATGAAAAGATCAACGCCGCGGTCTTCCGCACCAGCCTCGAGGCCTTCGTCGCCGAGGGCAAGTACCGGATGTGGGAAATGCCGTTCAACGCCGACAGCCAGTTCTGGTCGGGGCTGAGCGCGCGCGACAGCTTGCCCTCGATTGCCGAATATGAACGCTACCTCGGCCGGATGCGCGACATCCCGCGCTATTTCGACGAACAGATCGTCAATATGCGCGCCGGGCTCAAGCGCGGGTTCAGCGTGCCGCGCGCCTCGCTCGAAGGACGCGACGCGACGATCGCCGCCTATGTCGACACCGATCCGGCGAAGAACCCCTTCTATAGCGCCTTCGTCAAAATGCCGCCGGCGGTTCCCGCGGCCGATCAGGAGCGGCTGCGCGCCGAAGCGCAGCAGGTGATTTCGGGAACGGTCGCGCCAGCTTATGCGAAGCTGCTGACCTTCTTCAGCCAAGAATATCTGCCGAAGGCGCGTACGACGCTGGCGGCCGAGGCGATGCCCGACGGCAAGGCCTTTTATCAGGCGCAGATCCGCGAATATACGACGACCGCGCTGACCGCCGAAGAGATCCACCAGATCGGCCTCAAGGAGGTCGCGCGGATCACCGCCGAGATGGAGCAGGTGAAGGAGAAGGCAGGCTTCAAGGGCGACCTCGCCGCCTTCATTCACTTCCTGCGCACCGACCCGCAATTTTATGCGAAGACCCCCGAGGAACTGCTCGCCTTCTCGGCGCTCGTCGCGAAGCGCGCCGACGGCCAGCTCAAATATACGATCGGCTTCCTGCCGCGCTACCGCTTCACGATCCTGCCGGTGCCCGACGCGATCGCGCCGACCTACACCGCGGGGCGCGGCGGGCTCGATGCGTGCCTGATGAACACCTATGACCTGCCGTCGCGGCCGCTCTACCAGATCCCCGCATTGACGCTCCACGAATGCGTTCCCGGGCACAGTTTCCAGGCTGCGGTCGCGCTCGAGACGGTGAAATGGCCGGCGTTCCGCCGCCAGACCTATTTCTCGGGCTATGGCGAGGGATGGGGACTCTATACCGAATGGCTGGGGACCAAGATGGGCATCTATCGCACGCCGTACGAGGATTTCGGGCGGCTGTCGTTCGAGATGTGGCGCGCGTCGCGGCTGGTCGTCGACACCGGCGTCCACCATTATGGCTGGAGCCGCGAAAAGGCGATCGACTATCTGGCGAGCCACACCGCGCTGGCGCAGCATGATGTCGAGACCGAGATCGACCGCTATATCAGCTGGCCCGGACAGGCGCTCGCCTACAAGCTCGGCGAGATCACGATCCGGCGGCTGCGCGCCAAGGCCGAGACCGAGCTGGGACCGAAGTTCGACCAGCGCAAATTCCACGACACCTTCCTCGCGTTGGGGTCGGTGCCACTGCCGGTGCTCGAACAGCAGCTCGAAAAATTCATCGCCGACGGCGGCGAAGGACCGAATGCCGTCGCTCCCTGATTTCCTTCCGAACAGACATCCCCAGGAGAGACTATGCGTACCAACCGCACCCCGATGGTCATCGCGCTCGCCGCAGCACTCGTCCTGCCCGTCGCCGCGCAGGAGAAGAAAGCCGAAACCGGCAAGAGCGAGAGCGCAAGGGCCGACGCGAACGAACCCGAAGAGGATATTGCACGCGCCAGCGCCGAGGAGGACGCGCAGCCCAAACGCGGCAGCGTGACGGTCAAGGGGCGGACGATCGCCTATACCGCAACCCCCGGCACGCTCACCATCCGTGACGACGACGGCGAGGCGGTCGCGAGCATGTTCTATGTCGCCTATGTCGCCGACCGCCCCAAAGGCAGCGCACCGCGTCCGGTGACCTTCACCTTCAACGGCGGACCGGGATCGTCAAGCATGTGGCTGCACATGGGGTCGATCGGCCCCGTGCTCGTCGAAACCCCGACCGCGGGCAGCACCGCCCCCGCGCCGTACCGCATCCGCAGCAATCCCGAGACGATGCTCGACAAGACCGACATCGTCTTCCTCGACGCGATCGGTACCGGCCTGTCGCGCCCGATCGGCAAGTCGAAGGGGCCCGAATTCTGGGGCGTCGATCAGGACATCGATGCCTTTTCGCGCGCGATCATGCGCTACCTCACGATCAACGACCGCTGGGACAGCCCCAAATTCCTGTTCGGCGAAAGCTATGGCACGCTGCGCGGCGCGGGGCTCGTCTATGCGCTCCAGCAGCGCGGGGTACAGATGAACGGCGTCGTGCTGCTGTCGTCGATCCTCAACTATGGTGTGCGCCAGCCGGGGTATGACCAGATCCACCTTACCTATCTGCCGAGCTATGCCGCGACCGCCTGGTATCATAACCGCTTGCCGAACAAGCCCGCGGCGCTCGAGCCCTTCCTGACCGAAGTGCGGCAATGGACGACGGGTCCCTATGCTTCGGCGCTCGCCAAGGGCTCCGATCTCGGCGATGAGGAACGCAACGCCGTCGCGCAGCAGATGAGCGCCTATACCGGGCTGTCGGTCAAATATATCCTCGACGCCGACCTGCGCGTCGAGCTGTCGCGCTTCCGCAAGGAATTGATGCGCGACCAGAAACGCACGGTCGGCCGACTCGATTCGCGTTTCGTCGGCATCGACGTCGACGCGGCGGGCGAAGGCCCCGAGTTCGACACCACCGACGCTGCGATCAGCGGTCCTTATGTGGGCGCACTCAACAAATATCTGTTCGGCACGCTCGGCTATAAAACCAAACTTGCTTACCGCCCCAATTATTACGTCAAGATCGGCGGCGGCAACTGGGACCAGCGCCACCGCGCGCCGGGCGGTCGGCAGGGCGGCGCACAGATGGCGCTCGCCAACACCGCGCTCGACCTGTCGGCGGCGATGCGCCAGAACCCCTATCTCAAAGTGCTGTCACTCAACGGCTATTACGACATGGCGACGCCGTTCTTCGGTGCCGAATATGATCTGAAGCATATGCAGATCGACCCGTCGCTGCGCCAGAACCTGACCTATCATTATTATGAATCGGGCCACATGGTGTACATCAACCCGGCGGTCATCGGGCAGTTCAAGAAGGACCTCGACGCCTTTTACGACAGCGCGAGCGGAGGCAACTGAACAGGGGGAGACAGTGCTCGCGCCCACCGCCGGGCGCGAGCGCCGCCTTGTCAATCGGCCGCCACAAGCGCGCCTTCAACGCGCCGCGCGATCCCCCATGGATTGGCGGGCTTCAGCGCCGCCGGAAGCAGGCTTTCGGGCAAATTCTGGTAGCTGACGGGACGCAAGAAACGCTCGATCGCGAGCGTGCCGACCGACGTGCTGCGTCCGTCCGAGGTCGACGGATAGGGCCCGCCATGCACCATCGCGTGGCACACCTCGACTCCGGTCGGCCAGCCATTGGCGAGGATACGTCCGACCTTGCGTTCGATCAGCGGCAGCAGCCGCGCGGCGAGCGCCTCGTCCTCGGCGTCGATCTGGAGCGTCGCGGTGAGTTGTCCCTCGAGCCCGGCGATCAGCGCCGCGACCTCGTCGATATCGCGGCAGCGGACGATCACCGATGACGAACCGAACAGCTCATGCCCGAGCGCCGCGTCGGCGAGGAAATCCGCCGCATCGGTGATGAACAGCGCCCCCCGCGCGGCGCAGCCGCCCGGCCCTTCGGCACCGCGCGCGACGAGCTGCGTCGCCGCGTGCCGCTCGAACGCATCGACGCCGCTTTCGAAGCTTTTGTGGATAGCCGGCGTCAGCATCGTTGCCGGCGCAATCGCCGACAGCGCCGCGCCCGCCGCGGCGGCGAAGCGGTCGAGATCGGGGCCTTCCAGCGCGATCAGCAGCCCGGGGTTGGTGCAAAATTGTCCGGCGCCCATCGTCAGCGACTGGGCGAACGCCTCGCCGAGCGCGTCGGCCCGGTTCCGGAGCGCCGCGGGGAAGAGGAGAACGGGGTTGATGCTGCTCATCTCGGCATAGACGGGGATCGGTTCGGCGCGCGCCGCCGCGATCTGCATCAGCGCGAGGCCGCCGCCGCGCGAGCCGGTGAAACCGACCGCCTTGATCCGCGAATCGGCGACGAGCGCGCCGCCGAGCGCATTCGACGGGCCGGGAAGATAGGAAAAGACGCCCTCGTGGAGCCCGCACGACTTCACCGCCGCCTGAATCGCACGCGCCACCAGTTCGCCCGTCCCCGGGTGCGCGGGATGGCCCTTGACGACGACGGGACAGCCTGCCGCGAACGCCGACGCCGTGTCGCCGCCGGCGACCGAGAAGGCGAGCGGGAAGTTGCTCGCGCCGAACACCGCAACAGGCCCAAGCGCGACGTGGCGGCGGCGGAGGTCGGGGCGCGGCAGCGGCGCACGGTCGGGCATGGCGGGATCGATCGTCGCGTGCAGCCAGTCGCCCGCGCGAACGAAGGCGGCGAACATGCGCAGCTGGCCGATCGTGCGCCCACGCTCGCCCTCCAGCCGCGCGCGCGGCAGGCCGCTTTCGGCCATCGCGCGCTCGATCAGATCGTCGCCGATCGCGGCGATGCCATCGGCGATCGCGTCGAGAAAGGCCGCCCGCGCTTCGAGCGTGGTTTCGGAAAAGCTGGCAAAGGCGGCATCGGCCAGCGCGCAGGCGCGGTCGACATGGCGCGCGTCCGCAACACCGAACGGCGGTTCGATCGTCTGCCCAGTCGAAGGGTCGATCGCGAGGAAGGTCTCGCTTGCACTGTCTTCGGCCGCGCCGACAAGAATCGTACCAGCTATCATTCGGTTATCCTTCGTTGTTCCTGGGAGAGGGCGTCGGGCCGGAAAGCCCGGGTCATTTCGTCGTTGCGCGCCGCCGATGCGGCGATGGTGTCGGCCATCAGCCGGACGAGCGCGCCGCCTTCGTCGAGCATGGCGAGGCCCGCAAGCGTGACGCCGCCGGGGCTGGCGACGCGGCGCGCGATGTCGGCGGGGTCCGCCCCGGCCTCGGCCAGCATCGCCGCCGATCCGGCCATCGTTTCGGCGATCAGCCGGAGGGCCCGGGTGCGGTCCATCCCCTGCGCCTCCGCCGCCTGCGCCATCGCGTCGGCAATCCGGAAGAAGAAGGCGGGCGTCGCGCCCGAGACCGTCGTCGCGAGGGCGCAAAGCCCCTCATCCTCCATCCACTCGACCACGCCAAGCGGAGTAAACAGCGTTTCGGCCTGCCCCCGCGCTGCATCGTCGATGTCTTCGCCGACGAGCGTGGTGATCCCGCGCCCGATCGCCGCCGGCAGATTGGGCACCGCGCGCACCAGCGACCCTGCCGCAGGGAATTGATGCCGGAGCGTCGCGAACTCGACCGCCGCGAGCACCGAGACGATCATCGTATCGGCGCCTGCCAGCGCAGCGAGCGACGGCGCGATGTCGGCAAGCTTTTGCGGCTTCACCGCCAGCACCAGCACGGTCGGGGGTGCGATGTCCGGCGAAAGCGACCGCGACAACCGCACCCCGGCCGGACCCTGCGCGAGCGAGGGGTCGATCACCGTTACCGACGCAGCGGGAATGCCGCTGCGCAGCCAGCCCGCGAGCATCGCGCCGCCCATATTGCCGCAGCCAACCAGCAGGATGTCCGCGGTGGCGAGCGGGTTTGCAGGCGTTTCGTGCGAATCCGGGGTCAAGGGGCGTCTCGGCTGTTCGTGCGGGAGCGCCTTAGTACATCGTATACGATTTTGGTCAAGCCAGCATCCTTGCCTCCGCAATGACGCGAAAACCGACCGGCCTGCGCTGGGCCTGCCGCGCGGCGCGCGGCAGCATCGCCGGGTGAATGACGCCGGGAGCCATATCCATCTCGTCCTGCCCGACCCCATCGAGCGCGCGGCCTGTTTTCGCGTGCTTGCGGGCGCCGGGCATGCAGTCGTCCGCAGTTTCGCGTCTGCCGACGACTGGATAGCCGCCGATGCCGATCGCGACGGCGGCATCCTGCTCTTTCACTGGCGCCAGCCCGGCGCGACGAGCGGCGCGGCCTTGCTCGACCGGGTCGCGGGACGCGCGGGAACGACGATTTTCGTTGCCGCGGAGCGGCTCGATATCGCAGAAACGCGCGCGATCCTGCGCGGCGGTGCGCGCGACCTGCTGCCCGCGCCGCTCGATCCGCACCTCGTCCGCCGGGCGATCGACCAGTCGCTGGGCGACTGGCGCCTCCGCCGCGACAGGCTGCAATGGCATCGCGAGGCCGAGGAACGGCTGGCGACGCTGACGCCGCGCGAACGCGACATATTGGACGCGATCGCGGCAGGGCTCGGCAACAAGGCGATCGCGCGGCGGCTCGACCTCAGCCCGCGAACGGTCGAGGTGCACCGCGCCAATATCATGCGCCGCGCGGGCGCGGGCAATGTCGCCGAGCTGCTGCACCTGCATTTCGTCGCGGCCTATGCGGGCACGGTGCCGCCCGATCCGGTCCGTTTCGGTGCATGATCGTCGCCGATACCGGCCAGCGATGCCGCGCGTTGCCTATAAGGATGATGAACGGCGTACCGCCCCTGAGTTGGTCCCCATGGGCGCTGCCGTTCATCCGCGCGGGGTCAACCCCACCTGACCCCGCGCAAACGACAGGGCCGGCGGAGACGTTCCTCTTCGTCGGCCCTATTGCGGTCCGGCGACGATCGCGCGCTGTTCGGCGCGCGCCATCGAAAGCAGGATGGGATCGGCCGCCTGCCGTGCCGCGAAGTCGGCCTTGCCGGCGATGCCCTGCCAGCCGATGCCGATCAGCGACTGCGCGATCGCGCCGCCCAACGTGTCGCCGGGGCCGGGCAGGATGACGACGTCGGGCGCATATTCGCGCATCGCCACCTGCACCGACAACGCGAAATCATAGGGCGCGAGGATCTGGTGGCCGAAGCTATAGTCCCACACCGCGGCCGGATCGGACGAGAAGCGGCGCCAGATATGGCCGCGGCCGTCGACCATCGGGATGGCAGGGCCGGAGAAGAGCGAGGCGGGGAGTTCGGCCTTTGCCTTGTCCGAGCTGCCGAACATCAACGGCGTGTGGAACGGGCCGTGGCCCGCGAGGCGCAGCGGGTCGCGTCCGGGGGTCGGCGGCGCTTCGGCGAGCAAGGCCGCAAGGCCCTCTTCATTGCCCGCGAACACGAGCATGCCGGCGAGGTCGATCGACAGTGCGAGCGCATGGCCGGGACGCGTGCCGATGTCGGCGACAAGGTCGAACAGATTTTCGCGCAGCCCCGCAACGGGGCGCCAGTCCTCGTCGACCACCTGCAGCAATATCTGCCCGCCGGGGCCGTGCGTCTGGCTGTTGAGCCCCATCGCGTTCGAAATGCGGAAGCCATCCTCGACCGACACCGCGCCGCCGAGCGCGAGCGCGCTGTACCAGCCCATCGAATTGCCCGCGACGGCGACGACGTCATATTTGTCGCGGTCGATGCTGAGCCAGTCGAGCGCGGTGGCGGTGTAGATCAAAGGCGCCGCGACATCGCCGCGCATATGGGTCGCGACGCTGAAGCGGTCGGCGCCGTCGAGTTCGCTGACCGTCGGCTGGCCGCGCTCGCGGCGCTGCGCGTCGAAATTCGCGATCCGGTCGGCGAAGTGCACACCGTGGAGGCGCGCAATGCTGCCAAGCTCGCCCTTGCCATAAGTGCCTCGGCCGGGCGCGACGACGAGTGCGGTCTTACGCGCGCTCATGCCAGAAGCTCCTTCGCGGCGGCATAGATCGAATCGCGGCTCGGCAATGTCAGCGTCGCCGCCCTGCCCAGCGGGATGAAGCTGTCGTCGGCGGCGATGCGCTTCAGCTTCTTGTCCGGCGTGCGCTCGACGAAAGTCGCCATCAGCGCTTCGCTCTGCGAGCCGGTGATGCGGCATTCGTCGACGATCAGGATGCGTTTCGCATCGCCGACCGCGGCGACGAGCTTGTCCTCGTCGACGGGGCCGAGCCAGCGCAGGTCGATCACGCGCGCCTTGACGCCATCGGCGGCGAGCAACTTCTCGGCCTGGCGCGAAAGATAAAAGCCGTTGCCATAGGTGACGATCGCGAGGTCGGTGCCAGCGCCATGGACTCCCACGTCGCCGAAGCGGATCGGCGTTTCCGAGCCGGGCGCTTCATAGACGCTGGTCCACAGGCCATCGCCCTCTTCGTGCAGGTCGCGCGTCATGTAGAGCGCGATCGGTTCGACGAAGACGACGACGCGCTGTTCCTCGCGCGCGAGACGCACGCATTCGCGGAGCATCGCGACCGCATCGCGCCCGTTCGACGGCACCGCGAGGATGACGCCCGGAATGTCGCGGAAGACCGCAAGGCTGTTGTCGTTGTGGAAATGCCCGCCGAACCCCTTCTGGTAACCGAGCCCCGCGATGCGGAGCACCATCGGGTTGGTATATTGGCCGTCCGAGAAGAAGCTCAATGTCGCGGCCTCGCCGCGGATCTGGTCTTCGGCATTGTGGACATAGGCGAGGAACTGAATCTCCGGCATCGGCAGGAAGCCGTTGTGCGCCATGCCGATCGCGAGCCCGAGGATCGCCTGTTCGTCGAGCAGCGTGTTGACGACGCGCGCCGACCCGAAGCGCTGGTGCAGCTTGGCGGTGACGTTGTAGACGCCGCCCTTCGGCCCGACATCCTCGCCGGCAACGACGATTTCCTTGTGCGCGAGCATCAGGTCGGCGAGCGCCCAGCTCAAAAGCCGCGCCATGTGCATCGGCTTGTCCATCTGTCCCGCGTCGCTGCCGAACATCGCCTTGCGATCCTCGTCCGACGGCGTGTTGACGCGCGCCACCTCGCGCTTCGGCGGGATCAGGCTCTGCATCACATGCGCCGGCGTCGTGATCTTCGGGCGCAGGATCGCCGCCTCGGCCTGCCGCGCGAGGGTAGCGCCGATCTCTTCATAGGCCTCGGCGATCTCGGCGCGCGTCATCCAGCCCTGTTCGGCCATCAGCGCCGCGCCGGCGAGCAGCGGGTCGCGCGCCTCGTCGGCCTCGATCAGCGCCTTGGGCAGATAGGCGCCCTGCACGTCGGACCCGGCGTGGCCATACAGCCGCACCGTACCCATGTGGAGGAAGACGGGTTTGCGATAGCGGCGCGCATAGTCGGCGGCTTCGCACGCCCCGGCATAGGCCGAGACGAGGTCGGTGCCATCGCATTTGATATAGTGGAGCCCCGCGCGGTGGCGGAACTGCGCCTCGATCCAGCCCGTGGGCGTGCGCGTCGAAATGCCGATGCCATTATCCTCGCACAGGAAGATGAGCGGCATCGGCGAGCCCTGGAACGCCGCCCAGCCCGCGGTATTGAACGCGCCCTGCGCGGTCGAATGGTTCGCCGACGCATCGCCGAAGCTGGTCAGCACCACCGCATCGTCGGGAAGCGGCAAGTCCTTCATCCCCTGCCGGCGCGCGATGCCGATCGAGAAGGCCGCGCCGACCGCCTTGGGAAGATGCGAGGCGATGGTCGAGGTTTGCGGCGGGATGGCGAGCGGCTTCGAGCCGATCACCTTGTGCCGCCCGCCCGAAATCGGGTCTTCGCTCGACGCGGCGAAGCTCAGCAGCATGTCCCACGTCGGATTCTGCCCGGGCAGCTGGCGCGCGCGGTGAAGCTGGAAGGCGTTCGAGCGATAGTGGAGGAAGGCCATGTCGGTGACGCGCAGCGCCGCCGCGACCGCGGCATTGCCTTCGTGCCCCGACGATCCGATCGTATAGAAACCCTCGCCGCGCGCCTGCAGATGGCGCGACAATCGGTCCATCTGGCGGCTTGTGAGCTGCGACAGGAAGATGTCGGTGGCGTCCGCGCGCGACAGGCCCGCGGTCGCCGGATCGGGCGCGTCGGCCCGGTCGGGCAAACTTCCCTGTGCCAGCGCCGCGAGGAATTTTTCATGTACCGCTTGCGCCGCGTCCACCTGTCTCTCCTGTCTCGCAGCCCTGGTTACGAACGTAACGAACCGGCCGATTTCGCCGCGCGCTATAACGGGGCCGTCCGGCGCGCAAGCATCTCTTGCCTTGCCTCACCCGCTCGCGCTACCACCATAAACGATGAACGACCGGGGCGGGGCCACAATTTCAACATGATATCCTTGTGGATTGCACAAGCCTCGGCCGCATCCGACCCGCCCCGCGAGGGCTGGCTGGTCGATCCCGAGCTCGTCGACCCCGGCTATAGCCAGACGATCGCCGGCGGCCAGATCCAGACCGCCTTCCCCCCACCGCCACCGGTTCCACAGACGCCCGAATGGTTGAAATCGCTGGCCGAGGCGATCGCCAGTTTTTTCAGATGGAGCGCGCCTGCGGCGACACCGCTGCTCTGGATCGCCGTTGCGGTCATCATACTCCTGCTCCTCTATTTCTTCGTGCCACCCTTTGCGCGCTGGGTCGACAATCTGCGGTTTCGGCGCAAGGCCGACGATGACGAGGCCCACGACGGGATCGGCCTGGTCGAAGCGGGCGCCGCGCGCGCGCTGCTTGCCGAGGCCGATGCCCTCGCCGCCGAAGGGCGCTTTGCCGAAGCGGTCCACCTGCTGCTCTATCGCAGCGTCGAGGATATCGAAGGCCGGCGCCCGGGGCTGGTGAAACCCGCGATGACATCGCGCGACCTTGCCGAAGCGCGCGACCTGCCCTCGGTCGCGCGCGACGCGTTCAGCCGCATCGCGCGCGCCGTCGAAATCAGCCTGTTCGGCGGCCGCGCGATCGACAGCGGCGCATGGGACCAGTGCCGCGCGGCCTATGCCGAAATGACGGTACCGAAGAATTGGGCGCGGGCATGAACCATGCGGACGCCAGCGATCATGGCTTCAACCCGCGCCTGATGGCCGGGCTGGTGGCGGTCGGCGTCATCGCCTTCATCGCACTCTGGGCGCTGATCGCGCTTGGCCCACAGCTTTCGAGCGGCAATGACGGCGGCGGCCACGCGCTGTCGAAGGCCGCGCCCGGTTATGCCGGCATCGTCGACCTGGTCGAGCGTTCGGGCGCGACGGTCGAGCTGCGACGCACCACCACGCCCGTCGTTTACGAGGCATATGAACCGCTATTGGTATTGACGCCGACGCACCGGACCAAGGCGAGCGAACTCGCCGAGCTGCTCGCGGCGCAGGAGGGCCGGATTCTCGTCGTGCTGCCCAAATGGGTCACCGCGCGCGTTCCGAACGCGGACGTCAAACCGGGATGGGTCGCGGGCGGTTTCGCGACGACTCCTCCCGGCAGCCTCCTACCGACCGACTATTTCGGCACCGTCGCGGTGAAAGCGGCGGCCAGCAAGGCACAACCCTTGCCCGTGGATATCGCGAGCCACCGTTTTACCGCCATCCTTCCCGACAAGATCCAGACAGTCGAAGGCGACCGGCTCGAAACGCTGATCGCTGGCCCGCAGGGCGGCGCGGTGCTGGCGCGCCTGCAGGACCGCGATATCTATATTCTCGCCGATCCGGACCTGATCAACAATTTCGCTTTTGCATCGCGCGACAAGGCGCGTGCCGCGGTGATGCTTGTCGATGCCGTCGGCGAGGACGCCGACGCCAGCGGTCTCGCCTTCGACCTGACGCTCAACGGTTTCGGCGGAGGGCGCTCGCTGCTCCGCTTCGCCTTTGTCCCGCCCTTCATCGGCATCACGCTCTGCCTGATCGCGGCCGGGCTGCTGGCGTTGTGGCAGGCGTGGATGCGCTTTGGTCCGGCGCTGAAACCGGGGCGCGCCATCCCCGTGTCGAAGGCGGCGCTGATCGCGAACAGCGCCGACCTGATCAAGCAGGCGCGGCGCGAACTCGACGGCGCCGATGCGTATGTGAAGAGCCAGCGCACAGCGATCGCGCGGCGGCTGCACGCCCCCGCGGGGCTCGACGATGCCGCGACCGATCGCTGGATCGACCGGCATTTGCGTGCGGGAAGCGAGCTTTTCTCCAGCCTTGCGCGGCGCCTGCCGCTCGCGCGCAACACCCATGAATTCCTTGCAGACGCACAGGCGCTGCACGACATCAGGAAGGATCTGCTCCGTGACAACTAATCCCGCCCCGCAAGGGGTCGCGAGCGTCCAGGCGCTCGGTGCCGCGATCGAAGGCGAAGTCGCCAAGGTCGTGTTCGGGCAGGGGCCGCTGACCCGCATGGTGACGATCGCGCTGCTCGCGGGCGGGCATGTCCTTCTCGAAGGCCCGCCGGGAACCGCGAAGACCCTGCTGGCACAGGCTTTTGCCCGCGCGGTCGGGCTCGATTTCGGGCGCATCCAGTTCACCCCCGACCTGATGCCCGGCGATATCCTGGGGTCGAACCTGTTCAACTTCCAGACGTCGAGCTTCAGCCTGACCAAGGGGCCGATCTTCACCGAGCTGCTGCTCGCCGACGAAATCAACCGCACCCCGCCGAAGACGCAGGCGGCGCTGCTCGAGGCGATGCAGGAACGGCGCGTGACGATCAACGGCGAGCCGCACGCGATGAGCCCGCGCTTCACTGTGCTCGCGACGCAGAACCCGATCGAACAGCAGGGCGTCTATCCGCTGCCCGAAGCGCAGCTCGACCGCTTCCTGTTCAAACTCGTCGTCGACTATCCCGACGCCGCCGAGGAACGCCGCATCGTCGCCGACCATGGCGGCCGCTTCAAAAGCCCGGTGGTCGGCGATTTCGGGGTCACGCAGGTCGCCGATGCGAAGACGATCGAAGCCGCGATCGACACGATCGCGAATGTCCGGCTCGCCGAGGAGATCGTCGATTATATCGTCCGCCTCGTCCGCGCGACGCGCGAGAGCGCCGACCTCGAGTGCGGCGCCAGCCCGCGCGCCGCGACGTTGCTGGCGCGCGCTGCCTGCGCCGCGGCGGCGCTCGACGGGCGCGACTATGTGATCCCCGACGATATCCAGCGCCTCGCTGCCGGGGTGCTGCGCCACCGCGTCATCCTGTCGGCGGCGGCCGAGATCGAGGGACGCAATGTCGAGCAGATCGTCGCGGCACTGCTCGAACGCGAGGAAGTCCCGCGGTGATCTATCCGACGCGGCGCGCGATATATCTGCTGCTGCTGGGCGCCCCGATGGCGCTCGCGCTCGGGCTCGTGCGGCCCGAGCTGTGGCTCGTCGCGCCGGGCTGGATCGCCGTCATCCTCGCCTGCCTGTTCCTCGACGCCATCGCGGGGTCGAGCCCGCGCCGGCTCAGCCTCGACGCGCGCTTTCCACACCAGGTAGGTGTCGGCGACGGCTTCGACCTGTCACTCGCGGCCGGTGGCAGCGCGATCCCGCCGCGTGCCGAGATCGCGCTCGCGCTCGACGAGCGGCTGGCCGAGGGCGGTCGCCTTGCCGGCGACATGCGCCGGACCGACGCCGGCGACATGCTGCTGCGCACGATCCCGCTCGCCGCGTCGCGGCGCGGACAGGCGCAGATCGAGGCGCTGTGGATTCGCTGGGCCGGGCCGCTCGGCCTCCTGTGGAAACAGCGAAAGTTCGTAATCGACGGTGCGATCAATGTCGTCCCCAGCCTGCGCGCGGTGACCGAAGAGGGCAGCCGCTTGTTCCAGCGCAACAGCTGGTTCGGGCTTCGCCAGCAGCGCCTTCGCGGCGAGGGCAGCGAATATGAGGCGCTTGCCGAATTTCAGCCGGGGATGGACCGGCGCGCGATCGACTGGAACGCGTCGGCGCGCCACGTCAAATTGCTCGCCAAGGAATATCGCGTCGAGCGCGACAATCGCGTCGTCCTCGCGATCGACGGCGGACGCACGATGGCCGAGCCCGTCGGCGGCATGCCGCGCGTCGACCGCGCCGTCTCGGCGGCGCTGCTGCTTGCCTATGTCGGGCTCAAATTGAACGACCGGATCAGCCTCTTCTCCTTCGCCGCCAAGCCGCACACGCTGACTCCCGCCTATATGCACACGCAGGATTTCCCAGCGCTGCAGCGCGCCGCCAGCCTGATCGACTATGCGCATGTCGAAAGCAATTTCACCCTCGCGCTCACCACATTGAGCGCGCAGCTCAACCGCCGGTCGCTGATCATCCTGTTCACCGAATTCACCGATGCGACGAGCGCCGACCTGATGATCCGGGCGGCCGGGCGGCTGGTGAAGAAGCACCGGTTGCTGTTCGTCGTGATCCGCGACGAAGAGCTTGAGAGCGAAGAACGGCGACGCCCCGAAACCGGTGCCGACGTCACGCGGTCGAACGTCGCCGCGGCGATGCTACGCGACCGCCAGCTCGTGATCGCGCGGCTCCAGCGTTTGGGGGCGGATGTCATCGAGGTCCCGGCCGACGCAATGGGGGCAACCGCGGTCGAGGCCTATCTCGGCATCAAAAGGGCGGGCAGCCTGTGATCCCGCCCGCCGCCACCGCCCGTACGATCGAAGCGCCCAGCTTTTCGAGCGGCCGCTTTCGCGCCGAACGCGAAGCCGACTGGATCGTCTTCGACCTGCTGCTGACCAAGCTCGAGAAGAAAGGCGCGACGGCGCTCACCAGCGACGAGCTGTTGCAATTGCCCCTGCTCTATCGTGCGACGCTGTCGTCGCTGTCGATCGCGCGCGCGACGAGTCTCGACAAGGCGCTGCTCGATCATCTCGAAGCGCTGTCGATCCGCGGCTATTTCCTCGTCTATGGCGTGCGCGAAAGCCGCTGGAACCGAATCCGCCGTTTCTTCCTCTACGACTGGCCCGCCGCGATACGGTCGGTGTGGAAGGAAACGATCGTCATTTCGCTGATCATCCTGCTCGGCGCACTGACCAGCTACTCGCTCGTCGCGAACAATCCCGAATGGTATTTCAATTTCGTCGACGAAGAGATGTCGGGCGGGCGCGATCCGCGCGCGACCGCCGAATATCTGCAATCGACGCTCGGCCATGGAAAGGCGGCGACCGACGAGAAGGAAAGCGGGCTGCACGTGTTCGCGACCTATTTGTTCACACACAACAGCCGCGTGTCGATCCTGTCCTTCGCGCTCGGCTTCGCGTTCGGCGTGCCGACGATGATGCTCGAATATTATCAGGGGATCGGGCTCGGCGCGATGATCGCGGTCTTTTCCGCCAAGGGTCTCGGATTCGATTTCGGCGGCTGGTTGTTCATCCACGGGACGACCGAGCTGTTCGCCGCCGCGCTGTCGGGCGCGGCGGGGCTGCGCATCGGCACTGCGGTGGTTTTTCCCGGCGCGCGCGGACGGCTGCAGGCGGCGGCCGATGCCGGGCGGACCGCGGGCAAGGTGATGGTCGGGGTCATATTGATGCTGTTCGTCGCCGGGCTGCTCGAAGGATTCGGGCGCCAGCTCATTACCGATACGATGCTGCGCTATGCGATCGGATCGCTGATGCTGCTGTTCTGGCTCGCCTATTATTACATCCCGCGGCGCGAGGATGTGACGTGACCGCTGCTACCACCAATGCGAAACAGCGCGCCGCCGGGGCGAAAAAGATCCGCCAGTTCATCACCCCCGAAGGTGTCGACCTCGAACTGAAGATCGCAAGTTCGGGTCTGCGTTTCGGCGCGCTGATAGTCGATGTCGTCCTGATCCTCGTGGCGCTGATCCTCTTCACCCTGCTGATGATCTGGATCGGCGTCGGCTCCGGATCGGACGTTACCGTCGTCATCTGGATGCTCGGCGCCTTTGTGCTGCGGACCTTCTGGTTCATCGGGTTCGAACTGGGCTCTCGCGCAGCGACGCCGGGCAAAAGATTGATGGGCATTCGCGTCGTCGCACGCGACGGCGGCCGTCTGACCGCCGATGCCGTCGTCGCGCGCAACCTGATCCGCGAACTCGAACTCTTCCTGCCGCTGATGATGATGGGCACCGCTGCGGCCGAAGACATGGCGTCGGCGTGGACGATCGTCGCGGGCATCGCCTGGTCGCTGACGCTCAGCCTGTTCCTGCTGTTCAATCGCGACCGGATGCGGATGGGCGACCTGATCGCCGGGACCTGGGTGGTAATGGCCCGGCGCGCGAAACTCGACGCCGATATCGGGGTCGACGCCGCAGGCGAGGCGATGGCCTTTACCGAAGCCGAGCTGTCGGTTTACGGTATTTTCGAACTGCAGGAGCTCGAACGCGTGCTGCGCAGCCGCGACCCACGCGCAATGCGCGAAGTCGCCGATACGATCCGCGCGAAGATCGGCCGTCCCGTCGCCGAAGAGGATGACGTCTTCCTCCTTTCCTATTACCGCCAGCTGAAGGCCCGGCTCGAACGCAAATTGCTGTTCGGCAAGCGTCGAGAGGATAAATATGCCAGCGACTGATACGAGCGTTACCGGGGCCCTTCACGCGCGCCGGTCGGTGCGCGCTTTCACCGACCGGCCGGTTGACCCCGCGCTGCTGAAAGAGATTTTCGCCACGGCACAGCGCGCGCCGTCGGGGGGCAATCTGCAGCCCTGGCAGGTGACGGTGCTGACCGGAGAACCCTGGCAGGCGGTCAAGGATGCGGTCGCCGCACGGATCGCGATGGGGCGCGAAGGGCAGGAACCCGAATATGACATCTACCCGCGCGCACTGACCGAACCCTGGACCGACCGGCGGTTCGGGGTCGGCGAGGCGCTCTACGCGTCGCTCGGCATTCCGCGCGAGGACAAGGCGGGGCGGCTCGCTCGGTTCATGGACAATTACCGGGGTTTCGACGCACCGGTGATGCTTTTCCTCCATTGCTCGCGCATCATGGGCCCGCCGCAATGGTCGGACATGGGCATGTGGCTGCAATCGGTGATGTTGCTGCTCGTCGAACATGGCCTCGCCAGCTGCCCGCAGGAATGCTGGGCAATGTACGGCGCGACGATCCGCCGAACGCTAGGGCTGGACGACGGGCAGATTTTGTTCACCGGGCTCGCGATCGGCTATGCCGATACCGACGCTGCGGTGAACCAGTGGGCGGTGCCGCGCGCGCCGCTCGATGAAGTGATCGACTGGAAGGGATTTTAGGGGATGAGCAAGTCCGGGTTTCGCTTTGCGATGGCAGCGACGCTGACGCTGGCCGTCGCGGGCTGCACCGCGATCCCGACGCCGGAGGCACCGCCCCCGCCCGCGCCGCGCCCGGTCGCCCCGGCGCCGACGCCCGCACCGCTGCCGACCCCGACCGCAGGATGGGAAGACCGTGCGGTCGATCGCGGCGCCTGGCGTTATGACGCGGGCAGCCGCACCGCCGCTTTCATCCCGACCGGCAGCGCGAACCCGCTGCTCAGCATGTCGTGTGACGGCGGCGGCATCCGCATGACCTCGTCGCTCTCGGGCAATGTCAGCCTGCGCACGAGCGCGGGTACCGACCAGATCCGGTTCGACGGCGGCAGCGCGAGCCTCACCAACCGCGATCCGCGGCTCGACCGCATCGCGTTCAGCCGCGGCCGCTTTGCGCTCGAAACGCCGGGCGGCAGCGCGCTGACGCTACCGGTGCAGTCGGAAATCGGGCGCGTGATCGAGGATTGCCGATAGACGGGATGTCGGCTTAGGGGTGGAAAGCTGCCGTCCGCAGCTCTTATGTGCACCCCGGCGAAAGCCGGGGCCCATCTTCCCACGGCGCTACCGGGCCCCGGCTTTCGCCGGGGTTCACATCTCTATCGGCCGCTTCCCTCTCTCCGTCATCCCGGGCTTGACCCGGGATCCGCCTTTGCCTTCAAGAAGGCAGGCCCCGGATCAAGTCCGGGGTGACGACGGTGGAGAGGTCAGCTTCCGCTCGTTTCCAGTCATTCGTCACCCCCCATCTTATCTCGGGGCGACGAAAGAAAGAGTGCTTTCCTACATTATCCAGCTGTGTCAGCCTGACCGCTGGCTCTTTGGATCGTCGATTATCATCCGCCAGCGGCGCGCTTCCCCATCGCCCCTAAAGCGACAAAGGAGACAGTTTCGGCGCGCTTGTCCGTATCCTTTGTCGCCTTAAGGCCACAAAGGAGACAAACCTGACAGGCGCATGCGGGGCTTTTGTGGCTTTAACCGCCCAGTTGGACCGTCCCGCCCTTGATCCAGCCCCAGCGGCAGGGGCCCTGATATTCGCGGACGTTCTGCACCGACTTGCCGACGCCACACATGTCGGGATCGGTTCCCGGCGCCGCGAAGACGATACCGAACCAGGCGTCATTGTCGGCCGCCTCGCACAGCGAGACGCGCGCTCCGCCGGCGAGCTTCGCCTTGACCGCGCGCGCCTCGCCCGGCGCCCAATAAACGTCGGTGCCGCCCGCCTTGACGCGGCTGATGCTCGAACAGGCGGGCAGGCTCGGCCCTTCGGTTCCGATCATCACCGCGCGCGTTGCGATGGGCTCGCCGGCGAGCGCCGGCGCATTGTCGGCGGGCGGTGCGGGCTGGCTGCAAGCCGTGAGCGCGGCAACGGAAAGGGCGACGAAAGGCAAAGCGATACGATGTTTCATGGACAGGAAACTAGCCGCCGTGGCGCGACGGCGCAACGTTCGTCGCCAGATAGCCGAGAGCCGCATTTTCGCTTGGGTTTTGCGGCCTTCGACCCTATATAATCGCTATGACGGACACCCCAGAAAATACGGCGCCGGTTGCGCCCGCAAATCAGCCCAACACCAACGCCTATGGCGCCGATTCGATCAAGGTCCTGAAGGGCCTCGACGCCGTGCGCAAACGGCCGGGCATGTATATCGGTGACACCGACGACGGGTCGGGCCTGCACCACATGGTGTTCGAGGTGTCGGACAATGCGATCGACGAAGCCCTCGCGGGGCATTGCGACCTCGTCCTGATCACGCTCAACAGCGACGGATCGGTCAGCGTCGAGGACAATGGCCGCGGCATCCCGACGGGAATCCACGCCGAGGAAGGCATTTCGGCCGCCGAGGTCATCATGACCCAGCTCCACGCGGGCGGCAAGTTCGAGAACACCAGCGACGACAATGCGTACAAGGTTTCGGGCGGCCTGCACGGCGTGGGCGTCTCGGTCGTCAACGCGCTCAGCGAATGGCTCGAACTCACGATCTGGCGCGACGGCGAAGAGCATTGGATGCGCTTCGAACATGGCGATTCGGTTGCGCCGCTGAAGGTCAACGGTCCCGCGCCCGCGGGCAAGAAGGGCACGCGTGTGACCTTCATGGCATCGACCGAGACGTTCAAGAATGTCACCGAATTCGATTTCGAAAAGCTCGAGCATCGGTACCGCGAGCTCGCCTTCCTCAATTCGGGCGTCCGCATCAAGCTCGTCGATGCGCGCCACGCCGAGCATGAAAGCCATGATCTCTTTTACGAGGGCGGGATCGCGGCGTTCGTCAAATATCTCGACCGCAACAAGAATGCGCTGCTGCCCGATCCGATCGCGATCAGCAGCGAGCGCGACGGCATCGGCATCGATGTCGCGCTCGAGTGGAACGACAGCTATTATGAAAACGTCCTCTGCTTCACGAACAACATCCCGCAGCGCGACGGCGGCACGCACCTCGCGGCCTTCCGCGCCGCGCTGACGCGCACATTGAACGGCTATGGCGAAAAGTCGGGGATGCTGAAGAAGGAAAAGGTCTCGCTGACCGGCGAGGATATGCGCGAAGGGCTGACCGCGATCGTTTCAGTCAAGCTTCCCGATCCCAAGTTCAGTTCGCAGACCAAGGACAAGCTGGTTTCCTCCGAAGTCCGCCAGCCGCTCGAAAGCCTGATGGCCGACCGGATGACCGAATGGCTCGAGGAAAATCCCGCAAATGCGAAAGCGGTGATCCAGAAGGTGATCGACGCCGCCGCGGCGCGCGAAGCCGCGAAGAAGGCGCGCGAACTGACGCGGCGCAAGGGCGCGATGGATATCGCGAGCCTGCCCGGCAAGCTCGCCGACTGCCAGGAACGCGATCCCTCGAAGTGCGAACTCTTCCTCGTCGAGGGTGACTCGGCAGGCGGATCGGCGAAGCAGGGCCGCGACCGGCACGTACAGGCGATCCTGCCCTTGAAGGGCAAGATTTTGAACGTCGAGCGCGCACGCTTCGACCGCATCATTTCGTCGAAGGAAGTCGGCACGCTGATCCAGGCGCTCGGCACGGGTATCCGCGACGAGTTCAACCTCGAAAAGCTGCGCTACCACAAGATCGTGATCATGACCGACGCAGACGTCGACGGCGCGCATATCCGCACGCTGCTGCTCACCTTCTTCTATCGCCAGATGCCCGAAATCATCGAGGCGGGCCATCTCTACATCGCCCAGCCGCCGCTCTACAAGGTCGCGAAGGGGCGGAGCGAGGTCTATCTGAAGGACGATACCGCGCTCGAAAATTACCTCGTCGATGCCGGCATCGACGCGCTGCTGCTCGAAACGCCGGGCGGCGCTCGGTCGGGACAGGATCTGCGCGGGCTGATCGACCATGGCCGACGCCTGCGCGCGCTGATGCGCTACGTCCCGCGCAACCTCAATCACGGGCTCGTCGAGGCGCTCGCACTCACCGGCGCACTCGACCCCGAACTCGACACGGCGGGCCGCCACAGCGCCGCCGCGACCGCCGCGACGTGGCTCAATGCCGCCGAGCGTGCACTGACCGGCGGCGCCGAGGCGGTGTGGACTGTCGAGGCCGTCGAAGGCGGCGGCTATACGCTCGAACGCCGCTGGCGCGGGGTCAGCGACCATCATGCGATCGACGCGGGCTTCCTCGCCAGCCAGGAAGCGCGCCGCCTGCACAAGCTCGCCGCCGAACAGGCCGACAGCTACGCCCGTCCCGGCCGGCTGGTGAAGGCCACCGGCGCGGCGGCCGAGGTCGAAGCCGAGACGCCCGATGGCGAAGAGGGCGATCTGCCCGCAGCCACGAACGCCAAGGCCAACCCGGTCACCCGCCCGTCCGAGCTGCTCGAGGCGATCTTTGCGCACAGCCGCAAGGGCCTTGCGATCAGTCGTTACAAGGGGCTGGGCGAGATGAATGCCGAGCAATTGTGGGAAACCACGCTCGACCCCGCCAATCGCTCGCTGCTGCGCGTCGAAGCCGAACAGGCCGATGTCGCGCACGAAATCTTCGAACGCCTGATGGGCGATGAGGTCGAACCGCGGCGCGATTTCATCCAGACGAATGCGCTTTCGGTGGCCAATCTCGACGTCTGAAAGCACATCCGGCCGCAATTTCGGTTCCGTTTAACGCGCGGCGGCTTGCCTTGGCAGGCCGCCGCTGCTTTTGGCCCTCCACCGAAAAGGGGAGGATGTCATGCGGGTCTTTTCAGCCCTTTTGATACCGATGATGCTGACGGTTTCGGCCGCCGCGCAGGACTTGGATGTCATTGACGAACCGGCCATCGAAGCCCCCGATTTCACCGAAATCGACGGCGGAATGGCGAGCTATTACGGCAACGAACTCGCCGGCAATCGCACCGCAAGCGGCGAACGCTTCGACCCTGCCCAGCTCACTGCGGCGCACCGCACGCTCCCCTTTGGCAGCATGGTACGCGTCACCAACACGTCGAACGGCGACAGCGTCGTCGTTCGCATCAACGACCGCGGCCCCTTTACCCACGGCCGAGTGATCGACGTCAGCACCGCCGCGGCGCGCGAAATCGGCATGCACCGCAGCGGCACCGCACGCGTCAAGCTGGCCCTGCTCACCGACGACTGAGGATCAGTCGAACACCGACCAGCCCGCCGCATAGGCGAAATGTTCGAGCGCGACGGCGCCCGCCAGTGATGTCCCCGCCTCGTTGAGCGCAGGCGACCAGACCGCAATCGATCCCTGCCCTGGCGCGATACACAATATGCCCCCGCCGACGCCGCTCTTGCCCGGCAGGCCGACGCGGAAGGCGAATTCGCCGCTGTTGTCGTAATGGCCGCAGAGCATCATGATCGCGTTGATACGCCGCGCGCGGTGCGGTTCGATCAGTTGCTCGCCGCTGAGCGGATCGCGGCCCTCCATCGCAAGGAACAGCCCCGCACGCGCAAGCTGGCGACACGACATGGCGATCGCGCACTGGCGGAAATAGACACCGACGACCGTTTCGACCGGATGCGTCAGATTGCCGAAAGCGTCCATGAAATGCGCAAGACTGCGGTTGCGCGCGCCCGTTTCGGATTCGGAAAAGGCGACATCGAAATCGATCCCGACGCTGTCATCGCCCGCGCGGGCGCGCATGAAATCGACAATCTCGTCGATGGTCGCATCGCCGCTGCGTCCGTCGATCAGGCGGTCCGTCGTCGCGATCGCGCCCGCGTTGATCAGCGGATTGCGCGGGATGCCCTGCTCGCTTTCGAGCTGCACGATCGAATTGAACGCCGACCCCGAGGGCTCGCGCCCGACGCTGTCCCACAGCGAACTGCCGACCCGGCGAAGCGCGAGCGCCAGCGTGAAGACCTTCGACACCGACTGGATCGAGAAGGGCTCGTCGGCATCGCCAGAGGTGTGGACGGTGCCATCGGGAAGCGCGAGCGCAAAGCCGAGCTTGTTCGGGTCAACATTGGCGAGCGCGGGAATATAGTCGGCGACGCGTCCCTGGCCGAGGTGAGCCGCGGCGAGCTTCATCGCCTCTTCGATATGGTTTCCGAGGTTGTCGGTCATTGGGGAACTTTAGCATCTTTGCGCATATCGGCGAGTATTTTCATTTTTATAGAAATATTCTATATGGGTGAAATCATATAGCCGAATCGGGAGACGAGACATGGCCGACCATCCGCGTTCCAAGGGACTTTCGAGCGCCGTCTGCTACAAGGACGCGAAGGCGGCGTTCCGCTGGCTGGAGGACGCCTTCGGGTTCGAGCCGACCTTTGTGCTGCTCGATGCCGATGGCAATCTCGCGCACAGCGAGATGGAATATGGCCATTCGTCGATCATGATCGGCAATGAATGGTCCCACGATCACCGCAGCCCGGCGAACCTCGGCGGAAAGAATACGCAAACGGTGCATGTCCAGCTGGGCCAGGGCGAGGATATCGACGCGCATTGCGAGACAGCGCGCAGCGCGGGCGCCGACATCATCGCCGAACCCGAAACGCAATTCTACGGCGACCGCACCTACCGCGCGAAGGATCCCGAGGGGCATATCTGGACCTTTGGCGTGACGGTCGCGGAGAAGACGTCCGACGAATGGGACGCCGAGGGCGGTTTCACGACCAAGACGCGGCTCGACGATTGAGCGCCGCGGTCGACCGCACGCTCGCCGCGCTCGCCGATCCGGTCCGGCGGCGCGCGGTCGAGCTGCTGGGCGAGCGGCCGCGCAGCGCGGGCGAGCTGGCCGGCGATCTCGGGCTCGCGCCGCCGGCGATGAGCCGCCACCTGCGCGCGCTCAAGGAAGGCGGACTGGTCGAGGACGGGCACCCGGCGTTCGACGCGCGCGTGCGCATCTATAGCCTCAAGGACGGCGCGACCGACGGGCTGAAGCAATGGCTCGCCGAGACCGAGGCGCTGTGGATGCACCAGCTTGCCGCGTTCAAGCGCCATGTCGAGAACGGCGTCAAGGGCGGGGACCAGGGATGAGCGCGGCGGTGATCGTCGCACTGCGCGTCGCGGCGACGCCCGAAGCCGCGTTCACCGCCTTCACGCGCGACATCGGCACATGGTGGAAAAGCCACCCGCTGTTCCAGCTTAGCCGCAAGGGCGACGGCGCGCTGCGTTTCGACCCCGCGGGCCCCGACGGGCGGCTCGTCACGCGCTTCGACGACGGCAAGGAGTGGGAGATCGGGCCGGTGCGCCACTGGCTGCCCGGCGAGCGGCTGGCGTTCGGGTGGCGGCTGCCGAGCTTCAAGGCCGGGCAGACGACCGAGGTCGATGTCCATTTCGAGGCGGTCGGCGCCGAGACGCGCGTGACGGTCGAGCACCGCGGCTGGGACGGCATCCCGCAGCAACATGTCGCGCGGCACGGCTTCGAGCTGATGCTGTTCCAGCGGCGGCTGGGGGAATATTGGCGGGGGTTGCTGCAGGGGATGGCAGCGGGGCTTTGAAGGAATACCGGTTTGGGGTGGAGAGCGGATGTTGAGCTACCCCACTTCCGTCATCCCGGGCTTGACCCGGGACCCGCCTTTCTTCTGGCTGACGGTGAAAGGAAAGGCAGGCCCCGGGTTAAGCCCGGGGCGACGATGATGGAGAGGAAGCTTCCGGTCGTTAGCCGAAGATTAGAGAAACATTGCGCGCGCACCGCGCTCGCCCCAAGTTGGTCGCATGTCCCTCCCCGCCCCCTTTGCCGACTGGTTCGCCGCGCGCGGGTGGCGCGTCAGGCGGCATCAGGCCGATATGCTGGCGGCGGGGCAGCGCGGCGAGCATGCGCTGCTCGTCGCGGCGACGGGCGCGGGCAAGACGCTGTCGGGGTTTTTGCCGAGCCTTGTCGACCTTGCCGAGCATCCTTCGGACCGGCTGCACACGCTTTATGTGTCGCCGCTGAAAGCGCTTGCCGCCGATGTCGAGCGCAATCTTCTGGGACCGATCGCCGAGATGGCGCTCGACATCAGCGTCGAGAGCCGCAGCGGCGACACGAGTTCGGACAAGAAGGCGCGGCAGCGGAGCCGGCCGCCGAACATCCTGCTGACCACCCCCGAATCGCTGTCGCTGCTGCTGTCCTATCCCGACAGTTTCACAATGTTCGCCGACCTCAAGACGGTGGTGATCGACGAGATCCACGCCTTTGCGCCGGGCAAGCGCGGCGATTTGCTGAGCCTCGCGATGGCGCGGTTGCAGGCGATCGCCCCCGGCCTCCGCCGCGTCGGGCTGTCGGCGACGATCGCCGATCCGGTGCAATATGCCGGCTGGCTTGCGCCCGGCGCCGATGCGGATACGGTGACATTGGTCGAGGGCGAGGCGGGCGCCGACCCCGACATCGACATCCTGCTGCCCGAAGGCGCGGTGCCCTGGGCGGGGCATTCGGGGCGCTATGCGGTGCATCAGGTGATGGAGGTGGTCGCGGCGAACCGCACGACGATCATCTTCTGCAACACGCGCGGGCTTGCCGAGCTGATCTTTCAGGAGCTGTGGAAGGTCAACGACCTCGGCCTGCCGATCGCGATCCACCACGGCAGCCTCGACCGTGAAGCACGTCAGCGGGCCGAAGCAGCGATGGCCGAAGGGCGGCTGCGCGCACTAGTCGCGACGTCGAGCCTCGACCTCGGGCTCGACTGGGGCGACGTCGATTGCGTGATCCAGATGGGGGCGCCCAAGGGATCGTCGCGGCTGCTGCAGCGGATCGGGCGCGCGAACCATCGGCTCGACGAACCGAGCAAGGCATTGATCGTGCCCGGCAACCGCTTCGAATATCTGGAGGCGCAGGCCGCGCTCGACGCCGTCGATGCGGGCGAGCGCGACGCCGACCGCTTCCGCCCCGGCGCGCTCGACGTGCTCGCGCAGCATGTGATGGCGCTCGCCTGCGCCGCGCCGTTTCGCGAGGAGGCGCTGCTGGCGGAAATCCGCAGCGCCGCGCCCTACCAGTGGATCGACGCCGAGACCTTTGCCCGGCTGCTCGGTTTCGTGCGCGACGGCGGCTATGCGCTCAAAAGCTACGACCGCTTCCGCCGCCTTGCGCCCGACGGGCAGGGCGGGTGGCGGATCGCGCATCCGAAGCTCGCGGCGCAGCACCGGCTGAACGCCGGGATCATCGTCGATGCCCCGACGCTCGACGTGCGCTTCAAAAACGGGCGGCGGCTCGGCACGGTCGAGGAATATTTCGCGAGCACATTGGTGACGGGCGACACCTTTGCCTTCGCCGGACTCAGCCTCGAGGTCGAAAGCATCCGCGACACCGACCTGATCGTCCGCGCGACGACGCGGCCTGCGCGCATCCCCTCCTATGTCGGCGCGCGCATGGCGTTGACGACGCGGCTCGCCGACCGCGTGCGCGGTTTCCTCGCCGATCCGGCCAGCTGGCAGCGTTTTCCCGAGGATGTGCGCTTCTGGCTGGAAATGCAGGCGCTAAGATCGGTGCTGCCGCGCCCCGGCGAGCTGCTGGTCGAAACCTTCCCGCACGAGGGCCATCATTATCTCGTCGCCTATCCGTTCGAGGGCTGGAATGCGCACCAGTCGCTCGGCATGCTCATCACCAAGCGCATGGAGCGTGCGGGGATGCAGCCTTTGGGCTTCGTCGCGTCGGACTATGCGCTGGCGATCTGGTCGCTCAAGCCCGTCACCAATCCCGAGACGTTGTTCGACGCCGAAATCCTGTCCGACGAATTCGTCGAATGGGTCGAGAATTCACACCTTTTGAAGCGTGCCTTTCGCGAGGTCGCGGTGATCGGCGGGCTGATCGAGCGCCAGCATCCGGGCAAGCGCAAGACAGGCAAGCAGGTGACTTTTTCGACCGACCTGATTTTCGACGTGCTCCGGAAATATGAACCCGACCATCTGCTGCTCGAGGCCGCCTGGGCCGACGCACGCGAGCGGCTGACCGACGTCGCGCGGCTCGGCGACCTGCTCGACCGCGCGGCGGGGACGATGCTGCACCGGGGGCTCGAGCGGATCAGCCCGCTCGCCATCCCGGTGCTGGTGCTGATCGGGCGCGAAAATGTCGCGGCATCCGACCTCGACGACGCCCTGCTCGGCGAGCTCGCCGACACGTTGGCCGAAGAAGCGATGGGTCCCAAACCCTGAACGGCGTTTCGCTTGCTGCGGAGGCCGATGAGGCGTAGATTGGGGCAAAATATGCAGAGGATGCCAGCGATGACCCAAGCCACCAGGTTGTCCGCCCCATTGGCGCTGTTGCTCGCCGCCCCCATGCTGCTCGGCGCGACGCCGGCCCCCGCCGATCCGCCGCCCGTCCCGGCGGCCGCGCCCGCGCCGAAAGGCGAAGCGATCGCGCCGCCGGTGACGGTCACGCCCTTCATCCAGCCCTTCGACCTCGACGCGACACAGCGCATGGCGGTGAAGGTGATGGTCGGCGGCAAGGGTCCCTTTTCTTTCCTCGTCGATACCGGCGCCGAACGCACGGTGATCGCGCGCGAACTCGCCGAACGGCTGGGACTGGTCGAAGGGGAGAAGTTGCGGCTGGCGACGATCGGCGGATCGGCGATGGTCCCGAGCTTTCGCATCGCCGCGCTGCAGATGTCCGACCTGCATCTCGCATCGGTCGATGCCCCGGCCTTTTTCGGCCGCCATATCGGCGCCGCCGGACTGATCGGCGTCGACATGCTGGAAGAGCGGCGCATCCTGATCGATTTCCGCAAGGAAAGCATGTCGATCCTCGAAACGCGCAAGCGCGCGCGCTCGCTTATCCGCGACGACGATGCGATCGTCGTCACCGCGCGCAACATGGCGGGCCGGCTGATCCTGTCGGACGCCCGGATCGACGGAAAGCGCGTCGACGTCATCGTCGACACGGGCGCGCAGACGAGCGTCGGCAATCTGGCGCTGCAGGAGCTGGTGGCCAAGAACCGGCAGAACCGCCTGCCCTTCCTGCCCACCGTGCTCGGCGCGGTGACCGGCGAAGCCGTCCCCGCAACGCGCACCGCGATCAAACGCATCGTTATCAACGGCATGGACGTCAACGACCTGCCGGTGAGTTTTGCCGACAGCCAGGCGTTTCGCGCGCTGGGTCTCAACGAACGACCGGCGCTGCTGCTCGGCATGGACAGCCTGTCGCTGTTCGACCGGATCGAGATCGATTTCCCGAACAAGCGCGTCGTGTTCGACCTGCCCGACGGCGCGAACCGCCAGACCGGCCAACGCTTCGCCGCAAACGCGCTCGCCGCGGGCGGATAGCCGCCCGGCACCCGCTTGCAGCGGCGCTGCGGCATCGCCATAGCGGATGAATGTCCGCCGCCGTGTCTTTCGATTTCGCGGGCCAGCCGTTCGAGATGCTGGCCGACCGCGCGCTGTTCTGGCCCGCGCACGGCGCGCTGATCGTCGCCGACCTGCATCTGGAAAAGGCGAGCTGGTACGCCGCGCTGGGCCAGCCGCTGCCCCCCTATGACAGCCACGACACGCTCGACCGGCTCGCCGCGCTCGCCGCCGCGACGGGCGCCCGCGCGCTCTGGTGCCTCGGCGACAGTTTCCACGACCGTCACGCCGCCGAACGCATCGCGCCCGCCGTTGCCGAGCGACTGCACCGGCAGGCGGCAGCGGTCGAGTTGCTCTGGATCGCGGGCAATCATGACGGATTGACCGGCGGCGCCTGGGGCGGCGCGATCGCTGACGAACTGGTCGTCGACGGCATCGTCTTTCGCCACCAGAGCGAACGCGCCGAGACGCGTCCCGAAATTTCGGGGCATTTCCACCCCAAATTGCGCCTCAACCTGCGCGGCCGCCCCGTTTCGCGCCCCTGCTTCGCTGGCGACGACCACCGGCTGATTCTGCCCGCCTTCGGCAGCCTGACCGGCGGACTGGCGGCCGACGACCCCGTGATCGCAGCAAATTTTGCCGGACCCTATCATGCGATGCTCGTCGCGCGCGGCCGCCGGCTCGCTTTTCCCTGTCCCGGCCACGCGCGCGATGACGCTACGGCAAGCCGTGCCATCGGGCTCGCAGGCGCCTGAACCCGGCCGAACGGGCGCATTTCCGCCTGTGGCCAAAAAGCATCACATTCTCAAAAACGACGCAAATACAGGGCTTACGCTGGATTGGCCGCGCAATTGAGTTATGCTCCCCCCGCAACAAAAATAATGAAATGTTGAGAGGAGTGCCCGATATGAAATCATCTTCCCTTCGTGCTGCCCGATTTATGCGTACCAGCGCGCTCGGCGTATCGATCGCCATGGCCGCGATTTCGGTTCCGGCCTTTGCCCAGAACACCGCGGCTGATGCCGCGGCCGACACCGCGACGGACGACAGCGACAACACCCCGATCATCGTCACCGCGCAGGGCCGTTCGCAGCTTCTGTCCGATGTGCCCGTCGCGATTTCGGCGGTGAACGCCGAAGCGCTGCAGAACAGCGGCGCGAACGACATCCGCCAGCTGAACCAGGTCGCCCCCTCGCTGCTCGTCTCGTCGACCGGTTCGGAAGCGAACGGCTCGGCACGTATTCGCGGCATCGGCACCGTCGGCGACAACCCCGGCCTCGAAAGCTCGGTCCCCGTGTTCATCGACGGCGTCTATCGCTCGCGCTCGGGCATCGGCCTCAACGAACTCGGCGAAATCGACCGCATCGAAGTGCAGCGCGGCCCGCAGGGCACGCTCGGCGGCCGCAACTCGTCGGCGGGCCTCATCAGCATCTATTCGAAAAAGCCCGATTTCCAGTTCGGCGCCACCGGCGAAGTCACCTATGGCAATTATGATTACTGGCGCCTCGCCGGCAGCGTCACCGGCCCGATCGGCGAAACGCTCGCCGCGCGCCTCGACGGCGTCTGGGTCAAGCGCGACGGTTTCTACAACGACACCGCCAACAACCGCGACATCAACAATCGCGACCGCTATTTCCTGCGTGGCCAGCTGCTGTTCGAACCGACCGACGCGCTGTCGGTCCGCCTGATCGCCGACTATACCTATCGCGACGAGGAATGCTGCGCGGCGACCTATGTCAGCCCGTCGGTCAATCCCTATATCGGCAATCTCAACACGCCGACCGCGGTCGGCGCCGGCGCGACGCCGACGTCGAACAACATCATCAACGTGCTGCGCGATCTCGGCCAGTCGGTCGGCGCCTTCAACCAGGGCTATAGCCGCAACATTTCGGTCACCCCGGGTCGCGGCTTTGCCGGCAAGACCAAGGACTACGGCTTTTCGGGCCAGATCGACTATGATTTCGGCGGCGCGACGCTGACCTCGATCACCGCGTACCGCGAATACCGGTCGAGCCAGGCGGGCGACGTCGACTATGGCACGGTCGACATCCTCTATCGCGGCGACAGCGACGATGCCTATCGCCAGTTCCACACCTTCACGCAGGAACTGCGCCTGCAGGGCGAAGCGTTCGACGGCAAGCTCGACTGGCTCGTCGGCGGCTTCTACGCCAATGAAAAGCTGACCGTTCGCGACAATCTTCGCTTCGGCACCCAATATGGCCGTTTCGCGGCGTGCCGCCTGATTACCGGGACCGCGCTCGCCGGCCTCTATTCGCCGACCAACCCGTCGTGCATCATTCCGGGCGTCGGCCCGGCGACGCTGCTCGGCGCGTTCGGCCCGGCGGGTCCCGACATCGTCGCCGGCCTGTCGGCGCTCGACGGGATCAGCGACAAGGGCAGCATCAACGACCGCTATCGCCAGAACGGGAAGAATTGGGCGCTGTTCACGCACAATATCTTCCACATCACCGACAAGCTCGATTTCACCTTCGGCGTCCGTTACACCAACGACAAGAAGAAGTTCTCGGCGAATTTCACCAACGACAATACCGCCTGCACGACGATCCAGGGCCTGCTGCTCGACGACCTGTCGAGCCCGAACGCCACGATCCGCGCCGTCGCGGGCGGCCTGATCGGCCTCGGCTGCCAGGGCAATTCGACCGCCGAGCTCAACAATGTGTCGATCCGCGACAAGCGGAGCGAGGACGAATGGACCGGCACCGCGATCCTGTCGTACAAGCCGATCGACGACCTGATGCTCTATGCGAGCTATTCGCGCGGTTACAAGGCGGGCGGCTTCAACCTCGACCGCTCGGCGCTGAAATCGCCGATCCTGCCGTTTGCGGCGACCCCGGGCGGCGCGCAGGCGCTGGTCGGCAACCTGCAGTTCGATCCCGAAAAGGTCGACAGCTACGAGCTGGGCGCCAAATATGCGACCGGTCCGTTCAGCCTCGGCCTGACCTTCTTCCGGTCGGACTTCTCGAGCTTCCAGCTCAACACGTTCAACGGCACGGTCTTCCTCGTCCAGAACATCAACGGCTGCGACAGCGACCTGAATGGCGGCGACCGCGACCAGAGCAAGTTCACCGGGGCGCCGAACTATAATGCGGCAGCAGCCACCACCGGCGCGTGCCCGACCGACGACGTCAGCCACGGCGTCCGGTCGGAAGGCTTCGAACTCGAAGCCTCGCTCGTCCCGGCACGCAACTTCCGCATGACCGCGGGCCTGACCTATGCGAAGACCAAATATCGCGACCAGCTGGTCGGCAATAACAATGGCGCGCCGCTCGACCAGGCGCTGCGCCTGCTGCCGGGCAACAATCTGTCGAACGCGCCCGAACTGGTCGCGACCGGCAGCGTCGCCTGGACGCCCGACATCGGCAGCAGCGGCCTGAGCGGCCTCGTCTACCTCGACGGCCGCATGACCAGCGACTACAACACCGGTTCGGACCTGTTCCCGCAAAAGGCGCAGGACGGTTATGCGATCTTCAACGCGCGTATCGGCATTCGCGGCCCCGACGAGAAATGGGGCATCGAATTCTGGGGCCAGAATATCTTCAACAAGCAATATGCCCAGGTCGCGTTCAACTCGCCGTTCCAGGAAGGCGGCACCTCGACCGGCACCGCGTTCGCCGACCCGCAATATCCGGGCGGCCGCCAGATCTTCTCGCAGTTCCTCGCAGAGCCGCGGACCTATGGCGTGACGCTGCGCGGCAAGTTCTGATCGGAACCATCGCGTGAAAAAAGGGGCGGGGCACGATGTGCCTCGCCCTTTCTTTTTGCCCGGCGAAGTCAACCCGTCACATGTGGCAGCTGTGGCGCAAAAGCCGCGCTCGCCGGCATAGTGACGTTACGGCAACGGCGGTGCTGGCCAAAGCCGCACCGCATGATACCCTCGCTCACGAAAAAATAGCTGGGAGAGGGCCTGATCATGCAAAATCATTCCATTCGTGCTGCCCGTGTGTTGCGCACCGGTGCCGCCGGGCTGGCGCTGTCCGCCGCGATCCTGTCGGCCCCCGCAATGGCGCAGGAGGCGCCCGCCGGCGCCGAAACCGACGACGGCACGATCATCGTCACCGCGACACGGCGTAGCGAGGCGCTGTCCGACGTGCCGATCGCGGTGTCGGCGGTGACCGGCGACACGCTGGAAAAAACGGGCGCGACCGATGTGCGCGCGCTGGGGCAGGTCGCGCCGTCGCTGCTCGTGTCGGGCGCGACGAGCGAGGTCAACTTTACCGCGCGCATCCGCGGTATCGGCACGGTCGGGGAGAATCCGGGCCTCGAAAGCTCGGTCGGGCTGTTCATCGACGGCGTCTATCGCAGCCGCACCGGCGTCGGCCTGTCCGAGCTGGGCGATATCGAGCGCGTCGAAGTGTTGCGCGGCCCGCAGGGTACGCTCTTCGGCCGCAACTCGACCGCCGGCCTGATCAACATCGTCACCAAGGGACCCGAACTCGGCACCTTTTCGGGCAAGGGATCCGTGTCCTACGGCAATTATGATTATTGGCGCGTCGACGGGATGATCAACGCGCCGCTGGGCGACAAGGCCGCGGTGCGGCTCGACGGCGTCTGGCAGCAGCGCGACGGCTTCATCAAGAATGTGACGCCGGGCGAGCCCGACATCAACGACCGCGACCGCTGGCTGGTGAAGGGCCAGCTGCTGCTCGAACCGAGCGAGACGGTGAAGCTGCGCCTGATCGCCGACTATAGCGAGCGCAACGAAAATTGCTGCGGCGGGGTGCTGCTCAATCCTGTGCGCAGCCTGACGCGCGGCGCCGACGGATTTCCGGTGGCGTCGCCCAACACGCTGCTGCCCCTGCTCCAACTGCTCGGCGCGAACCATCAGGTCGCGCCCGCGGGCCAGAGCTTCATCCGCCAGCAGGCGACCACGCCGGGCGTCCCTTATCGCAGCGACACCAAGGACTGGGGCGTGTCGGGCGAGCTGACCTGGGATCTGGGCGGCGCGACGCTGACCTCGATCAGCGCCTATCGCGATTACAAGAATGCGCAGGGACAGGACGGCGACTTCAACGCGCTCGACATCCTGCGCCGTACCGATCTCGACCGCCGCTTCCGTCTGTTCACGCAGGAACTGCGGGTGCAGGGCGAGGCGTTCGACGGACGGCTCGACTGGCTCGTCGGCGGCTATTACGCCAATGAGAAGCTCGATGTCGACGACGACATCAAATATGGCGCCGATTACCAGCGCTTCGCCAACTGCCTGGCCGCCGCGACGCTCGCCCCCGCGCTGCTGAACCCGGCGTCGGCGACCTGTTCGAACCTGCCCGCAGCGAACTTCCCGGGTTTCCAGGGGATTGCCGCGCTGCTCGGCGCCGCGCCGCTCAACGGCACCGGCAACAATGGATCGACCTTTGCGCAGCGCAGCACCAATTATGCGATCTTCACGCACAACAGCTTCGACATCGTCGAGGACACACTGACGCTGACCGTCGGCGCGCGCTACACACACGAAAAGAAGACGCTGAGCGGCGATGCCAATTTCACCAACACGCTGTGCCCGGCGATCGTCAATTCGTCGTTGCAGGCGCTAGCGAGCCTCGCCTGCGTGATCAACGGCACCGCACCCGACATCGTCAAGGGTACGCCGGGCACGAAGTTCAGCGAGGGCCAGTGGACCGGCACCGCGGTGCTGAGCTGGAAACCCGATCCCGCCTGGCTCGTCTATGCCTCGGCATCGAAGGGCTACAAGGCCGGCGGCTTCAACCTCGACTATTCGGCGCTCGACCGCCCGTGCAGCACGACCGCGGGGTCGGTGGCACAGAATGCCGCGTGCACCGCGGCGCTCGCGCGCCCCGCGAACACGCCGGGCAACGGCCGCCCCGAAGCGAGCGACCTGCAATTCGCGAGCGAGAAGGTCGACGCCTATGAGCTCGGCGTCAAATGGGACGGGCCGGGCGTCGATGTGAATGTCGCCGCCTTCTGGCAGGAATATAGCAATTACCAGCTCAACACCTTCAACGGCATCAATTTCGAGGTGACGAACATCCAGGCGTGCAAGGACGACCTCGGTACCGGGCCGATCGACAACAGCGCGACGACGGGGGCCTGCGCCGCCGACCGGCTGAAGCCCGGCGTCGTCGCAAAGGGCATCGAGATCGAGACCTTCATTCGCCCCGCGCGCTATCTCTCGGTCAACATGGGGCTGACCTATGTCGACACCCTCTATCGCCGCAACCTCGTCGGCACCGGCGGACGCCCGCTGTCGCCGGTGCTGTTCCAGCTGCCCGGCCGCGGCGTGTCGAACGCCGCCAAATATGTCGCGACGGCAGGGATCAGCTGGACGCCGCCGATCGGCAGTTCGGGGATGAGCGCGCTCGTCTATTTCGACACGCGCCTGCAGAGCGACACCAACACCGGGTCGAACCTCGATATCGAAAAGGTGCAGGACGGCTTTGCGGTGTTCAACGGCCGCATCGGCCTGTTCGGTGCCGATCGCCGCTGGGGCATCGAGCTGTGGGGCCAGAATCTGTTCAACAAGAAATATTACCAGATCGGCGCCGACATGCCGTTGCAGGGATCGAACAGCTTCCGGTCGGTCGCGGCGCCGGCCGCGCTCGGTTTCCCGGCCACCGCGAACAAGCTGTTCGTCGGTTTCCCGGGCGAGCCGCGCACCTATGGCGTGACGATCCGCGGCCAGTTCTGATCGCCCTCTCCCCCTCCTCCTTGCGGGAGGGGTACGGGGACCTGCCGCGGCCGGGCACTGTCGCGGCAGGTCCTTCCCTTTGTCCGGATAAGCCCGCATAGCGTGGGACGATGTTCGCGATCGACTCCCTGCTCGTCAAAATCGCGCTGATCGGCGTGATCGGTATCGGCGCCCAGTGGGTCGCCTGGCGCACGGGAAAACCCGCGATCGCGTTGATGCTCGTCGCGGGCATCGTTGCCGGCCCGCTGCTGGGGCTGATCGATCCCGCCCGCGATTTCGGCGCGTTGCGCGAACCGATCATCAAGCTGGCGGTCGCGGTGATCCTGTTCGAAGGCGGGCTCAGCCTGAAATTCCGCGAATTGCGTCACGCAGGCGTCGCGGTCTTCATGCTCGTGTTCATCGGGGTACCGGTCGGCTGGGCGCTGGGCACCGCCGCCTCTTATTATGGTGCCGGCCTGCCCTTCGAACTCGCCGCGCTGTTCGGCGGCGTGATGGTCGTGACCGGTCCCACGGTGATCGTGCCGCTGCTCCGGACGCTCAACATCACGCCGCGCGTCAAGCATATCCTGAAATGGGAAGCGATCGTGAACGATCCGATCGGCGCGCTGCTCGCCGTCGGCCTCTACGCCTATATCATTCACGGCGGGGCCGAAGCGAACAGCAGCTCGATCATCATCGACGTCGTCGCGGCCAGCCTGCTCGCCGTGCTCGTCGGCGGCGCGGCGGGCTTCGCGCTGACATGGGCCTTTCCGCGCGGCTGGGTGCCCGAATATCTGAAAGCCCCGGTGCTGCTGACGACGGTGATCGCGGTCTTTGTCCTCTCCGACCTCATCATGCACGAAACCGGATTGATCACGGTCACCGTGATGGGCGTCGTCATGGCGAATCGCGAGACCGATTCGAGCCGCACGCTGATGCGGTTCAAGGAGGATCTGACCGTCCTTCTGGTATCGGGCGTGTTCATCATCCTGTCGGCGACGCTCGACTGGGAGGTCGTCAAGAATTTCCAGTTCCGTTTCCTCTTCTTCCTGCTGCTGCTGCTGTTCGTCGTGCGGCCGCTGACGATCATGATCGCGCTGCTGTTCACCCGGATTCCGTTCCGGGAGCGGCTGTTCATCGCATGGATTGCCCCGCGCGGCATCGTCGCGGTCGCGGTGACTGGCCTCTTTGCGCTGCGCCTGTCGGATTATGGCGTGCCGGGCGCCGAGGCGCTCGTCCCGCTGGGCTTTGGCGTCGTCATCGCGACGATCTTTGCCCATGGCTTTACCGCGTCCTGGTTCGCACAGCGACTGGGGCTCGACCGCGGCAAGGGCAATGGCGTGTTGCTGGTCGGCGCGAACAGCTGGACGATCGCCTTCGCCGAGTTCGTAAAGGAGCAGGGCAGCGACGTGCTGATCGCCGACGAAAGCAAGTTCGCCCTTCGCCGCGCGCGGCGCGCCGACCTGCCCGTCTATCAGGGCGACATATTGGACGAGGCGCACGACGACGAACTCGACATGGGGCAATATCAGCAGCTGATCGCCGCGACCGACAACGACAGTTACAATGCGCTGGTGTGCAGCGAACTGGCGCCGGAGATCGGCCATGCACGCGTGAGCCGCATGCTCGCGACCGCGCAGACCGGAACGAGGCGGCGCGGACGCGTGCTGACGCTGTCGGGGACGCCGATCGAGGAACAGCTCGACCGGCTACAAGCGGGGTGGAGCTTCGGGCGCACGAAAATCACCGAGAAATTCACCTATGCCGATTTCGTCGCGCGGATGAAGGCATCGGGCGGCGACAGCCTGGCGGTGTCGCGCGCGAACGGCGAGCTTGCGGTCTTTTCGATGCAGCACCGGCCGCCGGTCGAGGCCGGCGACACGATCTGGACCTTTGTCCCGCCCGACCCCGTGGTCGTGCCGGCGAAAGCGGAGGAACCCGCCGAAGTCGATTAGGGTCGGGACCCTAACGCGCGCGCGCCGCCTGATGCGCGATGTCGGTCATAAGCTTGCGGAACAGCACCGCGCCCGCGGTGCCCGACGCTTTCAGCGCCCGCTCGCAATCGAGCAGCCGGCTCATCAGCCGCGCGATGCGCAGCGAATCCCAGATATGGAGCTGCGCGGTAACCGCGTCGCGCTCTTTCCAGAAAATGCCGCTGGTGCGCGCCGAGACGACCGTCGCGGGATGTGCGCCGGCATCGACTTCGGCGCGCAGGCGCGCGAGCGCGGTCGCACGGATCGCCAGCGCGCGGATGATGCGGATTTCGGCGACGCCGACCGCCGCGGCGGTCGCCAGCATCTCGGGAAGCTCGCGCACCTTGCCGCCGAGCGCGACATTGATGCATTCGCTGACATCCTCTTCGTGCGTCGCGGCGCCCAGCGCGGCGATATCGGCGGCGGTGACCTGCCGCTGGCGATCGGACGCCGCGTCGAGATAGAGCGCGATCTTTTCGATCTCGCGCCGCATCAGCGCCTGATCGCCCGAGACGAGATCGACGAGCAGCTGCGCCTCGGCATTGCCGAGACGGAGACCCTGTTCCTGCGCCGCGCCCATCGCGATGCCGACAAGCGCGCGCCGGTCAGGCTGGTAACAGATCGCGGCGACGGCATGGTCCGACCCTTCGACCAGCTTGACCAGCTTCGACTTGGCGGTGACCGACGCGCCCGTTGCGATCACCGGATTGATCGCGGTTTCGGCAGCGAGCAGCGCCTCGACCGCGGCGAGGCTGTCGTCGCCGCTGCCCGTGAGGTCGAGGCGGATCACGCGTGCGGACGAAAAGAGCGACATCGACGCGGCCTCGGCGGCGAGCAGCGACGGATCCTGCGACAGCTGCGATCCCGTCAGGTCGAGGCGTTCGGCGTCCTTGCCCGCGAGCGCGACCAGATGGCCGGCGACGGCTTCCATCGTCGCCTCGTCGGGACCGGTGAGCAGAGCGAAGCGAACGGCGGGGTCGAGGCGCGACTGGCGTTCGAAGTCGGCGGGTTTGACCGTTTTCATACCCGCTAGGGGGTCGGTGCGGGCGCCGGGGTCGCCTGTTTCGCGCTGCCGCCGCCGCGGTTCGCAAAGACCGCGAGCCGCGTCACGATCTGGTCGGCGACCGCCGAAGCGAGGCGTTCGAGCGCCGAGGATTCGGCGGCGATCGTCGCATATTCGCTGCCGACGACGTCGATGCCGGCGTCCGAAAAGGCGGTCGCGTCGAGCATCACCTCACCCGAGACCGCATCGACGAGCTGGTAGCGCGCGCGCAAGGTGCGCCGTTCGCGCGTCACCGCATCGTCGGCGCGGACGCCGAAGCCGGTGATCGAATCCTCGAGCCGGACATCGAGCCGCAGCCGCTTGCCCGCACCACGCCCGCCCTGCGTCGCCTCCAGCCGGTCGCGCAGCGCGTTGCGCACGAGCCAGCCCGAATGACCCTCGATCGGCGCGACGTCGACGTCGGCGAGCACCGTCGCCACCGCTCCTTTGCTGCCGTTCGCATAGAGCGGCCGCAACCCGCAGCCGCCGAGCATCAGCGAAGCGGCAACGAGCGAGGAGACGAGGAGCGTGCGCATCAGGGTACGATATTCACCAAACGGTCGGGGACCACAATCACCTTCTTGGGCGTCGCGCCGGCGAGCAGTTCGACGATGCGCGGGCGCGCGAGCGCCGCGGCTTCGGTCGCTTCCTTGTCGAGGCCTTTTGCGATCGTCATCGTATCGCGCAGCTTACCCGCCATCTGGATCGCGATTGTCACCTCGTCATCGACGAGCAGTGCCGGATCGGCGACGGGCCATGCGGCGTCGGCGATCATCGCGGTCGAGCGCTGGCTTTCGGGCAGCCCCGCCCACGCCTCTTCGGCAAGGTGCGGCAGCATCGGCGCGACGAGCAGGATCAGGGTGCGGCACGCCTCGGCGCGCGTCGCCGAAGGCTTCGCCTTCTCGATCTCGTTCGCGAGCGCATGGATCTTTGCCACTGCCTTGTTGAAGCCGAGCGATTCGATATCGGCGGCAACGCCCGCGATCGCTTGGTGCAGCTTGCGCGCGAGCGCCTTGTCCTCGCCGCCCTCGCCGACATTTTCGGTGTCGCCGAACAGGCGCCACAGCCGCTGGACGAAGCGCCAGGCGCCCTCGATGCCCGCCTCGCTCCACGGCAGGTCGCGCTCGGGCGGGCTGTCGGAGAGCATGAACCAGCGCGCGGCGTCGGCGCCATATTGGTCGAGGATGGCGTCGGGATCGACGACATTCTTCTTCGACTTCGACATCTTGATAACGCGGCCGATGTCGACCGGCGCGCCGTCGGCGGCCAGCGTCGCGCCGTCGACGCCGCGCTCCACCTCGTCGGGGGTGAAGAAGATCGCCGGCAGGCCTTCGCCCTGCGGCCGGCTATAGGTCTCGTGCGTCACCATGCCCTGCGTGAACAGGCTGGCGAAGGGCTCCTTGATGTCGATCATCCCCATCTTGTTCAGCGCGCGCGTCCAGAAGCGCGCGTAGAGCAGGTGGAGGATCGCATGTTCGATGCCGCCGATATATTGGTCGACGGGCAGCCAGCGACGGATGACGTCGGCGTCGAAGGGCTTGTCCGACGGGGCCGACGCGAAGCGCAGGAAATACCAGCTCGAATCGACGAAGGTGTCGAGCGTGTCGGTCTCGCGCACCGCTTCGCCGCCGCAGCTCGGGCAGGCGACATGCTTCCACGTCGGGTGGCGGTCGAGCGGATTGCCCGGGACCGAGAAATCGGCATCCTCGGGCAGCACGACGGGGAGTTGGCTCTTGGGCACCGGCACCATGCCGCACGCGGAACAGTGGATGAAGGGGATCGGGGTGCCCCAATAGCGCTGGCGCGAGACGCCCCAGTCGCGCAGGCGCCACACGGTCGTGCCCTTGCCCCAGCCCTCATGCTCCGACCGCGCGATGATCGCGGCCTTTGCCTCGTCGATGGTCATCCCGTCGAGGAAATGGCTATTCACCAGCTTGCCGGGACCGGTGTACGCCTCGTCGCCCGAGAAGACCTGCGCGGTCTCGTCGCCGTCGGCGATCACGCGGTGGACGGGCAGGCCATATTTGCGCGAGAAATCGAGGTCGCGCTGGTCGTGCGCCGGGCAGCCGAAAATCGCGCCGGTGCCATAATCCATCAGCACATAGTTCACGACCCAGACGGGCAGGTGCCAGTCGGAGTCGAGCGGATGCTCGACCGACAGGCCGGTGTCGAAGCCCATTTTCTCGGCGGTATCGATCTGCTCGGCGGCGGTGCCCTGCCGGCGACATTCTTCGATGAACGCCGTCAGTTCGGGCGAATCCTTCGCGAGCCTCTCGGCGAGCGGATGGTCGGGCGAAATCGCCGCGAAGCTCGCGCCATAGAGCGTGTCGGGGCGCGTCGTGAAGACGTCGAACCCCGGCGCGCCGCCGGCGAGCTTGAAGCTGAATTCGAGCCCCTGCGACTTGCCGATCCAGTTTTCCTGCATCAGCCGCACTTTGTCGGGCCAGCTGTCGAGCGACCCCAGTCCTTCGAGCAGTTCGTCGGCAAAGTCGGTGATCTTGAGGAACCACTGCGACAATTTCTTCTTTTCGACGAGCGCACCCGAGCGCCAGCCGCGGCCGTCGATCACCTGCTCGTTCGCGAGCACGGTCATGTCGACGGGGTCCCAGTTGACGTAGCTATGCTTGCGCGTGACGAGGCCGTGCGCGAACAGGTCGAGGAACAGCGCCTGCTCCTGCCCGTAATAATCGGGCTCACACGTCGCGAGTTCGCGGCTCCAGTCGATGGCGAGGCCGAGGCGCTTCAGCTGCGACCGCATCGCGGCGATATTGTCGCGCGTCCAGCCGCCGGGGTGCACGCCCTTTTCCATCGCCGCATTTTCCGCCGGCATGCCGAACGCGTCCCAGCCCATCGGGTGGAGGACGTCGTGGCCGGTCATCCTTTTGAAGCGGGCCAGCACGTCGCCCATCGCATAGTTGCGGACATGCCCCATGTGGATGCGCCCCGAAGGATAGGGGAACATCTCGAGGATATAGGCTTTGGGCTTGTCGGCCGTATCAGTCGTGGCAAAGCTGTTCGCCGCCTCCCACGCCTTTTGCCAGCGTGCGTCGGCGGCGAGAGCGCCGAAGCGCGGTTCGCGGGTCATTATTCTGCTACCCCGTTGTCTGTATGCCGGCGCGGATCCGCGCCGCCCTGATTAGTCCTTGAAGGCGCTGCGGCGCAGGTCGCGGGCGCGCGTGAGGATGATTTCCTCGAGCTTCTGCACCGTGGCAGCCTGCACCGGTGCGTCGACCCAGGCGCCGCCCTGCGACACCTGACGCGACGCCGCGACGCGCAGCGCATCGGCGCGGAGATCCCGGTCGAGGATCGACACGGTGACCTTCATCCGCTCGCCCGGGTTGCCGGGGTTCGCATACCAGTCGGTGATCACGACGCCGCCCGACGAATCGGCCTGCAGCAGCGGCATGAACGACAGCGCGTCGAGCGAGGCGCGCCACAAATAGCTGTTCACGCCGATCGTCGTCACTTGGCTGGCGGCGAGGTCGGCGCGCGGGCGTTCCTTGCCGCCGCACGCCGAAAGGCCGAGCGCCGCGAGCCCGAGCAGCGCAAGCGTGGCCGGACGACCGAGCGTGGCAGGGACGGAAAGCTGGAACATGCCGGTAACACCTTATCACTTGGCACCGCCCGAGGAAAAACCGGGCCGTGCATAACAGAATTGCCAGCGTCTCTATCGCCCTTGTCGCCGCCCCGCAAGCGCGGCAATTTCCGCGTCATTGCGGTTCAGATTCTGGTCAGAATCGCAACCGACTGTGTTGATCGCGCAACAATTTCGGCGAAAAGCGGAAAGGCTGCGACAAATTGACGGGATTCTCTGGAAATATTGTGGCAGGGGGCCTATCTCCTGAGTCGATTGGGGTTGGAGTCGCAGAGCAATGGCGCGGAAATCGCGACATTTTTGGAAAGCCGGTCTCACCGCTTTGGCGGTGACTTCGCTTGCGCTGCCACCGGCGCTTGCGGCGATGTCGCGCGCCGACCGCATCCGCGACACCTCGCTTTCCGAAACGCTGCTCGGCCAGTTCACCCCCGCATCGGGCGATCCGCGCCTGATCGCGCGCTACACCAAAATCTCGGCCGAACAGCGCAGCAACTTCAGTTTCACGCCCGCGCTGACCGGCGAAAGCCGTAAGAACCGCGCGATCACCGTCGTGATTCGCGCCCGCGAAGACGCAGCGGGTGCCGCTCGCACGGCGGGGCTGGTGACCGGCCGCACCGCGCCGATCGCGATCACGCCCGTCGCCTATAATCTGGGCGCGTCGGTCGGCTTCGAGAAATTCGTCACGCCGTCGCTGCCGCGCGGCACCGACCTGCGCAACCTGCCGGTCGCCAAGGCGCCCGAACAGGCCGAAAAGAAGTCGCGCTTCGCGACCCGCATGCTCAACCGGCCGAGCGACCCGAGCGGCGCGACCGACCGCGTCACCGCGCCGGGCAGCGAGCAGGCCGTCGATGTCGTCAGCAGCTATCGCCTGACCAAGAATATCGATGTGACCGCGGGCGTCCGCTACAAGAGCGACGACCGCGTCGAACCGCTGACCGATTCGCGGCGCGACAGCCAGGCGGTCTATGTCGGAACGGCTTTCCGTTTCTGACGCGCCCGGCGCTTCGCCGCTTTTTCTTCCCAGATATCGATCGCAGCCCAGCCCGTCCGGCGTCCGTTCGCGCGGCTGAGCCGGCTTGCGCGCGCCGGCGTCATGCCGCCCAGCGCGACGGGGATTCCGCCCGACATCGACGCGAGGCGAAACCATGCGGCATGACCCAGCGCGGGCGCGCCGGGATGCGAGCGCGTCGGATACAGCGGCGATATGAAGACGGCGCCGGCTTGCGCCCGGCGCGCGCGGCGCGCCTGACGCGCGTCATGGACGGGCATGGTGACGGACAGGCCGAGCCGGTGCGCCTGCCCGGCCCGGCCCGCGGCATGTTGGCGAAGATGAACGCCATCGGCGCCCCCGCGCCGCGCCTCGGCGGGCAAACCCGCGAGCAACACGACCAGCCGCCGCGCGCGCGCGATCCGCATCAGGCGACGCAGCAGGCGCCAACGCGCCCCCGGCGCCAGGCTGTCGTGGCGCAGCACGATGCCGCTCCCCGGCGGGAGCACCGCCGCGAGTTCGAGCAGACCGGCCTTTGTCCGTTCGTCGCTGAACAGCCAGCGCTGCGGCAAATCGGAGGACGAGGGGTGGCGCACGCGCATCGCGCTTTCTATAGGCGCGTCGCGAGCGCACGCAACGCGCGGGATGGAAACGGACGATGAACGAAGCAGCAGACCGGCTGGCAGAGGTGCAGGCGCATATCGCCGACGCAGCGAAGCGCGCGCAGCGCAAGGCGGGCGATATCTGCCTGATCGCGGTGTCGAAGACGCACGACGCCGACGCGATCCGCCCGCTGATCGCCGCGAGCCAGCGCCATTTCGGCGAGAATCGCGTGCAGGAGGCGGCTGCGAAATGGCCCGAACTGCGCGCCGAAACGCCGGGCGTCACGCTGCACCTGATCGGCCAGTTGCAATCGAACAAGGCCGAGGAAGCGGTGGCGCTGTTCGATGCGATCCACTCGATCGACCGCAGTTCGCTGGTCCAAGCCGTAGCGAAAGCGTGCGAAAAGGCGGGCAAGCGCCCGCAATTGTTCGTGCAGGTCAATATCGGCGACGAGGAACAGAAAGGCGGCTGCGCCGTCGCCGACCTGCCCGCGCTGCTGGACGAAGCGAAGGATGCCGGCCTTGCGATCGACGGGCTGATGGCGATCCCGCCCGCCGATATCGAACCCGCGCCCTTTTTTGCGCTGCTCGACGAACTGGCCGAGCGTCACCGCCTGCCGCTCCGTTCGATGGGCATGAGCGGCGATTATGAGACGGCGGTGATGCTCGGCGCCACGCATGTGCGCGTCGGGACCGCGCTGTTCCGGGCGCGAACGTAAGCGGCCGAGAGCCTCAATCCTTGTCGATGATCCGGCCCACGCGCACGAGCAGACCGGTGGGATCGCTTACCGCAAATTCATAGGTTCCCCATGGCTTGGCGTGCGGCGCCTCCTTTTCGATGATCAGCTCGCGCACCCGTTCCGCCACGGCATCGACATCGTCGACATAGAGATAGAGGCCAAAGGGATTGTCTTCGATATGCCTTGGCCAGCCCCGCATATGGGTCAGGTGCAAGTGCCACCCTCGCCCGTCGGTCAGGATGCGGTACTCGCCATAGTCGCTCTCCACCTCAAGCCCCAGCCGCCGGTAAAAGGCTTCGCTGGCATCGAGATCGCTGGAAGGGATGATAGCGACGGCGCGGTGATCCTGGGGCATATGATTCCATCCTGTTTCGCCGGGACGATTTCACGCATTTTTTGCCGGCTGGCGAGCGGGAATCGCGAACATAGCGGCGATCCCGGACACGACCGTGCAAATGTCCGGAAAACCGCCGCGCCCGAATGTCGCGATCCGCATCCCCTTGGCCTATAGGACGGCAATGCGAGCACCGCTCCCCACCGACCGCCGCGCCCGACGCACGAGGGAAGCCATCCTCGACGGCTTTGCAGCGCTGGTGATCGAGCGCCGCTATGATGCGGTCCGCATCGCCGATATCGTGGCGGCCGCCGGCATCGGCAAGGCGACATTCTATGAGCATTTCGGCAGCAAGGACGAGTTGCTGCTGTCGGCGATGGAGCCCATTCTGCTGGGGCTCTCGACCGCCGCGTCGGGCCGTGCCGCACGATCCTATATCAAAGGGATCATGGCGCATCTGTGGGACCGGCGCGCGCTGGGGCGGACCATCCTCAACTCGGCCACGGCGCCGATCGTCCAGCGCCGTCTGGCCGAGATGATCCGCCCGCATGTCGAAAGACGGGCGTCGGACGATGCGGCGCCGGCTATCCGCGCAACGGGCATTGCGGCGGCGCAGCTCGCGATGTTGCGAAGCTGGCTGGTCGGCGAGGCGGGCAGCAGCGCCGACGATATGACCGACCGGATGATCGATTGTGCGAAGCTGGCGGCACCCACGCCTCGCTGAACGCTGCATCACTATTGATACTCGACCGTAACCGGAATCCGCCCGCGATAGTCGCCGTCGTCGAGCCCCGCGATCTGGAGCCGGCCGCCAAAGCGGAAGATCAGGCGGCCGTCGGGGCCGAGCCGCGGCGCCGCCGACAGGTCGGTGACGAGGCCGGTCACGCGCGCGGTGCGGCCATGGCCGCCCTCGAGGTCGACGCTCGCCGGCAGGATGACGCGCACTTCGGCGCCGGGCTCGCCGCGCACGGTGACAACACCGGTCAGCGCGAACCCGCCCAGATCGACGACGTCGCCGCGCACCCGGCGCGCGCCCGAGGTCGGGTCGATCTCGACCTCGCCGCCCATCGCGCCGACGGCGACGCGCCCCATGTCGAGCTGCGTTTCGACCTCGACGCGCAGCGGCACCTCGGCCCGGCGCGCGGCGGTCGCGCCGTCCTTTTCCTGCGCGCAAAGCAGGCACTGCGCCGCCGCAACCGACGGGCTGGCAAAGGCCAGCAAGATCGCAAGGGAAAGACGCAGTTTCACACCTGTACCGCTAGCGCATTCATGGTTAAGTCTGCGTAAATCGGCGGCGGCGCTAATCGCTGGCCAGTGCCCCGCTTTTCGGTCACATGTGCGCCATGAACGCCCCGCCGACTCCCCGGCTCAACGCCCTCGCCACCGCGGTGCCGGGGCATGATATCCATCGCGCCTTCATCGACTGGGCGACGCCGCGTATCGCCGACGAGCGGACGCGTGCGATCTTCACGCGCATGGCGGCGCGGTCGGGAATCGAGCATCGCTGGTCGGTGCTGCCGCCGACGCCGGACGGCGGTTCGCCCGTCGCGCCCGGCGGCTTTTACGACGTCCCCGGCCTGCCGCCGACCTCGGCGCGCATGACCGCCTATGCGCACCACGCCCCGGCGCTGGCGATGGAGGCGATCGCAGCGCTCGGCAACGCGCTCGATCCGGCGCGGGTCACGCATATCGTCGCCGCCAGCTGTACCGGTTTCGTCGCGCCGGGGATCGACCAGATCATCGCGCGGCAGCTCGGCCTTGCGCCGACCGTCGAGCGCGTGCTGATCGGATTCATGGGCTGTTATGCTGGCGTGACCGCGCTGCGTACCGCGCGGCATATCGTGCGGTCCGAACCCGGCGCGGTCGTGCTGCTGGTCAGCGTCGAGCTGTCGACGCTGCACCTCAGCCTCGCCGATGCGCCCGAACCTCTGCTCGCGATGCTACAGTTCAGCGACGGCGCCGCGGCGGGGATCGTTTCCGCGGCACCGCATGGCCTCGAACTCGGCGAAGGGCGCAGCCTCGCGCTGGGCGACAGCGAGGACCTCATCCGCTGGGACATCGGCGACAAGGGTTTCGAGATGACGCTGTCGGGCGAGGTGCCGGGGCGGCTGCGCGAGGCGCTGGCAGACTCGAACGTCCAGCGCGAACTGTTCGGCGGCGACGGCACGCCGCCGCTGCTCGCGGTCCACGCCGGCGGTCGGTCGGTGCTCGATGCGGTCGAGCATGCGCTGGGCGCCGACCCGCACGCGCTGGCCGACAGCCGGTCGGTGCTCGCGCGTTTCGGCAACATGTCGTCGGCGACGATCCTGTTCGTGCTCGCCGACATGATGGCACGCGGCGCGCGCGGCGACGGGATCGCGATCGCCTTCGGCCCCGGGCTCGCCGCCGAGGCGATCCGGTTCGGGGCATGAATCCCTTCGCCAGCCTGCGTATCCCGATCGCGCGCGAAGAGGAGATGGACGCCGCCGAATTGCCCCCCGATCGCTATGCGACGGTGCTCGCTGACCTGTCGCGGATCAACGCGCTGACGATGGCGCCGCGTCCGACGCTCGGCTTCCTCGACCGGGTGCACAAGCGCGGCGTTGGCGACCGGCCGTGGCGCATCCTCGACGTCGGATTCGGCGCGGGCGACATGCTCGCGCGCATCGCGCGCTGGGGCGAACGGCGCGGCGTCGCGCTCGACCTCGCCGGGGTCGACCTCAATCCGAAGAGCGCGCCGGTTGCCCAAGCGCGGCTCGGACCGGGCGTACGCCTGGTGACGGGCGATTACCGCGACCTCGCCGGGCACGGCTGGGACATCATCCTGTCCAGCCTCGTCACCCATCATATGACGCCTGCGCAGCGCGCCGAATTCCTTCGCTTCATGGAGGGCGAGGCGGCGCGCGGCTGGCTGGTCAACGACCTGCATCGCCAGCGCCTGCCCTTTGCCGGCTATCCGCTGCTCGCGGCATTGGCATGGGTCGACCCGATCGTGCGGCGCGACGGGCAATTGTCGGTCGGGCGCAGCTTTCGCCGTACCGAATGGCAGGCGATGCTGGCCGAGGCGCTGCCCGACGCGGCGCCCCGCTGCCGTATCTTTCGCAGTTTTCCCTACCGGCTTTGCGTCGAGCGTATCCGGTGACCGACGCGATCGTCGTCGGTGCCGGGCCCGCCGGGTCGGCCGCGGCGATCGGGCTCGCCCGCGCGGGAGCGCAAATCCTGCTGATCGAACGCGCGCGCGAAACGGGCGATGCGCTGTGCGGCGGCTTCCTGAGCTGGCAGACGCTGAAGCGGCTCGACGCGCTGGGGATCGACCGCTCGCGGCTCGGCGGCCAGGCGGTCCGGCGCGTGCGGCTCTTCGCGGGGCAGCGGCAAAGCGAAACGGCGCTGCCCGGCGCGGCGATGGGCGTATCGCGGCGCACGCTCGATAGCGCCATGCAGGATGCGGCCGTCGCGGCGGGCGCGGGGATCGAGCGCGGCGTCCATGCGACCGCGATCGAGGGCGGCACGCTGCAGATGCGCGACGGCGCGGCGCTGACGGCGGCCGCCATCTTCCTCGCGGCCGGCAAGCATGGCTTTCGCGGTTTTCCGCGCGAACCCGCCGGATGGCAACGAAACGACCCCGCCATGGGGCTGCGGCTGCGCCTGCCGGCCCACCCGGCGCTGGACCGGCTGGTCGGCGACGCGGTCGAGCTGCACCTGTTCGATCGGGGCTATGCGGGGCTGGTGCGGCAGGAGGATGGCAGCGGCAATCTGTGCCTCGCGGTGCACAAATCGCGGCTCGACGAAGCGGGCGGCGATCCGGCAGCGCTGCTCCGCACGCTGGGCGATGCGTTGCCGCACCTCGGCGAACGGCTGGCGCACGCCGACTGGTCGCGCGGCATCGATGCGATCGGCCATGTCCCCTATGGCTGGCGCAAGGGCGAGACGACGCCCGGCCTGTTTCGGCTCGGCGATCAGGCCGGCGTCATCCCGAGCCTCGCGGGCGAAGGCATGGGACTGGCGATCGCGAGCGCCGCAGCCGCGGTTACGGCGTGGCGGAGCGGCGGCGCCGCGGCGGCACCCGCCTTTCAGCGCGCGTTTGCGGCGCGCATGACGCGCCCGTTCGCGCTGGCCGATCTTGTGTGGCGGCTCGGCGAAAATCCGCGCACCGCCGGGCCGATGACCGCGGCGGCGTCACTTTTTCCGTCTTTGGTGCGAATAACCTCGCGAACGACGCGCATCCGCGGAAGCTGAATTCCCCTGCCCCTTGCGGCGGCGCGTCTATCGCCCGATATTAGGGGCAACAAGCGGCGCGCCGCGTACGCGGCCTGCCCGAAAGGAGAACCTGTCATGACCGATCCCGTCACGCGCAAAGAACTCGACCCGATGGCGCATCATGTGCTGCGCGAAGGCGGCACCGAGCGTGCCTTCACCGGCAAATATACCGACCATAAGGGCGACGGCGTCTATCGCTGCGCCGGCTGCGGCGAACCGCTGTTCGACAGCCGCACCAAATATGACAGCGGATCGGGCTGGCCGAGCTATACCGCGCCCGCCGGCGAGGCCGCGGTCAGCGAGCATCGCGATGCGAGCCACGGGATGGTCCGCACCGAAGTGCGCTGCGCCAAATGCGAAGGCCATCTCGGCCATGTCTTCCCCGACGGACCCGGACCGACAGGCCTGCGCTATTGCATCAACAGCGCGGCGCTTGACTTCGCGGACCGCGGGCAGGATGAGGCGTCAACCGGCAAGGACTGACAACGCCTTCCCGGACTGACGCATCAGGGGCGCAGTGAGGGAAGGAAATCGGGCTTTGCGCCGCGAAAGACAGCAGGCTTCGTCGAATAAATCGTCATCGTCCAGCAAGCGTAGCGGCACGCCCGGCGGCGAGCCGCCGCGCTGGCGCGTCTGGTTGCGCCGCGCCTTTCGCTGGGGGCTTGGCCTCGCGGTCGTCGGGCTCGTCGCGCTGGCGGTTGCGGTCGGCATCGCCGTCCAGCGCATGCCGAGCTTCGAGGAGCTCAAGAAATCGCCGGCGGGGCAGACGATCCGCGTCCGCGCCGCCGACGGCACCGTCTTCCTTTCGCTCGGACCGAATTACGGCCGCTGGCTGACGCTGCGCGAAACGCCGCAGGTGATGCAGGACGCGATGGTCGCAGTCGAGGACCGGCGCTTTCGCTATCATCCGGGGCTCGACCCCGTCGGTATGGCGCGCGCGGCGGTGGTCGCGCTCCAGAATCGAGGCAGCGGCCGGCGCCTGCAGGGCGCGTCGACGATCACGCAGCAGCTCGCGCGCAATATATTCCTGTCGAACAGCTATGATTTCCGCCGTAAGGCGCGCGAGATGATCCTCGCGCTCGCGCTCGAATGGAAATTCTCGAAGGACGAAATCCTCGAACTCTATCTGAACAAGGTCTATTTCGGCGGCGGCAGCTATGGCATCGACGCCGCGTCGAACAGCTTTTTCGGGCATAGCGCGACCGAAATGTCGCTGTCGGAGGCGGCGGTTGTCGCCGGGCTGGTCAAGGCGCCGTCGCGCTATTCGCCGACCGCCGACGCGCAGGCGGCGCTGGGCCGCGCCGGGGTGGTGCTGAGCGTCATGGTCGACGCCGGCGTCATCACGCAGGCGCAAGCCGACAGCGCCGAGCCCGCCAATGTCCAGCTGGCCAAGGAAACGGGGCAGAACAGCGCGCGCTATTTCAGCGACTGGGCGCTGCCGCAACTCGACATGCTGATCGACGAGGGCAGCGAGGCGCTCGACGTCTATACCACGATCGACCTTGGCATGCAGCGCGCCGCGACAGCGTCGATCCAGGCGAATACCCCGCGCGGCGTGCAGGCCGCGCTCGTCTCGCTCGACCGCGACGGCGCCGTGCGCGCGATGGTCGGCGGCACCGACTATGTCGCGTCCAACTATAACCGCGCGACGCAGGCGCTCCGCCAGCCGGGATCGGCGTGGAAGCTGTTCGTCTATATGGCGGCGCTCGAGGCCGGGTATAAGGTCGGCGACCAGGTCGTCGACGAACCGGTAACGATCAACGGCTGGAGCCCGCGCAACTCGTCAGGACGCTTTGCCGGCGCGATGGACCTGCGCAGCGCCTTTGCCTATTCGGTCAACACGGTGGCGGCGAAGCTCGGCGACGAAGTCGGCTTTTCCTCGGTCGCCAACATGGCGCGCCGGTTCGGCATCACGACCCCGGTCAACACCCACCCGTCGATGGTGCTCGGCAGCGCCGAAGTGCGCGTGATCGACATGACCGCCGCCTTTGCCGCCGTGTCGCGCAAGGGTGTGTCGGTGCAGCCCTATGGCATCACCAAGGTGACGACCGCCGACGGACGCCTGCTGTACCAGCGCCCCGCCGAGCGCGGACAGGTGCTGGTCGACAATTGGGTCGCCGCGGGGATCACCGACCTGCTCCAGACCGCGGTCAATACTGGCACCGGCAAGGCGGCGCAGATCGGCCGCCCCGTCGCGGGCAAGACTGGCACCACGTCGAGCAACAAGGACGGCTGGTTCCTCGGCTTTTCGAGCGGCATCACCACCGGCGTCTGGATGGGCCGCGACGATGCGAAGCCCGTCGGCGGACTGCAGGGCGGCCGCGCGCCGGCGAAAGCCTTTGCCGATTATATGCGTGTCGCGGTCGCGCGGCGTCCGGTCGAACAGTTCGACACCGAGGTCGTGCTGCCCGAATGGCAGCTCGAGGACGAAGGCGAAGCCTATATGGGCGAGCCCGGCGAGGACGGCTATGTCGACGAGAATGGTATGCCGATCGAATTGCCAGCCGCCGCGCCGGTACCCGAGGGCGACGATGTGCCGCCGCCTGCCGACGACGGCCCGGTGCTGAACCAGCAGTGGATCGAGGAGCAGACGGGACGCCGCGGTCCGGCCGACGGTGGGGGCGCGCCGAAGAATGGCGCGACGTCCAAGGCACCCGCCCCGCCGAAGGTCGCGCCGCCGGCGCGAAACCAGCCCGGCGATTCGAACTAGCGCCGGTCAGGCGGCGAAGCGGTAACGGTGCAACCCGCGGCCTTCGCGCCGCAGCCAGCCGCGCGCCGCGGCGACATCGCCGTCGTGCAATCGGTCGACGAGCGCGTGAAACGCCGCGCTATGGTCCATGTGGCGAAGGTGCGCGACCTCGTGCGCGACGGTCGCGCGGCGCACATGATCGGGGGCCATGACGAGCCGCCAGCTATAGCGTAAATCGCCGTCATGCGTGCAGCTGCCCCAGCGGCTGCGCGGGTCGCCGACCCCGACGCGGCCGACCGCCAGACCCGCCGCGCCGGCGATTTCGCGGCTTTCGCGTTCCATGAGGTCGAGCGCTTCGGCTTTCAGCCAGCGTTCGATCCGCCGCCCCACCGTTTCGGCGGGGCCGCCGACGCGCAGCATGTCGTCCGCCAGCCGGATCGCGCGCGGCGCGCTCGCCATCCATTCGACACGGCGCTCGACGCCGCGAAACGGGATCGACGCGCCGGGACCGACGACGACCGGCAACACCGCCTTGCCGACCTGTTCGGCGAGCCACGCCTGCTGTTCGCCTGCCCATTTGAGCGCGGCGCGTTCGCTCGCGCGGCGCGGGACGGTCAGCCGCAGTTCGCCGCGCGCGCCATCGAAGACGAGGCGATAGCGGCGCGACTGCGCATGGCGTACGACGCGGACGGGCCAAGCCGCGCCCGCCACCCATATGTGCGGCCCGTCGGCCGCGGGGTCAAACGACGCGTTCGACAAGATGATTTTCCAGCGGACCCGCGACAGCCTCGCCGACCGTCCAACCGACGATCGATTCGCCGGCGCGGCGCACGGCATCGCGATCACCGCAGACGAGATAATGCCAGTCGGGAAGAGGCTCCCCCTCGGCGCGCAGGCGATAGGCGCAGGTCTGCGGCAGCCATATGAGGTCGTCGACCTTCGCTTTCGTCAGCGTCAAGCAGTCGGGGACATGGCGGCGGCGGTGCTTGTAATCGCTACAGCGCGCGGTCCTGAGGTCGAGCAGGCGGCACGCGACATTGGTCGGATAGATGCGACCCGTGTCCTCGTCCTCGAGCTTGTGGAGGCAGCATTTGCCGCAGCCGTCACACAAGGCTTCCCACTGGCCGGCATCGAGGCTGGCGAGCGGCGCTTCCCAGAAGGGGCGCTCCGATGTCGCCCCCGCCATCGCTATTTGACCCACTTCGCCAGCTCGGCCGCCACCTTGTCGGGCGCGCCCTCGTCGGCATCGGTCGAGGGATCGTCGAGCGGCAGCAGCGCGACAGGCTTGCCGTCCGGGTCCATCAGGAAGGCGAGCTGGCTGTGCGCCATCAGGTAACGGTCGGGCGCCGAACCCGGCACCTTGTTGTAGGTGACGACATAGGCCTTGGCGACCGCGGCAACCTGTTCCGGCGTCCCGGTGAGGCCGAGCAACCGCGGGTGGTAACGCGCGACGAAGGGCTTGAGCGCCTCGGGCGTGTCGCGCGCGGGATCGACGGTGATGAAGAGCGGAGCGACTTTTGCGCCGCGCGCGCTATCCGCCTTTTCGAACATCGACAGGCCGCGCATCAGTTTCTGCAAGTCGACCGGGCAGATATCGGGGCAGAAGCTGTATCCGAAATAGACGAGGCGATATCGGCCCGCGAAATCGCTGTCGCGAACCGTCTTGCCGTCCTGGTCGGTCAGGGTGAAGGGGCCGCCGATCCGCGCGCCTTCGAGCGGCGGTTTTGCGGCGGGCGCGTCGCCCGGGGCATTGCATGCCGCAAGCGCCGCGCCAAAAAACAGGATCAGGCTTGCACGGACAAGCTTTTGTCCCATATCTGCGATATTCATCATGCGGCCAGCCTTGGTCGGCTAGCCGCCGAAAATCAACCATTGTCGTCGCAGGTGCGGCGGACAAATTGTCTCAGGGGTCGCCCGATCATGTTCCGACGCGTGGAGCTTCGCCTCGCTTCCTTCCTTCTCGTCGCGGCGGCTGCCGCGGCGACGGTCCATGGCCCGGCTGCGGCACAGTTCCGCGGCGGATATGCGTTCCTGCAGGCGGTCGACAGCCGCGACGGCACCAAGGCGACCGAAGCGCTGAAGGACGACCCCTCGTTCGTCAACACGCGCAACCCCGACACCGGCGAGACCGCGCTGGCGATCGTCACCAAAAGGCGCGACATCACCTGGCTGCGTTTCCTGCTCGGCAAGGGCGCCGATGCGTCGATCGGCGACCGGCAGGGCGTGACGCCGCTGATGCACGCGGCGCTGATCAATTTCGCCGACGGCGCGCAGGAACTCATCGACGGCAAGGCACCGGTCGACCAGGCCAACCGGCGCGGCGAAACCGCGCTGATCCTCGCGGTGCAGAACAAGAATGCCGCCGTGGTGCGGCTGCTGGTGCGGAGCCGCGCCAATCCCGACAAGGCCGACCATATCGCCGGCATGTCGGCGCGCGACTATGCCAAGCGCGACGACCGCACGGGGCAGATACTGGCGATCCTCGACGCCAAGCCCGACGCGCCGATCCGCGACCTCGGCCCCCGCATCGGGCCCAATTGATCAGGGCAATGTGATATCTGGATTGACATTCACATTATGATGTGAGACATGGCCTTCATGTCTACACAGCTCATCGAGCGCATCCGCGCCATCGTCGACGACGGGACGATGTCCCGTTCGGGTCTTGCCCGTGCCGCCGGGCTTCACGCCAACAGCCTGCGCGACCTCGACTCGCCGGGCTGGAACCCGACCGCCGAAACGCTGCGCAAGCTCGAAAACTGGCTTGCCACCGGCAGCGACATCTCGCCGATGGCCAGCCCCGAAGAGATTATCGCCGAGGCGCGCAACGGTCGCATGTTCATCCTCGTCGACGACGAGGATCGCGAGAATGAGGGCGACCTCGTCATCCCCGCACAGATGGCGACCCCCGATGCGATCAACTTCATGGCGACGCACGGCCGCGGCCTCGTCTGCCTGACCCTCACCAAGTCGCGCGTCGACACGCTCGGGCTCGAACTGATGAGCCGCAACAACGGCACGCGGCACGAAACCGCCTTTACGACGTCGATCGAGGCGCGCGAAGGCGTGACCACGGGCATTTCGGCGGGCGACCGCGCGCGCACGGTTGCCGTGGCCATCGATGCCGGCAAGGGCCGCGACGACATCGTCACCCCCGGCCATATCTTCCCGCTGATCGCGCGCGACGGCGGCGTGCTCGTGCGCGCAGGCCATACCGAAGCCTCGGTCGATATCGCACGGCTTGCCGGGCTCAACCCGTCGGGCGTGATCTGCGAGATCATGAACGACGACGGCACGATGGCGCGGCTCGACGACCTGATCCCCTTTGCGCGGCGCCACGGGCTGAAGATCGGCACGATCGCCGACCTGATCGCCTACCGCAACCGCACCGACCGGCTGGTCGAATGCGTCGCCGACGAACCGTTCGAATCGGACTATGGCGGCGACTGGCGCCTCAAATCCTATCGCAACAAGATCGACGGCAGCGTCAATTTGGTGCTGCAGAAGGGCCCCGTCGACCCCGAAGGCGTGACGCTGGTGCGTATGCACGCGGTGTCGATCTTCGACGATATCATGGGCCGTCCGGGCCCGAAGAAGCGCCGCCTGCAGCGGTCGATGGACGCCATCGGCGAAGCCGGCAGCGGCGTGATCGTGATGCTGATGCGCCCGCTGCCCGGATCGGCCGACGCCGACGCGGTTCCCCCGTCGGCGGGCGGCATGGACCTTCGCACCTACGGGATCGGCGCCCAGATCCTCGCCGACCTTGGCGTGCATGCGATGGAACTGCTCACCCCCACCCACAGCAATATCGTCGGCCTCGAAGGCTATGGCCTGTCGGTCGTCGGCGAACGCCCCATTCCCGGAGAAGCCTGATGGCGCATGTCCTGATCGTCGAAGCCCGTTTCTACAGCCACCTCAACGACATGCTGCTCGACGGCGTGCGCAGCGCGCTCGAGACCGAAGGGCACAGCCACGAGACCGTGACCGTCCCGGGTGCGCTCGAAGTTCCCGCCGCGATTTCGCTGGCCGCGGACAGCGGCCGCTATGACGCCTATGTCGCGCTCGGGGTCGTGATCCGCGGCGAAACCTATCATTTCGAGGTCGTGTCGAACGAGAGCGCGCGCGGCATCATGGCGCTGACGCTCGATGGCCTGGCGATCGGCAACGGCATATTGACGGTCGAGAATGAAGAACAGGCGCTTGCGCGCGCCGGCAAGACGCGCAAGGATAAGGGCGGCGAAGCGGCGAAGGCCGCGCTCGCGATGCTGGCCCTGAAGGAACAATTCGGCATTGGCTGATCGACTGCCCCCCAGCCGCTATTCCATCGTCGAACGCGGCGGGCGGCTGGTGGTCATCGACCGCGATACCGGCCAGACGCCGCCGACCGCGGCCGAGCGCATGGCCGAACATGACCGGCGGATGGGGAATGACCGGATCGTGCCTCCGGCGCGTCCGGCGGAGCCCGCGCGGGCCGCGGTCGCCGAGCCGGCGCCGCAGCGCCAGCCGTCACGCCCGCCGAACGAGCGGATGGCAGCGGCGGTCGCCGAAATGACCCGCAAGCAACCGTGGAGCCAGAAGCCGAATGGCGCTGCGCAGCCATCGCAACCGGCACGGATCGCGGCGCGCCCGCAGCCGACCGCAAGCACGGGCGCTCGCAAGACGATCGTCACGAGCAAATGGTGGGATTCGAAGGGCCCGCGTACGATCGAACTGGGACCGCAGGGTCAGGGCGAACTGACCGCCGGTTTCATGACGCTGTTTTTCGTGGCGCTGATCGCCGCGATCCTTGCGATGTTCATCGCCCCGGTCCTGTTGTTCGCCGCGGCGTTCCTGCTGTTCCGGTTCGGCGGCAAGATTCTCGGCCCGATCGGCGCCGGCATCGTCGACAAGGCAGTCGCCCAAAAAGGCTAGGTGGCCGGACGGTGCCGCTCCCCGCGAGACCGGGAGCGGCACCCGTCGTAGCCGGTCAGGCGTTCACCAGCGCCGGATAGTCGGTGTAGCCCTCGGCCCCCGGCGAATACCAGGTCTGCGGATTGTCGGCCGCCCATTCGGCGCCGCTCCGGATCCGCTCGACGAGGTCGGGATTGCCGATGAAGGGCCGTCCGAAAGCGATCGCGTCGGCCTCACCGCTTGCCAGCGCCGCTTCGGCGAGCACGACGTCATAGTCGCTGTTGAGGATCAGCGGCCCCTTGAACGCCTGCCGGATCGCCGGCGACTGCTTGGGCACATCGGTCCTGCCAAAAGTCCCCTCGGGCCCCGGTTCGCGCAGTTCGAGGAAGGCGATGCCGAGCGCGGCGAGCGCCGCCGCGGCCGCCGGGAACAGCTTTTCGGGTGCGCTGTCGTCGACGCCCTGCGTCGCACCGTTGGGCGACAGGCGGACCGCGACCCGGTCCTTGCCCCACACCCCGATCAGCGCTTCGGTCACTTCGCGGAGCAGGCGGATGCGGTTCTCGACCGAACCGCCATAATCGTCGTCGCGCAGGTTCGAATTGTCGCGCAGGAACTGGTCGATCAGATAGCCGTTGGCGCCGTGCAGTTGCACGCCGTCGAAGCCGGCCTTCTTCGCATTTTCGGCGGCGTGGACATAATCGGCGATCACGCGCGGAATCTCGTTCAGTTCGAGCGGGCGCGCGACTTCGAGATCGCGGCGGCCGACCGGCGTATGTGCGCGCCCCTCGCCGACGGTTGCCGATGCCGAGACCGGCGGTTTCCCGTCGTTGAACACCGAGTGGACGAGGCGGCCCATATGCCAGAGCTGCGCGACGATGCGCCCGCCCGCGGCATGGACGGCGTCGGTGACGGGCTTCCAGCCCTCGACCTGCGCGTCGGTCCACAGCCCGGGTGCGCTCGGCCAGCCAAGGCCTTCCTGCGAGATGCCGGTGGCTTCGGAGATAATCAGGCCCGACGATGCGCGCTGGCGATAATATTCGAGCGCAAGCTCGTTCGGCACGAAGCCCGGTCCCGCGCGGCCGCGCGTCAGCGGCGCCATGACGATGCGGTTCGGCGCGTCGATCGCGCCCAATTTTATCGGATCGAACAGTGATACGGCCATGTTTCCTCCACGTTTCACTTTCTCCGCGACGGCCCCATCGGTCGTCGCTATGGCCCGCGAAGCTATGGACGCAGCGGTGCCGGCACAATGGTACGTAGCAAAAGAAAATCTAAATGACAGCGAAGATGGACAGGATTGACGAGGCCGCGGGCAACGCGTCCGGCCGCTGGGCGTTCGCCGCGCTGATCGGCGGCAATGTCGCGCTGTCGCTCGGCGCGATGCTTGTCCGCCTCGCCGATACGGGGCCGACCGCCTCGGCCTTCTGGCGGATGACGATCGCGCTACCGCTGATCCTGCTTTTCGCCTGGCGCGAAAGCGGCGGAAAGGCGCCCCCGCGCCCGGCGATGCTGATCGCCGCAATCGCCGGTATCTTTTTCGCGCTCGACCTGGCGACCTGGCACATCGGCATCCTCCATACCAAGATCGCCAATGCGACTTTGTTCGGCAATTGCGCGAGCCTGTTGCTCGTCCTGTGGGGCGTGTTCCTGACGCGCACCCTGCCGCGCGGCTGGCAGGCGCTCGCGGTGCTCCTCGCCTTCGCCGGATCGGCGCTGCTGATGGGGCAAAGCTATGAAATGTCGTCCGACTATCTGCTCGGCGACCTTTTGAGCCTGCTCGCGGGGGTGCTTTACACCTGTTACGTCATCCTGATGCAGCGCGTGCGCGGCACGCTCGCGCCGTGGACCGCGCTCGGCATCGCCTCGGTCGTCTGCGTCCCCGTGTTGCTGGGCACCGCACTGGCGCTGGGCGAGGCGATCGCGCCGCGCGACTGGACCCCGCTGATCCTGCTCGCGCTGACCAGCCAGGTCGTCGGGCAAGGGCTGATGATCTGGTCGCTGCCGCGCTTTTCGCCGCTCGTGCTCGGGCTGACGCTCCTCATCCAGCCCGCGATCGCTGCGCTTGCCGGCTGGCTGATGTTCGACGAGCGGCTCGGCGCGGTCGATATTTTCGGCGGGATGCTCGTCGGTGCGGCGCTCGTCCTGATAAGGTTGCCGAGCCGCCGCGCGGCGCCTATCTGATCATCATGGCCTCGATCCTTCCCGCCGACCCGACCCTCGACGAGATTCGCGCCGCGCTCGCGCCGCTGATCGCCGCATCGGCCGCCTTCGACGGGTTCGGCGATGCCGCACTGCTCGATGCCGCAGCGCGCGTCGGCGTCGACGCCGATGTCGCGCGGCTCGCCTTTCCTGGCGGCGCGCGCGACATGGTCGACGCCTGGTTCGCCGACGTGGATGCCGAAATGGAACGACGCTGGCCGGCCGAAAAGCTCGCGACGCTCAAGATCCGCGAGCGGATCACGACGCTCGTCGAAACGCGCATCGACCTGCTCGCGGGAACGCGCGAATCGCTGCGCCGCGCGCTCGCGCTGCTCGCGCTACCGACGAATGCGCCGCACGCCGCCAAGCTCGGCTGGCGCGCTGCCGACCATATGTGGCGGCTCGCCGGCGACACCGCGACCGACTATAACCACTACAGCAAGCGCGCGATCCTCGGCGCCGTCTATGGATCGACGATGGCGGTGTTCCTGAACGACGAGAGCGAGGGCTTCGCCGACACGCGCGCCTTCCTCGCGCGCCGGATCGATCAGGTGATGCGTTTCGAAAGCTGGAAGCATCGCCGCGCCGCGCGCAGCATCGAACGCCCGAGCCTCGCGCGCTTCGTCGGGCGGCTACGCTATCCGGGACGGTAATCATAAATTACAATGCGGGGCTGGCGCTGGCGGGCGGTTATTGATAATCGCTCGCAAATGACTGCTTTGCTCGAAAATCTGCTGGATCGGGCGCCGCTGGGCGTCGCGGTGCGGATCGCCCGTATCGACTGGACCGCGATGTCCGAGGACGAAGGGCGCCGCCTGCGCGAATTCGGCCTGATGGAAGGAAGCGAAGTCACGCCGCTCCACCGTGGCAGCATCTTTTCACGCGATCCGCTCGCGCTGACCGTCGGACGGATGAAGGTGATCATCCGCGCCAAGCAGGCGGCGGCGATCACGGTCGAGCCCACGGCATGACCGGCGCCATCCCCTCGATCGCGCTCGTCGGCAATCCCAATGCCGGCAAGTCGAGCCTGTTCAACGCGCTGACCGGCGCACGGCAGAAGATCGCCAATTATCCGGGCGTCACCGTCGAGCGCAAGGCGGGGCATGCGAGCTTTGCCGACGGCCGCCCATTGTCGCTGATCGACCTGCCCGGCACGTACAGCCTGACCCCCGCGAGCCTCGACGAGGCGGTGACGCGCGACGTCGTCCTCGGCCGGCAGGAAGGCGAAAAGCGCCCCGACGCGCTGATCGTTGTGCTCGACGCGGCGAACCTCGACAATCATCTCTGCTTCGCGCTCGAACTGCTGGCGCTGAACCTGCCGACCGTGGTTGCGCTCAACATGGTCGACCTTGCCGAGCGCGACGGGCTGACCCTCGACGCCGAACGCCTGTCGAAAGAGCTGGGCGTTCCCGTCGTCCCGACCGTCGCGGTGCGCAAGCGCGGGCTGACCGAGCTGCTCGCCGCCATCGACGAGGCGATCCGGTCGCACCAGCCGCGTGCCGCCGAAGCCGCGCCCGCGAACGACGCATCGCTTCACCAGCGCGCGCGGACGATCGCACGCGCCGCGATCCTGAACGAAACGCCGGTGCGCCGCTGGACGCAGCGCGTCGACAATATCGTGCTCCACCCGATCGCCGGGATGGTCATCCTGCTCGCGCTGATGTTCGTCATGTTCCAGGCGGTCTATGCCTGGGCCGGCCCGCCCGCCGACGCGCTCGAAGGGCTTGTCGGCGTCGCCCAGACGTGGGTGGTCGACAATATCCCCCAGAATTTCCTGCGCGACCTCGTCGTCGAAGGACTGCTGGCGGGCGTCGGCGCGGTCGTCGTCTTCCTGCCGCAGATCCTGATCCTCTTCCTCTTCATCCTGCTGCTCGAGGCATCGGGCTATATGACGCGCGCCGCCTTCCTGATGGACGGGCTGATGGGCAAGGTCGGATTGTCGGGGCGCGGTTTCATCCCGCTCCTCTCCAGCTTTGCCTGCGCCGTCCCCGGCATCATGGCGACGCGCGCGATCCCCGACGAAAAGGACCGGCTGACGACGATCCTGATCGCGCCGCTGATGACCTGTTCGGCGCGGCTGCCGGTCTATGCGCTGATCATCGCCGCCTTCATCCCCAACCGCGGCGTCGCGGGCACCGGTATCGGGCTGCAGGGGCTCGTGCTCTTCGGCCTCTATGTCGCGGGCATCGTCGGCGCGCTCGTCGTCGCCTTCGCGCTCCGCCGCACCGTCGCGAAGGGAACGAGCGCGGGCTTCATGATGGAAATGCCGCGCTACCAGATGCCCGGGTGGCGCGACATATTGCTCGGCCTGTGGCAGCGCGCGTGGATCTTCCTCCGCCGCGCCGGCACGATCATCGCGATGACCACCGTCGTCCTGTGGCTGCTCCTGACCTTTCCGCAGGCGCCCGAAGGCGAAAGCCAGGTCGAATATAGCGTCGCCGGTCGCATCGCGAGCGGGCTCGAGGTCGTGGTCAAGCCGATCGGTTTCAACCACGACATCGCGCTCGCGCTGATCCCCGCGATGGCGGCGCGCGAAGTCGCGGTGTCGGCGATGGCGACCGCCAACGCCATCGATGCCGGCGACGACGAGGAAGCGATGGCGCAGACGCTGGGCGAACGGCTGCAGGGCAAATGGAGCCTTGCGACCGCACTCGCTTTCCTCGCCTGGTTCGTCTTCGCGCCGCAGTGCATTTCCACAATCGCGATCACCCGCCGCGAGACCAACGGATGGAAATGGCCGATGTTCATGGTTGGCTATTTGTTCCTGCTCGCCTATGCCGCTGCTGGTATCACTTACTGGACAGCCGTCGCCTTTGGCCTAGGCTGATCCTCCCAACTTTTGAGCGGAGCGGAGCGGCGGATGGCTGGCAGCGTCAACAAGGTAATTTTGGTCGGCAATCTGGGCGCCGATCCCGAAATCAAGTCGTTCCAGAACGGCGGCAAGATCGCCAATATCCGCATCGCGACCAGCGAACAGTGGAAAGACCGCATGTCGGGCGAGCGCAAGGAGCGCACCGAATGGCATAATGTCGTCGTCAACGGCGACGGGCTGGTCGGCGTGGTCGAGCGTTACCTTAAAAAGGGCTCGAAGGTTTATATCGAAGGTTCGCTGCGCACCCGCAAATGGCAGGATCGCGACGGCAACGACCGTTACACGACCGAGATCGTGATCGCAGGCATGGGCGGCACGCTGACCATGCTCGACGGCGCGCCGGGCGGTGGCGGCGGCTCGCGCGGCGGCGGCGGCGACAGCTGGTCGCAGGGCGGCGGTTCGTCGGGCGGCTGGGATCAGGGCGGCGGCTCCTCCTCCGGCGGCGGGAGCTCGGGTGGCGGCTGGAACCAGGGCGGCGGCGGCAGCTCGGGCGGCGGGCGCCCGCCGTTCGACGACGATCTGGATGACGACGTCCCCTTCTGAGGCGCTTGAGAAATGGCAGGTGACTTGCTGACCGCCGCGGATGTCGCGCGCGGCGTGTGCCGGCTGTTCGCGCAGCAGGGCTTGGTCGCGATCCCCGAAGTCACCTTGCCCAACGGGCGGCGCACCGACCTCACCGCGATCGATGCAAAGGGCCATATCACGATCGTCGAGATCAAGGTCAGCCGCGCCGACCTGCACGGCGACGGCAAATGGCCCGACTATTGCGACTGGTGCGACCGTTTCTATTGGGCGCTCGCATCGGGGCTCGACCCCGCGATCCTCGAAACGCCCGATTATCGTCCCGAAAGCTCAGGGCTGATCATCGCCGACCGCTACGGCGCGGCGGTGGTGCGCGAAGCCGCAAACTGCAACCTCGCGCCCGCACGCCGCAAGGCCGAGCTGCTCCGGATCGGGCGGCTCGCGATGCGTCGCTCGATGCTCGCCGCCGACCCCGAGCTCGCGGCGAACTGGATCGAAGGTTAGTAACGCCTAGACGCCGCGCGCCTGCATCCGCGCGAGGTAGCGCGCAAGGATGTCGATCTCGAGATTGACCGGGCGCCCCGCGGCGGCTTCGTCCAGCGTCGTCATCTCCTGCGTGTGCGGGATGATGTTGAGCGTGAAATGCGCCTCGCCGTCCGGCTGGTCGATCACCTCGTTGACCGTCAGCGAGACGCCGTCGACGGTGATAGAGCCCTTGGCGGCGATATGCGGCGCGAGCGAAGCGGGCGCCGCGACGGTGACGGTGACGCTGTCGCCGACGGGTTCGACCGACACAATGCGCCCGATGTCGTCGACATGGCCGGTGACGATATGCCCGCCGAGTTCGTCGCCGATCTTCAGCGCGCGCTCGAGGTTGAGGCGGCGACCCGCGTCCCACATGCCGGGCGCGGTGCGCGCGAGCGTTTCGCCGCTGGCGTCGATCGCAAACCAGTGGCCGTCGGCGTCGGCGCCCTTGTCGACAACGGTCAGGCACGCCCCCGAGCAGGCGATCGAAGCGCCGAGGTCGATCGTTCCGGTGTCGTAAGCGGTGCCGATAACGAGCCGCGTATCGCCGCGGTCCTCGCGGCTGCGGATGGTGCCGATGTCGGTGATGATGCCGGTGAACATGCAGGTTCCTCAAATAGTCCTGACGCGCTCGTAGACGTCGAGCCGGTCGGTGCCAAGCAGGCGGCTGTCGGAAAGGCGCCAACGGCCATGCGCGTCGGCAAGATCGGTAAGACCAATGTCGCCGAGTGCGGGTTTGCCGCCGCCGATGAGGATCGGCGCACGATAGAGCAAGAGCCGGTCGACGCGGTCGGCGGCGAGGAACGCCGACGCCGCGCCCGCACCGCCTTCGACGAGCAGCGAATCGACATCGTTGATCGCCTCGGGGGACGAAACGGCGGTCCAGCCTTCGGGCGCTTCGCCGCGCGTGAGCAGCAGTTTCTTCGGGCTGCGCTCCTCAAGCCCCTGCAGCCGTACATCGAGCCGCGGCGCATCGACCGCGTGCGTCCTGCGTCCGACGAGGATCGCCTGATGCTGCGCGCGCTCCAGATGGCCATGCGCCCGGGCACGGTCGCCCGTGATCCAGCGGCTCGATCCGTCGGCGCGCGCGATACAGCCGTCGAGAGAGGTTGCGAGCTTGAGCGTGACGAACGGCCGCCCGTCGGCCCGGCGCGTCCACCAAGGCGCCATCGCGGCGCGCGCTTCGGCGGGCAGGACATTGAAGACGACCTCGACACCCGCCGCCTGCAACCGCGCGATGCCCTTGCCGTCGGTCCGGGCGTCAGGGTCCTGCGCGGCGATCACGACGCGCGCGATCCCCGCGGCAATGAGCAGGTCGCTGCACGCCGGGCCGCGCGGGCTCGCATGCGCACAGGGTTCGAGCGTGACATAGGCGGTCGCGCCGCGCGCGGCATCGCCCGCCGCGGCAAGCGCCACCGCCTCGGCATGCGGGCGGCCGCCCGCCTGTGTCCAGCCGCGGGCGACGACCATGCCGTCCTTCGCGATCAGGCAACCGACATTGGGGTTGGGCGCCGATTCCGGCCGGCCGCGCTGCGACAGGGCGATGGCCGCGGCCATCCAGTCGGCATCGGTCGGCAAACGTTGCACCGCGATCAGTCGGCGGCTTTGGGCTGGGCGCCGCGCGCCGCGCGTTCGGCGAGCGTCGAGCGCAGTTGTACTCGCTCGGGCTTTTTCTTCGCCGCCGCCGCCGCTTCTTCGCCCAGCGTTTCGCGCGTCACCTTGTCGGCTTCGCTCGAATCATATTCGATGCCGAGGCTGTCGGCGAAGCGCTGATATTCGGCGCGCTTCTTGGCATTCTGCAGCGTCGTTTCCTTGGCGCGCGCTACCCAGTCGGCGCGAATCTCCGCGGCGCTGCGGTTCGCGGTCCAGTTCTCGAAATAGATGATCTGGGCCTTCGGCTTTTCATAGGGGATCAGATATTGCTCGACGCCGTTGAAAACGAGCCAGGTCAGCGCCAGCGCGACGCCCCAGATCGCCCAGCGATGCGGGCGGGGTTCGCGAATATAGGCCCAGAAATCGGACACGCCGCCGCCGATGTCGGGTTTTTGAAACATCCTCATCGCGCCAATTTAGGCGATCTCGTGCCATTTTGCGAGGGGGCGCGAACATCGGTCGATTGCGCCGGATGATCGCTGGGAACGTTATCGATTGCAAAAAATGCAATAGCGGATGCTCTTTTCGCAGTTGCAACATTCATTGTGCAGTGCAATATCACACTTGCCTTTTAGGCATCCTCTCCCAAAACTTTCACGGGCCACCCACGGGTGGCCCTTTTTTTTCGACTTTTTTGGTTGAGAGGGTCGATTCGGTTCTTTTCGCTCGATTGCAGCACCGGCCCGCTCCCCCACCCGGCCTCCCTGGGCTACTGTCGTTAGGGAGGCCGGGTGGGGGAGCGGGCCGGTGCCGCGCGTTTCCGCGTCGCGGAAACAATTCAATATCTTATCAGTCTTGTGTCGGGGTTCGGGTTTCGAATCGTCGCACTTCGGCGATGAAGCTTCCGGGCAATGGGGTTGGTTTTCCGCTATCGGTATCGAGATGCGCGTAGCTGATTTCGATGTCGGTCAGCCGCTCATTTCCGCGAAAAACGCCGCAATGGACCGTGAAGCTCGTGCGACCGAAGCGGCTGATTCGCGCCGCGATCGTGATCAGTTCGTCGAGCCTTGCGGGCGCGTGATAGTCGATCTCGCAATGCGTTTCGCGGATGTCTGTACCATATTGGTGAAAATACGGACCGGGCTGCCCCTCACCCAGCGCGCGAAAATATTCGGTCACGCCGATATCGGCGTAGACCAGATAATTGGCGTTGAAGACGATATTCTGCCCGTCGATCTCGTTGAAGCGCACGCGAACGCGCTCCTGCACGCGGAAATCGGAGAGCGGCACGGCGCTGCGATGCTCGGTCATGCGTGCGCGCTCATGCGGCAAGCGCGGCAGGCGCGCGATCGAGCGGCGCGCAGGCGGCTTCGAGCCAGGCACGCTCCTCGTCCTCGACCCCCGCGCCAAGCTTTTCGAACACCTCGGCATGATAGGCGTCGAGCCAGTCGGCCTCGGCCGCCGACAGCAGCGACACATCGACGAGGTTCTGCGCGATCGGCGCGAAGGTGATCGTCTCGAACCCCAGCATATCCTCCTCGGCGCCGACGATGCGGACCGGGGTAACGACGACGAGATTTTCGATCCGGATCCCGAAAGCGCCCGCCTTGTAATAGCCGGGCTCGTTCGACAGGATCATGCCCGCGTGCAGCGGTTCTTCGGTCCCCGCCTGCCCGCCCGCGGGCTTGGCGATCCGCTGCGGCCCTTCGTGCACCGCGAGATAGGATCCGACGCCGTGGCCGGTGCCATGCGCATAATCGACCCCGTCGGCCCACAAATATTGGCGCGCGAGGATGTCGAGCTGGCTGCCGCGCGTTCCCTTGGGGAAGCGCGCCGTCGCGAGCGCGATATGCCCCTTGAGCACCTGCGTGAAGCGGCGGCGCATTTCGGCGGTCGGGCTGCCGATCGCGATCGTGCGCGTGATGTCGGTCGTGCCGTCGGCATATTGGCCGCCCGAATCGACGAGGTAGAGCGTCCCGGTTTCGACCGCGCGGTTGGTCGTTTCGTCGACCTTGTAATGCGGCAGCGCGCCATTGGGCCCAGCGGCAGAGATCGTGTCGAACGACAGGTCGCGAAGCACGCCGCTGGCATCGCGAAATTCGCGCAGCTTCGCCGCGGCGCCCAGCTCGTCGAGCCCGCCCTGCGGCGCCGCCTCTTCCATCCATTTGAGGAAGCGCGACACCGCGACGCCGTCGCGGACATGCGCGGCGCGCGTGCCGCTCAATTCGGCGTCATTCTTGATCGCCTTGGGCAAAACCGCCGGATCGCGATGGCGGGCGATCTTCGCGCCGGCGCTTTCGAGCGCGGTAAAGATCGCCGCGACGGCGCGGTCGGGATCGACCGCCACCTTCTTGTCCGTGAGGTCGGCGAGTGCCGCCTCGAACGCACTGCGGTCGTGGATCCGCACGCTGTTGCCGAGATGCGCGCGCACCGCGTCGGTGAGCTTTTCGGGGGCGATGAACAGGTCGGTGGTCGCGTCGGCGTGGAGCAGCGCGAAGGAAAGGCCGACCGGCGTATGGCTCACGTCGGTGCCGCGAATATTGAAGGTCCACGCGATCGAATCGAGCGCGGTCATCACCGTCGTGTCGAGCCCGTTCGCCTTCAGCCAGTCGGCGATGATTTCGCGCTTTTGGGTCGCGGCTTGCCCGGCAAGCGCGGCGTCGTGGACCGTCACCACCGCATCGCTCGGTGCGGGCTGGTCGTCCCATGCGGCGTCAATCGGGTTGGTCTCCACCGCGACGAGGTCCGCGCCCTTTGCCGCCAGTGCCTTTTCGAGGCCGCGCGCCCAATCGATGCCGTGGAGCCAGGGATCGTAGCCGACCTTCTGCCCCGCGCTGACGTTCGCACCGAGCCATTCGGCGACGCTCGACTGCGGCACGCCGACATAGTCGAACAGCGACCCGTCGACCTGATCGCGCACCTGCACCGTATAGCGCCCGTCGACGAACACCGCCGCCTTTTCAGGCAGCACCGCCGCGGTCCCGGCCGAGCCGCCGAAGCCCGTCAGCCACGCCATGCGCTGCGCATAGTCGCCGACATATTCGCTCATATGCTCGTCGCTGATCGGCACGACGAAGCCGTCGAGGCCGCGCGCGGCCAGTTCGGCGCGGACGCGGGCAAGGCGTTCTGAATGGACGGGGCTGGACATGACGCGTTCCTTATTCCTACATCGCGGCCATCCTGCCCAATCGGGCGACACCGCGGGGGATTTTCGTGATGCGCGCTATTTGGATGTTTCTGGCAGCAATTGCCACCCCGCTTGTCGCATCGTCCCCGCTGCTTGCTCCCGCCCTGTTCGCCAAAGAGAAAGACGCCGCATTGACCAGCCCGACCCCTGCCCTGCCCGCCGCCCCCGTCGCGGAAAAGCGCCCGCATGAAATGACGCTGCACGGCAAGACGCTGTCCGACCCCTATCACTGGCTGAAGGACGAGAGCTATCCGGTCATCGATGACAAGGATGTGCTCGACTATGTGAAGGCCGAGAATGCGTATTTCGATGCCGCGATGAAGCCGCACGCCGCGCTCGTCGAGACGCTGTTTCAGGAGATGAAGGGCCGGATCAAGGAGGCCGATTCGTCGGTGCCGCAGAAGGACGGCGACTGGGTCTATTGGGTCGAGTTCGAAGAGGGCGCCGAGTACAAGAAATGGTATCGCAAGCCCGTCGCGGGCGGCGAACCCGTCCTGATCCTCGACGAAGTCGCGATGGCCGCGGGCAAGGATTATTTCCGCCTCGCCGAAGTGTCGATCAGCCCGAACGGCAAGCTGATGGCCTATTCGTTCGACGACAATGGTTCGGAGCGGTTCGAAGCGCGCATCCGCAATCTCGAAACGGGCGAACTGCTGCCCGACACGATCCCGGGCACCTTGTCGTCGCTCGTCTGGACGACGGGGAACGATGCGATCCTCTATGGTCTCGCGAACGAGAATTGGCGCACCGACAATGTCCGGCTGCACAAGCTCGGCACGCCGGTCGCCGACGACAAATTGCTCTACAAGGAGTCCGACATCGGTTTCGGGGTCGGGATAGGGAAGACCGCAGCCGACAATTATATAGTCATCGCGACGGGCGATAATGAGACGAGCGAGGTCTATCTGCTCCCCGCCGACAATCCCGAGGCGAAAATGCAACTCGTGTCGGCGCGCAAGAAAGGCCGCGAATACAGCGTCGATGAGCGCGATGGCACGCTCTACATCCACACCAATGACGAACATGCCAATTTCCGCGTCGCGACCGCTGACATCAGGGCGCCGGACGAGTGGAAGACGCTGATCGCCGGGTCGGACGACAATTATCTCACCGGCCTCGCGATCTTCCGCGACTATTTCGTCCTCGAATCGCGCGAAAAGGGCGTCGACCAGGTCGATATCCGCAAATATGACGCGCCGCTGACCCCCGGCCGCGTCAAATTCCCCGAAGCGACCTATGTCGCGGGGCTCGGCGACAATCCCGAATATCATCAGGACAAGCTGCGGATCGACTATGAGTCGATGGTAACGCCCGACACGGTGTTCGACTACGACCTCGCGAGCCACAAGCTCGAGACGCTGAAGGTGCAGGAGATTCCTGCCGGTTATAACCACGACGACTACGTAACCGAATTGGTAAATATGCCGTCGCGCGACGGCACGCCGGTTCCCGTGTCGCTCGTCTACAAGAAGGGTACGCCACGCGACGGTAGCGCACCGATGCACCTCTATGTCTATGGCTCTTATGGCTACCGCGTCCCGCCGGGCTTTTCGACGACGCGTTTGAGCCTCGTCGACCGCGGCATGATCTATGCGATCGCGCATGTCCGCGGCGGCGACGACCTCGGCCGCGCCTGGTACCTCGCGGGCAAGACCACCGAGCGTAAGAATACCTTCAACGACTTCATCGACGTCGCCAAAGGCCTGATCGCCGCCAAATACACGAGCGCGGGCAAGATTTCGATCGAGGGCCGCTCGGCGGGCGGGCAGGTGATGGGCGCGGTTTACAATCAGGCGCCCGAATTGTGGGGCGCGGTGCTCGCGGGCGTGCCCTTCGTCGATGTGATCAACACGATGGTCGACGAGACGCTGCCGTTGACCCCCGGCGAATGGCCCGAATGGGGCAACCCGATCACCGACAAGGCGGCGTTCGACTATATGCTGAGCTACAGCCCCTACGACAATGTGACGGCGAAGGCCTACCCACCGATGCTCGTGTCGGCGGGGCTCAACGACCCGCGTGTGACCTATTGGGAACCCGCCAAATGGGTCGCGAAGCTCCGCGCGACGCGGACCAACGACGCGACGCTGCTGCTGCGCACCAACATGGGCGCAGGCCACGCAGGCAAATCGGGCCGCTGGGGCGCACTACGCGAGGATGCCGAGGAGTTCGCCTTCGTGCTGACGCAGCTCGGGGTGGAGAAGTAAGGCACGGACCCAGGCGATTGGGCTAAAGTTCCTTGCCCAATCGGTCCAGCCACGCCTTGGCCTGTTTCGGTTCGCCCGGAGCGTTTGTCGAGACGGGGCCGCGCGATGCCTCGAACTCCTCGTGCAATGCGAACGGCTGCAAGCCGAGTTGATCGCGCATCTGGTCGATTTCTTCGCCCCGGTCGCACAGGTCCGTGATGACGGGTTTCCATTTGGCGCGGGTCGCGCGATCTTGATTGTGATCGAACAAGCCCCACGAACCGGCAGCGACCTTGCGCAAGGCTTCGAGCAGCACCTGCTCATATTCGGCTTCCAGTTCGACTCTTCGGGTGTCGAGGCGCTCAAGGCGATCCGCTCGACTCATGGAGCAACCAGATATCCACGCGCCACCAACTCGCGTTCCAGCGTCTCCGCATCGACGAACCGGTGCCCCGCGATCCCGACCGATTCGGCGCCCGCGACATTGGCGGCGACATCGTCGATGAAAAGCGCACCCGCGGGGTCGATGCCGAATCGCTCGATCGCGAGGCGGTAGATCGCGGGATCGGGCTTCATCAGCTTTTCGGTACCCGACACGATAATATCGCGGAAGCGGTCGAAGATCGGTTGGGTCGGGCGAAAGCCTTCCCAGAATTCATGGCCGAAATTGGTGATCGCGAAGAGCGGCACACCCGCCGCGTCGAGGCGCTCGACCAGCTCGAGGCTGCCCGGCATCGGCCCGGGAATCGTCTCGTTGAAGCGCGCCGCATAGGCATCGATCAGATCGTCATGCCCCGGAAATTCGGCCTTCAGCTCAGGCAACATCTCGGCGAGCGGCCGGCCGGCGTCGTGCTGGAAATGCCACTGCGGCGTGACGACATTAGTGACGAACCATTCCAGCTCGTCCTTGTCGGCGATCAGCTTGGCGAACAGGTGGCGCAGGTCCCAGTCGAAGAGGACGCGGCCGACGTCGAAGATCACGCTCTGGCGAATCATAGGCTTCCCAAACACGCGAAAGCGCCGCCGGAAGCATCCGACGGCGTCACGCTAACTCGCAAATGCGCGCGGGGCGGAAAACGCCCCGGCAGGGCCATTAGCCCTGGCGCGCCTTGAAGCGGCGGTTGGTCTTGTTGATCACATAGGTGCGGCCACGGCGGCGGATAACGCGGTTGTCCCGGTGGCGGTCCTTCAGCGACTTCAGGCTGTTGCGAATCTTCATGATCTCTGTCCGTAAATCTTGGCGTATTGACGCGAAGCGGCGCAACTATGGGGATGCGGCCTGAAAGTCAACCGCCTTTCCGGCCAAAATCAGCCCGCGAGCGCCTTTTGCCGTCGCCGCTGCACCGACGAGCCATAGCCCATCGCTTCGCGATATTTGACGACGGTGCGCCGCGCGATGTCGTGCCCCTCAGCGGACAATTTCTGTGCGATCGTCTCGTCAGACAGGATCGCTTTCGCATCCTCGGCTTCGATCAGCGCCTTGATCCGGCTCTTCACCGCCTCGGCGGACACCGCGCCGTCACCCTCGACCGCCGAAATCCCCGACGAGAAGAAATATTTGAGCTCGAACAGCCCGCGGGCGCAGCTGAGGTACTTGTTGCTCGTCACGCGGCTGACGGTCGATTCGTGCATGCCGATCGCCTCGGCGACCTGGCGCAGCGTCAGCGGGCGCATATGCGCGACGCCGTTGAGGAAAAAGCCTTCCTGCTGCTTCACGATCTCGCTCGCGACCTTGACGATCGTGCGCTGGCGCTGGTCGAGCGCGCGGACGAGCCAGTTGGCACCCGCGAGCTGTTCGGACAGCCACGCCTTGCTCTTCGCCGCCGCGCCCTGCGCCAGCTCGGTATAATAGCGGCGATTGACGAGCAGCCGCGGCAGCGTGCCGTTGTTGATCTCGACCGCCCAGCCCTTTGCGGTCTGGCGGATATAGAGGTCGGGGACGACCGCCGGCGCGCCCTCGCCGCCGAATCGGAGCCCGGGGCGCGGATCATAGCCGCGCAGTTCGCGAATCATGTCGGCCAGATCCTCGTCGTCGACGCCGCAAATGCGCTTCAGCTGCGGGAAGGCGCCCTTGGCGACGAGGTCGAGATGCGCGATCATCGTCGCCATCGCGGGGTCGTAACGGTCTGCTTCGCGCGCCTGGATCGCGATACATTCGGCAAGGTCGCGCGCGCCGACGCCCGAGGGGTCGAAGGTCTGGACAACGCCCAGCACGGCCTCGATCAGCGCGAGCGGCACGCCGAGCTGCGCGGCGAGTTCGGCAAGGTCGGCGCGCAGATAACCCGTCTCGTCGATCAGCGCGACGAGCTGTCCCGCGACGATCGCCTCGATCCCGCCGAAGCGCTCGCCGACCTGTGCGAGCAGATGGTCGTGGAGCGTGCCGTCATGGTCGGCGAAGCTGTCGAAATCGATATCCTCGCCGCCGCCCGACAAGCCGATATTGTCGCTCGCGCTGTCGTGATGAAAGCTGTCGGCGGCGAGGTCGACGTCGAGATCGTTCGCGGTCCCGCCATCGACCGACAGCGCCTGGTCGGCATCGAGCGAAGCGGCTTCGGCAGCGGGCGTTTCGCCCGCCGGCTCGTCGCCGAACCCGGCGTCGCTGTCGGCCGGCGACGCATCGAGCAGCGGATTGCCCTCGAGCGCCTCGGCCAGGTAGGTTTCGAGTTCGAGGTTCGACAGCGCGAGCAGCTTGATCGCCTGCTGGAGCTGCGGCGTCATCACCAGCGATTGCGACTGGCGGAGATCGAGGCGCGGACCCAACGCCATCAGCGGCTAGCTGTTCACAAGGAGAAGCCCTCGCCGAGATAGAGGCGGCGCACCTCGGGATCGGCGACGAGCTCTTCCGGGGAGCCGGCAAGCAATACCTTGCCATCGTAGATGATGCAGGCGCGGTCGACGAGGTCGAGCGTCTCGCGCACATTATGATCGGTGATGAGGACGCCGATGCCGCGCGTCTTGAGGTCCGCGACGAGGTCGCGAATGTCGCTGATCGACAGCGGGTCGATCCCCGCGAACGGTTCGTCGAGCAGCATGATCGACGGGTTCGCCGCGAGCGCGCGCGCGATTTCGGCGCGGCGCCGTTCACCGCCCGACAGCGCCATCGCCGCCGAATCGCGGAGGCGCGTGAGCCCGAATTCGTCGAGCAATTCTTCCATCCGCCGCTCGCGCGCGATCTTGTCGGGTTCGCTGAGCTCGAGCACCGCACCGATATTCTGTTCGACCGTCATCCCGCGAAAGATCGAGGTTTCCTGCGGCAGGTACCCGAGCCCGAGGATCGCACGGCGATACATCGGCAGCGCGGTGATGTCGGCGCCGTCGAGCATGATGCGCCCGGCGTCGGGCTTCACCAGCCCCATGATCGAATAGAAGCAGGTCGTCTTGCCCGCACCGTTCGGGCCAAGCAGGCCAACGACCTCGCCCTTGCCCACCGACAGCGACACATCCGACAGCACGACGCGCTTGTCATAGCTTTTCGCAATCGAAATGACGGCGAGCCCGTTGCCCGCGGCGGCATCCTCGCGGACATGCGCCTTGTGCTCGGTGACGCCATGATCGCCTTCGATCAGCGTGCCAGCGATGGATTCGTCGTCGGTCATAAGTCGATCGGTTCCGTTTCTAGCCCCCGCGCGGCGTTACCCCAGCGACGCGGCGAACGTCAATCTGGCAAGATTTTTGCAGGGCGATGAAACCGCCGCAGGCGGCGCCTAATGCGCGGCCTGCGGCCCGCGCACGATCCCCGAGAGCGCGAGCTGTTCGTCGATCGCGGCGAGCAACCGCGCCAGTGCCGCCTCGTCCTTTGCCTCGGCGCGCGCAACGAGCACATCCTGCGTGTTCGACGCGCGGAGCAGCCACCAGCCATCGTCCGTCAGCACGCGCGCGCCGTCGGTGCGGTCGACATCAGCCCCCGATGCGGCAAGGCGGTCCAGGACTTCGTCCACAATGGCGAATTTGCGCACCTCGTCGACCTGGAAGCGCAGCTCGGGCGTGTTGACCATCGGCGCCATGCCACCGCGCAATTCGGTCACGCTCTGCCCCAGCTTCGTCGCCGCCTCGATCAGCCGCACCGCGGCATAGGGTGCGTCGTCATAGCCGTAATAGCGGTCGGCGAAGAAGATATGCCCGCTCATCTCGCCCGCAAGCGGGCTGCCGGTTTCCTTCATCTTCGCCTTGATCAGGCTGTGGCCGGTTTTCCACATCAGGGGCGTGCCGCCGAGCTCTGCGACGCGGTCGAACAGGGCCTGACTCGCCTTCACATCGGCGATGACGGTGGCGCCGGGCACATCCCCCAGTACCGCCGCGGCATAGATTTGCAGCAGCTGGTCGCCCCAGATCACCCGGCCCTGCCCGTCGATCGCACCGATGCGATCGCCGTCTCCATCGAAAGCGACGCCGAAATCGAGGCTCTTCTCGGCGACCAGCTTCCGAAGATCGGCAAGATTCTTCTCTTCGGTGGGATCGGGATGGTGGTTCGGGAAATGGCCGTCGATGTCGGTGAAAAGAAGATGATGCTCACCGGGCAGGCGCGCGGTCAGTTTCTCGACGACGGTGCCGGCGGCGCCGTTGCCGGCGTCCCAGCCTATGCGGAACGCCCCGCCGGCGAAGCCCTCGACGAGGCGGTCGACATAGGCGTCGACGATGTCGATGCTTTCGGCCGTGCCCTCGCCAGCATCCCAGTCCCCGGCGGCGGCCATTTCGCCGATCCGCTGAATGTCGGCGCCGAAGAAGGGACGCCCCTGAAACACCATCTTGAAACCATTATAGTCGGGGGGATTGTGGCTGCCGGTTATCTGTATGCCGCCATCCACATCCTCGGTTGAGGCGGCATAATAGAGCATCGGCGTCGGCCCGAGCCCGACGTTCAGCGCGTCGATCCCGGCGGCGTTGATCCCCTTGATCAGCGCGTCGGCGAGCATCGGCGACGACAGCCGCCCGTCATAGCCGACGGCCACGCGCTTGCCGCCCGCGCGGCGGACCAAAGTCGCGAAGCCGCGGCCGATGGCATAGGCGTCGGCGTCGGACAGCGTATCGCCGACGATGCCGCGGATGTCATATTCGCGGAGCATCGTCGGGTGGAAATCATGCGTCATCGTTGATCCTCTTGGGGGAGCGCGAGGGGGGTTCAGGCGGCGGCGAACAGGTCGCCGTCGGGATGGAAGCGTTCGCGCGCGGGCAGGTTGAGCCCGCCCATCGCCTCGCGCAGCTCCTGCCGCGCGACGACATGGCCGATACCCATGCCGCCGAGATGCGCCTTGTCGAGCAGGGTGAGCCCCGCGGGGAAAAGTTCGCGATAGATCACGCGTTCGCCGAGCCCTGGAATGACGCGAAAACCGACGCGGCGCGACAATTGGGTCAGCGCCTCGCCGACGCGGCGCATATTGTGCGCGTCGACGTGCTGGAGGCGGTTGCGCAGGATGATCCAGTCGATCGTCCGTCCGTCGGCCTTGGCGCGCGTCTTGCGCGTGTCCCAGATCAGCTCCGAATAAAAGCTCGGGCGGACGACCTGGAACGTCTCGGGGTCGACCTGTCCGATCAGGTCGAAATCGATGAAGCTGTCGTTGATCGGCGTCACCAGCGTATCGGCGCTCGTCGCGAGATGGCGCGCGAACATATCGTCGCGGCCCGGCGTATCGGCGATCAGATAGTCTGCATCCTCGGCGAGCCGCGCGACCTGTTCGTCGAGTTCCTCGATCGTCGCGCCCTCGAACACTTCGAAACGCGGCGTCGGCAGCGCGATCTCGCGGCGCTTCGCGGTCTGCTCGCGATTTTCGAGATAGCGGTGGAAGGTGCGCTGGCGCGGGTCGAGGTCAATCCCCGCGACGCGCCACCCCTGCGTTGCCAGTGCGACCGCGAAATGCACGGCACAGGTCGATTTGCCGGTCCCGCCCTTTTCATTGGCAAAGATGATGCGGTGCGGTGCGGGCGTCGTCATGAGCGTTGCGATTTTCCTGTTTGCGCGGCATGGGCGGCCGGCGCGCGAAATGATATAGTCGCGCCAATATCGGAGGGCGACCGAGCGTGCAAATCATCCGTGACATCGCGATGCTGCACCGTGCCGTTACGGCACTGAAGCAGGGTGGGAAGAGCGTAGCCTTGGTGCCGACGATGGGAGCGCTGCACGACGGCCATCTCTCGCTCGTCCGCATGGCGAAGCGCGTCGCCGACCAGGTGATCGTGTCGATCTTCGTCAACCCGACGCAATTCGGCCCCAATGAGGATTTCGCCGCCTATCCGCGCGACGAAGCGCGCGACGCGGCGTTGCTGGCACAAGAATCTGTCAGCGTGCTCTGGGCACCCGACGTGAACACCATGTATCCCGGCGGGCACAGCACGCATATCGAGGTCGCCGACCTCGGCGCCGATTATTGCGGCGCGGCGCGGCCGGGGCATTTCGACGGCGTCGCGACCGTCGTCGCCAAACTCTTCAATCAGGTGCGCCCCGACGTCGCGATCTTCGGCGAAAAGGACTGGCAGCAACTCGCGATCATCCGCCGCATGGCGCGCGATCTCGATTTCGGGATCGACATTTTGGGCGCGCCGATCGCGCGCGATACCGATGGTCTCGCGCTGTCGTCGCGCAATGCCTATCTTTCGACCGAAGAGCGGGCGGCAGCAACCGCCTTTCCAGACGCGCTGAAGGTCGCGGCGAAAGCCATCGCGGGCGGCGCCGATGTAAGCGATGCCCTTGCGAAAGCCCAGGCCGCGATCGTCAAAGGCGGCTTCGATAGCGTCGACTATGTCGCATTGGCCGATGCCGACAGCCTTGAGCGGCTGGCCGATTTTCGTGCGCCGGCGCGGTTGCTGGCGGCGGCACGGATCGGCAAAACGCGGCTGATCGACAATTATCCAGTCGGCAGCTAATCCAGAAACCCTAGGATTTCCTGACTTTTCAGACGATACCCACAAAAAGTCGGCCTACCGTTAACGCTTTGTTGACCATAACCCGCAAATTTGAACCCCGAGGTCTCCATGTGGGGTGGAGGCAAAGGGGGTTATCATGGCGAACAGTCTGAAGTCTGCCCAATATCTGATCGAAAGCCGCCTGCTCGACGCAGCGCGCGGCGACGCAAACGCCTATTTCGATCTGGGCATTGCCTTTTCCACCGGGACCGGCGGTGTCGATGTCGACCTGATCCAGGCGCATAAATGGTTCAACCTTGCCGCGCTCGGCGGCAATATCGAAGGCCAGCACTGCCGCGCCGACGTGTCGAGCGAGATGTCGCGCGATGAAATTGCCGAAGCGCAGCGGCAGGCTCGCGCCTGGCTCGACGAGACGGCTCGCCGTCCGGCTGCGCGCCGCTTCGCGGCCTAAGTTTTTCCGCTCACGCGGCACGGCACCAGCCCGCTCCCCCGCCCGGCCGTACCCTGAAATGGGAGGCCGGGCGGGGGAGCGGGCTGGTGCCGTTCTGACGAGTTCAGACCGAGCGTTTGAAGGGCGTATGCCCTTCCAGCCATTCCATCTCACTTTCTTCGGCGCGGCGCTCCTGTTCGAGATAGTCCGCGACGGCGCGGCGAAAGCCCGGATCGGCGATAAAATGCGCCGACCAGGTCGCGACGGGGCCATAGCCGCGAGCGAGCTTGTGCCCGCCCTGCGCGCCCGCCTCGACGCGCTTCAGGCCGCGTTCGATCGCAATGTCGATCGCGCGATAATAGCATAGCTCGAAATGGAGATAGGGAATCTCGACGAGACAGCCCCAATAGCGTCCGTAAAGCGTGTCGGGCCCGAGGAAATGCAGCGCGCCCGCAACCGGCCGTTCCTCGCGGTCATAAGCGATCAGCAGGATGATCCGGTCGGCCATCGCCGTGCCCATCAGGTCGAACGCTTCGCGCGTGAGGTACGGATGCCCCCATTTGCGCGCTCCCGTGTCCTGATAGAAGAGCCACATCGCGTCCCAATGTTCGGGCCGGATCGCGTCCCCGGTCAGCTCCGCGATCTGAAGCCCTTCGACCGCGCGCAGCCGTTCCTTGCGCAATTGCTTGCGCTTCTGCGAGTTCAGCGTGGCGAGGAAATCGTCGAAGCTGGTGTAGCCGCTATTCGCGAAATGGAACTGGATATCGCGGCGCACGAGCCAGCCGGCCTCCTCGAACAGCGGCATCTGCTCGGGTGCCACGAAGGTGGCGTGCGCCGACGATAGCTGGTTCTGGCGTACCACCGCCTCGGCCGCGCGGAGCAACAGCAGTGCGTCGTCCCGGCTTTTCGCGAGCAAGCGCGGGCCCGGGACCGGGGTGAAGGGCGCCGCGATCTGCAGCTTGGGATAATAATCGCCGCCCGCGCGCGTCCAGGCATCGGCCCAGCCATGGTCGAAGACATATTCGCCCTGGCTGTGCGATTTGAGATAGGCAGGCGCCGCAGCGACGAGCGACCCGGCCGCATCCTCGACCAGCAGCGGCGCCGCCTGCCAACCGGTTCCCGGTCCGACGCTGCCCGATCGTTCGAGCAGCGACAGGAAGGCGTGGCCGACGAACGGATTGCCGTCGCCTGCCAGCGCGTCCCATGCTGCGGCGCCGATCGCGGCGACGCCGGTTCCGAGCGAGACGGTCCGGGCGAGCGGGTCGGCTTCGGCCACCAGCGTCCTTACGCGGGCTTCACCGCAACGATCGCATCGGCCTCGACCGCTGCACCGAGCGGCAGCACAGCGACGCCGACGGCTGCGCGCGCGTGGCGGCCGGCTTCGCCGAACAGCGTTTCGAACAGTTCCGAGGCGCCGTTCGCGACCTTTGCCTGATCGGTAAAGCTCGGCGCGCTGTTGACGAAAACACCCAGCTTGACGACGCGCTCGACGCGCGACCAGTCGCCGCCGAGCGCCTGACCGATCTGCGCGACGAGCATCAGCGCGACACGCTGCGCCGCATCCTGCCCGCCCGCGACATCCATGTCGTCGCCGAGCCGGCCGGTCACGACCTGCCCGTCGCGGAACGGCAGCTGGCCGCTGACATAAAGCATGCCGCCTTGCTCGACGACGGGCACATAAGCGGCGACCGGAGCGGCGGGCCTGGGGAGGTCAAGGCCGAGTTCGGCGATTTTGGCGGCGATATCCATGGGAGCTTCCTTCTTAGACCGGTTCGGGAGCCGGAGCGGGGATGTTTTCGGTGAGCCGCGCCAATATCCAGTCGCGCGCTTCGTTCCAATCGTCGATTCGCGCATGGGCATGTTTCGCCGGCGCGATCTTGCCAGCGATCGCGGGCTCGCCGACAAGGTGGAGCCGCCATACGGCGGGCGCCTCGTGCGCGACCGACTGGTGATGGCCGGCGAGGTCGTCGATGAACACCGCGACCGAGGGCCGGTATTGCTCGATCAGGCGGCGTACCGGTTCGCCCTTGCCGCCGCGGCTGCCGATGACGGGCGCGTGAAAATCATGGAGCGCGAGCTGGTCGACCCGCGCCTGCTGGTGCTCGGGGCCAACGTTGGTCAGGACGACGATATCGGCCTCGGCGCCGATTGCCGCCATCGCGGCCAAAGCCCCGGCGATCGGATATTGGCGCGTCATTTCGCTGCGGAAGAAACCGTCGAGCAGTGGCCAAACCTCGGCGGCGTCGAGCGGCGTACCGCATTCCTTGCGCTTCAGCGCATTGGCGAAGCTCGCATCTTCGATGCGGAAGATCACGCCATGTTCGGTATCGACCCATTCGGCGAAGGGGACGACCATGTGCATCAGCACCTCGTCGCAATCGGTGATGACGAGCGGGCGGTTCATGCGGTCGTTCCTTCGAGTCTTTGGGCGGCGGCGGCGATGCTCGCCGGCGGCACCTGCAACGCATCGGCGCAGGCGACAAGGTCATTTTCATGACCGGTCAGAAAAGCGAGTATCGCCGCCAGCGTCGCACGTTCGCCAAGCGAAGCGCGAAGCTCCTCGGGCGTGAGGCCGGTCAGGCCCAGCAGGCGTTCGGCGCGCGGCTCGTCGTTCAAGATCCAGCCGAGCGCATGGAGCGCCAGCGCGGCATCATCCTCAAGCAAGCGGGTTTCCTTCATCGCGATGCAATTGTGTCGTGCGGCCGATTCGCCTAAACGGGCCGCGCACGCAAGGTGGGGAACGGAACGCACATGGGCAAGACCATCCTGGTCGTCGAGGATAATGAACTCAACCTGCGTCTCTTCTGCGACCTGCTCAACGCCCATGGCTATCACGCGCATCCGGTGCGCGACGGTCGCGATGCGCTGGCGAGGGCACGCGAGGTCACGCCCGACCTCATCATCATGGATATCCAGTTGCCGCATGTCAGCGGGCTCGAGCTGATCGGCCAGATGAAGAACGACCTGAAGCTGCGCGCGGTACCGATCATGGCGGTGACCGCCTATGCCGGAAAGGGCGACGAAGAACAGATTCGCGCCGCGGGCGCCGAGGCCTATGTGTCTAAGCCGATTTCGGTGATCAAATTTATCGAGAGCGTCGGCGCTTTCGCCTGAACGGCCAAGGGCCGCTGACCACGGCCCCCGTTTCATATCGATCGATCCGGTGCATTGGGTACCCGGCCGCCCTAGGTGGGGACGGGCGGCCGGGCGGTGCGGGGGCGGACCAGAGCCCCCTTTTTTCAGCGGGTGCTGAAACTCGTATCGTGGCCGTCAGGCGGCCTGCTGATGGACGCCATATTTGCGCATCTTTTCGATGAGTGTGGTGCGCTTCAGCGTCAGCAGGCGTGCCGCTTCGGAAATGATGCCGTCGGCAAGGTCGAGTGCGACGTGAATCTGTTCGAGCTCGATCGTCTCGATTTCGCGCTTGAGGTCGATCGGACGGCCCGGTGCCGGCGTCTTGCCGTGCGGGGCAGCCGATACGACCGGGGCGGCAGCGAAATCGTCCGCGCTGGCCGGCACCGCGACGGGGCTGCTGGGGACAGCCTGTCGCGGCGCCAGCGCTGCGGTGGGGTTCAAAAGCATGGCGACATCGTCGAGGCCGAGCGTTTCGCCGCCATGGAGAACGCTGGCGCGTTCGACGAAATTCCTGAGTTCGCGGATATTGCCGGGCCAACCATGCTGCATGAGCAATGCCATGGCCGCGTCGTCGAAACGACATTTGGCGTCGGCGGGCATCTTGCGCTGGAAATGACGGATGAGCGCGGGAATATCCTCGACGCGGCTGGCGAGGCTGGGGACCTGCAGCACAACCACGCCGAGCCGGAAGAACAGGTCTTCGCGGAATTTGCCGTTGGCGATCGCGACGCCAAGATCCTGGTGCGTTGCCGAAATCACGCGGACGTCGATGTCGCGGACTTCGCTGCTACCGACGCGGACGATCGTCCGGTCTTCGAGCACGCGGAGCAGCTTGACCTGCATGTCGAAACGCATGTCGCCGATTTCGTCGAGGAAGATTGTACCACCCTCGCTCGCTTCGAAATGGCCGATGCGGCGGGCATGGGCGCCGGTGAAGCTGCCCTTTTCATGCCCGAACAGTTCGGATTCGATGAGGTCGCCGGGAATGGCGCCGCAATTGATCGCGGAGAAGGCCTGGCCCGCGCGGACGCCCTCGTCGTGGATGGCACGGGCGACCAGTTCCTTGCCCGAGCCCGACGGGCCGCAGAGCATGACCGATGCGTTCGACCGGGCGACGCGGCGGATCATCTCGCGCAGTCGCACGGCGGCATCGCTGCTGCCGATGATCAGCGCTTCGAGCGCTGCGTTATTATTCTGCCCCACCGTCATTTCAGTCTCCACCGCGCCCCCCGATCGGCGCCCTTTCGATGGATCCAGAAATTGACGAAACTGGTAAACAAAAGCTTATCACAGCCAACCTAAGTCATTCAAAATAAACAGTTATTGCCATAATGAAAGTAATGATGGCGCAATTGCGTTAACTGTCGCCGATTTGCTGCCAAACTGGCACTAATTGTCGGGAGCGCTTCGCCAGCCTAGGGTGATCGAGATGCGGCGGTTGCGCGGATCGAATCGGTCGGAGGGCACATAGGGCTCGCGATCGGCCACGCCTTCGATGCGCGCAAAGCGGCCCGAGGCGACGCCGCGATACTCGAGATAATGACGCGTCACCTCGGCGCGGTCGACCGAGAGGCGCCAATTGTTCGTGCCCGATTTCGCCGACCAGGGCGCGGCGTCGGTGTGGCCGCGGACCATCACCTGGTTGCTGACCTCGGCGATCGGCTTTGCAACTTCGCTGAACAGGCGGGCGCCCGCCGGGGTCAGCTGGCTGGTACCGATCACGAACATCGAAAAATCGGCGTCGTCGACGACGTCGATCCGCAGCCCCTCGGTGGTTTCGGTGAAGCGCAGATTCTGGGCAAGGCGCTTGAGCTCGCCCTTGCTCTCGACGCGCGCTTTTAGCGATTGCGCGAGCAGCCGCAGTTTCTTCGACTCCGCATCGCGTTCGCGCCCCGATGCTTCACGCGGTCCGCCGACGGCATCGCGCGGTATCGTCATCGAGCGCGTGCCGGTCTGCGCCGCCCCATGCGGATAGCGGTCGGCCGCGACCAGCGAATCGCCGCCGAACAAGCCAGTCGAGCCTGCGGAGTCGGTCTTGGTCTGGACGATCGTCGGCGCGAAATAGTCGGCAAGCGCCTTGCGCTGCTTCTCGGTGGTGGCGCCAAGCAGCCACATCAGGAGGAAGAAGGCCATCATCGCGGTCACGAAGTCCGCATAGGCGACCTTCCATGCGCCGCCGTGGTGGCCGCCATGCGCTTCCTCGACGATCTTCTTGACGATGATCGGCCGCGGCGGGGTGTTGGGACGCGCAGCCATCAGCGGCCTCGCATACCATCAAATACTTCGGCGAAGCTCGGCTGGTTATGATGGTCGACACCCGAGCGCGCGGCCTCGATCACCAGCGGCTGCGGATGGCCATGGAGCGAAGCGACGATCAGCTGCTTCACCGTATGATAGATGGCGGCATCGCTTTCGATCACCGTCTTGGCGCGTGTCGCGAAGGGGCCGACAAGGCCGTAGGCGAGCAGCACGCCGAGGAAGGTGCCGACCAGCGCCGAACCGATCATCGCGCCGAGAATCTCGGGCGGCTTGTCGATCGATCCCATCGTCTTCACGACGCCGAGCACCGCCGCGACGATCCCGAGCGCCGGGAGTGCGTCAGCAAGGCTCTGGAGCCCCTCGGCCGGTTTCAGCGAGTGATGACGGTGGTTTTTGAGGGCGTTGTCCATGACGTCCTCGACGGCGTGCGGATCGAGCGTGCCCGACGACACGACGACAAGGCGCAGCGTATCGCAGATCAGGTGGACGAGCGTATCGTCCTTCAAAAGCTTGGGATATTGCTGGAAGATCGGCGAGCTTTTCGGATCCTCGATATGCGGTTCGACCGCGACGGGCCCCTCGGTACGCATCATCTTCATCAGCGTGGAAACGAGCAGGATGCAATCGAGATAATCCTGCTTCTTATACTGCGGACCCTTGAACACCTTGGCCAGGCCGCCACCGAGCGCTTTCAGGTCGGCGCCCGAATTGCCGATGATCAGCGAGCCAATCGCGGCGCCCCCGATGATCAGCATTTCGTGCGGAAGCGCGTGCATGACAGGCCCCAGATTGCCCCCGGTCAGCGCGAAGCCCCCGAAGACCAGCAGGATCAGAACGACGATGCCGATAACGGGAAACATCTGAGAGCAACTCCATCGGGGCGTGAAAGCCCCTCATCCAAATGACGTCTTGATGATTAACGGCAGCGACGCCCGAATATTGAGCGCGTCAGTTCAAAATATCGAACAGGGTCTGCCGGTTGATCTTCGCAAAGGCGGCCTGCGCCGCGCCGAGCGTCAGGTCGAGCGCATTGAGTTCGGCGATCGCGACATTCATGTCGGTATCCTCGACGCTCGATCGTTCGTCCTTGAGCGTGATTGCGCGCGACGCGAGTCCGTCGCCGATGCGATCGAGCCGCCCGCCGGCAAGGCCGAGCTTGGCATGTTCGTCGGCGACATGGCCGATCGCGGTCGCCATCGCGTCGATCGCGCCGTTGATCCCCGCCTTGTCGCCGGCCGAAATTGCGGCGGCGGCATCGCGCACCCCCGTCGACAGGCTGTTCCCGCCGACGACGAACACATCGGCCGCCGACTGGACAGGAGCGAAGCTGACATCCGAATCGAAGCGCATCACGCGCGCCGCGCCGGTCGCGAACACGGGATCGCCGTTCGAATCGCGCGTGGCCGCGAGCGCGTCGAGCTCTTCGGCAATCGTCCCGAGTTCGGCCGCGATCGTTGCGCGGTCGGCGGGGTTCGCCGTGTCGCTCGCCGCCGCGAGCGTCAGATCGCGCGCGCGCGTCATCAGATTGGTGACCGACTTCATGACGCCATCGGCCTGTGACACCAGCGCGGTCGCCGAATTGATGTTCGACGACCAGGCTGCCATGCTCGCCTGCGTCGTACCGATCGTCGCGATGCGCCGCGACGCGACGGGATCGTCCGACATGCGCAGCAGCTTCTTGCCACCCGAAATCTGGATCTGCGTCCGCTCGAGCGCATCGGCGAGCCGTTGTTGGCGCGCGATTTCACGCGTCATGCGATTGCCCACGGCATTAATCATCGTCTTCGCCTTCCTTACAGCGAGCTGAGCAGCGTCTGCATCGTTTCGCGTGCGACCTGGATCGTCCGCGCAGCGGCCGAATAGGCTTGCTGGAAGCGGAGCAGTTCCGCGGCTTCGGTATCGAGATCGACCTGGCTCACGCCATCGCGCGCGGCGGCCGATGCGTCGGCGCGCGTCGTCGCGGCCGCATCCTGCGCCCGCGCCGACGCGACCGATTGCGCCTGCGTCGCGAGATGCCCCGACCAGCGCGATTCGGGATCGTTCGCCCCGCGCATCGCGCCGAAGTTGAGCATATTGCCGTTGCTGCCCGACCCGTTCGCTGCGGCTACCTGATCGGGAGCGAGCGAAGCTGCGGTCAGCGTCGCGGCGCTCGTGCCGGTGAACAGCGGCTGGCCGGGATTGCCCGCCGCATCGGTGCCCGCCTGATGCGCGGCATTGAGCTGGCTTGCGAAATCATTCGCCATCGCATCGAGCGCGGCGCGCTGGTCGGCGACATGACCCGCCGACTCCGCCAATCCCGCCAGCGATCCGGTCGAGATCGTCAGCGGCGAACCGCCGACGCCGTACGACAAGCGCCCGTCGACCGCCGCGGTCACCGTGACCGGATTCACTACCCCGCCACCGACGAGCAGGTCGCCCGATCCGGCGGCGCGCAGCGTCACCGCGCCATTGTTGTCGAAGGTCGCCTTGATGCCGGCCTGCGACGAAATCTGGTCGAGCAGCCGGTCGCGTTCGTCGAGCAGGCTCGCCTCGTTCGTCGATCCCGGCCGCGCCTTGCGCAGGCCGATGTTGATCTGTTCGAGCGCGTCCAGATTGGAATTGAGCTGGTCGACGGCGCTTGTCGCTGCGCCCGAAATCCCCTCGCCCATCTTGTCGAGCTGGCCCGACGCGGTCCGGAAACCCAACGCGATGTCGTCGACCGATTGCAGAAACTGGGCGCGCAGCGTCTTGTTCGCCGGATCCGAAGTGAGCTGATCGGCGGTCGTGTAAAGCTTGGTGAGGCCCGTCTTGATGCCGTTCGTTTCGTCGCTGAGCGCGTCTTCGACCTTGCCCAGCCAGCCGAGCTTCGTCGCCGCGCGTTCGGCATCGCCGCCCGAGATGCGCGAATCCTCGATCAGCCAGGCGTCGACCGAGCGGTTCACGCCGCGAATGTCGACGCCGCCGGGGTTGGTGTTGCCGCGATAGAAGATCGAATTGCCGCCGCCGACGGCTTCCATCATCTCGAGCCGGCGCCGCGCATATCCGGGCGTCTGGGCGTTGGCGATATTGTCGCCCACCGTCGACAGCGCGCGCGAATAGGCCTTGAGCCCGCTATAGCCGATGCCGAGCAGGTCGCTCATTGTACGCCTCCCCCGGAGCGCCCGGCGTGCCCGCCGAGCTGGCCGCGGAACTGGCGCTCGACCATGTCGGCGATACCGAACTGGCGCATCGAGGCGAGGCTGTCGGCGGTGCGCGCGTCGGCCATTTCGCGGAAATTGTCGGTCGCGCTCGATCCGAAGATATCGTCGCCGAGCTTCGCCTGCCGCATCGACGCCATCAACTGGCGCAGGATCACGGCTTCGAACGCCTCGGCCGCCTTGCGCAGCCCGCCATCGCCGCCGCCGGCTGCGGCGGGCGTCGGGGCGGCACCGATCGAAGAAATGGGGCTCATCATATGATCACCAGTTCCGCAGTGAGCGCGCCGGCCTGGCTCAGCGCCTCGAGGATGGCGACCAGGTCGCCGGGAGGAACGCCCATGCGGTTGATCGCATCGACGAGTTCGGAAAGCGAAGCGGTCGGCCTGACCAGCATCACCGGGCGATATTCCTCGTCGACGCTGATGTCGCTCGACGGTTCGATCGCGGTCTGGCCGCGGCTGAAGGGCGCGGGCTGGACGACCGTCGGCGATTCCTTGATCGACACGGTAAGCTTGCCCTGCGTCACCGCTGCCGTACCGACGCGGACCGCGCCGTTGATGACGACGGTTCCGGTCCGCGCGTTGACGATCACCTTGGCCGGCGGTTCGGCGCGCTGGACGCCCAGATTTTCGATCTGCGACATCAGCCGCATCCGTTCGTCACCGCTGCCCGCCGCGCGGATCGCGATGCTCGCGCCGTCGATCATCGACGCCGAACCCGGCAGCGCAGCATTGATCGCGTCGGCGACGCGCTTTGCATTGGTCGCGTCGAACTGGTGGAGGTTGAAGGTCAGGTAGCTTGACGTCGCAAAGCCGGTGTCGACCGACCGTTCGACCGTCGCGCCGCCCGCGATCCGGCCGCTCGAAGGGACATTGACGGTCAGCTTCGACCCGTCGGCGGCATCGACGCCGAGACCGCCGATGACCAGATTGCCCTGCACCATCGCGTAAATCTGTCCGTCGGCGCCATAAAGCGGCGCGAGCACGAGCGTGCCGCCGCGCAGGCTTTTCGCCTTGCCCATCGCCGATACAGTGACGTCAAGACGCTGGCCGGGCTTGGCGAAGGGCGGAAGTTCGGCAGTAATCATCACCGCCGCGGCATTTTTGAGCGCCGGATTGACGCCCGGCGGCAAGGTCAGGCCAAAGCGCGAAACCGCGCCCTTCATGCCCAGCGTCGAATAGTCGAGGCTGTCGTCGCCGGTGCCCGCGAGGCCGACCACGATGCCGTAGCCGGTGAGCTGGTTGGCGCGAAGGCCCTGGAACTGGCCCATGTCCTTGATGCGTTCGGCATGTGCCGGCACCGCGAAGAGGAAGCTCGCGATCAGGAACGCAAGAAGGGTGAACAGGGTCGGACGCTGGGTCACAGGAAATTCCTCTGTTAGAACGGGCTGATGATCGAGAAGAAGCGCTGCAGCCAGCCCTGCTGGCTGGCTCGGGCGATCTCGCCCTTGCCGACGTAACGGATCTTGGCGTCGGCGACGCGCGTCGACAGGATGCGATTGTCAGGGCTGATATCGATCGCGCGAATGATCCCCGAGATCTGGACGCGTTCGTCGCCGCGGTTGAGCGTGAGCAGCTTTTCGCCCCGCACGAACATCGTGCCGTTCGGATAGACGGCGGCGATCGTGACGCTGACTTCGCCCGACAGCGCGTTCGACTGTGATGCGTCGCCCTTGCCCTTGAACTGCTGTCCGCCACCCGCAGCGACATCGCTGGGGCTGAACAGCGACAGCGGGCCGGTCGTCGGCGGCGTCAGTCCGATGCTGCCGTCGCGCTGCGTGCCCGCGGCGTTGCTCTTGGTCGCTGCGGTGCGCTCGACGAGCTGGATCGTGACGATGTCGCCGACCTGCCCCGCACGCCCGCCCGAGGTGAGCGCGACATAGCTGCCCTGAAAGATCGAGCCGTTCGCCGGCGGCGGCGGTGGCGGCGCCGGGATCGACACCGAAAAGGCATCGGGCGGCAGCTTGTCCTTCGCGAGCGCCGAAGCCGGCGCCAGCACCAGGGCCAGCATCGCCAGATTAGCCAGATCAGAGAGTCTGCGACGCATTTTTCATCATCTCGTCGGTGGCCGAAATCATCTTCGAATTGACCTCATAGGCACGCTGCGTCTCGATCATGTCGACGAGTTCCTCGACGACATTGACGTTCGATCCCTCGAGCATGCCGCCGCGCAGCGAGCCGCGGCCTTCCTCGCCCGCGCCGCCAACCAGCGGGGCGCCCGACGCCTGCGTTTCGACGAGCATGTTGCCGCCGATTGCCTGCAGCCCCGCCGGATTGGCGAAGCGCGCGATTTCGATCCGGCCGAGTTCGAGCGAGGTGCCGTCGGCGCCCGTCGCCGAGACGGTGCCGTCGAGGCCGATCGTCACATTGCTCGCATCTTCGGGAATCTGGATCGCGGGGGTCAGCGGCTTGCCGTCCGGGGTCACGATCGTGCCGTCGGGGGCGCGGCCGAAATTGCCCGCGCGGGTATAGCCGGTGCGCCCGTCGGGCATTTCGACCTGGAAATAGCCGGCGCCGTCGATCGCGACGTCGAGCCCGTTGCCCGTCGTCTGGAACGTGCCCTGCGTGTCCATGCGCGCGGTGCCGTTCAGCGCGACGCCGGTGCCGAGGTTGAGGCCCGTCGCATAGCGGTTTTCCGCCGTCGATGGCGCGCCGGCCTGCGTCATCATCTGATAGCTCAGCGTTTCGAAGCTGGCGCGGTCGCGCTTGAAGCCCGTCGTGTTCACGTTAGCGAGGTTGTTCGCGATCACCTGCATCCGGAAGCCCTGGGCATCCAGACCGGTCCGCGCGACGTGCAAGGCACCGATACTCATGTCATATTCTCCTTAACGGGGGAGCTGCATCAGATTTGCGCTCGCGCTGTCCATGTCGCGCGCGTCGCTGATCATCTTCAATTGCGTGTCCCAACTGCGGCTTGCCTCGATCATCTCGACGAGCGCGGCGGTCGCGGTGACGTTCGATCCTTCGATCGAGCGGGTGAGCAGCCGCGCTTCGGGGTCGTCGGGCAATATGCCGCCGCCCTTCACGCGGAACAGGCCATCGAGCCCCTTGACGATATCCGAACCCGTCGGGGTTGCGAGGCGCAGCCGGTCGACCTCCTGCGGATTTTCGGGGTCGCCGCCCTGCGGGACGATCCACACGCGCCCTTCCTGGTCGATGTTGATCGCATCGGCTGGCGGGATCGTCACCGGCCCCTGCGTACCCTGAACGGGATTGCCGTCGCTGGTGGTGAGGAGGCCGCTCGGCGAGAGCTGCAAATCGCCCCGCCGCGTATAGGCCTCTTCGCCATTCTTCGCCTGTACCACGAGCAGCGCGTCGCCCTGCATCGCAATGTCGAGATCGCGGCCCGTCTGGGTGACGGTGCCCGCCTTCATATCGGCGCCGAGCACTTCCTCGGACGCCATGGCGCGCGCGTCGAGCCCGCTGCCATCGAGCCACAACGACTGCGCATTGGCGATGTCGGCGCGGAAGCCCGGCGTCTGGGCGTTCGCCAGATTGTTGGCGATCGCCGTCTGCCGGGACATGCTGCCCCGCATCGCGGCAAGGCTGGTATAGATGAGGCGGTCCATCGAAGGTCTCCCGGCAGGCGGCGGTCAGCGATGCGTCAGCGCATGCCGATGATCGTCTGGGTGAGCTGCGAAGCGCCCTCGATCGCCTTGGCATTGGCCTGGAAATTGCGCTGTGCGGCCATCAGCATCACCAGTTCCTCGGTGATATCGACGTTCGACCGTTCGAGCGCACCCGAGCGGATCGCGCCCATCGGGCCGTTGGTTGCGGCGTCGATCGTCGGCGGGCCGCTTTCGCCCGTCGACTGCCAGTGGGCGTCACCGGTCGGACGCAGGCCCGACATGGTGGGGAAGGTCGCCATTGCGACCTTGCCGAGCACCTGATCCTCGCCGTTCGCGAAGGTTGCGGTAACGAGGCCGTCGAGACCGATCGAAACATTGACCAGCGCCGAATCGGGATCCGACGGCGACCCTTCGGGCAGGCGAAGGTCAAAGGCGCCGGCCAGCGTGTTATTGGTGACGTTGCCGTCGGCATCGACGGGCAGCAGCTGTAGCTTCGCACCGGTCGTGTCGATGACATAACGGTCGGGGGTCGGTTCGAACGAGCCATTGCGCGTGTAGGTCACCTGCTCGCGCGGCGGATCGCCTTTCACGATGAACATGCCTTCGCCGACGATCGCGAGGTCGAGCGTCTTTTCGCTCGCCTCGTACGAGCCCTGCGTGAACTGCTGGGTGATGCCGTTGAGGCGCGTGCCCTGTCCCGCGATCATCTTGGTCGACTGCGTCGGCGACGAAGCGAAGATGTCGCCGAACTGCGCCTTGCTGCGCTTGAAGCCGATAGCGCCGGCGTTGGCGATATTGTTCGAGATGACCGACATGTCGGTCTGCGCGCCCTTGAGACCCGAAAGCGAAGTGTAGAATGACATGGACTTATCCTTCCTGCGTGGTGGGGGTGGGCGCCGGCGTGGCGGCCTTGATGTCCTTGAGGAGCTGGGTCTGCGCCGTGAGCTGCTCCGAAATCTTCGCGAGCGCGGTGTTGGTCTCGCTGATTCCGGCGAGGCTCGAGAATTGCGCCATCTGCGCAACCATCTGCTGGTTATCGACCGGATTGAACGGATCCTGCTGCGACAGCTGCGCCGTCATCAGGCGCATGAAATCGCTCTGATCCATCTGCTTGCCGCCCTTGGGCTGGAAAACCGGGTTGCTGTTATTGGTGACGCTGTAGACGCTCATCTTACTGTCCCATCCTGAGTGTTTCGTTGATCAGGCCCTTCGCGGTTTCGAGGACCTGCACATTGTTCTGATACTGGCGCGCGGTCTCGACCATCTCGACCATCTCGGCGGCGCTATCGACCGCCGCTTCCCAGACATTGCCGTCCGCATCGGCGAGCGGGTTCGACGGATCGTGGCGCTTCGACGGTGCCATTTTCGACGTCGTGACCTGGTCGACCGCGACGGTCGCGCGGCCCTGCCCGTCCATCACCGAACGAAAGACGGGCTTGAGCGAACGATAGGCGCCCGCCTCGCTGCCCGCCGTCGTTCCCGCATTGGCGAGGTTCGACGCGGTGGCGTTGAGCCGGACAAGCTGCGCCGACATCGCGCGGCCGCTGATGTCGAAGACGGAGAAATTGCCGTTCATCCTCATTCGCCCTTCAGCGCGCGCGAGAGCGTGTTGATGCGCCCCGACAGGAAAGCGAGGCTCGACCGGTAGGCGAGCGCATTTTCGGCATAGGCGGTCTGCTCGGTTGCCATCTCGACGGTGTTGCCATCGAGCGACGCCTGGACCGGGACGCGATAGGCAATGGCGCCCTCGGTCGAACCGCCCTGCTTCGCGAGGTCGAGCGCCTTGGCGAAATCGAGGTCGCGCGCCTTGTAGCCGGGGGTCGCGGCATTCGCGATGTTCGACGCGAGCATCATCATGCGCTGGCTGCGCAGCTGGAGCGCTGTTGCATGCAGGCCAAAGAGTTTCTCGGATGCCATCATCTCATTCCTTTCGCCGGGTTCCGGACCGATCGGCCACGGACACGCGGAAACACCAAGGCATGATGCAATGGACGTGCCAAACTTTATTTATCTATTATTTTCAATATTTTAGATGCAGCATCGGCAAACCGGCAAGGGGGCTCGTCAAAAAACCGACAAGCGCCCATGCCGCACGCCCGAACTGCACGCCAATCCGCGACTGGCACGCTTCCTGCACCCCTGCGGGCAACCATTTGGACCGAAGGAGATGGAACCGTGTCGCACAAATTTCTCGCAAGCCTCGCCGCGATCGGCGCATGCACCGCCGTTCCGGCACACGCCCAGCAGGCCAATGAGGACTGGCAGACGATCGACGTGCTGACCGCCATGGTCGCCAACGCCATGGGCCGCAACGCGACCCCGGTCGACCGTCGCATCAAACTGGCGCGCTGCCCCGAACAGGCATCGGTCACCCCCCTCGATGCCCATACGCTCGCTGTCCGCTGCAACTCGCTCGGCTGGCGTCTGCGCGTACCGATGACCGGCCCGGCCGAGGCGGCACCCGCAGCTGCTGGCTTTTCCCGGCCGAGCGCGAGCGCTCCCGTAATCCGCCGCGGCGACAATGTTCGGGTCACGATCGAAACCGAAAGCTTTTCGATCAGCTATGCCGCGATCGCAAACGAGGACGGCCGTATCGGCGAAACCATCGCGCTGCGTGGCAACGACGCGAAATCGACCCTGAGCGCCGTCGTCACCGGCGCCGGCCGCGCGCGCATGGCCGACTGATCCGCCACCCCGGCCCGCCGCTTTTCACGATTAGCCACCCACCGGCCCGGTGCCGTCGGCTTTCCGACGGCACCGGGCCTTTCTTTTTCTTTTTTGCGTCGCCCCGCCTTAATCGTCCCCGCCAGCGTCCGTTAAAGCCTTCGTGAACCGCGTCGTCACTTTTCTGACGGCATCGGATGGAGGCATTATGTCGGGTGACAGCAAGATCGGACCCATCGGCGGCATCGTCCGCACGAACCCGCTCCGCGGCGTCGCCAGCGGCAGCGCTGCGCCGGCGCACACCGCCGCGCCTCTGCAGGCGACACAGGACAGCCTGCCCACCGCGCGCCTGACGCGCCTGGCGGGCAACCTTGCCAACGAAGCGCCGCCGATCGACGTCGCGCGCGTCGCGTCGCTGCGCACCGCGATCGCCAACGGCAGCTATGGCGTCCATCCCGCGATCATCGCGAGTGCCATGCTCGATTTCCACGGCCGTGGGGCCGAATGATGCTCGACGAAGTACAATCGCGGCTCGACGCGCTGGTCGGCGCGCTCGACGGACATGACGCCGGCGCAATCATCGCCGCGACCGAGGAACTGGCAACCGCAGTGATCCTGTTCCGCGGCGCGGGGATTCCCGCAGGCAGCGAACTTCGTGCGCAGTTGCTGATCGGCAAGACGCTCGGACAGCTCGAAGCCGCCGCGATCCGTGTCAACATCCTGAAAGACTGGACGCGTCAGAGGATTGACAGAAACCACGAAATCCGCGGCACGCACCATCGCGGAGTAGCAATAAGCTATTGATAATCCTGTGACTTACAGGGATCAACCGTAAATGGCACGATGATTGCTTTTGGTCTGCTGAACCAGCGGAACCATAGCCATGAACGCCATCAACAATCCTCAGGGCCCGACCCGCATCGCCACGCCCGTGATGGACGCGGTCCAGAATGCGTCGGCGCGCACCGGAATCGATTTCGACTATCTGGTCGACGTCGCGCGCGTCGAAAGCGGCTACAACCCGACCGCCAAGGCGCCGACCTCATCGGCACGCGGCCTGTATCAATTCACCAAACAGACCTGGCTCGCGACGCTCGACCGGCATGGCGCCGATCATGGCCTTGCCTGGGCCGCCGACGCGATCGGTCGCGACGCGTCAGGCCGGCTGTCGGTCGCCGATCCGGCGCTGCGCCAGCAGATATTCGACCTGCGCGACGACCCGGCGGCTTCGTCGAACATGGCGGCAGCGCTGACCGGCGACAACCGCGCCTATCTCGAAAGCCGGATCGGCCGCAACGCCGAACCCGTCGATCTCTATCTCGCGCATTTCCTGGGATCAGGCGGCGCCGCCAAATTCCTGTCGGCGCTCGAAGCCAATCCCGACCAGCCGGGCGCAACGATGATGCCCGAAGCTGCCGCCGCCAACCGGTCGATCTTCTATGCGTCCGACGGCGGCATGCGCAGCCTTGCCGAGATCCGCGAACGGTTTCGCGTGAAACTCGAAGAAGGTGGCAAGATCGAGAATATCAAGCCCTTCGCCCCCTCGGGCTGGCACGCCGAGGCGAGCAGTTCGAGTGGTCTTGCCGGCGCCGGCGGGGGGCGTCCGCCGCTTCAGATGATGGATATCCAGCCTATGCCGAAAAAGCTCTCGATGGGCTTTGCCGCCGATGCCTATCGGCGGCTCGCCTCACTTTCGGGAGGCACGGCATGACCCCCGGCCTGAACGCGCGCAGCTTCGCGCGCATCGCCGGCGCTTCGGCGCTGCCCGCAGGGATGCTGATTCTCGTCGGGCTGATGGTCATCCCGGTCTCGCCGCTGATCCTCGACATCAGCTTTGTCGCCAATATCATGATCAGCCTGCTGATCCTGATGGTCGCCTTGCAGGCCTCGAAACCGCTCGATTTTTCGGCTTTCCCGACCGTGCTGCTGCTCGCGACGCTGTTCCGCCTCGCGCTCAACGTCGCGTCGACGCGCGTCGTGCTGGTCCATGGCCACGAAGGTACCGCATCGGCTGGCCATGTCATCGAGGCGTTCGGCCAGGTGCTGATCGGCGGCGACTATGTCGTCGGCCTCTTCGTCTTTTTCGTGCTGATGATCATCAACCTGATCGTCATCACCAAGGGCGCCGGGCGCGTATCCGAAGTCTCCGCACGCTTCACCCTCGACGCGCTTCCCGGCAAGCAGATGGCGATCGACGCCGACCTCAACGCCGGGTTGCTGACCCCCGAGGAGGCCAAGGCACGCCGCGTCGAAGTCGGCACCGAAGCCGATTTCTACGGTTCGATGGACGGCGCGTCGAAATTCGTGAAGGGCGACGCAGTCGCCGGGCTGCTGATCCTGTTCGTCAACATCGTCGGCGGTCTGATTCTCGGCATCTTCAGTCATGGGCTCAGCTTCTCCGAAGCCGGCAGCACCTACATCACGCTGGCGATCGGCGACGCGCTCGTCGCGCAGATTCCCGCGCTGCTGCTGTCGATCGCCGCGGCGGCGATCGTCACCCGCGTTTCGTCGCCGTTCGACCTCAGCGGTCAGATCGGCAGCCAGTTTTCGTCGCCAGCGATCTGGATGGCGGTCGGCGGCATCCTGTTCATCCTCGGCCTGGTCCCGGCGATGCCGCAGATGCTGATCCTGCCGGCCGCCGCACTGTCCTTCACGATCGGCTGGCAACTTCGCCGTGCCGCTGCCGCCGTCGCCGACGCGCCCGAACCGGTGGCCCCCGCGCCCGACCCGTCGCTGATCGAATGGTCGGACGTCAGCGATGCCAGCGCGTGCCAGCTCGAAATCGGCTATGCGCTCGTCACCCTCGTCGACGAACGCAAGGGTTCGCCGCTGATGACGCGGATCACGGGCATCCGCCGTCAATTGTCGAAGGAACTCGGCTTCGTCGTCCCGCCGGTGAAGGTCACCGACGACCTGTCGCTTCCCGGCAACGTCTATCGCATTTCGGTCGCCGGCGTGATCGTGGGCGAGGACGAGGTCTTTCCCCACGAAATGCTCGCGCTCGATTCGGGCGATCTGGTCACCAAGGTCGCGGGACGCCCGTGCAAGGATCCGACCTTCGGCCTCGACGCGCTGTGGATTCCGAAGGCGACGCAGAATGACGCCATCGCGGCGGGCTATACCGTCGTCGATCCGGCTACCGTCGTCGCGACGCACCTCAACAACAGCATCGTCGGCTCGGCCGCCGAATTGTTCGGCATCGACGATGCGCAGGCGCTGATCGACAATCTCAAGACGCATTATCCGCAGCTCGCGCAGAATCTCAGCCCGCAGGGCTATTCGTTGCCGCGCGTCGCAAGCCTCTGCAAATCTTTGCTCGTCGAACGCGTCCCCTTGCGCGATTTCCGCAAGATCGCAGAGGCGATGGTCTCGTTGGCGGGCCAGCAGCTTGGCGAGATCGACCTGGTCGAATCGGTGCGCCAGCGTATCGGTGCGCTGATCGTCCAGACGATCGTGCCGAGCCGGATGCCGCTGCCCGTCGTCACCTTCAGCCCCGAAATCGAGATGCTGCTGAATCAGTCGGTTCGCGCCAACCCCGGCGCCGAATGGCCGTTCGAACATGGCATGGCGATGAAGATCATCGAACAGGTCGGGCAAGCGGTCGAACCGCTGCTGCTGCAGACACGCAGCTTTGCGCTCGTCGCCTCGCCGATCTGCCGTTCGGCGCTGTCGCGGCTCGTCCGCGCAACATTCCCCGACGTCGCCGTGATTTCCTATCTCGAAATTCCGGCCACCAAACAAACCGAAATCGTCGCGACGATCGGCGCCGAAGTGCCGCGCCTCGCGAACGGGCCCGAGGCCCATATGGAGGACCAACCGCATGAGAATTGAGCCCGCCGAGCAATTTGCCGGCGTCGCCAGCCGCGCGCCGCGTTCGCATCGCTATGGCGAAAGCGTCGAAGCGCTGGTCGAGGAATATTCGCCGCTGGTCCGCAAGATCGCCTGGCAGGTCTTTTCGCGCGTGTCGCGGACGAGCGAACTCGACGACCTGATCCAGACCGGGCTGATCGCGCTGATCGAGGCGAGTCGCCATTATGAAGAACGCGGTTTCGCCTTTGCCACTTACGCCACGACGCGCATTCGCGGCGCGATGATCGACCAACTCCGCCGTGAGGCCGACGTCGGCCGTTCGGCGATGGTCGCGGCGAAACGGCTGGCAGCGACGCGCGGGGCGCTTGAGCAGCAATTGATGCGCGCGCCGACCGCGGCGGAAATGGCCGAGGCGCTGGGCATGCAGCCCGAGGAATATTTCGCGCTCGAACGCAATGCAACGCACGGCCGTTCGACGTCGCTCGACGAACTGACCGATGTCGGCGCCTTTCTGGCGGCGGACGAAAGTATCGGCGCCGGCGAAAAATGCGAGCAGGAGGATATGATGGGAGCGCTGCGCCAATGCATCGCGCATCTGTCCGAGCGCGAGCAGATGGTGCTGCAGCTCTATTTCTTCGAAGAGCTCAACCTGCACGAAATCGGACTGACGCTCGACGTCAGCGCGGCGCGCATCTGCCAGATCAAGCGCGAAGCGATGGCGAAGGTCGACCGGATGATGCGCTCGATGACCGAATAGGGTCGCGGCGCGCAAATGCTCGCCGCCCTCTCCTGGGGCCGGCGATCAGGCGGCCATCGGCCGGATATCCTGCCAAGCGGCGCCGATCTTATCGAAATAGCTCGCCATCCGTTCGATCCCGCTTTCGGTCAGCCGGACGATCGTGCGCCGCCTGTCGCGTTCGTCGATCGAGCGCTGTGCCAGGCCGAGCCGTTCGAGCGCGGCGATCATGCGAAGCCCCGACGACAGGGGGACCGCAGCACCCGTTGCGAGGTCGCTGGCGCTGAGCGCCCGGCCGTGCGTATTCGCCAGCATCAGGTCGAGCATCATGTCCCACACCGGCCCCGACAGCTCCGCGCTGCCGAAATGGCTGCGGCGTATTCGCCGCATCCGGATGCTGAACGACACCTGCTCGAGCAACGCCGGTGCCGGCGATGCGTCGCCGGGCGCCACAGGCGCAAGGCGCGACGCGGGCACCGGCGCTTCGCCACGGCTCGCCAGCAGGTCGTGGATCTGGTCCACGCGCGATTTCAGTTCGGCAATTTCTTGGTTCGAAAATTGCTGCATGTGACGATGCCCCCGGGGGAGCCACGCACTAGGCCGCAACATCCTTCTGACGACTGGACGATCCTGACGCGTAGATAATCAGCAGCAGGATGGGATAGGATATATAAACTGACAGGAGCGAATAGGGCCGCGCCAATATCTCCGAAAACATATATTTCTGGATGTGGCCGAAAATGGCGATCAATTGCCATCCGGTGATCCAGTACGGCCAGAAACTGTGCGTCTTCAGGGCGATAAGCCAGAAGCTCAGCAGAACCAGCACGTCGATGACGAAGATATTCAGTTCGATATCGGTCCAGGTCGGAAAGGGGTTTACGGCGCTGGTGAGGATCGAGGCGATCAATGCGGTGTAGGCCGCCCACCGCTCGAGGGGACCGCCGCGCTTGATCGCGACGGCCACCGTGATGAGCAGTACAAGATAATAGATCGCCACGGACCACATGTGGCTGTCAACCTTTCCAGACGATCAAGAGGCCTGCGCGAGCGGCAGGGCTGCGACCGCGGCGTCCGACTGGTCGTTGCTGCCTTCGTCGAGCTTGGCCGCCGGCTTGACGCCCGCACCGAACATCCGCGTCCCGAGGCCGACTTCCTTCTGGGTGACGGTCAGCGCGAGGTGCGCGTCGGTCAGGAGCTGGCGGACTTCGCCGGCGGCGGCGAGCGCATGCGCCACCTTGGCCATCGCTTCCTGGCCGACGATCGCCGACATGTTGGTCTCGCGGCGCGCGGTGGGCAGCGTGGCGGCGAGCTGGGCGATACGGATCATCGCCTCGTCGATGGCATCTTCGGCCAGATGAAGGTCGGAGGCGATTTTCTTCGCCGCAGAAACTCGTTGATTCAGCATTATCTTTTTCCTTGAAAAAGAATGCTACCGGTTCCCCCCCGCAGCATTCGGTTCGAACATTCAGGTCATCACGCGACCAAGTCCGACAAGGATCGAATAGAGGGCGGAGAAAGCCAAAATCGTCGCAAACGCGATCAGGATCGGCCAGATTATCCTTTCCATCAACCCATGCCGGTTGGCCGGCTGGGACGCGGTCGGGAATGGCGAACCGATGTCGAATAATCGCCGAAACGAACTGCGCCCCGCTTCCGCATCGTCGGCGGGGGATAGGTCGCCTAGGTCGATCAATTGATATGTCAAAGGCTGATAAGGGGTAACATGGTCGAAGACACCGTTAACCGCCAGAATCCGCGCCGCCTCTATCCTATTGGAAACATTGAGTTTTTTAAGAACGCGTCGCACGCGCTCGTCCACCGTATGCGGTGACACATTCATCAGGCTGGCGATTTGCTTGGAATTTTTGTGCTCGTAAACATGCCGCAACGTTTCAATCTGCGCCGCCGACAGCAGGCTCATGTAATTGTCGGGGTCGCCTTGCACGCCGCTGGAATAGAGCATCACGAGTCGAAATCAAGTTGGTGTGCCGGGTGATTCGTGGCCCAGAACGGGCAGTGACACACAGAAAAGCAATTTAAAAACCGTATGTTATATCCATCTGTGTCGAACCGCCCGGGCCCGCAAAAATTTTTCCCGGCTAGCGATGATTCGCGGGACACTTAGCTCACTAAGGCTTTAGCCCGTCGGCAGATCGCCGCCGCTTTCCTTCAAGGTGCGATAGCGCAGGATCGATTTTTCGATATGGCGGCGCGACGCGCGGCGTGCCGCGGCGGGATCGCCGGCCTCGATCGCGGCGTAGATCGCCTCATGATCGCGATTGATCGTATGCGCGTAACGCTGGTGCCGCACCGGATCGTCGCCCTGCAGGTAAAGCCGCCGCGAGGGTACCAGCCGCACCCCGAGAAACTGGGTGAAACGGAGGAAATAGGGATTGCCCGTCGCGCTGGCGATCGCGGCGTGGAAGGCAGCATCGGCGGCGACCGACGCATCCACATCGCGGCTTTCCTCCATCGCGGCGAGCGTGCGCCGCAACTGGGAGAGGTCGGCATCGGTCCGCCGCCGCGCCGCGAGGTCGGCCATCTCGGCCTCGAACCCCATCCGCATTTCGAGCAGCTTCAGCACGTCGTCGATTTCGCCGACTTCCTCGGCCGTCACCTGGAAGGCGCGATATTGGGCACCGTCGGGAACATAGGCACCCGACCCGCGCCGCGATACCAGCAGGCCGCGCGCCGCAAGCCGCGAATAGGCCTCGCGCACGACGGTGCGGCTGACGCCGAACGTCTCGGTGATTTCTTTTTCGGTCGGGAAACGCGATCCGACGGGCATTTCGCCCGTTTCGATCTGCTCCTCGAAACGCTGGACCAGATCGTCGGCCAGCGATGCCGCCTTGGTTACCGCCATGGACTATGCGTTATCATCGCGTTTCGAAACTGGCTAGGGCCGGAAATCGGGGCGCTGCGCATCGACATAGCTATTCCAGGCGTCGCGCGTGGCGAAATCGCCGCCGCGGTCCCACGCCGCGCCGCTATAATAGACAAAGGGCTGCCCTGGCTGCACACGCACGAGCAGCAGATAATTGTCGGCATCCTCCGCAAAACCGGCAAAAGTGGCGGGGTCGACGATCACCGCCGCGGCCATCCGCCCCTTTTCTCCGTCGGCCGGGCCCCACCAGCTCATGCGCGCGCCCGCGCTGTCTTTTTCGATCTCGCCAGGCTTGCCGCCGCCCGTCGGCCGTTTCGAAATGCCGATCGCAACGATCAATTCGGCATCGCTGCTCGACGCGATGGTCGAGGTCATCCGGGTGAAATTCGTCCCCGCCGGCAAGGTGAAGCGCCGCGTTTCGCGCACCGTGCGCTGCGTGTCGACGGGCCAGGGGTCGTAATCGACGGTGAAGTCGGCGACGTCGGGCCCCGATTGCAGGATATGCGGGCGGACATAGTTGCGCGAGGTCCAGAGCTTGTTGTCATACCAGATGCCAAGCCCGCCCGTGCCGCGCCCGGTGCCGACATTATAGAAATCGATCCCCTCGCCATGATCGGCATGCTGGTCGCCGGTGCGCAGCTGCCGGTCCATGAAGGGCCAGCGCACGCGCTTGCCCCATGCATCGATCCCCGACGACGACGGCGGCTCGGCCTTTTCGAGCGCGCGGCCGTAGATGCGATGCGCGACGCGGTCGTTTTCCCAGAGCAGGTCGTCGAAGCGATAGTCGGCAATCACGACCGCGGCGCGCCCCTTCTGCTCCTCGACGGTGCCCGGCCGGAGCGGCTCATGCCCCGCTGCCACCACCGGGACGGCCAGAAGGACGAGCGCCAGAAGGGCCGGACGCATCACCAGCTCCACATCGTCCCGTCCTCGAGCCGGTTTACCGGCAGATAGGCGCGGGCATAAGGAAAGGTTTCGGCGAGTGCCTCGTCGATGTCGACCCCGAGTCCTGGCGCGTCGCCCGGATGGAGCATGCCGTCGGCGAAGCGCCAGGCGTGCGGGAAGACCGCATCGGTCTCGGTCGTGTGGCGCATATATTCCTGCACCCCGAAGTTGGGAATCGAGAGCCCCAGATGAAGCGCCGCCGCCATCGTCACCGGCGACAGGTCGGTCGCGCCATGGCAGCCGGTGCGGACCTGGTACAGATCGGCAAGCGACGCGATCTGGCGCATATGGGTGATGCCGCCCGCGTGGAGCACCGTCGCGCGGATATAGTCGATCAGGCGGTTTTCGATCAGCGCCTTGCAGTCCCACACCGAGGAGAAAATCTCGCCGACCGCGAGCGGCGTCATCGTATGCTGGCGAATGAGGCGAAACGCGTCCTGATCCTCGGCGGGCGTCGCATCCTCGATCCAGAACGGCCGGTACGGCTCCAGATCCTTGCCGAGCCGCGCCGCCTCGATCGGGGTCAGCCGGTGGTGGACGTCGTGGAGCAGGTGGACGTCCCAGCCGAGCGCCTCGCGCGCCGCGGCGAAAAGTTCGGGCACGACGCGCATATATTTCGCCGTCGACCAGACATTTTCCGTCGGCAGGTCGTTGTCGGCGGGCTCGTAGAAATAGCGGTCCTTGCTGACGCCATAGGTCGACGCCATCCCCGGCACACCGCATTGCAGCCGGATCGCCTTATAGCCCTGCCGCTGATAGTCGAGCGCCGCCTCGATCGTGTCGGCGATCGTCGTGCCATTGGCATGGCCATAGACCATGCACCCCTCGCGCGCCGCGCCGCCGAGCAATTGATAGACCGGCAGCCCTGCGACCTTGCCCTTGATGTCCCACAGCGCCATGTCGACCGCGGCGATCGCCGCCATCGTCACCGGGCCGCGGCGCCAATAGGCGCCCTTGTAGAGATATTGCCAGATATCCTCGATCCGATGCGCGTCGCGCCCGATCAGGCAGGGGACAACATGTTCGGACAGATAGGCCGCGACCGCGAGTTCGCGGCCGTTGAGCGTCGCGTCGCCGACGCCGGTCGTCCCGTCGTCGCACTCGATCTTCAGCGTCGTGAAATTGCGGCCCGGCGAGGTCAATATCACCCGGGCTGACACGATCTTCGGCATTCCATCCCCTCATCGCCATTTGGACTAGTTGTGTGACAACCTTATTGACACTTGCGCCAAAAGGAAAGAGGTATGTCACCGGTGTCAAGGTAAAAACCCGACCGATTCACAAGGGAGAAGGCAAGTGATGCGAAGCGCCTGGCGCGCCTTGGCCGTGGCAAGCCTGTCTACGGCGGCGCTGTTTTCAGGCTCCGCGTCGCCCGCCGCCGAGGCCAGCGGCACCGCGCATCCCGAATCCTGGCCCGCGTTGCCCGCGCCCGCTGCCGACACCTCCACCGAACGGCGGATCGACGCGCTGATCGCGGCGATGTCGCTCGAGCAGAAGGTCGGTCAGATCATCCAGGGCGATATCGGCAGCACGACGCCCGAGGACGTCGCGACCTATCACCTCGGTTCGGTCCTCAACGGCGGCAGCTCGTCGCCCAGCGGCGACGAATTCGGTCCGGCCTCGGCGTGGGTCGCGGCGGCCGACGCCTATTATGCGGCGTCGATGCGCCCGAACGGCAATCTGCCGCGTATCCCCGTGATGTGGGGATCGGACGCGGTGCACGGCCACAACAATATCGTCGGCGCGACGCTGTTCCCGCACAATATCGGGCTCGGCGCGGCAAGGAACCCCGCGCTGATGGAAAGGATCGGGCAGGCGACGGCGATCGAAATGCGTGTCACCGGGCTCGACTGGACCTTCGCGCCGACGATCGCGGTCGCGCGCGACGACCGCTGGGGGCGCACCTATGAAAGCTTCGGCGAGGATCCGGCAATCGCCGAATCCTATGCCGCGGCGCTCGTCCACGGCATCCAGGGCCGCCGCGGCGATCCCGACTGGCTGAAGGGCCCGCACATCATCGCCACCGCCAAACATTTCCTTGCCGACGGTGGCACGACGGACGGGCGCGACCGCGGCGATGCGCAGATCGACGAGACCGAACTGATCCGCCTCCACGCACCCGCCTACGTCGCCGCGCTGGGGGCCGATGTGCAGAGCGTGATGGCGAGCTTCTCGGGATGGAATGGCGTCAAGATGCACGGCAATGCCAGCCTGCTCACCGGCGTGCTCAAACGGCGCTGGGGCTTCGACGGGCTTGTCGTCGGCGACTGGGACGGGCACGCCAAGGTGCCCGGCTGTTCGCCGACCGACTGCCCCGCCTCGATCGCCGCGGGGCTCGACCTTTATATGGGGCCTGCGAGCTGGAAGGGACTCTACGCCTCGACACTCGCAGCCGCTCGGTCGGGCACGCTGCCGATGGCGCGGCTCGACGATGCGGTGCGCCGTATCCTGCGCCTCAAGCAGCACGCCGGGCTGTTCGAAGCGGGCAAGCCTTCGTCGCGCCCCTATGCCGGTCGCACCGAACTGCTCGGCTCGCCCGAGCATCGCGCGGTCGCCCGGCAGGCAGTGCGCGAATCGCTCGTCCTGCTCAAGAACAATGGCGCCCTCCCGCTCAAGGCCAACGCGCGCATCCTCGTCGCGGGCGACGGCGCTGACAATGTCGCCAAGCAGTCGGGCGGCTGGACGCTGACCTGGCAGGGAACCGGCACAAAGCCCGAGCATTTCCCGGGTGCGACCTCGATTTTCGCCGGCGTGCGCGACGCGGCGACCGCGAGCGGCGGCACTGCCGAGCTGTCGGCCGACGGCCGCTATACGGTCAAGCCCGACGCCGCGATCGTCGTCTTCGGCGAAGATCCCTATGCCGAATTCCAGGGCGACCGCGCCGACCTCTATTTCGACGACACACGCGGCAATCTCGACACGATGAAGCGGCTGAAGGCCGCGGGCATCCCGGTGGTCGCGATCTTCCTTTCGGGCCGTCCGCTCTGGGTCAATCGCCACATCAACGCCGCCGACGCCTTCATCGCGGCATGGCTGCCGGGGTCGGAAGGCGGCGGTGTCGCCGATCTGCTGTTCGGCAAGGCCGACTTCAAGGGCAAGCTCCCCTTCTCGTGGCCCGCCGACGCCAAAGGCGCGCCGCTCAACATCGGCGATGCCGATTACAAGCCGCTCTATGCCTTCGGCTATGGCCTCACCCTCGCCGACCGCCAGCCAGTGCCCGAGCTTTCCGAAGAGCCCGGCATCGTCATCGAACAACCGCTCGCCGGCCCGATCTTCGCGCACGGGCGTGCGGTCGGCACCCGGCTGCTCCAGATCGACGGCGCGAACGATAGCCCGCAGGTGATCAGCGGCGCCGCCGACAATGGCGCGATCGCAGTGCGTCCGGTCGACCGCGATGCGCAGGAAGATGCGCGCGAGATCGCCTGGTCGGGTAAGTCGCGCGGGGCATTGATCGTCGCCAACCCGCGCGCGGCCGACCTGTCGCGCGCCGGACCGCTCGCGCTGGCGATCGACCTCCGCGTCGATCGGGCACCGACCGGCCCCGCGACGCTCGAACTGCGCTGCGGGCCCGGCTGCACCGCGCGGCTCGACATCGCGCCGCGCCTTGCCGCTATCGCCGGCAAGGGCTGGCAGACGCTGGCAATCCCGCTCGCCTGCCTGCCAGAGGCGAAGCTCGACACCATCACCGCGCCCTTCGCGCTGTCGTCGAGCGCGCCGATGCGCTTCACCCTGTCTTCGATCGCACTCACGCCCGTAAAGGAAACATCATGTCGCTGAGCCTCTTTGCCCTGATGATGAGCAGCCCCGCCGCCGCGGTCGCTCCCGCCGAGCTGGCCATGCCGAAGCCCGCGACGATCCTCGCCGAAACGAAGCGCGTCGCCGACTGGCAGCTCGCCAACCGCACCAACTGGGCGACGATGCCCGCCGCGCGCAAGAGCGTGCAGGAAGTGCGCGACTGGCAGCAGGCGACCTTCTGGATCGCACTCACCGAGCTCGCGAACCGCGACAAGGCTTATGCCAAGCCGCTCCTCGATCTCGGCCGCGCCGAAAAATGGCAGATGGGCGACCTGCCCTTTCACGCCGACGACCAACTGATCGGGCAGGCGTGGCTGTGGGCGGCGCAAAATGGCGAGGGCAAGAAAGCGATCGCGCCGATGCGTATCTATTTCGACCATGTGCTCGCCAACCGTCCGACGATCGGCCTCGAATTCATTCCCGTAGCGCCCGGAAAGGGCACGTCGACCTGCACCGACCGCTGGTGCTGGTGCGATGCACTGTTCATGGCGCCGCCGACGATGCTCCGCCTCGCCGAGGCGACCGGCGACAAACGCTATGCCGATTTTGTGCACGAGGAGTGGAGGGCGACGACCGACTATCTCTTCGACCCGTCGGAGCAGCTCTATTTCCGCGATAGCCGCTTTTTCGACATGCGCGACGCCAAGGGGCGCAAGCTGTTCTGGAGCCGGGGCAACGGCTGGGTGATGGGCGGTCTGGTCCGCGTGTTGCAGGTGCTGGACAAGAAGGACCCGCAGCGCCCCTATTATGAGAAATTGTTCAAGGACATGGCGGCGAAGCTCGTGACGCTGCAAAAGGCAGACGGCTATTGGCCGGCTTCGCTGCTCGACAACGACCCCGGCACACCGCCCGAATCGAGCGGCACCGCCTTTTTCACCTATGCCTTCGCATGGGGTGTCGACAAGGGCCTGCTCGACCGCGCGACCTATGAGCCCGCCGCGGTGCGCGGCTGGGCCGCACTGCAGCGCGCGGTGCAGCCCGATGGGATGCTCGGCTGGGTGCAACAAGTCGGCGATCGCCCCGACAGCGTCTCCGCCAAGGAAACGCAATTCTACGGTTCGGGCGCCTATCTGCTTGCCGGCACGGCGATGTACGATCTCACGAAAAAGCGCGCGCGCCGCTAATTCGATCATAAAATCAACGCTCTGACCCGCTCCGTTCGCCAAAGCCGGCGACGCGGTCGGGGGGCGTTGACTTGTGAGCTGAAATTTGTATTACATATTTCAAGTTGTATTACATATGAAAGTGACACCGGTATCAATCGGGTCGACGTCGTCCAGCCGGGCGGCATGGGAGGGAAGAATATGAAGTCATCATCGGTCTCGCTGGTTCGCACGTCGCTGCTTGCCTCCGCCGCGCTTTTCATCGCGGTTCCAGCCTTCGCGCAGGAAGCCCCGGCCGACGCTCCCGAAAGTGTCGATCCCGCGACCGGCGATATCGGCGGCGATGAAATCCTCGTCACCGGGACGCGCGCGACGCAGCGCAGCTCCATCGCGTTCAAGCGCGACGCCGACGTCGTCGTCGACGGACTCGTCAGCGACGAAATCGGCGCGACGCCGGACAATTCGGTCGGCGACACGCTCGAACGCATCGTCGGTGTGTCGGCCGACCGCTTCAAGGGCAACGCCAACGAACTGTCGGTACGCGGCCTTGGCCCGACGCTGAGCTTTTCGACCTTCAACGGGCGCGAGGTATCGACCGCGGGCCCCGACCGTTCGGTCGCCTTCCAGCAATTCCCGTCCGAACTGGTCAATGGCGTCCTCGTCTATAAATCACAGCGCGCCGACTTTCTCGAAGGCGGCGTCGGCGGGGTGATCGAACTCAGGTCGATGAAGCCGCTCGACTATGGCAAGCGCCGCATCCAGTTCGAAGTGCGCGGCGATTTCCAGCCGCAGGACAATGACGTCTACCAGCATGACGGGCTCGGTTACCGCGCGAACTTCTCCTACGCCGATCAGTTCTCGACCGGCATCGGCGATATCGGCGTCTCGATCGGCTATCAGCGGCAGGACACCACCGCGCCCGAAGATTATTACAACGCCAATTCGACCTTCCAGCTGTGCAACACATCGGCGAACAACCCCTGGCTGGTGACGGGATCGGCCGCGTCGCAGGTTGCCGCGGGCGCGGGCGCCAATTGCACCTTCGCGACCGGGCCGCGCTCGGTCGCGCCGAGCACCGGCGCGCCGCCCGTCCTCGTCGGCGAGACGCGCGGCGACTATTATTTCGCCAATTCGTCGCGCAGCTTCCGCACCCAGTCGACGTCGGAAGTGCGCGACGGCCTGATCGGCGCGATCCAGTGGCGCCCCTCGTCCGACTTCGAAATATCGATCGACGGCCAATATTCGAAGCGCAACAGCCTTGAGGATCGCAATGTGCTCGGCATCGCCGAGGGGCTGCGCGGGGTGCAGCCGATCCTGATCGGCAACGGCAGCAACGGCTATTCGCCGGGCGCGCTGATCCGCTATCGCGGCAATTCGAACATCGAAAACCAGCTCGAGACGCGCCGCCGCATCGAGGAATATATCGGCGGGGGTATCAGCCTGGTCTGGTCGCCCGATCGCTGGAATATTTCGTTCGACGGCTCCTATTCGAACAGCCACCGCACCGAGACGCAGAAGCAGACGCGCATGCGCTCGAACCGGCGGGTCGGCTACGAGCTGAGCTATGAAGAGGGTGATGTCGTCCCCCATGTGACCTTCGATAATTTCGATATCACCGACCATGACCTGTTCCTGACCACCGCCGCCAACTCGGTCTATGCGCGCAACCGCTTCGTCACCGACCGCACCGACCGCATCTGGGCGGCGCGGCTCGACCTCGACCGCGAGCTCGACGGCTTTTTCACCTCGGTCAAATTCGGCGGCCGGATCTCCGATCATCACCGGACCAACGACAATGCGCGCAATAGCGACCTCAACACGCTCGTCGCGCTGAACGGCCAGTCGCCGGCGCAGCTGATCGCGCAGGCGAACCAGCAATGCCGCGTCCCCTTCACCACCACCCGCTACATGAAAGGCATGGGGACGAACGTCACGAGATGGGCGACCTTCGACAACGACTGCCTGTTCCGCACCTTCACCGGCAGCGACGATGCGCTGCCCTATCCCGCCGACGGCCGCGACCCGAGCGACATCGACGTCACCGAACGCATCTATGCCGCCTATGCGATGGCGAATTTCGCTTCCGACCTCGGCAATGTCCCGGTCAGCGGCAATATCGGGCTGCGCTGGGTCAAGACCGACATCACGTCGATCGGCTATCGCCAATCCTACCTGCTGACGATCGACAGCGGCAACGACACCTATGACATAGCGGTCGACCCGACCGGCCAGCTCCAGACCAACCGGTCGAAGGGCAGCTATGATTATTTCCTGCCCAGCGCGAACATCGCCTTCGACCTGTCGGACGAGGTCAAGCTGCGCCTCGCCGCCTATCGCGCGATCGCGCGGTCGGGGATCGAAAGCTTTGGCGCGGGGATCAACCTCAACCCGACGACCGCCGCTTCGGGCGTCGACAACATCATCTTCAACGCGACGACCGGCAACCCGAACCTCAAGCCGCTGCGCGCGTGGAACCTCGACGCCAGTCTCGAGCTCTACGCATCGAAGGACACGCTGATCTCGATTGCGGGCTATTATAAATGGGCGAAGGGCACGGTGATCGGGCGGTCCGAACCGATCCCGACCGACATCACCGTCACCACGATCCGCGACAACGGCCCGCGCGAGACCGAGACCTTCACCATCAACCCCGTCGCGCCGTCGAACGACCTCGAAACGCGGCATCTTTATGGCGTCGAGGCGACGGCGAGCCACGCGCTGACCTGGTTGCCCGACCCGCTCGACGGGCTCGGCATCCAGGGGTCGGTCAACCGCGCTTTCGCCAATTTCGAATATCCCGATACCTCGCCGATCGCCGACTATATCGATCCGGCCAATCTGATCGGGCTGTCGAAATGGACCGCGAGCGGATCGGTTTGGTTCGAAAAATGGGGCCTCTCGCTGCGCGCGAACCTTCGCTACCGCTCGGGCTATTACAAGCCCAACGGCGGCACCAACCGCGAGATCCGCGGCGGCACCTATCTCAACCTGTCGGCGCAGTACGACCTGACCAAGAATGTCCAGCTGAAGCTGCAGGCGCTCAACGTCACCGGCACCAACGACGTGATGTACAAGGGCGGTTACGACAGCATCGCCGAAGTGTCGCGCGGCGGCACGCAATATTTCTTCGGCTTCCGGGTCCGCCTGTGACGTCCACGACTTTAGCCCGACTCCCTTGGGCTATACTGGCCGCCGCCGCGTCTTTGCACGCGGCGGCGGCTTTTTCCGCACCCGCGCCGGCCTGTGCGGCGAGCGAGGGATATTCCGCGGCCTTCGACGGCCGCCGCACCTTTACGCTGCGCCCCGACGCGCTGACCGCGATCAAGGCCGCCCTCGCGCGCGACCCGGCGGTGGGCGCCGCCTATCGTGACCTGATCGCCCGCGCCGACAAGATGCTCGCGGCCAAACCGGCCTCGGTGATGGACAAGCGCAGCATCCCCGTGTCGGGCGACCGCCACGACTATGTCAGCCTCGCGCGTTACTGGTGGCCGAACCCCGCCAATCCGAAAGGCGCCTATGTCCGCCGCGACGGCGACACCAACCCCGACATCGAGAGCAATCGCTTCGACAGGTCGGCGCTCAGCCGCATGACGCACGAGGCCGACACGCTCGCGCTCGCCTATTATTACAGCGGCGACCGCAAATATGCCGAAGGCACCGCGCGCGTGATCCGGACCTGGTTCCTCGACCCGGCTACGCGCATGAACCCGAACATGAATTACGCGCAGGCCGTCCCCGGCGTGTCGAACGGACGCCCCGAAGGCGTGCTCGACGGCGCGAGCTTCATCGGCGTGATCGACGCCGCAGGGCTGATCGGCCCGTCGGGCGCGCTGACGCCGGGCGAGACCAGCGCGCTCGAAGACTGGTTCGCGCGCTATGTCGACTGGATGCTGAAAAGCGCCAACGGCAAGGAAGAAGGCAAGGCATCGAACAACCACGGCCTGTGGTATGACGCGCAAGTGGCGCGCTTCGCGCTGTTCGCGCGCAAGCCCGGGATCGCGCGCAAGATCGCGCTCGCCTTTCCCGCAGCGCGGATCGCGCGGCAGGTCGACGCATCGGGCGCGCTGCCAGCCGAACTGACGCGGACGCGCAGCTTTCATTATTCGCTCTATGCGCTCGCCGCCGCCTATACGCTCGCCGACAGCGCCGCCTGCCTTGGTATCGACCTCTATCATGCCGAGGAAAAGGGCCGGTCGCTGCGACAGGCAGCCGACTATGTCGCCGCCTATCGCGGCCGCGCCGCCGACTGGCCGTACAGGGAGCAGGGCTGGCCCGCCGAAACCCTCGACGAGCTGCTGGTTCGCGCCGATGACATATGGGGACCCGGCGCCTATCCGCGCTCCATCAGTGGCGGCCTGTTGCTGCGCCATTCGCTGCCCTAGAATGCCCCGATGATCGCGCGCCGCTCCCTGCTGATCGCCGCCTTGCTCGCCGCCCCGGCGGCATGGGCCAAGGCGCCAAAGGCATTCGACATTCGCGCGATCGAGCGCCGCCGGCTGATGCCGCAAGCCGACGCCCTGCTCGCGGCATCGCCCCGCACCATTGCGGCGATCGCAGCGCCGCGCAGCCCCGCGGGCAAACAGGATTATTATTCCGAAGGCGATTATTGGTGGCCAGATCCAGCGAACCCCGGGGGCGCCTACATCCGCCGCGACGGCCGATCAAACCCCGACAAGTTCGATGGTCACCGTGATGCCTTGATCGCTTTCGGCCGCACCGTCCCCGCGCTGGCTGCCCTGTGGGACCTCACCCGCGCCCCGCGCTTCGCTGCCGCCGCGATGCGTCACCTGACCGCATGGTTCGTCGATCCGAAAACGCGGATGAACCCCAACCTCAATCACGCGCAGGCGATCATCGGCGTGAACAGCGGCCGCGCGATCGGCGTGATCGACACGCTGCAGATCGTCGAGGTCGCGCGCGCGGCGGCCTTGTTCGCACGCGAGGACGCGCCCGGCTACGCGGCGATCCACGCAGACGTCGAAAGCTGGTTCGCCGCCTATCTGAACTGGCTCACGACCTCACCCTTCGGTACCACCGAACGCGACGAGAAAAACAACCACGGCACCTGCTGGCTGCTCCAGGCGACCTCCTTTGCCGCATTGCTCGGCCGCACCGACATTTTGGACGATGCGCGAAACCGGCTCCGGACGATCATCATCCCTACCCAGATCGAACTCGATGGCCGCCAGCCGCTCGAACTCGCACGTACCAAGCCCTATGCCTATTCGCTGTTCAACCTCGACGTGCTCGCCGCTTCGGCGTGGTTGCTCGGCGAGAGGACGGGCGCGTTGATCGACTGGAAAACGGCTGATGGCCGTTCGATCGGCGGCGCGATCGCATGGATGGCACCTTTTATCGCCGACAAGGTGAAATGGCCGCTACCGCCCGACATCGAATATTGGGACGGCTTCCCGGTGCGCCAGCCGAGCCTTCTTTTCGGCGGCATGGCACGGCGAGACAGCGACTGGCTCGATCTGTGGTACAGGCTGGACCCCGACCCCGCGATCGGCGAGGTCGTGCGCAATTTCCCGGTGCGCCAGCCCTTGCTCTGGCTCTAGGGTCAGGACCCTAGTTGCGGCCCTCGACCAGCCCGCGCGCGATCACCTGCGCCTGAATTTCCGCTGCGCCTTCGAAGATGTTGAGGATGCGCGCGTCACAGAGAATACGGCTGATTTCATATTCGAGCGCATAGCCGTTGCCGCCGTGGATCTGCAGCGCCGCGTCGGCGTTCGCCCATGCGGCGCGCGCGCCGAGCAGCTTCGCCATGCCCGCCTCGATATCGCAGCGCTTGCCCGAATCCTTGGCGCGCGCTGCGGCATAGCTGAGCTCGCGCGCCATGACGAAATCGACGAGGCTCATTGCGAGCTTGTCCGAGACGCGCGGGAAGTGGACGATCGCCCGGCCGAACTGCTTGCGCGTCAGTGCATAGCCGAGCCCGAGTTCGAGCGCGCGACGCGCGACGCCGACCGCACGCGCGGCGGTCTGGATGCGCGCGCCTTCGAAAGTGCGCATCAATTGCTTGAACCCCTGCCCCTCCTCGCCGCCGAGCAGCGCGTCGGCGGGCGCCGTCATATCGTCGAACTGCAGCGCATATTCGCGCATGCCGCGATATCCGAGCACCTCGATCTCGCTGCCGGTCATGCCGCCGGCGGGGAAAGGATCGCCCTCGGTCCCGCGCGGCTTGGGGACGAGCAGCATAGAGAGGCCTGCATAGCCTTTGGCGTCGGGCAGCGTGCGCGCGAGCAACGTCATCAGGTCCGAGCGCGCGGCGTGGGTGATCCAGTTTTTCGCGCCGTCGATGACCCAATGGTCACCGTCCAGTCGTGCCCGCGTCTGCAGCGAACCGAGATCGGAACCGATATCGGGCTCGGTGAACACCGCGGTCGGTAAAATCTCGCCGCTCGCGATGCGGGGCAGCCATTCGGCCTTTTGCGCGTCGGTGCCGCCGTGGACGATCAATTCGCCCGCGATCTCCGACCGCGTACCGAGCGAGCCGGTGCCGATCCAGCCGCGCGACAATTCCTCGGTGACGATGCACATCACCAGCTTGCCGAGCCCGAGCCCGCCATATTCTTCGGGAATGCAGACGCCGAAGGTGCCGAGGTCGGCCATCGCCTGCACCGTCGCATCGGGTATCAAATCGTTCGCAAGGTGCCAGCCGTGCGCGTGGGGCAAGATCGCGGCGTCGGTGAAACGGCGATACTGATCGCGGATCGCGTCGAGGTCGGGATCGTGCAGCGTCTCGCTCGGCCAATCGCCCTCGGCGAGCGCGGCGGCAACGTCGGCGCGCAAGCCGGCATGATCGGCATCGACCAGGTCGGCACAAGCGTCCGCAAGTGTTCGCGCCGCCGCGCCCAGCCCGAGGTCGGCGGGACGGAAGATTTCATTCTGACCCATCGGCAGCCCGCCGGCGAGCTGGCCGATGCTTTCGGCGAAGGCGAGCGTGGCGATCTTTGCGTCGAGGGGGTTCTTCCCATCGCCCGCCTCGAACCAGTCGAGCGTCGCCGCGAGCGCCGCGACCGTCGTCGCGACCCAGGCAAAACCGTGCGCCGCGCGTTGCTCACGGTCGATCGGGACCCGCACAAGCCGTTCGGCGAGCGCCGCCTCTGCGGCAGCGCGATAGGTTTCGGCCGCAGCAAGCGCGGAACGAAGTGTCATAGGCCGTCCTCTCCCCCGGCCCCGACGCCGACGACCCCCGTATCGACCAGCCGGGCGATCTCGCCCGACGACAAAGAAAGCCGTTCGCTCAAAATTTCTTCGCTGTGCTGGCCGTTGCGCGGCGCGGACGCGGGCGGGCGGCGCTCCTGCTGCGGCAGGGTCGCAAAGGCGCCCGCGGCGGGATAGGCGAAACCGCTGGGATTATCCGCCTGCCCGAAAATCGGGTTGCCCGCGACGAGCGCGGGGTCCTGCACGGCGTCGTGCATGGTGCGATAGGGCGAGTGGACGATGCCGCCGGCGTCGAACGCCGCCGCAAGACCGGCATGGTCGCGCGCGGCGATCGCGCGTTCGAACAAGGGATAGAGCGCGTCACGGTGCTCGAAGCGAAGGCCGTCGTCCTTTGCGAAGGACACGCCGCGCTCACCCTCGATCACCGCGATCGCGTCGCCGAGCCCCAGCGCGGCGATCAAATTGGCCCATTGGCGCGGGGTGACGACGACGATCATCGTCCGCTGCCCGTCGCGCGTCACGAAATCGCGGCCGAACAGGCCATAGACCGCATTGCCGAGCCGCGGACGGTTCGCGCCCGAATAAAGCACTTCGGCAATGCCGCCCAGATTGGCGACGGTACCGATCGCCACGTCGGACAGCGGAAGGCGCACCTCGCCGCCTTCGCCGGTCACGCTGCGCCGCTGGATCGCCGCGAGCAGGGCAAAGGCGGCGTAGGCGCCGGTGAGCAGGTCCCATGCCGGCAGCACATGATTGACCGGATCGGGTCCGGCGCCGGTCAGCATCGGATATCCAACACTGTTGTTGACGGTATAGTCGAGCGCGGGCGAGCCGTCGGCCCAGCCCATGACGCGGACGGTCACGAGGTCGGGACGTCCTTCGGCCAGCAGGTCGTGCGACAGGAAGCCCCCCACCGGGAAATTGGTGACGAATTGCCCCGTCGCGCGCACCAGCGCCTGCAACAATTCGCGCCCCTCGGGCCGGCCGAGGTCGAGCGCGACCGATTTCTTCGCGCGGTTGAGATTTTCCCAATAAAGCGAGTCATTGGCGTCGGTGACCGGCCAGCGGCGAAAATCGGGACCGCCGCCGATCTGGTCGACGCGGATCACTTCGGCGCCCATTTGCGCGCAATAGAGCCCGGCGGTCGGAGAGGCGACGAAGGAAGAGGCTTCGATCACCGACAGGCCGGCCAGCAGGTCGTACATCCGGCCCCAATCTCCCGCGCAACGGCCCCGCGACGTCCCGGCCTGACCGGCCGGTTGAAGCTATCTGGCGCACCCGAAGGGATTCGAACCCCTGGCCTCTGCCTTCGGAGGGCAGCGCTCTATCCAGCTGAGCTACGGGTGCTGATAGAGCGCGGCCTCTAGCAAGCCCTTGGCCCGCCAGCAATGGGCTATCGACCGTGGCTGGCGGATATGCCAAGCGGAGCCGGCGCACGCACGAGGGAGCCCAGGTGAAGCCGACCGAACAAAGCTGGCCGATGGCCGCCGACCTGTACGGCGAAATGCAGCTCGAAGCGCATCCGCCCGCACGGCGACGGTGGCGCGACTATCTGCCCGGTATCCTCGTCACCGCCATCGCGGCGCTCGCCGCCGCCTGGCTTGCCGATCATTATGCCGCACCGATCGTGCTCATGGGTCTCCTCATCGGCCTCGCGCTGTCGTTCCTGTCGCAGGACAAGCGCACCCATGCCGGGCTCGACCTGATGTCGCAGACGGCGCTGCGCATCGGCATCGTGCTCCTCGGCGCACGGATCACCGCCGAACAGCTCGCCGAACTGGGACCGCTCCCCTTCGCGCTGCTCGTCCTCATCATGCTCGCGGTAATCGTCGTGACCGTCGCCAGCGCGCGGCTGTTCGCGCAGGACCGTCACGCCGCGCTGCTCGCCGGCGGCGCGACCGCGATCTGCGGTGCGTCGGCCGCGCTCGCGCTCTGGTCGCTGATCGGCGACAAACGCGTCGACCAGGCGCGCTTCACACTGACCCTTGTCGGCATCACCGTCGCGAGCGCACTTGCGATGACACTCTATCCCATACTCGCCGCCGAACTTGGCCTCAACGACGCGCAGGCGGGTTTCCTGATCGGCGCGTCGATCCATGACGTCGCGCAAGCGATCGGCGGCGGCTTTTCCTTCTCGCCGCAAGCGGGCGAGGTCGCGACGATCGTCAAGCTGACGCGCGTCGCGCTGCTCGCCCCGATGCTGATGCTCGTCGCGCTCTGGCTCGGACGAAGCGGCGAAGGTGACGGCAAGACGCGCATCCCGCTGCGCCTGCCCTGGTTCATCCTCGGCTTCCTGGCCGTTGCCGCGGCCAATTCGCTGATCGCCATCCCACGGCAGGCGCAGGACGCCGCCGCAACCGGGGCGCAGGCGCTGCTGCTGCTAGCGATCGTCGCCACCGCGATGAAGGCGCGGCTGCATCTGCTGCTCGATCAGGGATGGCGCAGCTTTGCGCCGATCATCGTCGCGACGCTGACCAGCTTCCTGCTATCCTTGGCGGCCGCGCTCAGCCTGTGACGCCGTGACGCCAGACTAAGGGCTTGGAATATCAGCTTTTCGGTAGCGCCCAGCTGACGGTCAGCTGCGTCGCGCGGCGCGGGATGTCGAGCTTCGCCTCGCTGAAATTGACCTTTTCGTTCGGCGGCAGCATCCGCACCGGCGGCTTGATCGTCCAGCTATAGACGATCGTGCCCTGCGCATCGCGCAGTTCGGCAAGGATCGGCGGAACGCGCTGTTCGCGGTCGGTCGGGTTGATGATCACGCCCGACGCGGCGAAATAGATGGTGCCGTCGGCCAGCTCGCGATGATCCTGGTTGGGCGGCAGTTCGATGACGAGGTCGGGTTCGGCGGCCATGCCGGGCAGGCCCAGCCCTTGCGCCCAGCCGGGAAGCCCGAAATAGACGAGCCCCGCGGTCGCGCCAATCATCAACACCGCCGCCGCGGCGGCAATGGCGGTCCAGCGCTTCGCCGGATTGCGACGCGGGCGGCGGAACGGCAGAGGCGCATCGTCGGTCGGGGGCACGACGCGCGGCGCCGGTTCGGCGGCAAAGCTTCGCGGTGCAGGTGCCGGCGCACGGGTCGGCGCGGATTCGGGAAGATCGGAATAGCTCGCCGCGGGCTTCGACGCTGCTTCGGGAGCAGGAGCCGGCACGGCGGCGGGTTCGGGTGCAGGCCGAACCGGCGCCGCGACGGCTTCGGCCGGCGCGTTCGCGGGCTCCTGGAACCAGCTGTGCCGGCAATTGGCGCAGCGGACCGTGCGGCCCGTCGGACCGATCGCCGTATCGGGAACGACGTAGCGTGTGTGACAGGACGGGCAGGCAAGGATCATGGGGTTCCTCTAAACACGCTGATTCGCGGTGTTGCAAGCCTTGCGTCGCACTCGCCGCTTGTCCTCTGTGGACAGCCGTGCGACAGGCTGCGGGATGAGCGGACCAGCGCCCCTGTTCCTTGCCCCGACACAGGCGCATGATCGCGCACGCGTGACGCCATGACCGATACGGCGCCCGCACGCCCCGGCGGCGCGATGGTCGAATTCGACGGGGTCGGCCTGCGATACGGCCCCGATGCGGAGGTATTGAGCGATATCAGTTTCAACCTCCAGCCGGGCAGCTTCTATTTCCTGACCGGCGCGTCGGGCGCGGGCAAGACGTCGCTGCTCAAGATGCTCTATCTCGCGCAGCGGCCGAGCCGGGGCATCGTCCGTCTGTTCGGCGAGGATCTGGTCGCGATGCCGCGCCACCGCCTGCCCGGCTTTCGCCGCCGCATCGGCGTCGTCTTCCAGGATTTCCGGCTGATCCCCCACCTGTCGGCGCGCGACAATATCGCGCTGCCGCTGCGCATCGCGGGGGTCAGCGAAGAGGATCTGTCGGGGCCGGTCGGCGAGATGCTGAGCTGGATCGGCCTCAACGAGCGCGCCGACGCGCGCCCTGCGACGCTGTCGGGCGGCGAACAGCAGCGCGTGGCGATCGCGCGCGCGGTGATCGCGCGCCCGCAACTGCTCGTCGCCGACGAACCGACGGGTAACGTCGACCCCGAAATGGCGATGCGCCTGTTGGGGCTGTTCGAGGCGCTGAACCGCCTCGGCACCACAGTGGTCGTCGCGACGCACGACATCCACCTGATCAGCCGGATCGAAAATGCCCAGATGATGCGGCTCGAAAAGGGCCGGCTGTTCGATCCGACCGGCGCGCTGCGCTATCCGCCGGCGAACCGGGTCTGACCGATGATCATTCCGCGCGTTCCGGTCCAGCATCGCCGCCTGCTCCCCGACCGCCGCCTGTCGGGGCCGACGCCGTGGGTGATCGCGATCCTGATGATGCTGACGCTGCTCGCCGCCGCCGCGGGCGTCGGTCTCGCGCGATCGGCCAATGCGATCGGCAGCGCGATTGCCGGACGCGTCACGGTGCAGATCGTCACCGCCAATCCGGTGACGCGCGCCGAGCAGGCCGCGTCCCTGCGCCGCGCCGCCGCCGCGCAGCCCTTCGTCCTGTCCGCCCGCTCGGTCGAACAGGAGGAACTCAGGGCCACGCTCGGCCAATGGTTCGGCAGCGACGGGAACGGCGAGGACGGCGACGATCCGGTGCTGAAGTCGCTTCCCCTGCCCGCGCTCGTCGACATCGATTTCGTCGGCGAAGATCGCAGCGGCCATATGCGCCAGCTGCAGGCGCTCGTCGCGCGCGAGGCGCCCGGCGCGCGCATCATCCCGCACGCCGAATGGCTCGGCCCGGTCGCGCGGCTGATCCGCTCGCTCGCGTGGATCGCGGGCGGCATGGTCGTACTGATGACGCTCGCCAGCGCGGCGGTGGTGATCATGACCGCACGCGCCGCACTCGCCACCCATTATCCGACGATCGAGATGCTCCACCTGATCGGCGCCACCGACCGCCAGATCACCCGCCTGTTCCAGCGCCGCATCGCGATCGACACCGCCTATGGCATCGCGCTCGGCAGCACCGTGGCCGCGGCGATCCTGCTGCTGATCGGCTGGCAATGGTCGGGGGTCACATCGGGGCTCGCGGCGACCGCATCGCTCGGCCCTGCGGGCTGGGCGCTATTGCTGGCGCTGCCGCTATTGGCTATCGCGCTCGCAGCCCTCACCGCGCGCCAGACCCTGCTCGCGGCGCTCAAGAAGATTCTATGATCAAGCGCCTGTTCTCCCTGATTTTCCTTGCTTGGGTGCTCGGCTTCGCCTGGTTCGCGCTGCTGCTGCCGCTGCCCGCCGGCGCGCAAAAGACCGACGCGATCGTCGTGCTCACCGGCGGCCCCGGCCGCATCGACCGCGCGCTCGAACGGCTCGAGGCGGGCGATGCGAAGCGCCTGCTCATCAGCGGCGTCGCGCGCGAAGTGAAACCGCACGAACTCGCCGCGACCTACAAGCGCCCGCAGCATCTGTTCGACTGCTGCATCGCGCTGGGGTTCGAGGCGGAGGACACGCGCTCGAACGCCACCGAAGTCGCGACCTGGGTCGAACGACGCAAATATCGCAGCATCCGCCTGATCACCACCGACTGGCATATGCGCCGCGCCGAATATGAAATCGGCCGCGCGGTCGGCGACAAGGTAACGATCCTGCCCGACGCGGTGCGCAGCCAGCCCAATTTCGCGACTTTGTTCCGCGAATATCATAAATATCTCGCGGGGCTGGCGGGCGGCCTCCTCGGTCTTTAAGAAGCGCGCCGATGCGCTACACCGTCGCCCTTCTCCGCTCGATCCTCTTCTGGCTGCTCTTCGTCCTGATGAGCAGCTTCAGCTCGATCGGCGCGGTGATTTCGCTGCCGATCTCGCACAAGGCGACGATCTGGTTCGTGCGCATCTGGGCGCAGTTCCACCGGCTGATCTGCCGCTTCGTCCTCGGCCAGCGGATCGTCGTCGAAGGCGACATGCCCGACATCCCCGTGCTCTATGTCTTCAAGCACGAGGGCGCGTTCGAGACGATCGAACAGCCGGGGCTGTTCAGGCATCCGGCCGTCTTTGCGAAGGAACAGCTCTTCAATATCCCCGTCTGGGGACAGGCGGCGCATTTTTACGGCCTGATCCCGGTCGATCGCGACGGGGGCGGCAAGGCGATGCGTGCCATGCTGAACGCCGCCAAGGCCGCGCTTGCCAAGGATCGTCCGCTGGTGCTGTTCGCCGAAGGTACACGCATCCCGCACGGCGAGGCGCCGCCGCTGCGTTCGGGCTTCGCGGGTATTTACCGCCTGCTCGGCGTGCCGGTGATCCCGGTCGCACTCGACAGCGGCATCGTCTATCCGCCGCGCCGCTGGGTCAAATGGCCCGGCACGATCACCTACAAGGTTGGCGAAACCATCCCTGCCGGCCTGCCGCGCGAGGAAGCCGAAGAACGCGTGTGGCGCGCGATCAACGCGCTGAACCCGCCGGAAGCATTGCTGGAAGGCTACAAAGCCTCCTAATTCCCGTTCGTGTCGAGCGAAGGTTGGGGTTGGAAGCTTAATGCTTCCGCCCGAAATCGGGCGCCGCGTCATCCTGACCCTGTTCGATGATCGAGCGCCGGATCGCACGCGTGCGCGTGAACCAGTCTTCGAGCTTGTCGGCATCGCCCCGGCGGATCGCCTGCTGGAGAACCGTCAGGTCCTCGTTAAAGCGCTGCAAGGTCGCGAGCACCGCGTCCTTGTTCGCAAGGAAGACGTCGCGCCACATCACCGGATCGCTCGCCGCGATGCGCGTGAAGTCGCGGAAACCGCCCGCCGAATATTTGATGACCTCGCTCTCGGTCACTTCCTCGAGCTCGCTCGCGGTGCCGACGATCGTGTAGGCGATGAGGTGCGGCAAATGGCTCGTCACCGCGAGCACCATGTCGTGGTGCGCGGCATCCATCGTCTCGACCTTGGCGCCGAGCGCCTGCCAGAAAGCGGTCACCGCCGCAACGGCGTCCTCCGACGCGTCCGCGCCCGGGGTGACGATGCACCAGCGCCCCTCGAACAGCGTCGCGAACCCCGCCGCCGGACCGCTATTCTCGGTCCCTGCGACCGGATGTGCGGGAATGACGACATGGCCGGGCAACGCCCTGGCCAGCGCGTCGGCGACGCCCGCCTTCGACGAGCCGACGTCCGAAATGATCGCATCGGGCTTCAGCCCCGGTGCGATCGCCGCCGCCGCTTCGGCCATCCGGCCGACGGGAACGGCAAAAATGACGAGGTCGGCATCGGCGACTGCCGCGGCCGGATCGGCGACGATATGGTCGCAAAAGCCGAGTTCGTCGGCGATCCCTCGCACCTCGGCGCTGGCGTCATGGCCGGTCACCGTCACCTGCGGCAATCGCTCGCCGATCGCGCGCGCGATCGATGAGCCGATCAGGCCCAGCCCGACAATCGCGACGCGATCGACGCTCGACGCTTTTGGCATCAGCCGTTCAGCGCGGCGCGGATCGCCGCCGCCAGCCCGCGTGTCTCGTCCTCGGTGCCGATCGTCATGCGCAGCGCGTTCGGCAGGCCCTGCCCCGGCAGCCAGCGCACGATATAGCCCGCGTCCATCAGCCGGTTATACACCGTCTCGGCGCTCGTCGTACCTTCGAACAGCACGAGCAGGAAATTGCACGCCGACGGTATGACGCGCACGCCATGGTTGCCGAGGCTTTCGAGTTCGCCCGCCAGCCAGTCACGCCACTGCGCATTATGCGCGCGGCTGTGATTGACGAAATCCGCGTCGCCGAGCGCCGCGACCGCCGCCGCTTGTCCGGCGCGCGTGACGTTGAACGGCAGGCGGATGCGGTGCAGCGCCGAAATCACCTCGGCGCTCGCATAGCCCCAGCCGATCCGTTCGGCGGCCAGCCCGTGGATTTTCGAAAAGGTGCGGGTGATGAACACATTCGGCTGCGTCTTCGCCAGCTCGAGCCCGCCGTCGTCCTCGGCATCGGACAGATATTCGCTATAAGCCTGGTCGATCACGAACAGCACATTCTTGGGCAGCCCGGCATAGAGCCGCTGGACTTCGTCGCGCGTCGCGAGCGTTCCGGTCGGATTGTTCGGATTGGCAAGGTAGACGACACGCGTCTTGTCGGTCACCGCGGCGAGCAGCGCGTCGACATCAGTCGCATAATCCTTGTCGTCGGCCTCGACCGGCACCGCGCCGACGCGGCGCGCCGCGATTTCATAGACCGCGAAACCATAGCGCACATAGAGGATCTCGTCGCCCGCCCCGGCATAGGTGCCCGCCGCAAGGTGCAACAGTTCGTCCGACCCGTTGCCGCAGATGATCCGCGCCGGATCGAGCCCGAACTTCGCCGCGATCGTCGCGCGCAATTCGTTCGACCCCGGATCGGGATAGCGCGACAGGGCGTCGGCGGCACCCTGCACCGTGGCAAAGGCGGCGCGCGCCTTTTCACCCGTACCGAGCGGATTTTCGTTGGCGCTCAACTTGATGAGCGGGCGCCCGTCGCTGCCCGCCGATTTGCCGGGAACATAGGGAGCAATGCCGCTGATCCACGGCTTGGGCGTAAGGGTCGGGGTCGCGTCGGTCATGTCGCGCGGTTTAGCGGCTGCGCGCCCCAAGTCCAGCATCTAGTCCAGCACGTTGACACGCCCCGTCGGGCCGCTTAGCCCCGCGCGAACCATGGCAAGTCTGCTCCACGATATCCGGCATCACAGCGTGACCATTGCCGCGCCGCTGTCGCTCGACAGCGGACAGCTGCTACCCGCGGTGACGATCGCGTATCAAAGCTATGGCGCGCTGAACGCCGACAAGTCGAATGCGGTGCTCATCTGCCACGCGCTGACCGGCGACCAATATGTCGCGAGCGACCATCCTGCGACCGGCAAGCCCGGCTGGTGGGCACGCATGGTCGGTCCCGGCAAGCCGATCGATACCGACCGATTCCACGTCATCTGCGCCAATGTCCTCGGCAGCTGCATGGGATCGAGCGGTCCTGCTTCGCCCGATGCGACGACCGGTGCACCGCTCGGCATGGCCTTCCCTGTCATCACGATTACGGACATGGTGCGCGCGCAGGCGATGCTGCTCGATCATCTCGGCATCGCGCGGCTCCATGCCGTGGTCGGCGGCTCGATGGGCGGCATGCAGACGCTGGCATGGGCCGCAACCTATCCCGAGCGGCTCGCCTCGGCGCTCGTGATCGCGAGCGCGGCGCGCCATTCGGCCCAGAATATAGCGTTCCACGAAGTCGGACGGCAGGCGATCATGGCCGACCCCGACTGGCAGGGCGGCCAATATTATGGCAGTGAGCGCGCGCCGACCAAGGGCCTCGCGGTCGCGCGCATGGCAGCGCACATCACCTATCTCTCCGAAGAAGGGCTGACCGAGAAATTCGGTCGCCGCCTGCAGGCGCGCGACATCAAGAGTTTTGGCTTCGACGCCGATTTCCAGATCGAATCCTATCTCAGGCATCAGGGGCTCGCCTTCACCGACCGGTTCGACGCCAACGCCTATCTCTATATCACCCGCGCGATGGACTATTTCGACCTCGCCGATCCGCACGACGGGCGCCTGGCGGGTGCCTTTGCCGGCGCGAAGGACGTGCGCTTCACCCTCGTCAGCTTCGACACCGACTGGCTTTACCCGACCTCCGAATCGCGCCGCATCGTGCAGGCGCTGCAAAGCGTCGGTGCGGCGGCGAGCTTCGTCGAACTGTCGGCGCCCTTCGGCCATGACAGCTTCCTCCTCGACGTCCCCGCGCTCGACCGGCTGGTCGCCGGATCGCTGCGATCGGGCCTCGCATGAGCGATGCGTATCATCTGTCGTTGGATCCTGCCGATATGCAGGTCGATGCGATCCATGCCTTCCTGACGCAAAGCTATTGGGCGGCAGATATTTCGTGCGCGGTGGTCGAACGCGCGATCGCGGGCTCGCTGTGCGTCGGTCTCTTCGCGCCCGATGGCGAACAGGTCGGCTTCGCCCGCGTCATCACCGATCGTGCGACCTTCGCCTATCTCGCCGACGTCTATGTGCTCGCGGCGCATCGCGGGCACGGGCTCGCCGCACGCATGGTGACCGCGCTCCACGACCACCCCGATTTGCAGGGGCTGCGGCGGTGGATGCTCGCGACGAGCGACGCGCACGGGCTCTATGCGGCGCTCGGCTGGACCCCGGTCGACGACGCCGCGCCCTTCATGCAGCGGCACTTCCCCGACGTTTACAAGCAGGCTTGACGATGAAACTTCGCCCCGACCTTGCGATCATCGCCGACGCCGTCCCCCGCGCGGCGCGCGTGCTCGACGTCGGCTGTGGCGACGGCGAATTGATGGCGGCGTTGCAGGGCAAGGGCGTCGACGCGCGCGGGCTGGAGATAGATCCCGATAATGTCACCGCCGCAATCGCGCGCGGCCAGTCGGTCGTACAGGGCGACGCGAACCGCGACCTCGCCGACTATCCCGACGACGCGTTCGACTATGCGATCCTGTCGCAGACGCTGCAAACGACCGAACGGCCGGACAAGGTGGTCGACGAATTGCTGCGCATCGCGCCGCGCGCCTTCGTCAGCTTCCCGAATTTCGCGCACTGGCGCGTGCGGCTGGCGCTGCTGTGGGGCGGACGGATGCCGGTCACGCGGTCGATCCCGGTCGCCTGGTACGAAACCCCGAACATCCACCATGTGACGGTCAGCGATTTTCGCGACCTCGTCCGCGCCAAGGGCATCGGGGTCGAACGCGTCTGGCATCTTTCGGGCGACAAGCCCACCAGCGACGCCGCCGCAAGCTGGCGCGCCGAACATGCGATCTTCCTGATCTCCCGCTGAATCAGTCGCGGTTCTTCAATCCGTTTGCGAGCAGGTCGTTCGCGATACGCGCAATCTCGGCGATGTCGGTCTCGGTGTCCCACAAGCCGTAGCGCATCCCGAGGAACACGTTCATCCCGCCGATCGCCCAGGCGTGGATCTCGCTGACGTCGGGCCGGATTTCGCCGCGCGCCGCGCCCCCCTCGAGCCGCTGGCGGACACGCGCAACCGTCGTTTCATAGTGGCGGCGATAGCTCGCATAATCGACGAATTCGGCCTCGTCGATGATGCGGTAAATCTCCTTATGCTCGCGAACGAAGCCCAGATAGGATTCGAGCCCGATGCGTTCGGCGCTGATCTCGTCGGGCGCCGCCTGCACCAGCGGCGTCACATGGTCGCGAAGCTGCTCGCTCATATAGCGGACGAGCGCCTGGAAGATCTCCTCTTTCGAATCGAAATAGGTGTAAAAGCTGCCGAGCGCGGTTCCGGCGCGGCGCGTGATCGCGCTGATCGACGCTTCGTGGAAGCCGCGCTCGCCGAACTCGATCGCCGCCGCGTCGAGCAGCTTGCGTAACGTCCGGCGGCCGCGTTCGGTACGCGGCGTCTTGTCGCGCGCCTCGCTTGCCGCATTGTCTGTCGCGACTGGCGATTGATCCATATCGGCCCTCGTCTCCCTTCCGTCGCTGCATCGTGGCTTTTCCGCACCACAAGCAAGCAAAAAACGACGGCTGCATATTCCAAGTTGAAACTTGGTTCATGTTTCATTATTGGATGCGGCGCGGCTTGGCAAGCACCGGCCCAAGAAAAGCAGAAACAGGGTGACGCGGGGTCACCCGTGACATGGGAGACTCATATGCGTCCTTTCGCCCCCCGGCTGCGCCGCGCGGTCCTGGCCACCAGCGCCCTTTCGATGATCGCGTTCACGCCTGCCGCCTTCGCACAGGAAGAGGGCGCGAGCACCGACGCCAGCGATGGCGACATCGTCGTCACCGCCCGCCGCCGCGAAGAATCGCTGCTCGATGTGCCGATCGCGGTCACCGCCTATTCGGGCGCGGCGCTGGAGCAGTCGGGCGCGGCCGACATCACCGCCATTTCCGACACGACGCCCAACGTCACGCTGGAAAATTCGCGCGCGACCAATTCGACGCTCACCGCCTTCATTCGCGGCGTCGGCCAGCAGGATCCGGTGGGCGGGTTCGAGGCGGGTGTCGGCATTTATCTCGACGACGTCTACCTCAATCGCCCGCAAGCCGCGGTTCTCGACATCTATGATGTCGAACGAATCGAGATCCTGCGTGGCCCGCAGGGCACGCTATACGGCCGCAACACCATCGGCGGCGCGGTCAAATATGTCACCAAGACGCTGCCGCAGGATTTTTCGCTGAAGCTGCGTGCGACCTATGGCACCTATGACCAGGCAGAGGGCGTGCTCACCGTCAGTGCGCCGGTCGGCAACCTGCTCCGCGTCGGCGGGTCGGTTGCGCGCTTGTCGCGCGGCGGTTTTGGCAAGAATCTGACCACCGGGCTCGAAAATTATAACAAGGATGTCTGGGCAGGGCGCGGCACCGTCGAACTCGGCGGCTATGGCGAACCGGTGCTGATCCGCATTTCGGGCGATTATACCAAGGACAAGTCGCAGCCGCGCGGCGGCCATCGCCTGATCCGCAGCCTCCAGACCGGCACCCCCGTGCTCGACGACGTCTATGATACCCGCGGCGGCCTCGTCACGCCCAAGCAGGATATCGAGGCCTATGGTCTCGCGATGAACGTCTCGGCCGAACTGTCGGACACGGTCACGCTGCGCAGCATCAGCGCCTGGCGCAAGGACACCAGCTTCGGTCCGATCGATTTCGACGCGCTGCCGGCCGTCGATGTCGACGTTCCCGGAATCTACAAGAATGAGCAGATCAGCCAGGAATTCCAGCTGCTTTACGAAAGCGACCGGCTGAACGGCCTCGTCGGCTTCTATTATCTGAACGCCTCGGCCGTCACCAATTTCGACGTGCTGCTCTATACCACGGGCAACCTGCTCGGCTTCCCGCAATTTTCATCCTACACCGCGGGCACGGTGAAGACCGACACCTGGTCGGTCTTCGGCGATTTCACCTACGACATAACCGACCGGCTTTCGATCTCGCTGGGCGGTCGCTACACGTCGGACGTCCGCGACGCGCGTATCCTGAAGCAGCGCCGCATCCTCGGCCCCGACCCCGAACTCGGCGGCGTTGCTCCCATCGCGCTCGTCACCGATTCCGATTTCAGGGGGTCGCGCAAGTTCACCAAATTCACCCCGCGCGCCTCGATTTCGTTCAAGCCGACCGACGATCATCTGATCTACGCCTCCTACTCGAGCGGCTTCAAGGGCGGCGGCTTCGACCCGCGCGGCAACTCCACCGGCGCGCCCGACACCAACCGCGACGGCGTGCGCAGCTATGACGAGATTTTCAACTTCCTGACCTTCGACCCCGAAACGGTCGACAGCTACGAAATCGGATATAAGGGATCGCTGGCCGATGGCCGCCTGCGCCTCGCCATCACGGGCTTCCGCGCCGATTACAAGGATGTGCAGATCCCGGGCTCGGTCGGCGTCGACAATAATGGCGACGGCGTGTTCGAAACCTTCGCCGGGATTACCACCAACGCCTCGAAGGCGCGCCTGCAGGGTGTTGAAGTCGAAAGTTCCGCGACGCTGGCGCGCGATTTCGCCGGCGACGGATCGGCGATCAACCTGGCGGGAACGCTCGGCTATATCGATGGAAAATATCTGAAGTTCATCAACAATCTGGGCGTCGACGTCGCCGATTTCCGGCGCATCCAGAACACCCCCGAATGGACGGCATCGGGCACGCTGTCGGGACAGTTCCCGGGCTTCTCGGGCTCGATCAACGCGTCGACCACCCTCTCCTATCGCAGCAAGACCACCCAGTTCGAAACCCCGAGCCCGTTCCTCGACCAGAAGGGCTATGCGCTGTGGGACGCGAATCTGGTCTGGTCGTCGGGCGACGACAGCTTCTCGATCGGCCTCCATGCCAAGAACATCCTCGACAAGCAGTACAAGACGTCGGGCTATCAATTCATCGCCGTCAACCCGACGACGGGTGCGCCCATCCTGACGCAGGCCGGCAACGTCACGCCTGCGCTGGGGCAGGAAGGCGTGCTCACCGCTTTCTACGGCAACCCGCGCCAGGTCTTCGTCACCGGCACCGTCAAATTCTGATCTTTGGATAAGGGGGAGAAGGGGCGTCCGTCGCGGCGCCCCTTTTTCTATTGCGCGAGCGGCGGCGCCCCGCCCGGCGCCACCATCCGCTCGCCGTCGATGACGATCGGGCTCGCGACGCCGTCGACCGATGCGCCGTCGGGCCGGAAACGCATGCCGCGCGCGATCACCTGCGGATCCGCGAACACTTGCGCCAGGTCGTTAATCGGTCCCGCGGGCACGCCTTCGGCTTCGAGCGCGAGCGACAGCGGCTGCGCGTCCCACGCCGCGATCTTCGCCGCGAGCAGCGGGATCAGTTCGGCGCGGTTCGCGAGCCGCGCGGCATTGTTCACGAAACGCGGGTCGTCGGCCCATTCGGGCACGCCCAGAATATTGCAGAGCTTGCGATATTGCCCGTCGTTGCCGACCGCGATCACCAGCTGGCCGTCGGCGGTCGCAAAAACCTGATAGGGCACGACATTGACATGCGCATTGCCCATCCGTTTCGGCACGGCGCCGCTCGCAAGATAATTGGCCGCCTGATTGGCGAGCACCGCGACCTGCGAATCGAGCAGCGCCATGTCGACATGCGCGCCCGATCCGGTGACGTCACGGCGTCGCAGCGCGGCGAGGATCGCGACCGCCGAATACATGCCGGTGAAGATGTCGGCATAGGCGATACCGGCCTTTTGCGGCGCGCCGTCGGGCTCGCCGGTCAGCGACATGAAGCCGCTCATCGCCTGCACGATATAATCATAGCCCGCGCGGTGCGCATAAGGCCCCGTTTGTCCGAACCCCGTGATCGAACAGACGACGAGCCGCGGGAAATCGGTGCGCAGCCGCGCCGGATCGAGCCCATATTTGACGAGCCCCCCGACCTTGTAATTCTCGATGACGACATCGGCGGCGGCGAGCAGCGCGCGGACGGCCTCCTGTCCCTCCGCACGCGCGATATCGATCGCGACGCTGCGCTTGCCGCGGTTGCAGCTGTGATAATAGGCCGCGCCGAGATTTTCGCCGTCGGCGCCGGTGACGAAGGGCGGGCCCCACTCGCGCGTATCGTCGCCCGCGCCGGGCCGCTCGACCTTGACCACCTCGGCACCAAGGTCGGCGAGCAATTGCCCGCACCAAGGGCCCGCGAGCACCCGCGCCAGTTCGACGACGCGGATGCCCTCAAGCGGCTTAGGCAAAGGCCGAAATGCCCGTGATCGCGCGACCCAAAATCAGCGCATGGACGTCGTGCGTGCCCTCATAGGTGTTCACCGTTTCGAGGTTCACCGCGTGGCGGATCACATGATAGTCGGCCGAAATCCCGTTGCCGCCGTGCATATCGCGCGCGACGCGTGCTATATCGAGCGCCTTGCCGCAATTGTTGCGCTTCAGGAGGCTGATCGCGTCGGGAACGAGCCGGCCCTCGTCGATCAGCCGGCCGACGCGGAGCGCAGCCTGCGTGCCGAGCGCGATTTCGGTGAGCATGTTGGCGAGCTTCAGCTGGACGATCTGGTTCGCCGCGAGCGGGCGCCCGAACTGCTTGCGCTCGCCGGTATAATTGCGCGCCGCTTCATAGCAGAATTCGGCTGCACCCATCGCGCCCCAGCCGATGCCGTAACGTGCGCGGTTGAGACAGCCGAACGGGCCCTTGAGGCCCGATACGTGCGGCAGCAGCGCATCTTCGCCGACTTCGACGCCGTCCATGACGATTTCGCCGGTGACAGAGGCGCGCAAGCTCACCTTGCCCTCGATCTTCGGCGCCGACAGGCCCTTCATGCCCTTTTCGAGCACGAAACCGCGGATCGCGCCGTCATGCGCCTCCGACTTCGCCCAGACGACGAAGACGTCGGCGATCGGCGAATTGGTGATCCACATCTTCGCGCCCTTGAGGCGGTATCCGCCCTCGATCTTTTCGGCACGCGTACGCATCCCGCCGGGGTCGCTGCCGGCGCCGGGTTCGGTCAGGCCGAAACAACCGACGAGCTCGCCCGACGTCAGCCCGGGCAGATATTTGCGCTTCTGTTCCTCGCTGCCATAGGCGTTGATCGGGTGGATCACGAGGCTGCTCTGTACCGAACAGGCCGAACGATAGCCCGAATCGATGCGTTCGACCTCGCGGGCGATCAGGCCGTAGCTGACATAGTTGAGGCCCGCGCCGCCATATTCGGGATCGATCGTCGCGCCGAGCAGGCCAAGCTGACCCATTTCGGACATGATCTCGCGGTCGAACCGTTCGTCGAGAAACGCCGAGGTCACGCGCGGCAACAACGCATCGGTCGCATAGGACCGCGCGGTGTCGCGCACCATCCGCTCTTCTTCGCTAAGCTCGGCGTCGAGCTGGAGGGGATCGAGCGGGTCGAGCGCTTCGATGCGCTGCGGGTCGGCGAGGGCCATGGAACGGGCTTTCTCTAAAGGGCGGGCAGCCCTTACGGAATGCGCGCTACGGGGTCGGTGCGGCCGTTTTGGGGGCCATTGCGGCAGCGGGGCTGTCGCGCGGCTCCAATATCGCCGCGGTCTCGATCAGGTCAAGCGCGCGCCGCGCTTCATGATAGCGCCGCGCATCGATCAGCCAGTCGGTCGCCGCCGCCGAGCCGGGCATGGCTTCGACCTCGGCAATCGCCTTGTCGGCCTGCCCCCCCGCGAGATAGCGCCGCGCGCGCTCGAGCCGTTCGGACGCCCGCGGCGACTGGGTCCCCGCCGCCCGAACGACGAACAATTCGCCCAGTTCGCGGCGAAGCCCGGTCCACAGGCTGCCGTTTCCGTCGCCACCGCGCCCGACGAGCTGCGGCGCCAGCGTGTCGAGTTCGGCGCGCAGCTGTTCGAGCGTCACCGGTTCGCGCGACGTGTCGATGATCGTTTTCACGGCATTGGGCTGGTCGTCGCCAAAGCGCAGGCGGAGCTGCGCGTCGAGATAGCCGAGCGACAGCCCGCGATCGAGCGCGCGGCGCACGGCAAAGGCGACGAGCAGCCCTTCGGCGCGCGACGCATTGCCCGACGCCGATTCGGCTTCGAGCGTGATGCGCGAGAGCCGCTGTTCGAGTTCGGCCACACGCGCCGCGAGCGCATTGGCGCCGTCGACGGGCGCCACGACCATCGCCGGGTCGGCAACGGCGTTTTTGGCGTCGCCGCCGGCGACCATGATCGGCGTCGGTGCCCCGCCTGGCGATTCGATCATTTTCGTGACCGGGATGCTGTCAGTTCCCGTCAGCCAGCGGTTCACCGCCCAGCCGCCAGCGACAATGCCGATCAGGAGCAGGAGGAAGCCGCCAATGGCGAGAGCGCGAAACGATAGCCCCCTCGCCGGAACCGCCTCGTCCTTGGCGGGCAAGGAGGTATCGATGCTGTCGATTGCCATGTTTCTCTTTCGAACGACCCTATTTCGGGACCTTGTGCCACAAAGCATGCGCCTGTGCCAACATTGCGGCATCGTCGGGCTGTCCCGCGATGGCGATCGCACCCCAGCCATCGCCGGCGGCGGCGGCCACCTTCGGGCTGATCGCGACGAGCGCCAGATGCCCGCGTGCGGTACCGGCCAGCTCCGAAATATAGGCGGCCGCGCGCACCGAATGCGCCAGCAGCATCGCTGGCGCGGCGATCAGCCCGGCCCATGCATCGGGCGGGGCGATCCGGTCGACGGCATGGCAGGGCAGCGGTGTGAGCGCCGCGCTACCTGCGCCCAATTCCGTCCGGTCGCGCCCGCAAAGCCATAATATCCTGCGGATATTTCGCGACGTCATGGCATCAAGAAGCAGCTGCACATCGGCCGTTCCGGCCATCGCCACCGTCAATCCTGTGGCATTGGCGGCATCCGCCGTCGCCGCGCCCACGGCATAGACGGGCAAGGACGCAAGCGAAGCAAGCCCCGGCCCCGCCAGCCGCGCCGCGGACGCGCTGGTGAGCAATAGCGCGTCGAAATCCGCTGGCGGCGGCGCGGTCCATTCCAGTGGCCGCGCGGCAAAAAGCGGCATGGCGCGGGCGTCGAAACCCATCGCGCGCGCGCGCTCGACCGTCGCGCTATTGCCCGGTTCGGGCCGTGTGACGATCAGCGGGCGGCTGCCCGTCATGCGCCGAACAGGCGCCGGACGCTGTCGGGTGCGCCGCCGAGCAAACGGTGCGCGAGATCCCCGGCCGCCGCCACATCGTCGGCGGCGACATGACCCGCGCAATGATCGGCACCGTCGTCCGAGAAGATTTCGGCATCGAGACGCAGCGTGCCATCGCCCTGCCAGCTGGCATGCGCGGCGACGGGTGATCGGCAATCGCCGCCCAGCGCCGCAAGAAAGGCGCGCTCGGCAGCGACCGCCCGGTGCGTCGGTTCATGGTCGATCGCGGCCAGCAACGCGCGGGTCGCGCTATCGTCCGCGCGGCATTCGATCCCGATCGCTCCCTGCGACGCCGCGGGCAGCAACATGCCGGCGTCCTGCACCGACCCGACGTCATGCATGCCGAGCCGGTCGAGCCCTGCCGCCGCGAGCAGCGTCGCATCGGCATCGCCGCCCGCGATCTTGGCGAGCCGCGTCGCGACATTGCCGCGCAGCAGCACCGTTTCGAGGTCGGGCCGGATCCGCTTCACCTGCGCCGCGCGGCGCGGGCTGCTGGTGCCGAGCCGCGCGCCGTGCGGCAGGTCGGCGATCGTCGCCGCAGATATTCCCTCGCGCACGACCAGCCGGTCGCGCGGGTCGGCACGCTCGAGCATCGCGCCGAGGAAAAAGCGCGCGTCGCGGAGCGTTTCGACATCCTTCAGCGAATGGACAGCGATATCGATCGTCCCCGCGTCGAGCGCGGCGTCGAGTTCGCGCGTCCACAGCGCCTTGCCGCCGACCTCGGCGAGCGCGCGGTCCTGAATCCGGTCGCCGGTCGCTGTCATCGGTACGATTTCGAGCGCCGCCATGTCGATACCATGGCTGGCAATCAGCGCCGCCGCCGCCATATGGGCTTGGGCCATCGCCAGCGGCGAAGCCCTTGTGCCGATGCGCAAGGGCATTTCGGGGGTAGGAAGAGAACTCATCCGCCCGCTGCTAGCGCGGCTTGCCCTCGCGATAAAGGGGCGGGTAAAGGAGCGCGCGACAATATGACCCTGATCCTTGGCCTTGAATCGAGCTGCGACGAAACCGCGGCGGCGCTCGTCGACAGCGAACGGCGCATTTTGGCGCACCGTGTCGCGGGGCAGGAAGCCGAGCACAAGCCCTTTGGCGGCGTCGTTCCCGAGATTGCCGCGCGCGCGCACGTCGACCGGCTCGCGCCGATCGTCGAGGGCGTCCTCGCCGACGCTGGCGTATCGCTCGCCGACGTCGACGCGATCGCCGCCACCGCCGGGCCGGGGCTCATCGGCGGCGTCATGGTGGGGCTGGTGACGGGCAAGGCGCTCGCGCACGCCGCGAACAAGCCGCTGATCGCGGTCAACCATCTCGAAGGCCATGCACTCAGCCCGCGTCTCGCCGATGCCACGCTCGAATTCCCCTATCTGCTGCTGCTCGTCTCGGGCGGGCATTGCCAGTTGCTGCTTGTGCGCGGCGTCGGCGATTACCGCCGCCTCGCGACGACGATCGACGATGCCGCAGGCGAGGCCTTCGACAAGACCGCAAAACTGCTCGGGCTCGGCTATCCCGGCGGGCCTGCCGTCGAACGGGTCGCGCGCGACGGCAATCCCGGCGCGATCCCCTTCCCCCGCCCGCTCGTGGGCCGCGCCGAGCCGCATTTTTCCTTCGCGGGACTGAAGAGCGCGGTCGCGCGCGCCGTCGCATCGGGCGAACATAGCGTCGCCGACCTCGCCGCTTCCTTCCAGCAAGCGGTCGTTGACTGCCTTGTCGACCGCAGCCGCATCGCGCTTGCTGCGTGCCCCGAAGCGACCGCCTTCGTCGTCGCGGGCGGGGTCGCTGCCAACGGCGCGATCCGGAGCGCGCTGACCGACCTGGCCGCCGCCCATGACAAAAGATTCGTCGCGCCGCCGCTCTGGCTCTGCACCGACAATGGCGCGATGATCGCCTGGGCAGGCGCCGAGCGCTTCGCCGCCGGGCTCACCGATCCGCTCGACATGCCCGCACGCCCGCGCTGGCCGCTCGATCCCGATGCCGAGGCGGTGCGCGGCGCCGGAGTCAAGGCATGACGCGTGAAAGCATGACGCCCTATTCGAAATTCGGCGTGGTCGGCGGCGGCGCGTGGGGCACCGCGCTCGCGCAGCTTCTCGCCGCCGACGGCGCGCCGGTGCGCCTGTGGGCGCGCGAGGCCGATGTCGTTGCCGCGATCAACGGCGAGCACCGCAACCCGGTCTTCCTGCCCGGCGCGCCATTGTCGCCGTCGCTGACTGCCACCACCGACCTTCGCGAGATGGCGGACCTCGACGCGCTGCTGGTCGTCGTCCCGGTCCCCTTCCTGCGCGCCGTGCTTGCCGACCTTCCGCCGGGCGGCGCGCCGCTGATCTTCTGCAGCAAGGGGATGGAGGCGGGCAGTTTCGCCTTTCCGATCGACATGGCGCGCGACATCGCGCCGCAGCGGCCGCACGCGGTGCTGTCGGGGCCGACCTTCGCGCATGAAGTCGCCGCCGGCCTCCCCACCGCGATTACCCTCGCGGCGACCGACGCGGCCGTCGCCACCGGTCTCGCGCAGGCGCTCGCGCGCCCGCATTTTAGGCCCTATGTCTCGACCGACGTCGTCGGCGCCGAGATCGGCGGCGCGGTCAAGAATATCCTCGCGATCGCGTGCGGCATCGTCGACGGCGCCGGACTCGGACTCAACGCACGCGCCGCGCTGATCAGCCGCGGCTTTGCCGAAATGACGCGCTTCGGCCTGTCGCGCGGCGCACAGGCCGAAACGCTTGCCGGGCTTGCCGGCCTCGGCGACCTCGTGCTCACCTGCACCTCGTCCAATTCGCGTAACTTCGCGCTCGGCCAGGGGCTCGGCCGCGGCGAAGAGGCGGCCCATCTGATGGCCGACCGCCGCACCGTCGCCGAAGGCGCGTTCAGCGCGCCCGTGGTGGCAGCCGCCGCGCGCGCCGACGGTATCGACATGCCGATCACCGATACCGTCGCGCGTCTCGTCGCGGGCGAAACGCGCGTCGCCGACGCCATTCAGGCATTGCTCAGCCGACCGCTGCGATCCGAAGGCCGATGAAATGCCGCACACAATTGCCTGCCCCCCTCGACCGCGCTAGACTGCACGGCAGGGCGAAGCAGAAGGGGCGCGAGGCTTGAGCCAGACGGACAGCGCAGCCGCGCCTGCTTCGCCGGACGATCCCCCGCGGGACGCGGACACGGCGGCCCTCGCCAAGGGTGGGCGCACCAACTTCTTCGGTTTTATCCTCCGCCTCGTCGCGCGCCTGCCCTTCCTTTATGTGGCGGGCCGCTGGTACGGACCCGAAGCCGTCGGCCGTTTCGCCTTTGCCGTGCTCGTCATCGAACTCGTCGCGCAGCTCGCGACGCTGGGGCTCAAGCGCGGCCTCGCCGAACAGCTGAGCGCTCCCGGCGCCGATCACCGCACGGTCGTCTGGGACGGCATGTTCGTCGCCTTCATCGCGTCGGCGGCGGGCTCGCTGCTCCTCGCACTATTCCCGCAAATCATGTTTCCGTCGGGCGGCATCGACGGCACCGATCGCTGGATGGCACTGCTCGTCTTCGCGATCGCGGGAACCGATATCGCGCTCGCCGCCTGTGCCTATAAATTCGACATCGGCGCGACGGTGCGCGCGCGCGCGATCGTCGAACCCTGGGTGATCAGCGCCGCGGCCGCAGGATTCTGGTTCGTTTCGGTCCGCGACGGGCTCATGCTTTCCTATGCCGCGGCGATGGTCGGCGCCTTCCTGACCGCGCTGATCCCGATGCTCCGCCATTATGGCGGGCCGCAAGGGTGGCAGCCGCACCCCGCCCACCTGATCGCAGTTGCGCGGCGCAACGCTCCGCTTGCCGCCGCCGACGCGATCGAATGGGGCACGCGCCGGCTCGACCTCTTCATCCTCGGCCAGTTCACCTCGCCGACGATCTACGGCATCTATTATATGGCGCAGCAGGTCGCCTCGCTGCCGCAGAAGCTCAAGACCAGCTTCGAACCGATCCTCGGCCCCGTGATCACGCGCAACCTCGCCGAAAAGCGGCTTGCCGCCGTGGCGGCACAAGTGAGCCAGGTCGGTTTCTGGATCATCGCCGCACAGGCCGGCGTCGCGCTCGCGCTCGGTATCCCGGGCGAGGCGGTGATGGGCCTCGTCGGCCCCGAATTCGTCAGCGGCACGGCGGCGCTCGCCTTCCTGCTCGCCGCCGAAGTCGTCGCGGCGACCGCGGTCGTCAGCGAAGCCGCGCTCGTTTATGTCGCGCGCCACCGCAATTTGCTCATCAGCATCGCCACGCTCGCGCTGCAAGCCGCCCTCAGCGTCGCGCTGATACTGGTCGCGCAATCGATGGGCCTGCCGCCCATCTATTACGCCGGCGCGGTCGCGCTCGCGCTGATGCTCGCACTCGGTTTCGCGTCGGTCGTCAAGGCGCGCCTGCTTGCGCGCGTGCTCGGAGCGCCGGTGAACAGCCTGCGTTGGGCGCTCGTCTGGGCCACCGCCGGCGCCGCGGTGCTTGGCTGGGGCGCGACGCAGCTTCCCGAATGGGCCGAGCTGCTGATCGGCGTGCCCTTCATCCTCGGCGTTTACGCCTGGCTGATCTGGACGCGCGGCTTCGGTCCCGCCGACCGGGCGCTGTTCAAGAAGGACCCCGACCCGGCCGCAGCCCCGGCCACCTGACCGCTATTCGACCGCCTTCTGGGCCGCGTCGCCGACATCTTCGGCGGCATTGCCGACCTTTTGCGCCGCCTCGGTGATCGCTCCGCTCTGCGCCTTGTCGTTGGCGAGGAACTGGAAGGCGAAAAAGGCGGCGATCAGGATCGCGGCGAGAAAGATCAGGCCAAGGCCCATACCGCCGCGACGTCGCGGTTCGCGATCGATGACGGTGGTGGTGTGCGTCGTCCCGTCGGGATCGCGCGTGGTGTGGATTTCGTCGGCCATGTGAAAAAGCCTCCTATGCCAGTGATGCGGCATAGGACGCTCTAGGGGGCAAGAAGTTCCGGGACCTATCCCAGTCGCGCCGCGACCTTCGCCTTGAGGTCGACCTGCGCGCGCGGTCCGACCTGCGCGATGATTTCGCGCGCGCACACCGCGCCCATCGTCAGGCAATCCCTGATCGAGCGACCTTCGGCAAGGCCCGAGAGGAAACCGGCCGCGAACAGGTCGCCCGCGCCCGTCGTGTCGACGACGGTCTCGATCGGCTCGGCACCGACCGAGGTCCGCTCGCCGCCCTGAAGCGCGATTGCGCCGTCCGAACCGCGCGTGACGACGAGCAGCGGAACCTGCGGCGCGATCTTGGCGACCGCCGCCTCGAAATCCTCGGTTTCGGCGAGCGCGCAGATCTCGACCTCGTTCGCGAACAAGATGTCGAACAGGCCTTCGCCGATCAGCTTGCGGAAATCTTCGCCATGGCGATCGATGATGAAGGCGTCGGACAGGGTGAAGGCGACCTTGCGCCCTGCCGCGCGCGAGACGTCGATCGCACGGCGCATCGCCGCGCGCGACAGCTCGGGATCCCACAGATAGCCTTCGAGATAGAGGATTTCCGAATCGGCGATCCAGTCTTCGTCGATCATCCGCTGTTCGAGCAGGTGGCTCGCGCCGAGGAAGGTGTTCATCGTGCGCTGGCCGTCGGGGGTGACGAGAATCAGGCAGCGCGCGGTCGGTGCGCCTTCTTTGAGCGCGGGGGTTTCATAGGCGACGCCGAGCGCGCGCAGGTCGTGGGTAAAGACATGGCCCAGCTGGTCGTCGGCGACCTGCCCGATGAACGCGCAGCGTTCGCCGAGCGCCGCCATGCCCGCGAGCGTGTTCGCCGCGCTGCCGCCCGAAACCTCGACCGCCGGCCCCATCGCCGCATAGAGCCGTTCGGCCTCTTCGCCGTCGATCAGCCGCATCGATCCCTTGGTCAGGCCTTCGGCCTCGATCAGCGCGTCGTCGGCGCGGGCAAGAACGTCGACGATCGCATTGCCGATGGCGACGACATCGAAACGGGCGGTGGCGGCCATGAAAAATCCTGTGCTGTATGGGAAAAGCTGCGCGCGCCTTTAGTGGGGCGCGCCGCCCAAGGCAAGCGGAAGCCTTGACGAACGCCCCGCCCGCGCGCCATCCCGTCGCATGGCTCGCGCGCTTCAGGCTTTCCTCCTCGCCTTTCGGGATCTCGACAATCCGTGCGTGCTGCGCGTCCTCGCGCAAAGTCTTGCGCTCACGCTGCTGATCTTCATCGCCGCGGGCACCGCGATCTTCTTCGGCGCGCGCTGGGCGCTCGCGCATTGGCAATGGCTCGGCGCCGACGGGCTCGACATGGCGGGGATATTGATCGTCCTCGTGCTGATCGCCGGCAGCTGGCTACTGTTTCGCGCCGTCGCGATCGTCGTCGTCGGCCTGTTCGCCGACGGCATCGTCGCCGATGTCGAGGGACGCCACTATCCCGCCGCCGCGGCCTGTGCTTGCGATGTCGGCTGGCGCCAGAATATCGCACTCGCACTCGCCTCGCTGGGGCGGTTGATCGGCGGCAACCTGCTTGCGCTGCCCGTCTACATCCTCTTGCTCGTCACCGGAATCGGGACGCCGATCTTCGCCCTGCTCGTCAACGCCCTGCTGCTCGGCCGCGATCTCGAGGCAATGGTGCTCGCGCGCCACCCCGACCGACCGCAGTTCGACCGGTCGGCGCGCTGGTCGATGGGCCTGCTGTCCGCCGCAAGCTTCGTGGTGCCCGTCGCCAATCTGTTGGCGCCTATCCTGAGCGCCGCTATGGCCGTGCACATGCTGCACCTGCGCAATGGGGACCCGAAAAAATGATCGAAAACCGCCACCTGGCCGCCATCGCCGGCCTTGCCCTGATGCTCGGTGCCTGCGCAGGTCCCGCGATTCCCCGCGCGACGCCGCCGAAGCCGCCTTCGTCGACGGCCCCCATCGCCTCGCCGCGCCCCGTCCAGAACAACAGCCTGATCGGCCACAGCGCCAGTGCGGCGCTCGGCCTGTTCGGCAAACCCCGGCTCGACGTCGCCGAGGGATCGGGTCGCAAGCTACAGTTCGCCGGCGCCGCCTGTATCCTCGACGTCTATTATTATGCGCCGAAACAGGGCGCCGATCCGCTGGCGACCCATGTCGACGCGCGCACGCCCGACGGACGCGATGCCAATGTGCCGAGCTGTATCGAGGCGCTGCGCAAATAGGCTGACGTCACGGCGTCAGTTCCGCGAGCGCCCATGATGCCGCGTCGGCGACCATTGGCGATTCGTCGCCGGCCAGCCGCTCCAGTACCGGTACGAAGCGCGCATCGCCGCTGTTTCCCGCGGCGATCGCCGCGTTGCGAACCATGCGGTTGCGCCCGATCCGCTTGATCGGGGAGCCCGCGAACACCTGCCGGAACCCCGCATCGTCGAGCGCGAGCAGATCGGCGAGCGACGGCGCGACCAGCTCGGCACGCGGCAGGAAGGCGCGGTGCGCATGCGCCCGATCGGCGAATTTGTTCCACGGACAGGCGGCGAGGCAATCGTCGCAGCCATAGATGCGATTGCCGATCCCGCGCCGCAGCTCGACGGGGATCGGGCCATTGTGCTCGATGGTGAGGTAAGAAATGCAGCGCCGGGCATCGAGCCGGTAGGGCGCGGGAAAGGCCTGCGTCGGGCAGGCATCCTGGCACGCAACACAGCTGCCACATGTGTCGCGCCCGGGCTTGCTGCCCGCGAGGCCCAGCGTCGTGTAGATCGCTCCGAGAAACAGCCAGCTGCCATGCTCGCGGCTGACTAGGTTGGTGTGCTTGCCCTGCCAGCCGAGCCCCGCCGCCGCCGACAGCGGCTTTTCCATCACCGGCGCGGTGTCGACGAACACCTTGACCTCGGCATCCTTCGCTTCGGCGACAAGCCAGCGCGCGACCGCCTTCAGCGCCTTTTTGACGATGTCATGATAATCCCCGCCCTGCGCATAGACCGAAATGCGGCCGCGATCGGGGTGATCGGCGAGCAGCAGCGGGTCGAACGCCGGCGCATAGCTCATGCCGAGTGCGATCACCGAACGCACTTCGGGCCACAGCCCCCGGGGCGAACCGCGTTGCTCGGCGCGGCTTTCCATCCAGATCATGTCGCCGTGACGCCCCTCCGCCAGCCACTGGCCGAGCCGCGCGGCGGTTTGCGGTGCCGCCCCCGCATCGGCGATGCCAAACGCGACGAAACCATGCGCCCGCGCGATGGCTTCGAGGCGTTCTTCCAGAGGGGGCAAGGCTTCCGCAACCATTGGCGCTCTATACGCGAGCCGTCTCGCCGTGCCATAGCTTGCACGTGCGCCAGTCGGGGACCATGATTTGAGCGGATTCAGCGTCGAGGCGAATGGCCTCACCAAATATTTCGGCGATTACAGGGCGGTCGATCATGTCAGCCTCGCGGTGCCGACGGGCAGCATCTACGGCGTGCTCGGCCCCAATGGCGCGGGCAAGACCACCAGCCTCCGCATGACGCTCGGCATCATCGACCCCGACGAAGGGTCGAGCCGCGTCTTCGGCGAGCGGCCGCAGGCCGTTCGCAACCGCATCGGTTATCTTCCCGAGGAACGCGGCCTCTATCCTGGCATGAAGGCGCGCGAAGCGATCGCGTTCATGGGCGCGCTGCGCGGGCTCGAATGGGCCGAAGGCCGCCGCCGCGCCGCCGCATTCATGACCGAACTCGGGCTCGAGCGCGTGATCGATGAAAAGATCCGCAAAATGTCGAAGGGCATGGCGCAGATGATCCAGCTGATCGGCTCGATCGTCCACGCCCCCGACCTGATCGTGCTCGACGAACCTTTCTCCGGGCTCGACCCCGTCAACCAGGAACGACTCGAAATGCTCGTACGGCGCGAGCGCGAGCGCGGCGCGACGATCCTCTTTTCGACGCATGTCATGGCGCATGCCGAGCGGCTGTGCGACCGCATCGCGATCATCGCGCGCTCGCAGCGCCGCTTCGAAGGCACGGTCGACGAGGCGCGCGCGCTGCTGCCGATGCAGGTCCGCTATACGCCGCGCGAGCAGTGGGATCCCGCGGCAATCGCCGCGAGCCTGCCCGCCGGGGCCGAACAGCGCGGCGATGGCTGGCACTTCGCGATCGAGGATGCCGGCGTCGAACCGCTGCTCGCGCGCATCACCGCGAGCGGCCTTGGCGTCACGGGCCTGTCGATCAGCCGCCCCGCGCTCCACGACGCCTTCGTCCATATCGTGCGGCAGGTCGATGCGAGCTTCGACGCCGACGCCACCGAAGATGCGGTCGAGGAGGCCAGCGCATGACCCCCTTCATCCAGAGCATGTTCGTTGTTGCGCGGCGCGACTTCCTCGCGATCGTCGCAACGCCGACCTTCCTGCTTTTCCTGCTCGCACCGCTGTTCATGGTCGGCATGGGGCTCGCCGGAGGCATGGGCGCCTCGCAGCTTGCCGACAGCGCGCGCGGTGCCGGCCGGATCGTCGTCGTTGCCGATGCCGCGGATATCGAGGCGTTGCGCGCCGCCGACGCCCGGCTTCGCGATGCCTTTTCGGGCAGCGAGGCCCCGCCGCCGGTCACCTTTCGCCTCGCCGGCCCCGACAGCGTCGATCCCGTCGCGATCGCGCTCGAGAAGGGCTCCGACACCTATGCGGTGATGACCGGCGCGCTCGAGGCGCCACGCATCGTCGAACGCAATGTCGACGGCAAGTCGGGGCGCTATCTGGCCCTGCTCGCCGGACAGGTCCTGCGCGACCGCGCCGCGGGCGCGGTTGCCGCGGTCGAGCCGCGTTACGAAAGCATCCGCAGCGGGGGCGCCAGCATCGCCGCACAGCAATCGCTCGGCTTCGGCGCGGTCTTCATCATCTTCCTGCTGACGCTGCTGCTCGCCGGCCAGACGGTGAGTTCGCTCGCCGAGGAAAAGGGCAACAAGGTCATCGAGATCCTTGCCGCCGCAGTTCCGCTCGAAAGCGTCTTCCTCGGCAAGCTCCTCGGATTCCTAGGCGTCGCGGTTCTGTTCATCGCCTTCTGGATCCTGATCGCGCTCGGCGGCGGGCTGGCTGCGGCGCTGCTCGCCGACCCCACGTCGCTCGCCGCCGCCGATGGCGCGAGCAAGGCCGCGGCGGCGATGGCGGCGATGCCTGCGACCGGCTGGGGATTTTTCCTCGGTATCGGCTTCATCTATTTCATCCTCTCCTTTCTCCTGCTCGGCGCGGTCTTTCTCGGCGTCGGCGCACAGGCGGGAACGGTGCGCGAAATCCAGATGCTCAGCCTGCCCATCACCATCTTCCAGGTCGGCATGTTCAGCCTCTCCGCCGCAGCCGCCAGCGCGCCGGGCAGCGGCCTCGCCCGTTTCGCGCAGATATTCCCTTTCTCCTCACCGCTCGCGATGGCGGCGCGCGCCGCGACCGACGATTCGAAAGCGGTCCACCTCCTCGCGCTCGGCTGGCAGGCGATCTGGGTCGCGCTCGTCGTCTGGATTTCGGTGCGGCTGTTCCGCGCTGGCGTGCTGAGCAGCGGTAGCGGCTGGAAATTCTGGCGCCGGAGCGCGGCGAATGCCGCCCAGGGCGCGACCACCGAAGCCGAGCGTCGTTGACAAAGCTGTTAGCAGTGGCATTCTGCAACTGATTTCGCCGACGGCGGCAAGCGTCGCGGCGAGTCCCCTGCCAAGGAGGAGGATGCCGATGGCCACTGCCGCCAAACCCCAGACCGTTTCGCACGCTTATGACATGAGCCCCGCCGCCCTCTATTCGGAGGATCGCTGGCAGGCGCCCTTTGCCGAGCTGCGCCGGCTGGGCGGCATCGTGAAATGCGAAGACAGCGTCCACGGCCCCTATTGGAATATCGCGAGCCACCAGGCGATCCAGCATGTCGAGGCGCTGCCAGATATCTACAGCTCGTCGTGGGAATATGGCGGGATCACGATCCTCGAACGCGACGAGGACGAGGATTTCCGCCTGCCGATGTTCATCGCTATGGACCGGCCGCAGCACACCGACCAGCGCCGCACCGTCGCCCCCGCCTTCACCCCCGCCGAAATGACGCGCCTGTCGGAGGATATTCGCAACCGGACCGGCGAAGTGCTCGACGGCCTGCCGTGGGACAGCGAATTCGACTGGGTCGATCGCGTGTCGATGGAACTCACGACGCAGATGCTCGCTTTGCTCTTCGACTTCCCGTGGGAAGACCGGCGCAAGCTCACCGAATGGTCCGACTGGATGGGCGACGTCGAACTCGCGCAAAAGCCCGAACTCAAGGAACAGCGCCGCGCGGTGCTCGAGGAAGCCTTCGTCTATTTCCAGAAATTGTGGATGGAAAAGCTCGACCAGCCGCCGTCGCCCGACCTTTTGTCGATGATGCTGCACAGCGAAGCGATGCGCAACATGGACAAGTACGAGTTCATCGGGAACCTTGTGCTGCTGATCGTCGGCGGCAACGACACGACGCGCAACACCATGTCGGGACTCGCCTATGGCCTCGACAAATTCCCCGAGCAGCGCGCGAAGCTCGAAGCCGACCCCGCGCTCATCCCCAATGCGGTGAGCGAGATCATCCGCTGGCAGACCCCGCTCGCGCATATGCGCCGCACCGCGCTCGAGGATGCCGAACTGTTCGGGCACCAGATCAAGAAGGGCGACAAGCTCATCCTCTGGTATCTGTCGGCCAATCGCGACGAGAGCGTGTTCGACGACGGCGACGCGCTCAAACTCGACCGCGAAAATGCACGGCGGCACCTGTCCTTCGGCTATGGCGTCCACCGCTGTGTCGGCGCACGCCTTGCCGAACTGCAGCTGCGCATCCTGCTCGAGGAAATGGCGGCGCGGCGGATGCGCGTGACGGTCACCGGCACGCCCGAGCGCGTGCACGCCTGCTTCGTCCACGGGTTCCGGACGCTCCCGGTAAAAGTCGAGAAATATTGACGCCCGCTTGTAACCCTTCGCCCCGGGCATACGTATCGGGACTATGATCGAACGTCGTCATCTCCTTGGCGGACTCGCGCTCGGCGGCGCCATCATCGGCGCCCCGATGCTTTTCGCCAAATCGTCGCGTCCGCGGGCGGAAGCAGGCTGGCAACTTTCCGACGCCCAGTGGAAGGCGCGCCTGTCGCCGCTGCAATATCGCGTGCTGCGCGAAGCCGCGACCGAGCGCGCCTTTACCAGTCCGCTCGACAAGGAAAAGCGCGCGGGGATCTTCGCCTGCGCGGGCTGCGCGCTGCCGCTCTATTCGAGCAAGACCAAATTCGACAGCGGCACCGGCTGGCCGAGCTTCTGGGCGCCACTGAAAGGCGCGATCGGCACCTCGACCGACCATGATCTCGGCTATGCGCGGACCGAGGTCCATTGCAAACGTTGCGGCGGCCACCTTGGCCATGTCTTCAACGACGGGCCGAAGCCGACGGGCAAACGTTATTGCATGAACGGCGCGGCGCTCGCCTTCCGCCCTGCCTGACGCCTATTCGGGCTTCACCCGCCAGACCGAGATTCCGGTGCGCGTATCGATCGGCACCGCCTCGAGCCACGCCGGAGGCGTTCCCGCATCGAGCTCGGCAGCCAGCGAATCCTTGCGCGCTCGGCGATAGGCGGTGAAGTCGTTCGCGCCGCGGCAAAAGACGATCAGCTGTGCCTGCTGCCCGCGGACCAGCGCCTCGGCCTTGGCCGGGTCGCCGGCGAAAACGCGGATCGTATCGGCCATCGCCGCCTTGTTGCGGTGATGCGGCGTCGCAACGACACTGTGCTGCGTCCAGAACAGCAGCGGCGCGCCAAGGTCGATCGGCGTCAGGATCGTCGTTTTCGGCAGCCGGGCCAGCGCATCGATCGCCGGCGGCGCGAGACAGGCCTGCTCGGCCGTCGGTTGCCCGGAGGCCTCGTTGCCGGCGTTCAGTGCCGGAAAGGCCAGGCCGAGCACGGCCGCGACCGCCGTGCTGCCGAGCAGCGGCAGCGTCAGCGCGGCGGCCACCGAAGCCGCGATCCGCGGTACGGTCGATCCGATCGTCCGTGCCCGTTCCCAGATGCGGAAGCCGAGCCAGGCACAGCCCGGCAGCGCGAAGAGATGCGCGGTCGAAACGCTGCGCATGACGAGCAGCGACAGCGCCCCGGCGCCGAGCAGCGCGATGAACACCGTCGTCCAGTTGCGGCGATCCGCATCATCGGCAGCCGCGCGCCAGGCGAGCAGCGACCCGGCAAGCCCGACGAGCGTCGGCACCAGCACATGCACCGTGACCAGCGGCTTCGAAGCCCATAAGGGCTGGCCTTCGAGGACGTGGCGATACCAATATTGCACGACGATCGGGTCGAGCGAAGCGAAGGGTCCCTTTGCGCATTGCGGCTCGGTCCACAGCAGCGCGCCCGCCGCGGCGACGCCCGCGCCGCCCAGCCACAGGAAGCGGGTCGCGATATGCGCCGGATGCGCGCGCACTGCCGCGAAAATTACCGCCGTCGCAGCGACGAACGCGGCCATATAAGGTGCCGACAGCGAATCGCACCATGTCGCGGTAAGACCCACCGGACCGCGCGTCAGGAACTGGAACAGGATCGCGCCGGTCGCGAGCGCGCCCATATAGCCGCATAGCCGGGCACGATCCGCGTCGCGTCCGTGCAGCGCCCAGCGCAGCGCCGCAAGGCCCGCAAACAGCGCGGCGATCGGCAGGCCTTCGATCGAAATGGCGAGCAGTGCCGCCGCGCAGAGGCCGCCGATCAGGCCGGCGCTCCATGTCGCGGGCCGCAGCGCCTGGCCCATCACGAGCATCGCGAAGAATATCTGCCAACCATGATGATCGACGCGCAGCGGGCGGAATTGCGCGACGACGAACGCCGACAGGATCAAAAACAGCGGCACCGCATAGGCGATTCGCCGATCGGACAGGTTGCGGTAGCCGAGGACGCAGGCGACGCTGAGCGCCGCACCGAGCAGCAGCGGCCACAGCGCCATCACGATGCGTTCGGCCATGACCTGCCCGACGACCGGCTTGAGCAACAGGATACCGGCAGCGATCGGCGCATCGACGATGCGCGACCAGTGCATCAGCACCCCGCCGCCCGTGGGATTGACGCGATATTGCGTCGGGTCCCACCAGCCCTGCCCGGCGATGAGGTCGCGCACCTGCGCCATGCGCATCGCGTCGTCGGTATCGGAAAGGTCGAGCGCGCCGATCGCATGCCATTGCACGGCGATCGCGATCAGGCTCATTGCCGCCCAGACGAGCAGCGCAATACGCACGGGCGTGAACCAGGGATGCAGGTCGAACGCGCGCGCGCCGGATGCGGCAGGCTGCGGCGGCGCAGTACCGCCCCCCCCCCCCGCAAAGGCGGGGGCGTCGGTCATGCCGCGGCGGCCCGGAAAACGATATGGCGGCGCAGCAAATAGGTGGTCTGGAAACTCACGACGATCGCCGCAAGCTTGGCCAGCCGCGGGTCGAGCCCCAGCGCGCTGCCACCGCCGACGATCGCGGTCGTGACCGCGAGGCCGACGAGCGCCGAGCCGACGAAAAGCAGTTTCTGCCGATGCCGTTCACCCGTGCCGCGCGCCGCCGCGCCGTCGGCGAAGACGAGCCGGCTCGAAATCATCCAGTGGACGAGAATGCCCGCGCAATAGCCGGTCGCCGATGCCGGCACCGGCGACAGGCCGGCGTCGAGCAGCAGCAGGAACAGCCCCGCGTCGCTGCCGAGCGCAAGCCCGCTCGCGAGCAGATAGTTCAACCAGCGAATTTCGCCGCGCCGAACCGACGCGATCAGCCGCGTGACGGGTTGCATGGCGCCGATCCCCCCGGCCAAGATCTCAGGCGGCCTTCGCAACGCGCGCCGGGACCTCGCGGACCGACGCCAGCGCGGCCTGTTCGCCCTCGGTGCCGCTTTCATGATATTCGGCGTCCTCGTTGACGCCCCAGATATCATAGAGCTTCTCGCCCGCGACAATGTTGCGCACGGTCAGCATCGCGGTCATCATCGCATGATCCTGGTTGTTGTAACGGTGCATGCCGTTGCGTCCGACCATGTGCAGCGTCGGATAACGCGCTTCGAGTTCGCTGCGCATCGTCTCGACATGCGCCGCATAGTCGTCGTCATAGACCGGATAGGCCTTTTCCTGCCGCACCACGGCACCGCCGACGACATCCTCGGGATCGCAAAGACCCAGGATCTCCATTTCCTTCGTCGCCAGCGCGACCAGCTGCTCGTCGCTCGCCGACCAGAGCCCGTCGCCCTCGAAGCAGAAATACTCAAGGCCGACGCACGCGAGCTCGGGATCGGGCACCATTTCGGGCGACCAGCTGCGGAAATTCTGCACCCGGCCGACCTTCACCTTGCTGTCGTGGATATAGATCCAGTTGTCGGGGAACAGATCCTCCGACCGGATCTTGAGTGCGACGGTCAGGAAGTCGCGATATTTGAGATTCGGCGCGGCGTTCAGCGCGCAAGCCGGCAGCGGATGGATCCGCGCCGCTAGTTCGCGCATCGGCGCCGAGCTGATGACATGCGCCGCGTCGATCACGACATCGCCGTCGGGGCCGGTCGCGGTCATCCGCCAGCGGCCAGTCTTCTGGTCCTGCGTCAGCTGCTTGAAGCTGTGGCCCATCAGCACATGGTTGCCGCCCGCGACGACCTTGTCGCGCGCCGCATCCCACATCATGCCGGGACCAAGCCGCGGATAGCGGAAGGTTTCGAGCAGGGTCTTCGTCGCCATGCCGTCGTTCGGGCGCTTGTTGAGCCCGAGGCTGCGCTTCAGCCCGTCGAGCACCGCAGCGCCGAGGCTCAGCCCCTTGATGCGCTGCGCCGCCCAGTCGGCCGACATTTCGTCGCACGGCATGCCCCACACCTTCTCGGTATAGGTCTTGAAAAAGATCGAATAGAGCTTCTTCCCGAACTGGTTGATCGTCCAGTCCTCGAAACTGCGGACGCTCTTGTTCGGAAACAGCTTCGCCTGCGCATAGCTCACCATGCACAAAGTCGAGCGGATCACGCCCAGATTCCACAGCGCCTCGAACGCGCGCAGCGGATAGGAGTAGAATTTGCCCTCATAATAGATGCGGCTCATCCGCGGGCGCTCGATGAAGTCGTCGGGAAGTATCTCGTTCCACAGGTCGACGACCTCGCGGCTCTTCGAAAAGAAGCGATGCCCGCCGATATCAAAGCGAAAGCCTTCATGCTCGACCGTGCGGCTGATGCCGCCGACATAGACGGGATCCTTTTCGATCACCGTGACGCTGTATCCCTGCTGGGTCAGCTGATAGGCGGCGGTCAGTCCGGCCGGGCCCGCGCCGATGATGGCGACGTCGGCGCTGGTCGGTCGGTTCCTCGAACCAAAAGCATCGGTCATTCGATTGTTCCCCACAGGCAAATTCATGCTCGGTCCCGCTGTGACCAATCATGGATAAAAACTAGTTAACGCGGACCCGGGATTCTCACGGATCGATCCGGTTGCGGCAGGAAAAATACCCCTCGAACGCGCGGCAAGCCGGTCACCGTCCTACCGCATCCTGGCGAATCGGGTCGTCATCTTGCCCGCTTTCCGGCGGTCCCCGCGCGCTGTTCGCGCCGGGCGGCGGCTCATCCTGTATCGCGACGTCGCGGCGCAGCGGCTTCAGCGCGAGCGTGCCGAGCCGGACGCGCGGCGTCGCCTTGCCCGGTACCGCATCGATCGCAAAGGCTGCATCGAGCCGGAGCGCGGCCGCCGAAGCCTTGCCGAGCCGGACCGTGTAGCGCCCGTAAGCAACCGCTTCGAAAAGGAAATATCCGTCGAACTCGGTCAATGTCGTCGCACGGACGCGGCCTTCGGCATCGACCAGTTCAAGGCCCAGCCCCTCGATCGGGTTGCCGCCATCGCGCCGGATGCTCCCCTCGATTTCGCCGGCCGCGGCCATCGGCAGCGCGACGCGTGTTACGACGCCCGGGCGCGGCGAGACGACGACTCCGGGCAGCGCGGGCTGGACATAGGGATCGGGCAGGCTGCCGGCGTCGATACCGATCATCACCGGGCGGAACGGCTCGAGCCCGTCGATCGTCCCCTGCCCCGCCTTGTCGGTCGCGGCCTCGACATAGGCGTTGCCGGCCGTCAGCGGAACGCCCGGCAGCGCCGCCTCGCCCGGCTGGCGGATTCCGTCGCCATTGTCGTCCATCCAGACGTCGGCGATCACCTGTCCGCGGCTCGCGAGCTTTTCGCTCGACACGCGCCAGCCGCCATTCGGCTTCGGCCCGAAGCTGAACGCGAGCGCCAACGACGCGGCGACCGACCCGTCGCTCGCGACTTCGCCAAAGCCGGTCAGCTGCAACTTGTTGAAACGACGCGTATATCCGATACCGGCGCGCGCGCGATCGAGCCCGCGGTCATAGCCGAGCTCGGCGCGCCATTCGGCATCGCCCTCGCGCTTTCCGGCACCCGCCCATTCGCCGATCACCGTCATGCGCGTGTCGCTATTATCCCCCGACAGCGCGAAACGCGCCTCGCCGCGAACGCGGACGCGGCCGATCCGGGCGTTGGCGAGCAGGCTGGCGGTCAGATTGTCGGGCGGGTCGGGCCCGACCGGTACCTTGGTCCGCGCCCAGTCGAGCTGGCCGGTAAAGGTCATCGCGCGGAAGCTCGCCGACGCGCGCGCACTCGCTTCGAGGCTCTCGATCCCCGAGCGCCGGTCGACCTGCCGGACGTCGAAATGGAGCGGCAGGATCGTCCGGCCGAGCTTCACCGACTGGTCGACCGATATCGCGTAAATGCCCGTGATATTGTTGATGAACCGGTCGGACACGAAGCCGCCCCAGCCGCGCATGGCATCGGCGCGGACATAGGTTTCGCCGAACGCGGCAAGCCAGCTCGCGCGGGCCGCGACCCCGCCATTGTCGGCATAGGAACCGGCGACCTCCAACAAGGTCGGGCCGATCGACCGCCGCAGCGCCGCCTCGCCATAATTGTATCGGATATTCTCGATCATCAGGCTGTGGAAATAGGCGGCGGCCGAGGTTCGCGTGTCGAGCCCGCGCTCGATCCCCAATGTTCCACGCCAGCCGCGCCGGAACGCGCCGCGGCGCTGGTTTCCGAATTCGATCAGGTCGGCATTTTCCTGCGCGAAACCCGCCCAGTACCAGGTCTGCTGCGGCGGGATCGAATCCATGCCGACCTGCACCTGCCGGATCTCGCGCCGCACCTGCCCCTGCGGGCCGTAGAGCACGATTTCGAAGCGATTCGCGCCATATTGCAGCGGCACGTCGATGAATTCATAGCGCCCGTCGCCGTTCGGGCTGGTGAAGGCGAGCAATTGCCCGTTGCGGTAGAGCTCGGCGTCCCAGCCCGCGGGCAGGTCGCCGCGGAAAGTCGTCTTGTCGAACGCATCGGGGCGTTCGATCGGACGGTTGGTCAGCACCGCGCCGCGCCCCGGCGCCGATCCCGCCACGATCCCCGTCGACAGCAGGCTGACGTCGCCCACCGCATAATGCGTCGCCTTCAGCGGCCCGAGCAGCCGCCCTTCGGCATCGGTGCGGTACAGCCGCATCCGCAAACTGTCGGGCACGCCCTCGTTGTCCGACGACAGCCGCGCGTCGAAGCTCTGCCCGAGCAGCTCGCCCGCGGCAAACAGCTCGTAGCGCGCCTGGACATAGGATCCGCCGCGCTTGTCCGACACCATCCCCGCCGACGCAACGACGTCGACCGACGGTGTCGCCCACGCCTGGTAGGGCCGCGCCGCCTGCGGCAGGCTCGCGAGGTCGAACGAGGCTTGCGGCCGGATTCCCGCCGCGCGCGCACGGCGTTCGGCGGCGAGCTGGAACGGCAGCTTGTCCTTGGAATCAATGCGCAGCACCGCGTTCGACAGGTCAGCGGCCAGCGGCACGCCGAGCCAATTGTTGAGGCTGTCCAGATCGACGCACCAGCCCGCGGGCGTGTCGCGGATCGTCGTCGGCGCCAGCCGGAAACTCTGGCTGCCCGCGCGCACTTCGCCCGCGTCGCGGTCGATCGTCAGGCTGCGGCGCTCGTCGAACACCCAGCCGGTTGCGCGGCGCAACTTCTTATCGACGCGCACTGCTAGGTCAAGCGCGAGCACGACGTCGGCGAGATCGACGCAAATCCCTTGTGGTGTCTGATAACCGCGCACCCCGTCGCCGAGCCGATACTGGCCCGACCGCACATCGAACAGCCAGCTATCCTCTTCGTTCGGCGCCCAACTGTCGGCGGCGATTGCGGCCGGCGCCTTGTCGACGGCCTGCGCGCCGGCGGGGACAAGCCCGGCCAGCGCCAGCCCGGCGAGGATCGCCGGTTTCCATCGTGCAAGCGCCGCGCGGATCATCGCCCCGCCCGCTTTCGTTCCGGTCGCGTCTCGCTATTTCACGATCCGCTCCGCCTCGTCGATCGTGCCGCCGCCGATTTCGCGATCCTCGGTATAGCGGATCCGCACCGGGCCCTTCAGCTTCGCGGCGAGCTCGCCGGGAACGCGCAGCGACACCTTGCGTTCGGCCACTTCGGGATAGACGGCGATACCGCGCGCGACGAGCAGGGGCTCGGCGACCCCCGGCCGCGTGACTTCGATATCGCCATAGACCGAACGCGTGCCCGTGCGCGTCAGGTCGAAATTGAACGCCGGACCGTCTTGTGTCTCGCCGACCCACGCTTCGCCGATCGATGCTTCGGCGCCGAGGTCGCCGACGCGGACGATCACCGGGATGGTGATGCCGTAAATCGGCGTCAGCGCGATCGACACTCCCTCGCTCGCGGGCCTGCCGGCATCAGCCGGAGCGGCGGCGGCCGAATCGGGCACCGCGCGAAACAGCATATGCGCGCGATATTCGCCAGCCGGCGTGCCTTCGGGAACGCGCACGCCGACGCGGATCACCTGCGGCTGGTTGGGCGGCAGGGTGACGCGGCGCGGGCTGAAGGCGATCATGTCGAGCGCGGCCCGCTCGGCCGGATTGACCTTGTCCTCGGAAATTTCGTCGAGCCCGCCTTCGGCGGTCATCCGCTTGATCTCGAGGCTGATGCGATAGGTCGCGGGCTCGGCGCCGATATTGTTCAGCACCACCTCGGTGCCGCGCGATCCGTCGAGAATGACGCGCGTCGGCGCCACCAGCAAGTCGCCCGCCGCATGGACGGGCAGAGCCGCGACGCCCAGCGCAGCCGCGGTAAACAGGCCGAAGCCCTTCAGAAAACGCAACATGGATACGATCCCCACAATCGTCTCGGGAAACGGCCCCACACCGTCCCGATGGTCGCGTCCTGCCTGCGCCAACATGGTTGATATTTTGCTAACCATCGGTGCCCGGCGCACAAAAAGAGGCCGCCGGACCATCGCCCGGCGGCCTCCCTTCGACTGGCCGGCGAGCGAGAAGCCCGCCGTCCCCCCTCAATTACTGGTAATTGGCGGTGACGTTGAACGTCCCCGAATAGTCGCCCGACGCCTGGTTGGCGCCGACGCTCAGCGTGCCGCCGACCTGAAAGCTGCCGCCCGTGGCGCCCAGCGTGATCGTCGCCGACGAATAGGTCAGCGACGACGTCATCGTGCCGCCGAGCGACCCGTTGAGCGTCACGCTCGAATCGCCGCCGACGACAACCACGGCGCCGTCGGTGCCGGCGACGTTGAAGTTCGCTGCAGTGGCGGTGCCGGTGCAGGTCAGCGAACCGCCGCAGGTGCGGGTGCCGCCGGTCGACACGGCGACGGTCGAAGCGGTCGCACCGCTGATGATCGTCGCATATTGCAGGTCGCTGGTGTTCGCGAGCGTGATCTGGCGCAGGATCTTGGCCTTGGCCGTGCCCGTGGCCGACGCCGCATGCGCCGCCGAGGCGTTCATGGCGAGGGCAGCAATCGCGGCGCCAACGAGGGCGCGCTTCATTCCAAATTTGCGCATATTTTTGGTCCCTTGAAACAGTCGAAATTTCGAATGGATATCCCACCCCATTCGCCGACCTGTTTAGGGGACGACCTGTTCAGGCTTTGCCAGCAAGCATGGTTAACAGCACGGTAGGAATTGCGTCGAAAATCATGATTTACCTGATTAAAATCAATTACTTATGCAGTTTTTCGGCCGAACCGAAGTGACGCATTTTTGCTTTAACGGCCCGGACTGGTACAGGTTGGACGAGCTCGAAGCCCGCCGGACAACCGCCCGTTCAGATCGATTCGCCGGACAAGCGCTGGCAGATCATGTCGAGCTGGTCGAGCGACGCGAATTTCAGCGTCAGCGCGCCCTTGCCGCCGCCGGCATATTGGATCGCCACGCCGATTCCGAGCAGTTCGGACAGATGCCGCTCGACCGCGACGATGTCGGGGTCGCGCCCCGCCCCGCTCGCTACCATCACCTCGCTCGCGGCCTTGCGCGGCGCATCGCCATCCTTGCCCGAACGGACGAGCGCTTCGACCGCGCGCACCGACAGGCCTTCTTTCGCAACGCGGCGCGCGATCGCTTCGGCGTCGGGCGCTCCGATCAGCGCGCGCGCGTGCCCCATCGCAAGCGATCCATCGCCGACGAGCGCCTGTACGCTGTCGGGTAGGTCGAGCAGGCGCATCAGGTTCGCGACATGGCTGCGCGACTTGCCGACCAGTTTGGCCAGTGCCTCCTGGTTATGCCCGAAATCCTCGACCAGGCGGTGATAGGCGCTCGCCTCTTCGATCGCGTTGAGGTCCTGCCGCTGGATATTCTCTACCAGCGCGATCTCATAGGTCGCCGCGTCGTCGAGATCGCGGACGAGCGCCGGGATCTGGTGCAGCCCGGCGCGCTGCGCCGCGCGCCAGCGCCGTTCGCCGGCAACGAGCTGAAAACCCTCGCCGTCGGGCGAACGGCGGACGATGATCGGCTGCAGCAATCCGCGCAGCCCGATCGAATCGGCGAGTTCGGCGATCGCATTCTCGTCGAAATGACGCCGCGGTTGCCCGGGAAGCGGCCGAATCGATCCGACCGGCACATGCTGCACGGCGTCACCCGATACCGGCGCCGCCTTTGCCGCGCCGCCGGGCGTCGCGAGCACCGGCGCCTCGACCGCGGCGTCGCCGAACAGCGCGTTCAGCCCGCGGCCCAACCCCGAAGGCCGTTTGCGAATCGGAACTGCACCATTATCGTCTTTATTATCAGTCATTTAGGCGGCCTTACGGATCTCGGGGAGCCGGTCGATCAATTCGCGCGCCAGCGCGATATAGGCGGCCGATCCCGCGCAGCGATGATCGTAGATCAGCGCCGGCAGGCCGTGGCTCGGCGCTTCGGACAGGCGCACATTGCGCGGGATCACCGTCTCGAACACCACCGGTCCCAGCACTTCGCGCACATCGTCCGATACCTGGTCGGTCAACCGGTTGCGCCGGTCGAACATCGTCAGCGCGACGCCGAGGATCGACAATTTCTGGTTGAAGCGCTCGCGCACGCGTTCGACCGTGGTCAGCAGCTGGCTGAGCCCCTCGAGCGCGAAAAATTCGCATTGCAGCGGCACGATCAGCGATTCGGCCGCGATCAGCGCGTTGAGCGTGAGCATGCCGAGCGACGGCGGGCAATCGATCAGGCAGATATCCCACTGCCCCGCTTCGGCACCCGACAAGGCCTGCTGGAGCCGGTGCAGCCGGTCCTGAAACTCGATCAGCTCGATTTCGGCGCCCGACAGGTCGACCGTCGCGGTGACGATGTCGAGCCGCGGCACTGCGGTCGGGATCGCGCATTCGGCGATCGTCGCGTCGCCGCGCAGCAGCTCATAACTCGAAAATTCGCGCTGCGACTGTTTAATGCCGAGCCCCGTCGACGCATTGCCCTGCGGATCGAGGTCGATGATCAGCGTTCGCCATCCTGTGGCCGCAAGCGCGGTCGCCAGATTGATCGCGGTCGTCGTCTTGCCGACCCCACCCTTCTGGTTCGCCACGGCAATGCGGATCATCGCTTTCCTCGCTGTTTTGCCGCAATCTTTCCACGCCCCACCAAAATCTGGCTCTCGGCGTCGGTGCGGCTCTGTTCCACGTGGAACATTCTCTGCCATGGCTCGGGCAGCAATGCCAGTTCCTTAACCGCGTTTCGGCCTTTTGGCAGCAGCCAGTGCGTCGATTCGGTGGAAAAACGCGCGGATAAGTCGATAAGCTTGTCGAGCGGCGCGAACGCGCGCGCGCTGATCGTCGCAGCCGCCCGCGTTTCGACGCGCTCGAGCGGCGCTTCGGCGACCTCGACGTGGCTCAGGTCAAGCTCCGCCACCACGGCGCGCAGGAAATCGCAGCGGCGCTTGCGCGATTCGACCAGCAGCATCGGGCGGTCACTCAGGATCGCAACCACAAGCCCCGGCAGCCCCGGCCCACTCCCCAGATCGACCCAGAGCCCCTCGCCCCCCATATCGAGCGCCAGCAATTGCGCACTGTCGGCGATATGCCGCACCCAGATCGTCGGAATCGTCGACGCCGCGATCAGATTCTGCTGCGCATTCTCGGCAATAAGCATTCGGGCGAAGCGTTCGAGCCGAGCCCATTGATCGGCGGTCGGCGAAAACGCGTCCCCGATCCAGGCCCTTGCTCCATCCTCGGTCACCAGAATCGCGTCGTCCGAACCCACCAGCGCCCTACCTATCTTCGTCGTTTCCGCGGAAACGGAAGTCCAGCTTCCGTTTTCACGCCCTAGCGCCTTTCCGCAGCCTTTGGAAAGTCCACCACGCAACAGAACGCCCTTCTCGTCACCCCGGACTTGATCCGGGGTCCATGACTTCGGCGCTACATTGATCCCGGATCAAGGCGAACGAGCCACCTGTCTCGTTCGAGGATGACAATGACAATGACAATGAGAATGAAACGACAGGAACGCGCGTTGTGCAACCCCGGGGAAAGCCGGGGCCCCAGTTGCACCGGACAAAGGTGCTTTCGTCCGGGGTCAATACAGGGCTGCTTTCGACCGATTGCGGACGTTCTCTTGCAAAGCTAGGCTTAGTCTACTCTCAGCCGAGCCGGCGGATTAGACTTGGCGAGAGGATCAGCCGGGGCCTTGAGAAAGGCAGAGGAGTTTCCGTCGCTCTCCCGGCACCAGCGGTCAAAGTGGCGGGTCGCGAAACTACTAGGAATTCTTGCTCAGCGTAGAGCTATGACGGACACCCTGAAATGATCGATTTGGACGCTCTGCTTGAACAAGTCGCCGACGAAAAAGGCTTCATCGCATTCGTGGAAGCGCTCGCTAACGATTTTGCTTGTGAACGAGAACTTGAAGCGGAAAGCCCATCAGGTCTGTATGGTCCCGGTCAGCTCGGTTGGGAAAATGGGACGGTCGACACCGTGCTCGGTGCAGCCGCGGCTTGGGGGCGCATCAAGCTTTTGACGGGCTTTTCTCTTGCCGAAGACAATCCTTGGAAGCGTTGCGCGCACATTCTCTATGCGGGCAAATTCTACGAATAGAACGTCCGTTCTCTACCCTAAACCGGACGCTCTCACGCCAAGCCCGAAAGCTCAAGCCGCCCGCCGCCGGCTGTGCACCATGATCGCGGTCAGCGCCGCCGGCGTCACCCCGTCGATCCGCCCGGCCTGCCCCAATGTCTCGGGACGCGCCCGCGTCAACCGCTCGACCATTTCGCGCGACAGTCCGCCGATCGCGCCATAATCAAGGCTTGGGTCGAGCAGGATCGCCTCATTCGCCGCGAGCGAGCGCAGCTCGGCATCCTGCCGTGCGATATAGGGCGCATAATGCGCGTCCTCGCCAACCTCCGACAGGATCGCCGAATCGATCGATTCAAGCTCGGGCGCCAAACGCGCGAGCCGCGCCATCGTCATCTCGGGATAGCGCAACAGGTCGATCCGCTTGCGCGCGATTCCGTCGCCCGGCAACGCCAGCCCGACCGTCGCATAATCGGCGGTGCTCACAAGGGCGTCGAGCAAGGCTTCGGCCCGCGCCCGCTCGGCCATCCGCGCTGCGAACAGGTCCGCCGTCGCCGGATGCACCAGCCCGAGCGCGATCCCTTTCGGCGTCAACCGCGTCGCAGCATTGTCGGCGCGCAGCCGCAGCCGATACTCGGCGCGCGCGGTGAGCATCCGATACGGTTCGGTCACGCCCTGCAGCACCAGATCGTCGACCATCACCCCGATATAGGATTCGCTGCGATCGAGAATCAGCGGATCGCGCCCCAGCGCCGCGAGCGCCGCATTGGCGCCCGCGACGAGTCCCTGCGCCGCCGCTTCTTCATATCCGGTCGTCCCGTTGATCTGCCCAGCGCACCACACGCCCGGCATCGCGCGGATCTGCAATGTCCGATCGAGCGCGCGCGGATCGATATGATCATATTCGACCGCATAGCCGGGGACGACCATCTCGACCGTCTCGAGCCCCTCCATCGTACGCAGCATCGCGAGCTGGACGTCGGCGGGCAGCGAAGTCGAAATGCCGTTCGGATAGACAAGGGTACTATCGAGCCCCTCGGGTTCGAGAAACACCTGATGCCCGTCGCGGTCGGCGAAACGGTGGATCTTGTCCTCGATTGACGGACAATAGCGCGGCCCGGCCGCGCCGATCGCGCCCGTAAACAGCGGTGAGCGATCGAGATTCGCCGCGATGATCGCATGGCTTTCACTGTTCGTGCGCGTGATCGCGCAAAAAACCTGCGGCACCGTCCGCGCGCTGTTCCACGTGGAACAGGTCCAGCGCGCGCCCTCGGCGCTGTCCGACGCCTGTTCGGCGAGCCGCGCCCAATCGATCGTGCGTCCGTCGAGCCGCGGCGGCGTCCCCGTCTTGAGCCGCGCCATCGGCAAATCGGCACCGCGCAACTGCCCGGCGAGCCGGTGCGCCCCGGCCTCGCCGATACGCCCACCCTCCATCCGCTCCTCACCGCGGAATAGCTTTCCACCGAGGAAGGTGCCCGTCGCGAGCACGACCGCGCCCGCGGTCAGCACCGCGCCATCGGCAAGTTCGAGTCCCTCGACGCGGCCATCACCCGACAGCCGCAGCGCCGCCGCTTCGCCGGCAACGACGGTGATGCCTTCCTCGGCCGCGAGCAGAGTCTGGATCGCGTCGCGATATAATTTACGGTCGGCCTGGATGCGCGGTCCCTGCACCGCCGCTCCCTTCGACGCGTTGAGCATCCGGTAATGGATCGCCGCGCTATCCGCCGCGCGCGCCATCCAGCCGTCGAGCGCATCGACCTCGCGCATCAGATGGCCCTTGCCGAGCCCGCCGATTGCGGGATTGCACGACATCGTCCCAATCAGCGCGGGATCGAAACTGACGAGCGCGACGCGCGCGCCGAGTCGCGCCGCCGCCGCAGCCGCCTCGGTTCCGGCATGCCCACCGCCGACGACGATGACATCGAAAATTGCTGAATCCTGCATGATTGCGGCGCCCTTAGCGCAAAGCGCGCTTCGAATCCACCGCGCTGCTTGCCGCTCGATGTTTCACGTGGAACATCATTTTCCGATGCAAAAACGCCCGAACAAAGCGTCAAGCATCTCCTCGACTCCCGCACGCCCCGTGATTCGATCGAGCGCCGTCGCCGCGAGCCGCAGCCGCTCGGCGAGCAGGATCAGATCGCTCGCCTCGCGCGATCGGATATCGACCTCAAGCCATTGTTTTGCTTCTGAAAGTGCGGAACGCTGGCGTTGACGCAGCGCGGCTTCGCCCTCTCGCGGCAGCAGCGTCCGTGCCATCTCGACGATCATCCTGTGCAGCTTGTCCATCCCCTCACCCGTCGTCGCCGACAGGATGAGGTCGCACCGCGCGGCTTCGGCCTCGGCCGCTGCATCGCCTTTCCAGCGATCGGCCTGCGCCGCAATCAGGATCGCGCGCGGGTGATCCGGCGCTTCCTTCGGCCGCCCGAGCCACAGCAGGATGTCCGCGGCCTCGATCGCCGCCTTCGCGCGGTCGATCCCGATCGACTCGATGACATCGGCACCTTCGCCCCGGATCCCCGCCGTGTCCGAAAAGCGCATCGCGATGCCGTCGAGCGCGAGCTGGGTTTCGATCACGTCGCGCGTCGTTCCCTCGATGGGCGACACGATCGCCAGCTCGCGCCGGACCAATGCATTGATAAGGGTCGATTTTCCGGCGTTCGGCGGCCCAGCGATCACGACCGAAAGCCCTTCGGCGATCACCTCCGCCGCCGGCCGCGCCAGCCATTCGTCCAGCTCGCCCGCCAGTTCGCCCATCCCCGAAATCATACGCTGCGCGACACTTTCGCCAACTTCGACATCATCCTCATCGGCGAAGTTGAGCTCGGCCTCCGCCCCTGCCATCAGCCCGAGCAGCCGGTCCTGCCAGCCAGCAACCGCCCGCGACACATGGCCGCTCGCATGGCTCAGCGCCTGCACGCGCTGGCTCTCGGTCTCGGCGGCGAGCAGGTCGGCGAGCCCTTCGGCCTCGGCGAGATCGATCTGCCCACTCTCGAACGCCCGGCGCGTGAATTCGCCCGGCTCGGCGCGTCGCAACCCGTCCATTATCCCGAGCGCCGCTTCAACAGCGGCGACCACCGCGCGCCCGCCGTGCAGATGCAGTTCGGCGAGATCCTCGCCCGTCGCGGTCGCGGGTCCGGGAAACCACAGCAGCAAAGCGCGATCGAGCGGCGCACCCGCGGCGTCCTTCAACAGCGCGAGCGAGGCGCGGCGCGCGGGCGGCAGACGCCCCGCCAACGCGGCCAGCGCCGGCCCAGCCATTGGCCCGCTCACGCGCACGACGCCGATCGCCGCCGGCGGTATCCCGCTCGACAGCGCAAAAATCGTATCTCTTACAAGGATTTGGTTCAGCTCTTGCGTCCCTTGGCGGGCTTGTCGTCATCGGTCGCATCGGCCGATTTCGAACCGCCCATCAATCCGCCGCCGAACTGGCCGAGTAGCGACTGGACGAGCTCGAGCCCGCTGCCCCCCATCGGCACCCAGGTCTTTACCATCGACTGCACCATGTCGGGGGTGATCCCCTTCGCCATCAGTTCCTTGACGCGGCTGAGGTAGATATCGTGCAGCGGCTCGAGGTCGGGAAGCCCAAACAGGCGCCGTGCTTCCTCGGGGGTGCAATCGATCTCGATATTGAACTTCATTGCCTGTCTCCGCCCCGAAAAATCCCGGTTAGCCGCTTGAGCCCTGCCCGCAGCCCCGCTAGCTTCGCGCTTTCCCAGCAAAGAAGCAAGAGACAGGAGAGCTCCCCGCATGGCCGCGACCAACACCACCATCCCCGCGCTCGACGGGACGAACGAAATTCCCGCCTATGTCGCACGCCCCGACGCCGACAGCTCGCGCGCGATCATCGTCATTCCCGAAATTTTCGGGATCAACGAAGGCATCCGCAAGAAATGCGACGATTGGGCGGCCGAGGGCTATCTCGCGATCGCGCCGGACATTTTCTGGCGTTTCGCGCCCGGGGTCGAGCTCAATCCCGATGTCGAGTCCGAGCTGCAGGAAGCCTTCGGCTATTTCGGCCAATATGATGCCGACGACGGGGTGAAAGATATCGAGGCTACAATCCGCTGGCTGCACGGCCAGGGCTCCAGCAAGGTCGGCGCGGTGGGTTTCTGCCTCGGTGGCCGCCTCGCCTATATGACCGCGGCGCGCACCGATATCGATGCGTCGGTCGGCTATTATGGCGTCATGATCGACCAGATGCTGGGCGAAAGCCATGCGATCGCGCATCCGCTGATGCTCCACATCCCGACCGAAGACCATCTCGTCGACCATGAAGCGCAGAAGCGGATCCACGAAGGTCTCGATCCGCATCCCAAGGTGACGCTCCATGATTATCAGGGGCTCGACCACGGCTTTGCCGCGACGATGGGCAACCGCCGCAACGAGGACGGAGCGCAGCTCGCCGACGGCCGCACCCGCGCCTTTTTCGCCGAGCATCTTGCATGAGCGTGCCAAATGGAGCCGGGGCCGGTCTCGCCGCCTGGCACGCCTATATGGCGGGCGGCGGCGACCCGCAGGCCTTGCGCGACCTGCTCGCCGAAGATGCGGTGTTCCACTCGCCCGTCGTCCACACGCCGCAGGCGGGACGCGACAAGGTCTTCGCCTATCTCCATGCGGCGAGCCATGTCCTCGGCGGCGACGATTTTCGCTATCTGCGCGAAATCGTCGACGGCGATCAGGCGATGCTCGAATTCCAGAGCAGCCTCGACGGCATCCAGATCAACGGTGTCGACATCATCGCATGGAACGCGGACGGAAAAATAAGCGATTTCAAGGTGATGGTCAGGCCGCTCAAGGCGATCAACAAGGTCTGGGAAAAGATGGCCGAAATGCTCGCGGCGCAGGCCGCAAGCTAGATCAGGCTGAGCCCGGCGAGTTCGCGGTACAGCTCGGGCGGCAGGTCGCCGACGCCGTCGCCCCCATCGATGCCCTTCGGCGCGTCGGCGTCGGTGAGGTAACGCCAACCCTGATGCGCGCGTTTCGGCTGCGGGTGAACCCGCTCGAGCGATGCGACGCACACGATATCGACGCGCCCGTCGCTGCGATCGTCGAAACGCAGGATTTCGACGCGCGCGACGAGCGTATGCTTGACGATGAAGTGCAGCTTGCCGCCGATCAGCTCGTCGGCACGCTTGGGCCGGAAGCGTGTCGTGAACCGGATCTCGCCATCGACGGCATAATTGGCGATCCGCGCCTCAAGCGCAGGATAGTCGGTACAGCCAACGGCGACGCGGGTCATGTGGAGAGCGGACATCCCCTCTAAATGGGCGTTCGCCGGCGCGGTTCAATCGCTCCTGGCGGCGACCAGATAATAATCGCCCCGTCCCTGCGGATTGACGGGAAGCACGATCATGCTCACCGGCGAAAGCAGGACGACAGCGAGCGATTTCAAACCGAGCACCGCCGCATAGGGCAGCACTGCAACCCCCATCATCGCCATGGTCGCGAGCGCAAAGCGCCCCAATGCTCGGCGCATATGATCATTGGGTTGCGGTTCGGGTTCGGCGAGCATGTCCGCCAGCAGCGCTGACGCCTCTTCATGCTGCCACGCCGGCACCGCCAGCCGAAACCCGCCGATTGCAAGGATGTCGGGCGATACGCTGGTGTAATATTCGCCGCCGACATGGACGATGATGCCCGCCGCATCGAGCATCGCGGCAACCGTCAGCGCTTCTCCGCGCCCCAACAGGCGTGCAATCGGGACCATCGCATCGTCAGCCATCGCGGCGACGATGCGATGGACACCGCAATTTGTCTAGCCGAACAGCGTGCCGACGCCGACGCTCGGGTCGATCCAGCCTTCGTAGATCATCTTGACCGCGACATAGACGATCACGGCGAGCCCGATGTAGGCGATCCAGCGATAGCGCTCGATATATTTGGCGATGATGTTCGCCGCGACGCCCATCAGCGCGACGGCAAAGATCAAGCCGACGATCAGGATGCCGGGGTGATCGCGCGCCGCGCCGGCGACCGCGAGCACATTGTCGAGGCTCATGCTGACGTCGGCGACGGCAACCGCCCAGGCGGCGGCGGCAAAGCTCTTGGCGGGTTTCAGCCCCGAATGTTCGTCGCCCTCGACCTCGGGTGAACCGGCCGAATGCGCGCCTTCGCGCAGCTCGCGCCACATTTTCCATGCCACCCAGACGAGCAGCAGGCCGCCGACGAAGATCAGCCCGACGATCTGCATCAGCTGCGTCACGACGAGCGCGAAGGCGATGCGCAGGACGAGCGCGGCAAGCACGCCGATCATGATCACCTTGCGGCGCTGGTCGGCGGGTAGCCCCGCCGCGAGCGCGCCGACGACGATCGCATTGTCGCCCGCCAGCACGATGTCGATCATCAGCACCTGCAGGAAGGCCGCAAAGGCCGCAGGTTCGGTGATGTTCGAGAAATCGTTGACGATAGCATCCCACATTCCGGCGGGACCGCCGAAACCGCCGGCATGCGCCGCGGCCTGAGTCAGAAATTCCAAAATCACAGCGGCTCTCCGAAATAGCTGACCTCTGGCATAGGGTCATAAAAGCGATGCAGCAACGCCCGCCATTGCTGATAGCGATCCGATTGCCGGAAGCCGCCCTGATGATCAGCGACCGACCTCCATTCGACCAACAACAGATAAGGCTGTCCTGCGGCTGTCGGGCGCCGGACTTGCATCGAGATAAATCCGGGCGACGCTTCGATCAGCCGCCGCGCCTCGTCGACGGCCGTCTCGAACGCCGCTTCGCTGCCCGCGCGAACGGAAAGCAGCGCATGTTCGATCACAGCCATCGCGATGCCGGCTTACTGGTTCATGCTGTCGAAGAAATCCTCGTTGGTCTTCGAATCCTTGATCTTGTCGAGCAGGAATTCCATCGCGTCGACGGTGCCCATCTGCATGAGGATGCGGCGCAGCACCCACATTTTCGACAGCTTGTCCTTCTCGACGAGCAATTCTTCCTTGCGGGTGCCCGACTTGCCGACGTCGAGCGACGGGAAGATGCGCTTGTCGGCGACCTTGCGGTCGAGCACGATTTCCGAGTTACCCGTGCCCTTGAATTCCTCGAAGATCACTTCGTCCATGCGGCTGCCGGTGTCGATCAGCGCGGTCGCGATGATCGACAAAGAACCGCCTTCCTCGATGTTGCGCGCGGCGCCGAAGAAGCGCTTCGGGCGCTGGAGCGCATTGGCGTCAACACCGCCGGTCAGCACCTTGCCCGACGAGGGAACGACGGTGTTGTAGGCGCGGCCGAGGCGCGTGATCGAGTCGAGCAGGATGACGACATCCTTCTTGTGCTCGACGAGGCGCTTGGCTTTTTCGATCACCATTTCGGCAACCTGGACGTGGCGCGTCGCGGGTTCGTCGAAGGTCGAGGAGACGACTTCGCCGTTCACGCTGCGCTGCATGTCGGTGACTTCCTCGGGACGTTCGTCGACGAGGAGGACGATCAGGTAGACCTCGGGGTGGTTGTCGGTGATCGCCTTGGCGATATTCTGGAGCAGCACCGTCTTGCCCGTGCGCGGGGGCGCGACGATCAGCGCGCGCTGGCCCTTGCCCTGCGGGCTGACGAGGTCGATCACGCGCGCCGACTTGTCCTTGACGGTCGGGTCGACGGTATCGAGCGACAGCTTCTGGTTCGGGTAGAGCGGGGTGAGGTTGTCGAAATTGACGCGGTGGCGCACCGCTTCGGGGTCGTCGAAATTGACCTTGATCAGCTTGGTCAGCGCAAAATAGCGTTCGCCGTCCTTCGGCGCGCGGATCTCGCCCTCGACCGTGTCGCCAGTGCGCAGGCCATATTTGCGGACCTGGTTCGGCGAGACATAGATGTCGTCGGGGCCGGCGAGATAATTGGCGTCCGACGAGCGAAGGAAACCGAACGAGTCCGGGAGAACCTCGATCGTTCCCGATCCGATGATTTCCTCGCCCTCTTCGGCGAGTTCCTTCAGGATCGAGAACATCAGGTCCTGCTTGCGCAGCGTCGATGCACCCTCGACACCCAGTTCTTCTGCCATTTCGACAAGCTGGGCGGGGGCTTTGGTTTTGAGTTCTTTGAGATGCATGGATGGATTCCAGATAGGTATTCGGGAGAAAATTAAGACAATTCGCGTTGCACCGCCGGGGTGCCTATCCGGCCGTGGGACGACCGTTTCGATAGCATCGGCGCGGGGGACGCGCCGCCCGCGCGAAGCGGGGTTGACCGGCCCCTATAACCGGGCCGGGTTCAAGTCAATCGGGCTGCGCCGGAAGACCGAAATTCAGGGCCGAACGACGACGAGGATGACGATGATCGCCGCGGCGATGCCCGGGACCTCGTTGAGCAGGCGCAGCTGCTTTTCGGTAAGCGGCCGCTCGCCCTTCTGGAGCTTCTTGAAATAGCCGATCATCCAGCCGTGATAGCCCGAAAGCGCGATGACGAGCAGCAATTTGGCGATGAACCAGCCCTCGCGCCAATAATCGCCGTTGAACGCGAGCATCAGCCCGAAAATCCAGACAATGATCAGCGACGGGTTCAGGATGATCCGCCGCAGCCGGTCCTCGCGCTCGATCCACTTCCGGTCTTCGTCGGACCCGAGGGGCGCCTGATGGTGATAGACGAAGAAGCGCGGCATCATGAACAGGCCTGCCATCAGGAAGATCACGAAAATGACATGCGCCGCTTTGACCCAAAGCATCGTCGCCCCCAAAAATCCGGCCAGTTCCATAGTTATCCGCCGCGAACGCGTTTGATCAGATGTTCGACATGGGCGATCGGCGTGTCGGGCACGATACCATGGCCGAGATTGAAGATATGGGGACGCGACGGGAAGGCCGCAAGGATGCGGTCGATCGCCGTATCGAGTGCATCGCCGCCGGCGACGAGCGCGAGCGGATCGAGATTGCCCTGCACGGGAAGATGCGGCGGCAAGGCTGCGTCCGCCCAGACAGGATCGACCGTCTCGTCGAGCCCAAGTCCATCGACCCCCGTTTCGTCGGCGTAGGCGCGGAGCTTGCCGCCCGCACCCTTTGGAAAGCCGATGATCGGCGTATCGGAATGCAGTGCCTTCAGCCGGCGCACGATCTCGGCATTGGGCGCGATCACCCATTGCTCATATTGCGCGGGCGACAGGCTGCCCGCCCAGCTGTCGAACAATTGCACGGCATCGACGCCATTTTCGATCTGGCCCGACAAATAGGTCACGCTCAAATCGACGATCGCATCGATGATCGCCTGGAATGCCGCAGGATCGCCGAACGCCATGCGCCGCGCCGCCGCCTGATCCTTCGACCCCTGCCCCGCCACCATATAGGTGGCCACCGTCCAGGGGCTGCCCGCAAAGCCGAGAAAGGTCGTTTCGGGCGGCAAGGCCGCGGCGACACGCGCCACCGTCGCATAGACGGGGTCCAGCCGCTGGTGCGCCGCCTCGAGCGACGCCAAGGCGCTGTCGACCAGTGGCGGTGCGAGCCGCGGACCCTCGCCCGCCTCGAACCAGAGATGCTGACCGAGCGCGTGCGGAATCACGAGGATATCGGAAAAGAGGATCGAGCCGTCGAAGCCGAAGCGCCGGATCGGCTGCAACGTCACTTCGGCCGCCGCTTCGGGATCGTAGCAAAGCTCGAGGAAACCACCCTTGGTTTCGCGAAGGGCGCGATATTCGGGCAGATAGCGTCCCGCCTGACGCATCAGCCAAAGGGGCGGACGTTCCTGCCGCACCCCGCGCAGCACTGCCAGCAAACTTTTCGGTGACGCCTTCACGCGGCCCCTCTTTCTCTCTTCATAATATAATATGTAATAGGATTGTGGTGGTTTGTTGGTCGGCGGACAAACGCGGCCTTAGGGCGGGGCGTCCCTTTTGCCAACAGCTTGACTCCCGGACTCGCAAGCGCGTCGGCAGAGTCGCCACATGCTTTTCCCCATATTCACAGCCTGTGGATAAGATTCATCCCATGTGGATAACGGGTGGAGCGGAATCGACACGGTTGGGGATGAATCGCGCGTGCCGATTTTGTCCCTGCGCTTATACCGAAACTTATCCACAGGTCCGCGAAACGCTTCGCGGCTTGCCTTTTTCGGCGCTTTCCCGCCATGGTGCCGCGATGGGCCGGCTTCACCTGCATCTCATATCCGACTCCACGGGCGAGACACTCGAAAATATCGCCAAGGCGGCGATCGCGCAGTTCGACGATGTCGAGGTCGTGCGCCATTTCTGGCCGATGGTGCGATCGGAATCGCATCTCGACCGGATCATGGCCGAAGTGCAGGCGAGCCCCGGCATGATCCTCTTCACGCTGGTGAACGGCGAACTGCGCGTCAGTCTCGAACGCCGCGCGCGGACGCTCAACCTTCCCACCGTCGCCGCGCTCGATGCGGTGACCGACGCCTTGTCGCGGATGCTCGGACAGGAAGCCAAGGCGCGTCCCGGTCGTCAGCACCAGCTCGACGCCGCCTATTTCGCGCGCGTCGAGGCGATCCAGTTCACCGTCGCGCACGACGACGGCATCGGCTGGGAAAATTGGGAACAGGCCGACATCGTGCTCGCGGGCGTGTCGCGCACCTCGAAAACCCCGACGAGCATCTATCTCGCGAATCGCGGATTCAAGACCGCGAATATTCCGATCGTTCCCGAATCGCCGCCGCCGACCGCCCTGTTCAACCTGAAGCGGCCGATGGTCGTCGGGCTGACCACCGGGCTCGACCGCCTCGTGCAGGTGCGCCGCAATCGCCTGCTCTCTTTGAATCAGGCGCCCGAAACCGCTTACGTCGACGACGAGCGCGTCAAGGCCGAGCTTGCCTATGCGCGCCGCATGTTCGCCGACAATGGCTGGCCGGTGATCGATGTGACGCGCCGCTCGATCGAGGAAACCGCCGCGGCGGTAATCAAGCTCGTCGAAGATCGCGGTGCGGCATGACGCTTCTTCTTGCTTCGCAAAGCAGCGGCCGCGCCGCGATGCTCCGCGCCGCCGGGCTGACTTTCGAAACCAGCGCGGCGCATGTCGACGAGGACGCGCTCACCGCGTCGCTGCTCGCCGCCGGCCAGACGCCGCGCAACATCGCCGACGCGCTCGCCGAGGCGAAGGCGGTCAAAATCTCGTCGCGGCTTCCCGGCGTCACCGTGATCGGCGCCGACTCGACGCTTGCGCTCGACGACGGGTCGATGCTGTCGAAACCTGCCAGTCCCGACGAGGCGGCCGGGCATCTCCGCCGCATGGCGGGGACGCGCCACCGGCTGTTCAGCGCCGCGGTCGCCGCGCGCGACGGCGCCCCTGTCTGGCGCGCGATCGGCGAGGCGAAACTGTGGATGCGCCCCTTGTCGGACGGCTTCATTGCCGACTATGTCGCGCAAAACTGGGACAGCATTCGCTGGACCGTCGGCTGTTACGAAATCGAGGGAGCGGGCGTGCAATTGTTCGAACGAGTCGAAGGCGATCCCTGGACTATCATCGGTATGCCGATGCTCCCCTTGCTGGCGTGGCTGCGCACCACCGGACTGGCACCGCAATGAGCACACCCTACGCAGAGGTGATCGGCGACCCGATCGCGCAGTCGAAATCGCCGCTAATCCATGGCTTCTGGCTCGAAGCGCTCGGCCTTTCCGGCGATTACCGCCGCGCGCATGTAAAGCCCGGCGATCTTGCTGCCTATATCGCCGAGCGCCGCGCCGACCCCGACTGGCGCGGCTGCAACGTCACCATGCCGCACAAGGCGGCGGTGATGGATCTCGTCGATGATCCCGGCAATATCCGCGGCACGATCGGCGCGATGAATACCGTCGTCCGCCAGCCCGACGGCGCGCTCATCGGCACCAACACCGACGCCGCCGGCTTCTACGCGCCGCTCGCCGAACTCGATCTCGAGGGCGCCCCCGTCGCGGTCGTCGGCGCCGGCGGTGCGGCGCGCGCGGTGCTGTTCGCGCTCGCGCGCGCGAATGTCGGGCCCGTCACCATCCTCAACCGCAGCCCGCTGAAAGCGATGGGTCTGCTCGCAACCTTCGGGCTCAAGGGCGATGTCGTGGCGCTCGATGCCCAGCTTCCTCCCGTGTCGCTGCTCGTAAATTCGAGCAGCCTCGGCATGAAGGGCCAGCCGCCGCTCGATCTCGATCTTGCGCCGCTGCCCGATGATGCGATCGTCTACGACCTCGTCTATTCGCCGCTGCAAACGGGCCTGCTGGGGGCCGCCGAAGCGCGCGGGCTCGATACGGTCGACGGGCTCGACATGCTGATCGGCCAGGCCGCGCTCGCCTTCGAGCTCTTCTTCGGCGCCGCGCCGCCCGAGGGCCGCGACGAGGAACTGCGCGCTCTCCTGACCGCATGACCCACCATCGGCGCCCCGGCTCGCGGCTCCGCCGTCCCTTCATCATCGGCCTCACCGGGTCGATCGGCATGGGCAAGTCGACCGCGGCCGCGATGTTCGAACGCGAGGGCGTGCCCGTGTTCGACGCCGATGCCGAAGTGCACCGGCTGCAAGGGCCCGGCGGCGCGCTCGTCGCCGCGATCGAGGCGCGCTTTCCCGGTACGACCGGGGCAGGCGGCGTCGACCGCCAGAAACTCGGCGCGCGCGTGCTCGGCAATACGCACGAACTCGCCGCGCTCGAGGCGATCGTCCATCCTGCGGTGGGCAAGGCGCAGAAACGTTTCCTCGCCCGGCACCGCGCGCGCGACGTCGTCGTGCTCGATATCCCTTTGCTCTTCGAAAAGGGCGGCTGGCGACGCGTCGGCGCGATCGCCGTCGTCTCGGCGCCCGCGTGGATGCAGCGGAGGCGCGTGATGCGCCGCCGCGGTATGACCGCCGCAAAGCTCAAGGCGATCCGGCGGCTGCAGGTTCCCGACCGGGTCAAGCGATCGCGCGCCGATTTCATCATCGAAACGGGCCGCCCGAAAAGCGAGACGCATCGCCAGATTCGCTTCATCGCCTCTTGTTTCCGCGCCCGATAGGGTCCAGATTAAGGCTTCGATGCGCGAGATTATTTTCGATACCGAAACCACGGGTTTCGATCCCAGGAGCGGGGACAGGCTGGTCGAAATCGGATGTGTCGAGCTGGTCGACCGCCGCGAAACCGGCGTCACCTTTCACGCCTATTTCAACCCCGAACGCGACATGCCCGCCGCCGCCGAAGCGGTGCACGGCCTGTCGATCCAGTTCCTCTCGGACAAGCCGCTCTTCGCGACTCGTGTCGACGAGCTGATCGAATTTCTCGGCGATGCGCCGCTCGTCGCGCACAATGCCGCGTTCGACTTCGGCTTCGTCAACGCCGAGCTTGCGCGCGCAGGCCGGCCGGCGCTCGACATGGCGCGCATGTGCTGCACGGTGCAGATGGCGCGCAAGCTCCATCCCGGCGCCAAGCACAGCCTCGACGCGCTCTGCACGCGCTACGGCATCGACCGCAGCCATCGCGTCAAGCATGGTGCCCTGCTCGACGCCGAACTGCTCGCGCATCTGTACATCGAAATGACCGGCGGCCGGCAGATCGGCCTCGGACTTGCCGCGTCGGCCGTGAGCATCACTCCGTCGGTCGCCCCGGTGCCCGCGCCGTCGCACCCCGACCGTCCCTTTCGCGAACCCCGTCCCCATATGGCGTCGGCCGCAGAACTCGCGCGCCACGCCGAATTTGTCGCAGGGCTGAACCAGCCGCTGTGGCTCGATACGGTGTGATGACACTCCCTTAAAGTCATCGCGCCGGCCAAGAAGGAGAAGAAAAATGGAAATCCGCGTCTCTGGCCACCAGATCGAAACCGGCGAAGCGCTGCAGTCGCACGTATCGGATCGGATGAACGCGATTGCCGACAAATATTTCTCCCGCGCGATCGGGGCGCACGCGACCTTCGGCAAGGGGCCGCATGACAGTTTCCAGTGCGACATCGTCGCGCATGTGATGCAGGGGCTGGTGCTGAAGGGGCACGGCCAAGCGCAGGACGCCCACGTCGCGTTCGAGGGCGCGGCCGAGCGGATCGAAAAGCAGCTCAGGCGCTATATGCGGCGATTGAAGGATCGCAACAACGGTCCGGCAGAGCCCTCGCCGACGGTCGACGAGATCGAGGATAACGCCAGCTACACGGTTTTCGACAGCGGCGCCGATGAAGAAGATGTGGGCGATGCGCCCGCGATCATCGCCGAAACGCGCGTCGATATCCCCAGCAGCAGCGTCTCCGACGCGGTGATGATGCTCGACTTGCGCAACACCAATGCGCTGCTTTTCGTGAACAGCAAGACCGGTACGCACAATATGGTCTACCGCCGCGACGATGGCACGATCGGCTGGGTCGAACCGCGCTGAACCGCCACCGGTTCAGGCTGGTTTCAGCCTGGACCGTCAAGCTTCACACGATAGGACTGGATTTTCTCTGCCATCCGGCCTAAGGGCCGCGCCCAACGATACCCGAAATCCGGATGGCGGGGGCCTGCCACGACAGATCCGCGATCGCTCGCCAGCGAGGTAGCTGGCGGCGGCCGGCGTTTAACAAGATTTGACCAGAGCAATGAATCTTTCTTCCCTTCTCTATCCGGCGACCGTGCGCGCGCATGTTCAGCTCGATTCGAAAAAGGCGCTTTTTCCCTTCGTCGGCGACCTTGCCAGCCGTTCGCTTGGCCTCGACGCTGGCGAAGTCAGCGAAGCGCTGCTCGAACGCGAACGCCTCGGTTCGACCGGTTTCGGTCGCGGTATCGCGCTGCCGCATGCCAAGATGGCTGACCTCGGCGGCGTGCGCGGCCTGTTCCTGCAACTTGCCAAGCCGATCGATTTCAACGCGGTCGACGGTCTGCCGGTCGACCTGCTCTTCGTCCTGCTCTCGCCGCTCGATGCCGGCGCCGATCATCTGAAGGCGCTCGCCGGCGTGTCGCGCATGCTCCGCAACGAGGCGATCGCCGATCGGCTGCGCGGCGCGAAGAGCGACGAAGCGCTCTACGCGCTGCTCGCCGACGGCGAAACGCGTGACGCGGCGTAACCGCGCACGGCGAAAAACCCCGTGCGGCTGAAGAGTCGCTTTCTCGTCGACCTGCTGATCCGCCGCGCCGAAACGGCCGGCGGCTTTGCGACCGTGCTCGCCAAAGGCGACGAAAGCTCCGGGATCATCCTTGTCCAGTGCGCCGATCGCGGCGCGCCCGGGCCGCTGCTCGAACGACGCTTCGCGGCGAACGGCGCCTATGTCTGGGAAGCCGTCGGGCCGACCGGCGAAGATGGTGAATCGTACGAAAACTACCGCGAACGGCGGCGAAAGGCCGATCCGGACCTGTGGATCGTCGAACTGGATATCGCAGATGCGCCACGACTCGTCGCGGAGTGGGCCGCGTTAACTTGACTCTGTTGCGGCGCACAATAACTGGCGCCCATTCGATAACGCGTAGGTCGTTCCGCGGGTTGCCCTGCCCTTTCGCAAGGCCCCGGTAAAACGGACTGGACACGCAGTCGGACGATGACCGCAGGCGGCGATACTGGACGCTAGTCCCCCGCCTGTTTTGAGAGGTTCGGTTCATCGGCCGCACTTTTGACGGACAATATGAGTCGCATTCTGAATGGTGCCAGTATGGCCGCCGTCGGCATGACTGCCGCCGCCATGCTGCTTTTGGCGGAACCCGGCTTTGCAAGCGATCTTGCTGCCGACGCCAATATCCCCGCGATCCTCCTGCCGGGCGCCGACGCGCCGGTGGTCGAGGAAAAGGCGGACCTTCCGACCGAAGCCGAAACGCCGGTCGAAGACAGCAAAAAAACCGAAGACGTTGCGGGGCCCAAGCCGGCGCCGGTGACCGCCGATTCGCTTGCCGAACTCGTCGCCGCGACGCCGAAGCCCGCCGAAATCGATGCCGAACTGCGCTGCCTTGCCGGCGCGGTCTATTTCGAATCGCGCGGCGAATCGCTTCCCGGCCAGCTCGCGGTCGCGCATGTCGTGATCAACCGCGCCCAGTCGGGCCGTTTTCCGAAGAGCCTGTGCGGCGTCGTCCACCAGAAAAGCCAGTTCAGCTTCGTGCGCGGGGGCAAGATGCCCGCCGTGCGCAACGCGGCGCAGTGGGCCAATGCCGTCGCCATCGCGCAGATCGCGCGCGACGGCAGCTGGAAGAACCACGCGCCCGGCGCGCTCTTCTTCCACGCCCGCTACGTCTCGCCCGGCTGGCGCAAGACGCGCATCGCGCAGATCGACAATCACATCTTCTATCGCTGATCGGACGGGATGCGCGCGCGTATCCCGTTCATTGCCAAGCCATATTAAGTGGCGCATGATGCGCGGATGACGCGTCATCTTTCCGCCGCCCTGCTCGCTGCAGCGGCGCTCGCCCTCGGCGGCTGCGCAACAGCCGTCCCGCCGGTCGAAGTGACCCGGTTCCACGCTGCCGCACCGGCCGGCTGGGCACCCGGCACGCGCTACACCGTTGATACCGCGCCGCTCGGCGATGCCGCGGCGATGGTCGGCGCGACGCAGCCGTCGATGGAATGGGGCAGCTATCGCGCTGCGGTCGAGCGCCAGCTGCAATTGCAGGGGCTGGTCGCGGCGCCCGACGGCGCCAGCGCGCCGCTCAAGGTCCGCATCGGGTTCGACCGGATCGACCGCGAAACCGGCGGCGGCCGTTCGCCCGTTTCGGTCGGCGTCGGCGGCTCGACGGGGGGCTATCGTTCGGGCGTCGGGCTCGGAATCGGCATCAACCTCGGCGGCGGCCCGCGCAAGGTGCAGGACCTGCAACTCGCGGTGCGCATCGACGACAGCGCCAGCGGCCGCGCCTTGTGGGAAGGGCGCGCGCTCGCCGCGGTGCCGGTAAAGGCGCCGGCGTCGCAGCCGGGCCTCGCCGCGGCGAAATTGGCCGACGCGCTATTCAAGGACTTCCCCGGCGAATCGGGACGCACTATCAGCGTCAAATGACCATCACCATCAACGCCGCTTTCGACAGCGGCAACATCGTCGTCGACGCCATCGACGGCACGTCCGCCCGCCTGTCGATCCGCAAGGACCGCGAATCGGACTTTTTCCAGTGGTTCCATTTCCGCGTCGCGTGCGCGGTGGGCGACGCGCTCGAGCTTGCGATCGCGGGCCTTGCCGGTTCGGCCTACCCCGACGGCTGGCCCGATTATGCGGCCTGCGCGAGCTACGACCGCGAAAACTGGTTCCGCCTCGACACCGCTTATGACGCCGGAACGCTGACGATCCGCCATAACGCCGAAGGCCCGATCCTCTGGGTCGCCTATTTCGCGCCTTATTCGATGGAGCGGCACCACGACCTCGTCGCGTCGGTCGCCGAATGCGAGGGTGTGACCTATCGCTGCCTCGGAACCAGCCTCGAAGGCCAGCCGATCGACTGCCTCGAAATGGGCAGCGGCGATACGCAGGTGTGGCTTTACGCGCGCCAGCATCCGGGCGAGAGCATGGCCGAATGGTGGATGGAAGGCGCGCTCGAAAAGCTCGTCGACCCCGCCGATCCGCATGCGCGGTCGCTGCTGAAAAAATGCCGTTTCCATATTGTCCCGAACATGAATCCCGACGGTTCGCGCCGCGGGCATTTGCGCACCAATTATGCGGGCGTGAACCTCAACCGCGAATGGGACAATCCGACCGCCGAACGCAGTCCCGAAGTGCTGTGCGTGCGTGACGCGATGGACGCGACCGGCGTCGACTGGGCGATGGACGTCCATGGCGACGAAGCGATCCCCGCGGTCTTCCTCGCGGGCTTCGAAGGCATTCCGTCGCTGACGGCCGGACAGAGCGAAAAATACAAGGCGTTCGAAACCGCGCTCGCAGCGAACACCCCCGATTTCCAGGTCGACCTCGGCTACGAACAATCGGCACCGGGCAAGGCGAATCTGTCGATGTCGACGACGCAGCTCGCCGAACGGTTCGGCGCCGTCACGATGACGCTTGAAATGCCGTTCAAGGACAATCGCGACCTGCCCGACCCCGAACGCGGCTGGTCGCCCGAACGGTCGAAACTGCTCGCGCACGCCTGTCTCGCGACGCTGGACCAGCTTCTGTGAGCGCAGGCGCGGACGGCGCGTGGCGGATCGTCGAGGACGATCTGTCGGGCGCGCCGATCCGCGCACTGCTCGAGCAGCATTTTGCGGGCATGCTGGCGAATTCGCCGGCCGAAAGCTGTCACTTCCTCGACTTCGACGGGCTGCGCGCGGGCGACGTCACCTTCTGGTCGATCCACAAGGGCGGCGAACTCGCGGGCTGCGGGGCGCTGAAGATGCTCGACGCGCAGCATGGCGAAATCAAGTCGATGCGCACCGCCGACGCCTTCCTGCGTCAGGGCGTCGCGGCGCGGATTCTCGGCCACATCATGACCGAAGCGCGCGTCCGCGGCCTCGAACGCCTCAGCCTCGAAACCGGATCGGGTCCGGCCTTCGAGCCCGCGCTTGCGCTGTACGCGCTACACGGTTTCGAGGAATGCGCGCCGTTCGCCGACTATAAACCCGACCCCTTCAGCCGCTTCATGACGCGGGCACTGTAGCGAAACGAAAACGGGGTCCGGAAGGGACTCCGGACCCCGCTCATAAGCCCCGAAGGGCTTCGGACAGGTGGCTCGCCTCAGGCGGCCTTCTTGTCCTCGATCGCCGGCTGGCTGCCGCCGATCGCGATCTTGTGCGGCTTCATCGCCTCGGGCACTTCGCGCACCAGGTCGATGACGAGCAGCCCGTCGGCCAGGTCGGCGCTGGCGACGCGTACGAAATCGGCGAGCTGGAAGCGGCGCTCGAACGCGCGCGTCGCAATACCGCTATAGAGGAGCTGGCGCCCCTCGCCTTCGGCCACCGGCGCCTTGCGGCCGCTGACGGTCAGCATATTCTGCTGCGCGGTGATGTCGATTTCGTCGCTCTTGAAACCAGCGACCGCCACCGTGATGCGGAAATGGTCGTCGGCGACCTTTTCGATGTCGAACGGCGGATAATTTTCGGCGCCCGAACCGCCGGTTTCGAGGAAATCGAACAACCGGTCGAACCCGACGGTCGAACGGCGATAGGGGGTCCAGTCGAAGCTGTTACGCATGGGTCTTTCTTCCTTTTGCAAAGCGAAGCAAGGGACCGCGGCAGCGCGCCGCGATCGCCACCCGGCCCCGTATCGGCGGCCGGACAGGGACAATCTGGTAGCGGCCGAAACCATTTCAAGAGGGCGGTTGGCCTTTGCCGAAAAGCCGCGCTAAAGGGCGGCACACCTCCTCCATCGCAAGGATCCGAAATGCCCCAGCTCATCCTCATCCGTCACGGCCAGTCGCAGTGGAATCTCGAAAACCGCTTCACCGGCTGGTGGGATGTCGATGTCACCGAAAAGGGTGCCGCCGAGGCCTTCGCGGCGGGCGAGCTGATGAAGGCGAAGGGCATTGCCCCCGACACCTGCTTCACCTCGGTCCAGACGCGCGCGATCAAGACGCTCAATCTCGCGCTCGAAGCGATGGGCCGCCTCTGGCTCCCCGTCACCAAGGACTGGCGCCTCAACGAACGTCATTATGGCGGGCTCACCGGGCTCGACAAGGCCGAGACCGCGGCGAAGCATGGCGACGAGCAGGTCAAGATCTGGCGCCGCAGCTTCGACATCCCGCCGCCGCCGCTCGACGCCGGCTCGGAATGGGACCTGTCGACCGACCCGCGCTACGCCGGTATCGACATTCCGTCGGCCGAAAGCCTCAAGGACACGATCGAGCGCGTGCTGCCCTATTATGAAGCGGCGATCGTCCCCGAACTCGCCGCGGGCAAGACGGTGCTGATCTCGGCGCACGGCAACAGCCTGCGCGCGCTCGTCAAGCATCTGTCGGGCATTTCGGACGCCGACATCACGGGCCTCGAAATCCCGACCGGCCAGCCGATCGTCTACGAGCTGAACGACGACCTGAGCGCGCGCGAGCGCTATTATCTGAGCGAACGCTGAGCGTATTTTTCCACTAACGTGGAAAGCGGCACCGGCCCGCTCCCCCACCGGGCCTCCCTAGTTACTATCGTAGGGGAGGCCCTTCGACGCCACGCGTCATCTTCGGGCGGTGGGGGAGCGGGCCGGTGCCGCACGCTTCCGCAAAGCGGAAGCCGACCTAAATCGTCCCCGTCACCGTCAGCTGGAAATAGCGCCCGAACTTGCGCAGCCGCTGCTCGCTGAACGCGACCGGGCCGTCGCGCCGGTCGACGAACACCGTCCGGTTGAACCCGTCCTTCATATTCGCAAGATTGCGGTACGACAGCTTCACCGTGAAGCCCGCGACATCCTTATGCTCGATAAAGGCGGTGACGAAGGGGCCGTCGGTAAATTCCTGCTGGATCGCATCGAGCCGCAGGTTCGGGCTATAGCGTTCGTCGAAATAGCCCGCACCCCAGGCAAGGTCGGTCCTGGGAATATCGTGGCGCAGGCTCAGGTCGACGACATAATCCTGCCCTTCGCTCTGGTCGCGCCATGCCCCGGTCAGCGGGTCGCGCACGCGGTTGCGGCGCCAGGTGATGTCGCTGTTGATCCGCGCGCCCTTCCATCCCAGCCGGTCGAGCAGCAAGGTCGCCTTCGAACTGATGCGATAGAGGTGCGCGGGCGGCAGATTGCCCCGCCCTTCGGTGGTCGGCGACAGCGGGATCTGGTCGACCAGATCCTGCGCATAGGCATAGGCAAAGGCGACTGACGCATTGCCCCACGCGCCCATGTCCTGCACGAATTCGAGCTCGGTGCGGTTGACGACCGGCGGCACGAGCAGGCCGTTGCCGCCATTGCCCTGCCCGTTCGCGACGTCGACCGAGCTTGCGAAATCGAAGAAGTCGAGCTGGTCGACGCGGCGCTGCAGCTGGTAGTTGATCGTCGTTTTCGGCCCGACCTTCCATGCCAATGCCAATTTGCCTTTCGGCCGGACGAAGCGGCGCGTCAGCCCGCCCGGGCCCGACGAGGTGAGCTCGCTATATTCGGCGCCGAGATTGAGCTGCGCGGTCAGGTTCGGGGCGAGCGCGCGTCCCCAGGTCAGCGACGCCTCGCCGCGCTTCTCCTCGACGCGGGTCTTCTCGCCGCCGAAGATCACGGGCAGGAAGCTGCCGTCGGGCTGGAGCGTCGCGAACTCGGCATCGACGTCGAGCGTGTTGTAGGCGCCTTCGAGCGCGACCTGCCAGTCGGTGCCGCCGCCGGTGCGCCAGCTATATTCGCCACGCAGGATCGACTCGCTTTCGTCGGCGGTCTGCTTGAACCGCTCGCCCGTCCGGCCGCCGATTTCGCGATCGACGATGAAGCTGTCGACGAACGGGCTATGCTCGAAACGATAGAGGGTGATCAGCTTCAGCCGGCCCTTGCCGAGCCCGAGTTCATAGTCGCCGCCGATGTCGAAATTATGCTCGTCTTCGGTGAAGCGGAACGCCTCGCGCACCGTCCCGGCGCCCGGCTGGACCGAAATCCCGTCGACCCGGTCGTCGAGCCGGAGCAGCTGGCCGCCGACGTTGAAATTCCACTTGTTGCCGTTGGCCGTCGTCCGCGCGAGCGCGGCGGACAGGCGCGGCTGGTCGGCCTTGTACCGGCCGAATTCGTCGCGCACGAACGACAGGCCGCCATCGCCGTCGAACCGCCGTTCGGGCCCCCAGTGGCCCTGCCGCCGCGCCTCGTTCTTCAGGCTCAGCGTCACATTGGTGCCGCCGATCTTGCCCGTCGTCGAAATCTCGCCGTTCAGCAAATTGTCGTCGAGCCGCGGGCGCCATTCGGGTTGCCAGCGCAGCGTCGTCGTGAATCCGCCCTTCCCCGCTCCGGCGACCAGCACGACATTGGCGACCTGCCCGGTCAGCCCCGGGACATTCAACCCGGCGCCGTCGACAATGTCGACATAGGCGACTTCGGCGGCGGTAATGCGCGCCAGCGCGGTGCGCGCGTCGGTCGATTTGTTCGCGATCCGCTCGCCGTCGATCAGGACATTTTCGGTCGCCGCGCCCAGCCCGCGCGCGCCGCCGTTGGTGCCGGTGACGATCAGGAATCCCGGGACCTTTTCGACCATGTCGAGCGCCGTGCGCGGCGCGAAGCGTTCGAAGTCGGCCGGGGTATAACGCTGTGCGCCGTTCGCCGGCGTCGGCACCGCGGGCGGTGCGTCGCCGCTGACCTCCTGCGCCGCGGCCGGCACCGCCGACAGCAGCACGGCGGCGGCAAACGAAATTCTGATGATACAGGCCGACATGATTCCCCCCTCGCGGCCGCTATCGAAACAGAAGGCAGCGTTCCCCAATCGCGAATAGTTCGCAATAAATATCCTGTCATATGATGTCTACCAACGCCCGGCGCCGTTCGACGAACGCTGGCGCCCCCGTCGCGACGCTCGCCGTGCCGCCGGATGGTGTCCGCTCTTGCGTCGCGGTGAATTCGCGACATTATGCCATGCAGTTACAGGGGGCTGTGGTGCGCATTGCAATTTCGATATTTCTGGCGGGGCTGCTCGTGCAGGCGCCCGCCCATGCCGAGGACGACCGGATCGCGCGCGGCGCGGAGCCCGATTGGGTCGATCCGTCCGAACCGATGGCGGTGCCCGACGATGCCGGCGGGCTCGTCTTCGTGCGGCGGCAGGATGCGCTGATCCATCTCGATGCAGAGGGACAGGCGCAATATCTCGGCTATCGGCTGCGTATCCTCCACCCGAATGCGCTTCAGGCCGGCAATATTTCGACGACATGGAATCCGGCTTCGGGACCGCCGGTCGTGCACATGGTCAAGGTCCATCGGGGCGACACGACGATTGACGTGCTCGAAAAGGCGTCGTTCGAGATCCTGCGGCGCGAGGACCAGCTCGAAGCCGCGAAACTCGACGGCATATTGACCGCGATACTCCGCGTCCCCGACCTTCGCGTCGGTGACGAGCTCGAGGTCGGGCTGACGACCCGGACGACCGACCCGACCCTCGGGAACAATGATTCGGGTCTGCTTTTCCTCGCGCCCAGCCCCGCGCCCGGCCGCTACCGGCTGGGGCTCAGCTGGGACAAGGGGATGAAGCCGAACATCCGGATGACCCCCGATCTGGCGCCGGTCGGCGTGCCGCGCGATGGCGGGATCGACTTCCGCTTCGACAATCCGGCGATGCTGACGCCGCCGAAAGACGCGCCGGGGCGGTACCAATGGCAACGGATCGTCGAATATACCGACTTCGCCGACTGGGCGACGATCTCGCGCCATTTCGCGCCGCTGTTCGCCAAGGCATCGGCAATCGCCGACGGCTCGCCGCTCGACGAGGAGGTGCGGCGTATCGCCGCCGCGCACAGCGCCCCGATCGACCGCGCGAACGCCGCGCTGCAACTGGTGCAGCGCGACGTGCGCTACATCTATGTCGGGCTGGGCAACGGCAATCTGACCCCCGCGACCGCCGAGGAAACCTGGCAGCGCCGCTACGGCGATTGCAAGGGCAAGACCGCGCTGCTGCTCGGCCTGCTTGGCCGGCTGGGGATCGAGGCCGAAGCCGTTCTCGCCAACAACAGCGGCGCCGACGACGGCCTCGACGAACGCCTCCCCAATCCCGGTATGTTCGACCATGTCCTCGTCCGCGCGCGGATCGGCGGCGCCGCATATTGGCTCGACGGGACGCTGCCGCCCGTCGCGCCGCCAGCGGCGACGCCGGTGGTGCCCTATCGCTGGGTCCTGCCCCTGACCGCAAAGGGCGGCGCCCTCCAGAAGATCGACTGGCGCCCGGCGGTCCGGCCCGACGAAATCACCCTCTATGAAATCGACGCGCGCGCGGGCTTCGACAAGCCGGCGCGCGTGACCAATACGGTGATCGTGCGCGGCATCGCGGGACTGGTGCAGCAGGTCGAAATGTCGGGACTGACCGCCGGCCAGCTGCGCGACGCCATGCGCCAGCAGCTGGTCGGCGGAACCTGGGAAACGGTCGAGGACGTCAAATGGCGTTACGATCAAAAGGCTGCGGCGAGCGTGCTCACCGTCGTCGGCACCTGGAACGTCGACTGGGAGGATGACGGCGACGGCGACAAATCGCTCGCGTTGCCCGGCGGCGGCTTCAGCCCGCCCGAGCGGCGCGCCCGCGCCGCCGACCAGAATCAGGACCTGCCCTGGTACAGCGCGCCCGAATTCGACTGCCGGGTCACGACATTGCGGCTCCCGGCAACGACCGACGCCGCGAACTGGTCGTCCAGATCGGGCTATGACACGCGCATTTTTGGCCGCAACTATTACCGCGCGTTCGACATTCGCGACGGCGCGATCCGCATGATCCGCGCCTCGCGCGTCGAACAGACCGAAATCGACGCGGTCAGCGCGCGGCGCGACAATGGCCGGATCGCGGCCTTCGACAACAGCATGGCATGGGTGTCCTATCGGCCTGCGGTGTCGAAAGCGCAGCCCGCGGGCAACCGTGCGGTGCCCGCGACCTACGATATCGACTGGACCGCCGACGATGTTCCCTGCCTATCGCCCGCGACGAAACGCTGACGAAGCCCGCGATCAGTCGCGCAACAGCTCGTTGATCCCGGTCTTGGCGCGCGTCTGCGCATCGACGCGTTTGACGATGACCGCGCAATAGAGCGACGGCCCCGGCGTCCCGTCGGGCAGCGGCTTGCCCGGCAGCGATCCCGGTACGACGACCGAATAGGCCGGAACCTCGCCGATAAAGACTTCGCCTGTTGCGCGGTCGATGATCTTGGTCGACGCGCCGAGGTAAACGCCCATCGACAGCACCGCGCCCTCGCGCACGATCACGCCCTCGGCGACTTCGGCGCGCGCGCCGATGAAGGCGCCGTCCTCGATCACCACCGGGCCCGCCTGCAACGGTTCGAGCACGCCGCCGATCCCCGCGCCGCCCGACAGATGGACGTTGGCGCCGATCTGCGCGCAGCTGCCGACGGTCGCCCATGCGTCGACCATCGATCCCTCGCCGACATAAGCGCCGATATTGACGAAGCTCGGCATCAGCACCGCGCCCTTGCTGATAAAGGCGCCGCGGCGGACGATCGATCCGGGGACGGCGCGGAAACCCGCAGTGCGAAAACTAGCTTCACCCCAGCCCTTGAATTTCGACGGCACCTTGTCCCACCATCGGGCGCCGCCGGGGCCGCCTTCGATCAAATCCATGTCGTTGAGCCGGAACGACAGCAGCACCGCCTTTTTCAACCACTGGTTGACCTGCCAGTTGCCGCCGGCGTCGCGCTCGGCGACGCGATAGCTGCCGTTATCGAGCCCTTCGAGCGCGGTTTCGACCGCTTCGCGCACCGCGCCTGTCGTCGTCAGGCCCAGCGTGTCGCGCGCGTCCCACGCGGCTTCGATCGTGCTTTGCAGGTCGGTGCTCATGAAATTCCCCATGGTAAAGGCAGGTTGTCGAGCCAGTCGGCGATGTCGGTCGCGTGGAAATCGACATGGCTTGGCAGGTGGTCGCGATGGCCGCTTTCGCTGCCATTGTCCAGCCACACGGTCGTCATCCCCAGCATCTTGGCCGGGGTCAGGTTGCGCGCCATATCCTCGACGAACAGGCTCTTCGCGGGATCGACGCCCAGATGATCGACCATCGCCGCATAGGCTGCGGCGTCGGGCTTGGGCACATAGCGCGTGACCCTGATGTCGCAGATGCCGTCGAACAGGTCGGCGATCCCGCGCGCTTCGAGCACGCGCGCAGCATAATCGGCGTCGGCGTTGGTGAAGACCAGCTTGCGGCCCGGCAGCCGTTCGAGCCCCGCGCGCAGCCGTGGATCGGCGCTCAGCCGGTCGAGCGCGATGTCATGGACATCGACCAGGAAATCCTCGGGGTCGACGCCATGATGGCGCATCAGCCCCGCCATCGTCGTACCATGATCGTGGAAATATCGCTTCTGCACGCGCCGCGCCTCGACGGCATCGACGTTCAGGAGCCGCATGATGAAGGCGCCCATGCGCTCGTCGATCAGGTCGAATAGCTTCGCCGACGGCGCATAAAGCGTGTTGTCGAGATCGAAGATCCAGCTGTCGATATGGTCGATCGCGGCAGGCATGATGCGGCGCGCATAGGGGCTGCCGGCGGGTTCGGCAATGACGATACGCGCCATGACTTACGCGATCGCGACGAAGACGTGCGCCGGCGGTGGCCGCTTTCGACCGATTGCTGCCGCCTCTATCCTCGTCATCCCGGCGAAGGCCGGGATCTCGCCGGCGCGTCATTTCGAGAGGGTGAGATCCCGGCCTTCGCCGGGATGACGGATATTAGGAGTGGCAGCTCTCCACCCCAAAGACGGCGATACCGCGCGGCTATAAGCCTTCTACCGCTCCGCGCTTCGCCACGCTAAAAGACGGGGCAGGGGGAACGGCAATGGCGCATGCGAACAGAGGCGGCAGCATCCGGCGGATGAGGCGTCTGCCGATCTGGACGCTGGTTGGCCTTGCCGCCATGTCGTTGTCCGCCTGCGGCGGTGGCGGCGGTGCGCGGCCTTCGCCGACCCCGGCGCCGCCACCGGCTCCCGCGCCGACCCCGACACCCACCCCCACGCCGACCCCGCCGCCGCCGGGCCAGTTCGACACCGCCGAGATTCGCCGGACCGACGGCGCGGGTTATCATGGCGCGATCACCGCCTGGCAGGCGGGCGCGACGGGGCAGGGCGTTCTTGCCGGCGTCATCGACGACGGAATCGACGTCGACAGCCCCGAATTTGCCGGGCGCATCTCGCCGCTGTCGGCCGATGTCGCGGGTTCGCGCGGCATCGACGGCGAAGGGACACATGGCACCAATGTCGCGCAGCTGCTGCTCGGCGCGCGCGACAACCGCGGGACGGCGGGCATCGCGTTCGACGCCGGGCTGCTCGTGCTGCGCGCCGACCGGCCGGGAAGCTGCGCAACCGAGGATCCCGGCAATGACGAAAGCGGCTGCCGCTTTCCCGAAACCGCGATCGCGGCGGGGCTCGACCGCGCCGTCAGCGCCGGCGCGCGCGTCGTCAATATCTCGCTCGGCGGCGAGGATGCGCCCGGCGCGACGCTGCGCGCGGCGGTGGCGCGCGCGACGGCGGCGGGGACCATCATCGTCCTGTCGGCGGGGAACGAGGGCGACAATGCGCTCGGCGGCAACGATCCGAACAGTCCCGAACCCTTTGCGCAGGGTTTGCGCGACGCCGGCGGTGGGCTCGTGATCATCGCGGGCGCGGTCGATGCGAACGGGGCGATCGCCTCCTTCAGCAACCGCGCCGGGGCCTATTCGGCATCCTATCTCGCGGCGCTCGGCGAAGGCGTGTGCTGCGCTTATGCCGATGGCGCGATACGCACCGAGGGCAATGCGGTCTTCCTGCTGAACGGGACCAGCTTCGCCGCGCCGCATATCGCGGGCGCGGCCGCGTTGCTGGCGCAGGCCTTTCCCAACCTGTCGAGCCAGCAGATCGTGCAACTGCTTTACCAGTCGGCGCGCGACGCGGGCGCGGCGGGTGCCGACGGGGTGTTCGGGCAGGGCATTCTCGACATCGCGCGGGCGTTCCAGCCGATGGGCGCGACGACGCTCGCGGGGACGACGACGGCGGTGGCGCTCGACGCACCGCTCGGCATCCTCGGCGGGCCGATGGGCGACGCGGGCGCCGCGCGCGGCGGTGGCACGATGGGGCTCGTCACCGACACTTTCGGCCGCGCCTTCAACGTCGATTTCGCGGGATCGCTTGGCGTCCGCCGCCCCGACTTCAAATTGACCGGCGCGATCGGCGGGCTCGTCCGCCAGCAGAGCGCGGCGAACCGGTCGCTCGCGCTGTCGCTCGTCACCGCGCCCGGCGCGGGCGGCACCGACGCGCTCGCGGGCCTCTCCTTCCACGATGCGCAGCGCGCGCGCACGCTCGCCGCCTCGGTCGTCATGCGGCTCGACGCGCGCACGCGCCTCGGCTTCGCCGCGGGGCGCGGAACCGGCGGGATGCTCGCGGGCGAACGCGGCGAACCGGCGCTCGCGATGCTGATCGGCGACCCCGCACACGAAGGGCCGGGCTTCGCCGTCCGGCCGGGGGTCGGCGCGATAATCCGACATAATATATATGATAATCAATATGTTAATATCATATTGGAAAAGGGTGTTGTGTCGGGATCGCGCTGGCAGGACGACGGGCTCTTCCGCTACGGCGACAGCCGCTACCGCCGCCTCGGCGCGACATGGGACGGCCGCTTCGGCCCTGTCCGCGCAACGCTCGGGGCCGGCTGGTTGCGCGAAACGGGCAGCCTCCTCGGCGCGCGCCTCGGCCCCGTCTTCGCCGCCGACGGCGCGACCAGCTTCGTCGGCGACGCCGGTTTCATGCTCGATATGCGCGACGATTGGCAAATTGCAGCCGCGTGGCGCCAGATGTGGACCCACCCCGACGCAAGCGGCCTCGTCACCGGGGGCGCGCTGCGCTCGGCCGCTTTTTCCTTCGACATCGCGCGGGCGAATCTCGCGCGTGCCGGCGACCGTGCTGCACTGCGCCTTGCCCAGCCGCTGCGCGTTGCAAATGGAGGTATCGACCTCATGCTTCCCGTCGCGCACGATTATGCGACCGGGCGCACCGACTTTGCGCGCCGCACATATAATCTCGCGCCGACCGGCCGCGAACGGGTGGTCGAGGCGAGCTATATGACGCCGCTCGGCGGCGGCGATCTGATCGCGAACATCTGGTGGCGCCGCGACCCCGGCCACATCGCCGCGATGCCCGACGATCGCGGCGCCGCGCTGCGCTTTACGATGGGCTTCTGATCGGCTTTAACGCGCGCAAGGGTTGGAACAGGGCCAAGAAGCAAAACAGGGGATGCCAGAATGAAGTCGATCCATGTCCTTATGCTCGCGCTCGCGGGGGCGGCCGTTTCCGCGCCGCTTGCTGCGCAGACACCGGCGCGCACCGTGATTCACGCGGGGCATTTGCTCGCCGAACCGGGCAAGCCGGCACGCGGCGCCTCGACGATCGTGGTCGAGGCGGGCAAGGTCGTTTCGGTCGCCGACGGCTTCCAGCCCGCCGACCTCGGCGCGACGCTGATCGACCTCAAGGACAAATATGTCCTCCCCGGCCTCATCGACAGCCATGTCCATCTGACGAGCGACGCGGGCGGCATCGCCGGCCAGCTCGAAGAAATGACGCTCAGCCCCGCGGCGCAGGCCTTCAACGCCCAGGTCAACGGCATGAAGACGCTGCGCGCGGGTTTTACCACCGTCCGCAATCTCGGCGACGGCGACGGCGTGACGCTCGCGCTGCGCGATGCGATTGCTGCCGGCAAGGCGAAGGGGCCGCGCATCGTCGATGCGGGTGCCAGCATTTCGGGCAGCGCCGGGCATATGGACGGATCGCTCGGCTATCGCGACGAACTCCGCCCCTTCTTCGCCGGTGCGGGCAACACCTGCAACGGCGCCGACGATTGCCGCCGTGCGGTGCGGCTCCAGATCGGACGCGGGGCCGACGTGATCAAATTCGCCTCGACCGGCGGGGTCAACAGCCGGATCGGCGCGGGCCTCGGCAAGCAGATGTTCGATGACGAGGCGCAGGCGATCGTCGAGACCGCGCATATGTTCGGCAAGAAGGTCGCGGTCCATGCGCACGGCGCCGACGGCATCCGGCTCGCGCTAGCTGCCGGGGTCGATTCGGTCGAACATGGCACGATCCTCGACGATGCGACGATCGCCGCCTGGGCGAAGTCGAAGACCTATTACGTCCCGACACTCTCGACCGTGAACGGTTACAAGGAACGCATCGCAGCGAACGCCGCGGCTTATGAGCCCGACGTGCTCGCGAAGATCCAGTGGCGTATCGGTATCACGGGGCAAAGCCTCGAAAAGCTGGTCCCGCGCGGCGTGCGCATCGCCTTCGGCACCGATGCCGGCGTGTCGAAGCACGGCCGCAACGCCGACGAGTTCGAACTGATGGTCGAACATGGCATGACCCCGGTCGAGGCGCTCAGGGCGGCGACCGTGAACGCCGCCGACCTGCTCGGCCTGTCGAACGAGATCGGCACGATCGCACCGGGCAAGAGCGCCGACATCATCGCGGTCGCCAGCGACCCGATCGCCGACGTCCGCGTGCTCAAGAAGGTCGATTTCGTGATGGCGCGCGGCGCAGTCGTCGACTGATCAAAGCGCGCCGCGCAGCACCCGCCAGCGCGCCAGCTTGGCGTCGAATCCGATCGTGTGCGCGGCGCTGCTCGACGGCAGGTCGACGACCTCGACGTGCGCAAGTGGCGGCAATTGCTTCCTTCCGATCGCCGCCGCCTTGCCGCCGTTGAAGGCGATCATGCGCAGCTCGGGCAGGGTGGCGACCAGCGCCGCAAGATCATGCGCTTCGACGTCGCGAATTAGCGCGTCGCTGCTTGTGCGTCGTTCGGCGCTGCGAATCACATCCCACAGGCCGATCTTTGCCTCGCGCAGCGCGGCGAGCCGATCGGCATAGGCGCGTTCGGCGAGCGGCCGGTCCGTCACCGCGCCGAGCAGCCGCCAGAACTGGTTCGCCGGATGTGCATAATATTGGCCCTCGGCGAGCGAGCGCACGCCGGGCAGGCTGCCCAGAATCAGCAGCCGCGTGTCGGACGACACCTGCGGCGCAAAACTGGCGTGGCGGATGGCGGGCATGGCTTCCGATAGCCCGCCCGGTCCGGCGCAACAATATTGCCCACCCCTTGACCGCCGGAGGAATCGGGTCTAGGGGCGCGCTCGACCGAAAAGGGCGGTTTGCCGCCTCTTTCAGTTACAACAGCGCTTGAACATTGCTGGCGCGGATGGAGCCTCCGGAAGATCATCACGATCCGCCGGGGTCTTTTGCTGTTATCAGGTCGGCCGTTTTTCGCCATTTTCGGCGGGTTTCGGGCCGGAGCTTCATCCACCGCGGTACAGTAACCGTTCGCTTTGATGGGCGAACATTTTAAGGTGAAGCATTCATGCCCACGATCAACCAGCTGGTCCGCAAGGGCCGGACTCCCCAGAAGGTGAAGTCCAAGGTCCCGGCGATGGACGCAAACCCGCAAAAGCGCGGCGTTTGCACCCGTGTCTATACGACGACCCCGAAAAAGCCGAACTCGGCGCTCCGCAAGGTTGCGAAGGTCCGCCTGACCAACAGCCGCGAAGTCATCACCTACATCCCCGGCGAAGGCCACAACCTCCAGGAGCACAGCGTCGTGCTGATCCGCGGCGGCCGTGTGCGCGACCTTCCCGGCGTGCGTTACCACGTCCTGCGCGGCGTGCTCGATACGCAGGGTGTGAAGGACCGCAAGCAGAGCCGTTCGAAATACGGCGCGAAGCGTCCGAAGTAAGGACCGCTTTTTCGGCTATTTGATCATCCCGCTGCGCCTCGCGCCGGGATGTTGTTGTAAAAGGAATTACCTATGGCTCGTCGTCGTCGTCCCGAACGCCGCGAAATCCTGCCCGATCCCCGCTTCGGTGATACGGTGCTGTCGAAGTTCATGAACAGCGTCATGCTGGACGGGAAGAAGTCCGTCGCCGAAAGCATCGTTTACGGTGCGCTCGAGTCGGTCGAAGCCCGCGCCAAGAAGGAACCGCTGGGCGTGTTCCACGAAGCGCTCGCGAACATCCGCCCGAACATCGAAGTCCGCAGCCGCCGCGTCGGCGGTGCGACCTATCAGGTTCCGGTCGAAGTCCGTCCGGACCGCGCGCAGGCGCTCGCGATCCGCTGGCTGATCACCGCTGCGCGCAACCGCAGCGAAACCACGATGGCCGCGCGTCTGTCGGGCGAATTGCTCGACGCGTCGAACAACCGTGGCAACGCGGTCAAGAAGCGCGAAGATACGCACCGCATGGCGGAAGCGAACCGCGCGTTCAGCCACTACCGCTGGTAATTGCGGGGACGCTTCGGCGTCTCGCAATCGTAACAATCGTTCCTATATCGGGGGTGGCTCCAAAGGCCTCCCCCCAAATCCAAGGAAAAGACCATGGCACGCAGCCATCCGCTCGAACGCTATCGCAATTTCGGTATCATGGCGCACATCGACGCCGGCAAGACCACGACCACCGAGCGCATTCTCTATTACACCGGCAAATCCTACAAGATCGGCGAAGTCCATGACGGCGCCGCCACGATGGACTGGATGGAACAGGAGCAGGAACGCGGCATCACGATCACGTCGGCTGCCACCACCTGCCTGTGGAAAGCCGAAGAAGGTCAGGGTCCGGAACACCGCCTGAACATCATCGACACCCCCGGCCACGTCGACTTCACGATTGAAGTCGAGCGTTCGCTGCGCGTGCTCGACGGCGCGATCACCGCGTTCGACGGCGTTGCCGGCGTCGAGCCGCAGTCGGAAACCGTGTGGCGTCAGGCGGACAAGTACAAGGTTCCGCGGATGTGCTTCATCAACAAGCTCGACCGCACCGGTGCCGATTTCTATTATTGCGTCCAGACGATCATCGATCGTCTTGGTGCGACCCCGGCCGTGCTCTATCTGCCGATCGGTGCGGAAGGCGGCTTCAAGGGCCTCGTCGACCTCGTCAACGAGCGCGCGATCATCTGGAAGGATGAAAGCCTCGGCGCCGAATTCTTCTATGAAGAAATCCCGGCCGACCTTGCCGACAAGGCTGCCGAATATCGCGAAAAGCTCGTCGAACTCGCCGTCGAACAGGACGACGACGCGATGGAAGCCTATCTCGAAGGCACCGTCCCCGACGTCGCGACGCTCAAGAAGCTGATCCGCAAGGGTACGCTGGCGCAGGCGTTCGTTCCGGTCCTCTGCGGCTCGGCGTTCAAGAACAAGGGCGTCCAGACGCTGCTCGACGCGGTTGTCGACTATCTGCCTTCGCCGCTCGACATTCCCGACGTTCAGGGCATCAACCCGGACACCGATCAGCCCGACTCGCGTGAGACGTCGGACTCGGCGCCGCTGTCGCTGCTCGCGTTCAAGATCATGAACGACCCGTTCGTCGGTTCGCTCACCTTCGCCCGCATCTACTCGGGTACCCTGAACAAGGGCACGTACCTGAACTCGGTGAAGGACAAGAAGGAAAAGGTCGGTCGCATGCTGCTGATGCATGCGAACAGCCGCGAAGACATCGAAGAAGCCTATGCGGGCGACATCGTTGCGCTTGCCGGCCTCAAGGAAACCACCACCGGGGACACGCTCTGCGCCACCAACGCGCCGATCATTCTCGAGCGGATGGAATTCCCCGAGCCGGTCATCGAGCTGTCGGTCGAACCGAAGACCAAGGCCGACCAGGAACGTATGGGCATCGCGCTCAACCGTCTGGCTGCCGAGGATCCCTCGTTCCGCGTGTCGACCGACCATGAATCGGGTCAGACGATCATCAAGGGCATGGGCGAGCTTCACCTCGACATCCTCGTCGATCGCATGAAGCGCGAATTCAAGGTCGAAGCGAATGTCGGCGCGCCGCAGGTGGCGTACCGCGAATCGCTCGCGAAGGCCGTTGACGTCGACTACACCCACAAGAAGCAGTCGGGCGGCTCGGGCCAGTTCGGCCGCGTCAAGGTCAGCGTCGCCCCCGGCGAACGCGGCGCGGGCATCACCTTCATCGACGAGATCAAGGGCGGTAACATTCCGCGCGAATATATCCCGTCGGTCGAAAAGGGCATGCGCGAGTCGGCCGAAAACGGTCACATGATCGGCTTCCCGATCATCGACTTCGAAATCAAGCTTACGGACGGCGCGTACCACGACGTCGACTCGTCGGCGCTGGCATTCGAAATCGCGGGCCGTGCGGCAATGCGCGAAGTGGCGGCGAAGGCCGGCATCAAGCTGCTCGAACCGGTGATGAAGGTCGAAGTCGTTACCCCTGAGGAATTCATGGGTGACGTGATCGGCGACCTTAACAGCCGTCGCGGGCAGATCCAGGGCACCGACAGCCGGGGCATCGCCCAGGTCGTCGAGGCGATCGTTCCGCTGGCGAACATGTTCGGTTATGTGAACCAGCTGCGCAGCTTCAGCCAGGGTCGCGCAAGCTACTCGATGCAATTCTCGCATTATGAAGAAGTGCCGACCAACGTCGCCGAAGAAGTGAAGGCCAAGATGGCCTGACGGGTCGACGCCGCGCGGGCTTGCACCGCGCGGCAAGACCCTCTAAGGGCGGCGCCTGATTCAGCAGGCTCGTCCAGGACTGATCAACGCAAACATTGAACAAGAAGGTTATACCATCATGGCCAAGGCTAAATTTGAGCGGACGAAGCCGCACTGCAACATCGGCACCATCGGTCACGTCGACCATGGCAAGACCTCGCTGACCGCAGCGATCACCAAGATCCTCGCCGAAAACGTCGCGGGCAACGCCGCCGTCGACTTCGCGAACATCGACAAGGCTCCCGAAGAGCGCGAGCGTGGCATCACCATTTCGACCGCACACGTCGAATATGAAACCGACGGCCGCCACTATGCCCACGTCGACTGCCCGGGTCACGCTGACTACGTCAAGAACATGATCACCGGTGCCGCCCAGATGGACGGCGCGATCCTCGTCGTGTCGGCTGCTGACGGCCCGATGCCGCAGACGAAGGAGCACATCCTGCTCGCGAAGCAGGTCGGCGTGCCGACCATGGTCGTCTTCCTCAACAAGGTCGACCAGCTGGACGATCCCGAGCTGCTCGAACTCGTCGAACTCGAAATCCGCGAAGAACTCTCGAAGCGCGACTTCGACGGCGACAATATTCCGATCATCCCGGGTTCGGCTCTCGCCGCTCTCGAAAGCCGCGACGACAACATCGGCAAGGACGCGATCCTGAAGCTGATGGCTGCCGTCGACGAATGGATCCCGCAGCCGGAACGTCCGCTGGACAAGCCCTTCCTGATGCCGATCGAAGACGTGTTCTCGATCTCGGGTCGTGGTACGGTTGTGACCGGCCGCGTCGAAACCGGCATCGTCAAGGTGGGTGAAGAAGTCGAAATCGTCGGCATCAAGGACACCAAGAAGACCGTCGTCACCGGCGTCGAAATGTTCCGCAAGCTGCTCGACCAGGGCCAGGCCGGCGACAACATCGGTGCGCTGATCCGCGGCGTCGGCCGTGAAGAAGTCGAGCGTGGCCAGGTTCTGGCGAAGCCCGGCTCGATCACGCCGCACACCGAGTTCACCTCGGAAGTGTACGTCCTGTCGAAGGACGAGGGCGGCCGTCACACGCCGTTCTTCGCGAACTATCGTCCGCAGTTCTACTTCCGCACCACGGACGTCACCGGCGAGGTCATCCTCCCCGAGGGTACCGAAATGGTCATGCCGGGCGACAACGTCCAGCTGTCGGTCAAGCTGATCGCCCCGATCGCCATGGACCCGGGTCTCCGCTTCGCGATTCGCGAAGGCGGCCGCACGGTCGGCGCAGGGGTTGTCGCGACCATCACAAAGTAATATAGGGCCGCGAGCCGCGCGATTCGGACTGATTCGCGCGGCTCGTAGCTTAAAGGTTTTTGATGGCCGAACCGGCTTCCTGATGGGGGCCGGTACAGGCCATTTCGGCTCTTTCGCATCGTTAGACGGGATTCGACTGGAACAGTCATGGAAACGCAGAATATTCGCATTCGCCTGAAGGCCTTTGATCACCGCGTGCTCGATCAGGCCACCACCGACATTGCCGACACGGCACGTCGTACCGGAGCGCTTATTCGCGGCCCGATCCCGCTTCCGACGCGCATTGAAAAATTCACCGTGAACCGCGGTCCGCATGTCGACAAAAAGTCGCGCGAGCAGTTCGAGGTGCGTACCCACAAGCGGCTGCTCGACATCGTGCAGCCCACCCCGCAGACGGTCGACGCGCTGATGAAGCTCGATCTGGCTGCCGGCGTGAACGTCGAGATCAAGCTGGCCTAAGCCAGCATGCCCCGCGAGAGCGGGGCCTCTATCGGCAGGACGGTTCGCCGCCTGCATCACGATAGGGTGGATACCGCCGGACCGCTTCGTTCCGAAGCATCATGGTCCGGGCCGCGTCCCCCGTCTCGCCGCTGGTCCTTCGGGATGGCGGCACCTCAGCCCGGACGGGGCGATGCATCAAAATTTGGGCTGGGAGGGTAGCCGTCGGGCGTTTGTCTGATGGCTTCCCACACGCCGTGCGGAATGGTCCGCCCGGCCTCTGTTGAGGAGTATGATCATGCGTACTGGCGTGATCGCGAAGAAAATGGGGATGACCCGCCTGTTTCAGGACGACGGCCGCCACGTGCCCGTCACCGTCCTGAGCCTCGAAGGCTGCCAGGTCGTCTCCGTGCGCGATAAAGAACGTGACGGTTATGTGGCCGTTCAACTCGGTGCCGGTTCGGCCAAGGCGAAGAACGTCGCCAAGCCGCAGCGCGGCGCTTATGGCAAGGCCGAAGTCGAGCCCAAGGCGAAGCTCGTCGAATTCCGCGTCGCCGACGACGCGACGCTCGACGTCGGCGCCGAACTGTCGGCCGACCATTTCGTCGCCGGCCAGATCGTCGACATCCAGGGCGTGACCCAGGGTAAGGGCTTTGCCGGTGCGATGAAGCGCTGGGGTTTCGGCGGTATGCGCGCGACCCACGGTGTCTCGATCAGCCACCGTGCGCATGGTTCGACCGGTAACCGCCAGGATCCGGGCCGCGTCTTCAAGAACAAGAAGATGGCCGGCCACATGGGCGCGCGCAACCGCACCCAGCAAAATCTCGAAATCGTCCGCACCGACGTCGAACGCGGCCTTCTCTTCGTCAAGGGCTCGGTCCCTGGCTCGAAGGGCGGCTGGCTGCTCGTTCGTGATGCGGTGAAGCTGCCGCGCCACCCCGAAGCCCCCTATCCGGCGGGCATCAAGAGCGCGGCCAACAGCAACGAAGCCCCGGTCGACGCACCGGTCGAAACGCCGGTTGAAGAAACCGTCGTCGACACCGCGGCCACCGACGGCGCACAGGAGTCCTGATCATGAAGGTCAAGGTTCAGACCCTCGACGGCAAAGCCGGCACCGACATCGATCTCAACGACGATGTGTTCGGCGTCGACGCCCGCGCCGACATCCTGCATCGCGTCGTTGCATGGCAGCTCGAAAAGCGCCGTGGCCCGGCTCGCGCCGCCCGCGAACGCAGCGATGTGTCGCGCACCGGCAAGAAGTTCGGTCGCCAGAAGGGCGGCGGTACCGCCCGTCACGGCGATCGCAAGGCGCCGATCTTCATCGGTGGTGGCAAGGCGCATGGTCCCCGTGCCCGCACCTTCGGCCATTCGCTGAACAAGAAGATCCGCACCCTCGGCCTGAAGATGGCATTGAGCGACAAGGCGAAGGGCGGCAAGCTCGTCGTTCTCGACACGCTCGAGCTCAAGGACGCGAAGACCAAGGCGCTCGCCGGCAAGCTCGGCAAGCTCGAACTCGGCAACCGCGCGCTCTTCATCGACGGTGACGCGGTGCACGAAAGCTTCGCAATGGCTTCGGCCAACCTCATCGGTGTTGACGCTCTGCCCGCCATCGGTGCCAACGTCTATGACATCATCCGTGCCGACACGCTGGTCCTGACCCGCGCGGCGGTCGAAAAGCTGGAGGCCCGCTGCAATGGCTAAGGCAAAGACCATCGATGCGCGTCACTACGACGTCATCCTCGCTCCGGTGATCACTGAAAAGTCGACGCTGCTCAGCGAAAACAACGCCGTCGTGTTCAAGGTTGCGGACGACGCGACCAAGCCCGCGATCAAGGCCGCCGTCGAGGCGCTGTTCGATGTCAAGGTGCTCAGCGTCAACACGCTCGTCACCAAGGGCAAGACCAAGCGCTGGAAGGGCAAGCCCTACACCCGCAGCGACGTGAAGAAGGCGATCGTTCGCCTGGCCGAAGGCCAGTCGATCGACGTCACCACGGGCGTCTGATTGTAGGAAGAGGCAGAGAAAATGGCACTTAAATCCTATAATCCGACCAGCCCTGCACAGCGCGGCCTGATCCTCGTCGACAAATCGTCGCTGTGGAAGGGCAAGCCCGTCAAGGTGCTGACCGAAGGCAAGCGCAAGACCGGCGGCCGCAACAACAAGGGTCATGTGACCTCGCGCGGTATCGCCGGCGGCCACAAGCAGAAGTACCGCTTCATCGACTTCAAGCGTCGCAAGTGGGACATGCCGGCTATCGTCGAGCGTCTGGAATATGACCCCAACCGCACGGCGTTCATCGCGCTCGTGAAGTATGAAGACGGCGAACTCGCCTACATCCTCGCGCCGCAGCGCCTGGGCGTCGGCGACACGGTCGTCGCGGGCAAGAAGACCGACGTGAAGCCGGGCAATGCGATGGAATTGTCGCAGATGCCGGTCGGCACGATCGTCCATAATATCGAGATGAAGCCGGGCAAGGGTGGCCAGATCGCCCGTTCGGCTGGCACCTATGCACAGGTCGTCGGTCGTGACCGCGGTCTCGTCATCGTGCGTCTCGGTTCGGGCGAACAGCGTTACATCCGTGGCGAATGCATGGGCACGGTCGGTGCGGTGTCGAACCCCGACAACCAGAACACCAACCTGGGCAAGGCCGGCCGCAACCGCTGGCTCGGCAAGCGTCCGCTGACCCGCGGCGTCGCCAAGAACCCGGTCGACCACCCGCACGGCGGTGGTGAAGGCCGCACCTCGGGTGGCCGTCATCCGGTTACCCCGTGGGGCAAGCCGACCAAGGGTGCCCGTACCCGTCACAACAAGTCGACCGACAAGATGATCATCCGGTCGCGTCACGCGAAGAAGAAGAGGTAAGCCATGGCTCGCTCGGTCTGGAAGGGTCCGTTCGTGGACCTTCATCTCCTCAAGAAAGCCGAAACGGCCCAGGACGGTGGCAGCTCTGCCCCGATCAAGACCTGGTCGCGCCGGTCCACCATCCTGCCGCAGTTCGTGGGGCTGACCTTCAACGTCTACAACGGCCGCAAGTTCGTGCCGGTGTCGGTCAATGAAGACATGGTCGGCATGAAGCTGGGTGAATTTGCGCCGACGCGCTTCTTCCCCGGCCACGCGGCTGACAAGAAGGGCAAACGCTAATGGGCAAGGAAAAGTCCCCCCGCCGCGTTGCGGATAACGAGGCGCTTTCCGTCGGCACGCAGATTCGCGGCTCGGCGCAGAAGCTGAACCTCGTCGCCGCGCTGATCCGCGGCCGCAAGGTCGAAGACGCGATGAACATCCTCACCTTCTCGAAGAAGGCGATGGCTGTCGACGTGCGCAAGGTTCTCGCCAGCGCCGTCGCCAACGCGGAAAACAACCACAACCTCGACGTTGATGCGCTCGTCATCAAGGAAGCCAGCGTCGGCAAGTCGATCTCGATGAAGCGCTGGCACGCTCGCGGCCGCGGCAAGTCGACCCGGATCGTCAAGCCGTTCAGCCGCATCCGCATTGTCGTGCGCGAACAGGAAGAAGAGGCGTAAGATGGGCCAGAAGAGCAATCCGATCGGCCTGCGCCTGCAGGTCAACCGCACCTGGGACAGCCGCTGGTTCGCCGAAGGCCAGGACTATGGACGCATGCTTGTCGAGGATCTCAAGATCCGCAAGTTCGTGTTCAAGCACCTGCCGCAGGCCGCGATCTCGAAGGTCGTGATCGAGCGTCCGGCGAAGCTGTGCCGCGTGTCGATCTATGCCGCCCGTCCGGGCGTCATCATCGGCAAGAAGGGCGCGGACATCGAAAAGCTGCGCAAGCAGCTCGGTGCGATGACGGGCAGCGACGTGTCGCTGAACATCGTCGAAATCCGCAAGCCCGAAGTCGACGCCAAGCTCGTCGGCCAGGGCATTGCCGACCAGCTCGAACGCCGCGTCGCGTTCCGCCGGGCCATGAAGCGCGCCGTTCAGTCGGCGATGCGTCTCGGCGCCGAGGGCATCCGCATCAACTGCGCCGGCCGTCTGGGCGGCGCGGAAATCGCGCGCACCGAATGGTACCGCGAAGGCCGGGTGCCGCTGCACACGCTGCGCGCCAATGTCGACTATGCCGAAGCCGAAGCGCACACCGCGTACGGCGTTTGCGGCATCAAGGTCTGGATTTTCAAGGGCGAGATCCTTGGTCACGACCCGATGGCTACCGACCGTCTGATGCTCGACGCGCAGACGACCGGTGTCCGTCCGGCCCGTGAAGATCGCCGCTAAGGACTGCTGACATGCTGCAACCGAAAAAAACCAAGTTCCGCAAGGCCTTCAAGGGCCGCATCCATGGCAACGCCAAGGGCGGTACCGCGCTGAACTTCGGCTCCTACGGGCTGAAGGCGATGGAACCCGAGCGGATCACCGCACGCCAGATCGAAGCGGCTCGCCGCGCGATCAGCCGCGCGATCAAGCGTCAGGGCCGTTTGTGGATCCGCATTTTTCCCGACGTCCCCGTGTCGTCGAAGCCTGCCGAAGTCCGTATGGGTAAGGGCAAGGGTTCGCCGGAATTCTGGGCCGCGCGCGTGAAGCCGGGCCGCATCCTGTTCGAACTCGACGGCGTTCCGGGCCCCGTGGCCGCGCTGGCATTCGAACGCGCGGCGATGAAGCTGCCGATCAAGACGAAGGTTATCGCCCGCCTCGGCGACACCTCGCACCTGGAGGGTTAAGGACATGGCCAAGACCGAAGATTTCAAGGCCAAGACCGACGACCAGCTCGCCGAACAGCTTGGCGAACTGAAGCGCGAGGCGTTCAACCTCCGCTTCCAGGCGGCCACCGGCCAGCTTGAAAAAGCGTCGCGCGTCAAGGAAGTGCGGCGCACGATCGCCCGCATCAAGACGCAGCAGACCGAGCGTTCGCGCTCGGCTGCGAAGTAAGGAGACTATCGATGCCGAAGCGCATTCTGACCGGTACGGTGGTGTCCGACAAGGGCGACAAAACCGTCGTGGTGAAGGTCGAACGGAAGGTGAAGCACCCTCTGTACGGCAAGATCATCCGCCGCTCGAAAAAATATCACGCCCACGATGAAGACAACGCCATCAAGGCTGGCGAAACCGTCCGCATCGAGGAAACGAAGCCGATTTCGAAGCTGAAGACGTGGAAGGTGCTCGACAAGGTCGACACCCACAGCAAGCCCAAGAGCGCTGCCGCTCCGGCTGCTGACGCCTGAGCTGATTTTCACGGAACCGCCGGGATTGCCCGGTAGGCCAAAAAAGAAGGAAATGCATCGATGATCCAGATGCAGTCACAATTGGAAGTCGCTGACAACAGCGGTGCCAAGCGCGTCCAGTGCATCAAGGTGCTCGGCGGCTCGAAGCGTCGCACCGCCGGCGTGGGCGACGTGATCGTCGTGTCGATCAAGGAAGCCCAGCCGCGCGGCAAGGTGAAGAAGGGCGACGTGCATCGCGCCGTCATCGTCCGCACCGCGAAGGACGTGCGCCGCGCCGATGGCTCGGTCATCCGTTTCGACAGCAACGCTGCCGTACTCGTCAACAAGAATGAAGAGCCCATCGGCACCCGTATCTTCGGCCCCGTCGTCCGCGAACTGCGCGGCCGCGGCTATATGAAGATCATCAGCCTGGCGCCGGAGGTCCTCTAACCATGGCGAACAAGATCAAGAAGGGCGACACGGTCGTCATCCTGTCCGGCAAGGACAAGGGCAAGACCGGCGAAGTGACGCAGAGCCTGCCGAAGGACGGCAAGGTCGTCGTCGCGGGCGTCAACATCATCACGCGCCACCGCAAGCCGAGCCAGACCAACCCGCAGGGCGGTCTCGAGCGCAAGGAAGCGCCGCTGTTCGCAAGCAAGGTTGCGCTCGCCGATCCCAAGACCGGCAAGCCGACGCGCGTTCGTTTTGAAACCAAGGACGGCAAGAAGGTCCGCGTGGCCGTGAAGTCCGGGGAGACGATCAATGGCTGACAACTACACCCCGCGCATGCGCAAGCGCTATGACGATGTGATCGTCAAGGCGATGACCGAAAAATTCGGTTACAAGAATGCGATGGAAGTGCCGAAGATCGAAAAGATCACGCTCAACATGGGCGTCGGCGAAGCCACGCAGGACAAGAAGAAGGTCGAAGCGGCCGCTGCCGAGATGGAACTCATCGCCGGTCAGAAGCCCGTTGTGACCAAGGCGAAGAAGTCGATCGCACAGTTCAAGCTGCGCGAAGGCATGCCGATCGGTTGCAAGGTCACCCTGCGCCGCGAACGCATGTACGAATTCCTCGATCGCCTGATCACGATCGCCATGCCGCGCATCCGTGACTTTCGCGGCGTGTCGGCGACCAGCTTCGACGGCCGTGGCAACTATGCCATGGGCCTGAAAGAGCAGATCATCTTCCCCGAGATCAACTATGACCGCATCGACCAGGTGCGCGGCATGGACGTGATCGTCACCACCACCGCCCGTACGGACGAAGAAGCCCGCGAACTGCTCAAGCTGTTCGGCTTCCCCTTCCCGATCGAGGCGCAGGAAAAGGAAGCCGCCTGATCCCCTTGGGACCAGGCAGGCTCTTTCAAGAAGGAAAGAGAACTTAAGTCATGGCGAAACTGAGTTCGGTAAACAAGAACGAGCGTCGCAAGCAGCTGGTGAAGAAATATGCCGGCCGTTACGCGAAGCTGAAGGCGATTGCGGCGGATACGTCGCTCGATGATGGCGAGCGTCTGATCGCGCGCCTCAAGATGGCGGAAATTCCGCGCAACGGTAACCCGACCCGCATCCGCAACCGGTGCGAGCTGACGGGCCGCCCGCGTGCTTATTATCGCAAATTCCGGCTGTGCCGTATTCAGCTCCGCGATCTGGCCAACAAGGGCCTGATCCCCGGTGTTGTAAAGTCGAGCTGGTAAGGGACTGACAAGATGGCAATGACCGATCCCCTGGGTGATATGCTCACCCGCATCCGCAACGGCCAGCAGGCGAAGAAGGACAGCGTCCTGACTCCCGCCTCGACCCTGCGCGTCCGCGTTCTCGATGTTCTCCAGCGTGAAGGCTATATCCGCGGCTACAGCGAAGAAGCGCTGGGTGCCAAGGGCCAGCACAAGGGCATCCGCATCGAGCTGAAATATTTCGAAGGCCAGCCGGCGATCCGCCACGTGGCCCGCGTCTCGAAGCCGGGCCGCCGCATCTATTCGGGCTCGAAAGAGCTGCCGATCGTGCGCAACGGCCTTGGCATCACCATCGTGTCGACCCCGCGCGGCGTCCTCTCGGACGCCGAAGCCCGCGAGCATAATGTCGGCGGCGAAGTGCTGGCGGAGGTGTTCTGATGTCTCGCATTGGTAAAAAGGCAGTAGCGATCCCCGGCGGTGTCACCGCCGCGATCGACGGCGGCCAGCTGTCGGTGAAGGGGCCGAAGGGCACGCTCGCGATGCCGCTGTCCGACCTCATCACCTATGAAGTCGGCGAAGGCAGCATCTCGGTGCAGCCCGCGAACAGCACCCGCGAAGCGCGGGCGTTCTGGGGCATGCAACGCACGCTGGTCCAGAACCTGATCACCGGCGTGACCGAAGGCTTCACCAAGGTTCTCGAGATCACCGGTGTCGGCTATCGCGCCAACTCGCAGGGCAAGACGCTGAAGCTGCAGCTCGGCTACAGCCACGATGTCGATTTCGCGGTGCCCGAAGGCATCGAGATCAAGACGCCGGACAACACGACGATCGAGATCACCGGTATCGACAAGCAGAAGGTCGGCCAGGTCGCGGCGGAAATCCGCCGTTGGCGTAAGCCCGAACCCTATAAGGGCAAGGGCATCAAATATCGCGGCGAGTACATCTTCCGCAAAGAAGGCAAGAAGAAGTAAGCCATGGCACATCTTACCCCTTTCCAGAAACGCCGTCAGCGCGTTCGTACCGCCCTCCGCCAGCGCGCCGCTGGCCGTGCCCGCCTGTCGGTGCACCGTTCGGGCCGTCACATCTATGCACAGCTCATCGATGACGCTGCCGGGCAGACGCTCGCTTCGGCTTCGACGCTCGACAAGGATGTCCGCGGCAAGACCGGCGCGACCACGGCTGCTGCTGCCGATGTCGGCAAGCGCCTTGCCGCCGCCGCCAAGAAGGCTGGCGTGACGCAGGTCGTGTTCGACCGTGGCGGCTTCCTGTTCCACGGGCGCATCAAGGCGCTGGCCGACGCGGCTCGCGAAGGCGGATTGGAGTTCTGATTATGGCTGACGAAGTACAGAACGTCGAAGGCGCTGTCGAAGCGACCGAAAACACCGGCGCTCCCCGCCGTGGCCGCGGCGGCCGCGACGGTGGCCGTGGTGGTCGTGAAGGTGGCCGTGGCCGCCGCGACGACCGTCGCCCGCGCGACGAAGAAGGTGGTGAAGAGCTGATCGAAAAGCTCGTTCACATCAACCGCGTCTCGAAGACCGTGAAGGGCGGCAAGCGCTTCGGTTTCGCTGCGCTCGTCGTCGTCGGCGACGGCAAGGGCCGCGCCGGTTTCGGTCACGGCAAGGCGCGCGAAGTGCCTGAAGCCATTTCGAAGGCGACCGCTGCCGCCAAGAAGGCGATGATCCGCGTTCCGCTGCGCGACGGCCGTACACTGCACCATGACGGTCGCGGTGTGTTCGGCGCGGGCAATGTGACGCTGCGTTCGGCGCCCGCCGGTACCGGCATCATCGCCGGTGGCCCGATGCGCGCCGTGTTCGAATCGCTGGGCGTTGCAGACGTGGTGACCAAGTCGGTCGGCACCTCGAACCCATACAACATGATCCGCGCGACCTTCGAGGCGCTCGGTGAACAGACCAGCCCGAAGTCGGTCGCGCAGCGTCGCGGCAAGAAGGTTTCGGACCTGATCAAGCGTGGCGGTTCGTCCGACCGCGCAGCCGAGGCGGAAGCCGCGGCGGTGACGGAGTAAGACCATGGCCGACAAGAAGATCAAGATCCGCCAGATCGGCTCGCCGATCCGTCGTCCCAAGGGCCAGCGCGCCATCCTGACCGGCCTCGGCCTGGGCAAGATGAACCGCGAGGTCGAACTGGTCGACACCCCGGAAGTGCGCGGCATGATCCGCAAGCTTCCGCACATGGTGGAAGTCGTCGAGGGCTAAAGGCGCGTGAAGCTTTATCGCCTGTTGACCGGTCCCGACGACGCCGCCTTCTGTGCACGCGTCGAAGGGCTGCTCAACCGGGGATGGCAGCTTCACGGTAGCCCCTCGATTACCAGTGTCGATGGCCGCGGCTATGTCGCCCAGGCCATCGTGATGGAGAAAGCCGGGCCCTATCCCGGCTTTCAGCCGTCGAGTGAAATCGAACCGGACTGAAATCTCTCGGTCCCAGCGCGAACACAGCGAAAGCGAGTGCAACCATGACTATCAAGCTCAACGAACTTCGTGACAACAACGGCGCCCGCAAGGGCCGCATGCGCGTCGGACGCGGCATCGGCTCGGGTAAGGGCAAGACCGCCGGCCGCGGCCAGAAGGGCCAGAAGGCACGCAGCGGCGTCGCGATCAACGGCTTCGAGGGCGGCCAGATGCCGCTCCACATGCGGATCCCGAAGCGCGGCTTCAACAACATCTTCGGCAAGGACTTCGCGATCGTGAATCTGGGCATGATCCAGAAGCTCGTCGACGAAAAGAAGCTCGACGCGAAGGCGGTGGTTGATCACGCTGCGCTCAAGGCTGCCGGCGTGGCCCGTGGCGGCAAGGACGGCGTCCGTCTCCTCGCCAAGGGCGAACTCACCGCGAAGCTGAACTTCTCGGTCGCTGGCGCGTCGAAGGGCGCGATCGAAGCGGTCGAAAAGGCCGGTGGCAAGGTCGAGCTGCCCGAAGCCAAGCCCGAAGGCGATGGCAAGAAGGCCCAGCGCCGCGCCAAAGCCAAGGCGGAATAATCAAGGCGCAGGGGCGGCCCGGAATACGGTCCGCCCCTTCGTCGTTTGACGATCTGTACTTTCCCGTTCGATGCGAACGGATGACGCAGCCGGTATCGACGAGCTGCGTTGCAAAATAGGCCTTTCCCCTTGCGCTTCGTGACCGCCGAACGCACATAGGCGCCGGGTCGCGGGGGGCGCGGTCCGGACTATCCGAGGAAACTACCCATGGCCTCTCGTGCCGACCAGCTTGCTTCCAACCTGAACTTCTCGAAGTTCGGCCAGGCGACCGAACTCAAGAACCGCATCTGGTTCACGATCGGCGCGCTGATCGTCTTCCGCTTCCTGTCGTTCGTGCCGCTTCCCGGCGTCGACCCGGTTGCGCTGTCGCGCCTTTATTCGCAGGCCGCGTCGGGCGGCGTCCTCGACATCTTCAACACCTTTTCGGGCGGCAGCCTCGAGCGCATGAGCATCATCGCGCTCGGCGTCATGCCCTATATCACGGCGTCGATCGTCGTGCAGCTCGCCGCGGCGCTGTCGCCGAGCCTCGCCGCGCTCAAGAAAGAGGGCGAAAGCGGACGCAAGAAGCTCAACCAGTACACGCGTTACGGCACCGTCGCGCTGACCGCGATCCAGGGCTATTTCATCGCCGTCGGGCTCGAATCGCTCGGCGCGACTGCCGGCATCGCTGCGGTCGTCGACCCCGGCATGATGTTCCGCATCGGTGCGGTCATCTCGATCGTCGGCGGTACGCTGTTCCTGATGTGGCTCGGCGAACAGATCACCAGCCGCGGTATCGGCAACGGCGTGTCGCTCATCATCATGGCGGGCATTCTCGCCCAGCTGCCGCGCAGCTTTGCGCAGATGTTCACGCAGGTCCGCGAAGGTTCGATGGGCGGCGGTACGATCATCGCGGTGCTCGGCGGCGCGATCGTCATCATCGCCTTCATCAGCTTCATGGAACGCGCGCAGCGCCGCGTCCTCGTCCAATATCCGAAGCGTGCGACGCAGCGCGGCGTGATGCAGGCCGACCGCAGCCATCTGCCGCTCAAGGTCAACACCGCGGGCGTGATCCCGCCGATCTTCGCCTCGTCGCTGCTGCTGATGCCGCTGACGATCACCCAGATGATGGGCCAGAATGTCCAGGGCGATACCGCGACCGGCGATTTCCTGATCACGCTCAACCAGTATCTCGCGCACGGCCAGCCGCTCTACATGGCGCTCTATGCCGCGGGGATCATCTTCTTCTGCTTCTTCTACGTCGCGGTTGTCTTCAATCCCGAGGAAACCGCCGACAATCTGAAGCGCCAGAACGGCTTCATCCCCGGTATCCGCCCGGGCAAGAATACTGCCGCCTATCTCGACCATGTGCTGACGCGCATCACAGTGATCGGCGCGGCGTACCTCGCGGTCATCTGCCTCGTTCCCGAATATTTCATCGCGGGATCGGGCCTCCCGTTCCAGCTCGGCGGCACCAGCCTGCTGATTATCGTGAACGTGACGATCGACACGATCAGCCAGATCCAGAGCCACATGCTCGCGCATCAATATGGCGACCTCATCAAGAAGGCCAAATTGAAAGGCGGCGTTGCGCGGCGCTAAACGCCAAGCTACGGCAACTGCGACACGGCAGAGGCAACAGGGGCTTCCATGACGCTGAACATCATTTTGCTGGGCCCGCCGGGGGCGGGTAAGGGTACGCAGGCGTCGCGCCTCGAGGACGAGCATGGCATGGTCCAGCTCTCGACGGGCGACATGCTTCGCGCCGCGGTCAAGGCGGGCACGCCGATCGGCCTGCAGGCGAAGGCGGTGATGGACGCCGGCGAACTCGTCTCGGACGAAATCGTCTCGGGGCTGATCGGCGAACGGCTCGACGAACTCGGCGCGGATGTTTCGGTGATCTTCGACGGCTATCCGCGCACCGCGGCGCAGGCCGACGCGCTCGACACGATCCTGTCGACACGTAGCCGCAAGCTCGACCATGTCATCGAACTGCAGGTCGAGGAAGACGCGCTCGTCGACCGCATCACCGGCCGCTTCAGCTGCGCCAAGTGCGGCGCTGGCTATCACGACCGTTACAAGCTCCCCAAGGTGGAGAATGTCTGCGACGTTTGCGGGTCGGACGAATTCAAGCGCCGTCCCGACGACAATGAGGAAACGGTGCGCACCCGCATGGCCGAATATCGCGCCAAGACCGCACCGATCCTGCCGATCTATGAAGCGCGCGGCATCGTGACGCACGTCGACGGCATGGCGCCGATCGACCAGGTCAACGACGCGATCGAAACCATCCTCGCGGGCTGAGGCTAGCCAGTCTTCCCGGCGCCGGTTATTGTGGCGCAAAGGGGGGCTGGGCTCATGGGATTTTCCGGATATTTCGGGGCTGCCGCAATGGCAGCCGGGCTGGCGCTGGCACCCGCCGTGCACGCCAAGGTCGTCGATCAGGGCGAGGCGGGCTTTACCGTCGCGCACACGGCGCAGGTCGCCGCGACTCCCGCCGACGTGTGGAAAATGCTCCGCATGCCGCAGAATTGGTGGTCGAAGGACCATAGTTGGTCGGGCGACGCCGCTAATTTCTGGCTCGATTCGCAGGCCGGCGGCTGCTTCTGCGAAAAATTGCCCGACGCCGGCTCGGGCGTCGGCAGCGTCCAGCATGCGCGCATCCTCTTTTCGAAACCCAATCAGTTGCTGCGCCTCTCGGGCGCCTTCGGCCCGCTGCAGGGCGAAGCACTGAACGGAACGTTGACGATCCAGATCAAGGAAACGCCGACGGGCAGCGCGCTGCGCTTCGACTATGTCGTCGGCGGCTATATGCGCTTCAAGGTCGCCGAGATCGCCCCCGCCGTCGACACGGTGATCGGCGAGCAGCTCATCGGCCTCGCCAATGCGCTTGGCGGCGCGTTGCCGCCGACGCGCGATGAAAAGGCGGCGGCGGCCGAGGCAGCGAAACCGCCCGCCGTCGAAACGCCGCCCGAAAAGGACGAGAAGGACGAGCCCGGGCTCGATGCCGCGGTCGCCGATCTGGTCGCCGACGAACCCGAAGCCGCGCCTGACCGCCGTTAGGCGTCGGGTTTCCCGCGCAGCTTTGCGAGCGCAGCGAACGGCCCCGCCGCCTCTTCGCTGAGCACGCCCTTTTCGGCAAGGATGCGGTCTGCGTCGGGGTGGCGCGGAAAGGGGTCGAGCGCGAGCGAGAGCGTCTGCACCGCCGCTTCGCCGAGGTCGATCCGGTCGCCCTCGAGCGGCAGCAGGTCGAGGTCGTCGCTGCCGATCTCGATTTCCTCATCCTCGCTCGCGGGGGCATCGACGTGGCGTAGAAAGCGCAGGTCGAAGGGCTCGCTGATCGCCGCGGGGACGGGCAGGTCGGTCGCCGCACATTTCTGGACAAGGTCGGCCTGCACCTCGCCCTTCGCCGCGATCCCGCCGGCGACCGCGCGCACTTCGGCGGTCAGGACGAAATGGTCGAGCGCCGCAAGCCCCAGCCGCGCGGCTATCCGCGCCCGCGCATCGGCGTCGGCCTCGACAGCAATGGCGCGGCCGTGCGCTGCGTCGGCGAGCGTCACGACAAGCGAAAATTCGGGCGCCACGCTCAAGCCGCCGCTCCGGGAAGCCGGTCGGCGACGATGAGGTCGGATACCGGCATCGCTGCGAGCGCCGCGCGCAGCGCCGCGACCTCGGCCATCACATGCGCCAGCCCCGCATCGGCGGGGGCGTTGCCGCGCCACAGGTTGCGGACCAGCGCCGCGCGCAGTTCGTCCGAGCCGTCGGCGGCGCGATAGGCGCCGAGCCGCCCGCCCAGCGCGCTCATCATCCGGCCCACCTGCTTGCCGACGACCATGTCACCAAAGCCGATCTGGCGCATCTGGCCGTCCATGTCGTTCACGAACAATTCGGTGAGCTGGACGCCCGCCAGTCCCTGGTCGGGCTCCGCATCGATCCGGTGCAGCACGAGCGCCATCACCAGGCTGATCATGTCGAACCGACCGTCGAGCGTGTCTGGAACATGGCCCTCGGCATACCAGTGCGGCGCGCGCGCGGCGGCGACGACGGCATCCCACAGCGGGCGGCGCGCCTCGCGCGGATCGGGGTCGGATTTGAAGAGTTTTTGGAGCGAAGAAAACATGGTGATTCGCTTAGGCCGAATCACGTCGTCCGAAAAGGGCCGTGAGTCAGCTTGGCGCAAGCTTTGCCGCGGCATAAGCCGCTTGTATGCGTCGACCGCTTGCGGTTAAGAGGCGCGATTGCCAGCGCCGGAAAAAATGGCGCAACGGAGATATGTTGATGCCGACCCATTACCCGATGCTTCCCGCCCGGCCGATGCGCCTGATTGTCGCCGGGCTGGCGCTCGCGCTCGCCACCAGCGGCTGTGCGCAGCTCAAGGGCCGGCAGGGCTATGTCGTCGACCCGATGCTGACCGAAGCGATCACCCCGGGCGTCGACAACCGGGAATCGGTCGAAAAGACGCTGGGCCGCCCGACCTTCGTCGGCCAGTTCAGCGACAATGAATATTATTATGTCTCGCGCGAAACGCGGCAGCTGGCCTTCGCCAAGCCGCGTCCGGTGGGGCAGCAGGTGCTGCGCGTTCGCTTCGACCCCGCGGGCAATGTCGCCGCCGTCGATCGCACGGGGCTCGAACTGGTCAGCAAGATCAGCCCCGAAGGCGACAAGACGCCGACGCTCGGCCGTCACCGCAGCTTCTTCGAAGATATCTTTGGCAATATCGGCGCGGTCGGCGCGCCGGGCGCTGCAGGTCCCAGCCAGTAAGGCTCTCGGCCCGCTTCGGATAAAAAAGGGGCGGCGCGTTGGCGCCGCCCCTTTTTTATTGCGCGATCCCGCCCGCCGCGAGCACCGCGAGCGTGACGAGGTCCGATGCGGTCGACGCCATCGTCGCGACCTGCACCGGCTTTTCCATGCCGACGAGCATCGGGCCGATCACGGCACCGCCGCCGAGTTCGCGCAGCAGCTTCGCCGACAGGTTCGCCGACTGCAGCCCCGGCATGATCAGGACATTGGCCGGACCCGACAGGCGGCAGAAGGGATAATTTTTCATCACCTTCTCGTTCAGCGCGACGTCGGGCGCCATTTCGCCTTCATATTCGAAAGCGGGCTTCCGCTGGTCGAGGATCGATACGGCTTCGCGGATGCTTTCGAGCCAGCTGCCCTCGGGGTTGCCGAAGGTCGAATAGGACAGGAAGGCAACCCGCGGTTCGTGACCCATCCGCCGCGCGACCTGCGCGGTGCGTTCGGCGATATCGGCAAGCTGGTGCGCCGTCGGCCGTTCGTTGACCGTGGTGTCGGCCATGAAGATGGTGTGGTGCTGGTCGACCAGGATATGGATGCCGAACGGCGTCTTGCCCTCGGCATGGTCGATCACCCGCCGGACCTCGCGCATCGACTGCGAGTAAGTGCGCGTCGTGCCCGTGATCATCGCATCGCCGAGGCCCATTTTGAGCAGCAGCGATCCGAAGATGTTGCGGTCGCGGTTGACCATGCGCTCGACGTCGCGGCGCAGGTAACCGCGGCGCTGCAGCCGCTCGTACAGCATGTCGACCATCGCCGGCACATGCGGCGAATTGACGCTGTTGTGGACTTCGAAGCTTTCGGCATCGGCGACGCCCATCGCGCGCAGCTTGTCGTGCAGCCCCTCGCGCCCGACGAGCACCGGGATGCCGTATCCGCCGTCGCGGAACTGGATCGCGGCGCGCAGCACGACTTCCTCTTCGCCCTCGGCAAAGACGACGCGCTTCGGATTGTTGCGCGCGGCTTCATAGGCGAGCGTGAGAACCGACGTCGTCGGGTTGAGGCGCGCGCGAAGCTGGGTGCGATATTCCTCGAGATTTTCGATCGGCCGCTGCGCGACGCCGGTCTTCATCGCCGCCTCGGCGACCGCCGCCGGCACGATTTCCATCAGGCGCGGGTCGAAGGGGGAGGGGATGATATATTCGGGGCCAAAGCTCGACGCGCGCCCGCCATAGGCCGCGGCGACCTCTTCGGGCACCTGCTGGCGCGCAAGGTCGGCGATCGCATAGGCTGCAGCGATCTTCATTTCCTCGTTGATCGCGGTCGCATGGACGTCGAGCGCGCCGCGGAAGATGAAGGGGAAGCACAGCACATTGTTGACCTGGTTTGGATAGTCCGACCGGCCCGTCGCGATGATCGCGTCGGGACGCGCCGCGCGCGCATCGGGGGGCGAGATTTCGGGATCGGGGTTCGCCATCGCAAAGATGATCGGCGCAGGCGCCATGTCCTTCACCATTTCGGGCTTCAGCGCGCCCGCGGCCGACAGGCCGAGGAACACATCGGCGCCGACGAGCGCTTGGGTCAGGTCGCGCGCTTCGGTCGGCACCGCATGCGCCGACTTCCACTGGTCCATGCCGTCAGTGCGGCCCTGATAGATGGTGCCCTTGCGGTCGCACATGATGACATTTTCGTGCCGGACGCCCATCGCCTTGATCAGCGCGGTGCACGCGATCGCCGCGGCGCCGGCGCCGTTGACGACGACCTTCACCGTCGCAAGGTCGCGGCCCGTCAAATAACAGGCGTTGATCAGCCCGGCGGCGGTGATGATCGCGGTGCCATGCTGGTCGTCATGGAACACCGGAATGTTCATGCGCTCTTTCAGCGCGGCCTCGATGATGAAGCAATTGGGCGCGGCGATATCTTCGAGATTGATCCCGCCAAAGCTCGGCGCGAGCAGTTCGACCGCCTCGATGAAGCGCTGCGGGTCCTCGGTATCGACCTCGAGGTCGATCGAATCGACGTCGGCGAAGCGCTTGAACAGCACCGCCTTGCCTTCCATCACCGGCTTCGAGGCGAGCGCGCCGAGGTTGCCGAGCCCGAGGATCGCGGTCCCGTTGGAAATCACCGCGACCAGATTGCCCTTGATCGTATAGTCATAGGCCTTGGCGGGATCTTCGGCGATCGCATTGACCGGAACCGCCACGCCGGGCGAATAGGCAAGGCTCAGGTCGCGCTGCGTCGCCATCGGTTTCGACGCGACGATCTCGATTTTCCCGGGCCGTCCATAGGCGTGGTAAAGCAGGGCCTCGCGGTCCGAAAATTGCACCTTGCTGCCACTGTCCATCATTAATCCTCTCGATTGATCCACAAGATGCGCGCCCGAGCCCTTTCCCTAGCGTCGCCTTGGCGAAATGGAACCCGCGAATCGCGCGGCATGCTTGCCACGGACTCATATCCATACCAAAGCATGTCGCATGCCTGTCACCGCTCGCTCCGCAGCCAATTCGAATAATGCCGCGCCCGCCGCCACGCCGATGATGGCGCAATATTGGTCGCTCAAGGAGAAGGCGGGCGATTGCCTGCTCTTCTACCGCATGGGCGATTTTTTCGAACTCTTCTTCGACGATGCAAAGGCGGCCGCCTCGACGCTCGATATCGCTCTGACGTCGCGCGGCGAGCATGACGGACAGCCGGTAGCGATGTGCGGCGTGCCGGTGCATGCTGCCGAATCCTACCTCGCGCGGCTGATTCGTGCCGGGCATCGCGTCGCGATCGCCGAACAGGTCGAAACCCCCGCCGAAGCCAAGGCGCGCGGCGGGTCGAAGGCGCTCGTCGCACGCGACATCGTGCGGTTCGTCACCGCGGGCACGCTGACCGAGGAAAGCCTGCTCGAAGGATGCAGCGCGAACCGGCTCGCCGCGCTCGCACAAGTGGGTAGCGGCGGCGAGGTGGCGATTGCCGCGGCCGATATCTCGACCGGGCGCTTCGAGGTCGTCGCGGTTCCCGCGCAGGCGGTCGACGCCGAACTCGCGCGGCTCGCGCCATCGGAACTTTTGCTCAGCGAAAGCGCCGAAGACCTGCCTGTGTCGTCGGCGCGCCAGATCGTGCGCCGGCCCGCATCCGATTTTTCGAGCACGGCGGCACAGAAACGCCTCGAAAGCTTCTTCGGCGTCCAGACGCTCGACGGTTTCGGCCAGTTCTCGCGCGGCGAGGTCGCCGCGATGGGCGCGCTCGTCGCCTATCTCGACCATGTCGGCACCGGCGGACCGACCTTCCTCCAGCCGCCGCTACGCCATCTCGCGTCGGGCCGGATGGCGATCGACGCCGCGACGCGCGAAAGCCTCGAACTCGTGCGCACGATGGCCGGCGTGCGCGAGGGTAGCCTGCTCGGCACGATCGACCGCACCGTCACCGCGGCGGGCGCGCGCCTGCTCGCCGACGACCTTGCGAGCCCGCTGACCGACAAGGGGGCGATCCTCGACCGGCTCGACCTCGTCGACGGCCTCGCGCGCGACGCGCTGTGGCGCGGCGAATTGCGCGCATCGCTGCGTGCCTTGCCCGACGCGGGCCGGGCGCTCGGCCGCCTCGTCGCAGGACGCGGCGGGCCGCGCGACCTCGCGCAGCTTCGCGACGCGCTCGGCGGCGCGCGAATCTTGCGCGAACGGCTTGCGCGGCGAGCCGACCTGCCGCCGCTGCTCGCGCGCCTGCTGCCCGGGCTCGACGGCCATGGCACGCTCGTCGACGAACTCAGCCGCGCGCTCATCGAAACGCCGCCGGTCGATGCAGCGCAGGGCGGCTATGTCGCCGAAGGCTATGACCATGCGCTCGACGCGCTGCGCGAAACCGCGCGCGACGGGCGCAAGGCGATCGCCGCGCTCGAAGCCGACTATCGCGACCGCACCGGCATCGCCTCATTGAAGATCCGCCACAACGGCGTGCTCGGCTATCATGTCGAAGTGCCCGCGAAGCATGCCGACGCGCTGATGGCGCCCGAGTCGGGCTTCACCCACCGCCAGACGCTCGCCGGCGTCGTGCGCTTCAATTCCTCCGACCTGCACGAAGCCGCGAGCCGCGTGACGCAGGCAGGCGTCCACGCGGTCGCGGCCGAGGCGGCGCATCTCGAAGCGCTGACCGACGCCGCGATCGCGCGGCGCGAAGCGATTGCCGCCTCGTGCGACGTGCTCGCGCGAATCGATGTTGCGGCCGCGCTCGCCGATCATGCGATGAGCCATAATTGGTGTCGCCCCGATCTTGCCGACACCCCGTGCCTTGACGTCACCGGCGGCCGCCATCCGGTGGTCGAGGCGGCGCTCGCCAGATCGGGCGAGCGTTTCGTGCCGAACGATGTCTCGCTGTCGGAAAGCGACCGGCTCTGGCTCGTCACCGGCCCGAACATGGGCGGTAAATCGACCTTCCTCCGGCAGAATGCGCTGATCGTCGTGCTCGCGCAGGCGGGCGGTTTCGTCCCCGCCGCGGCGGCAAGGCTCGGGCTCGTCGACCGGCTGTTCAGCCGCGTCGGCGCGAGCGATAATCTCGCGCGCGGGCGCTCGACCTTCATGGTCGAAATGGTCGAAACCGCGGCGATTCTCGCGCAGGCGACCCCGCAAAGCTTCGTCATTTTGGACGAGGTCGGGCGCGGTACCTCGACCTACGACGGGCTCGCGCTCGCCTGGTCGGTGGTCGAGGCGGTGCACGAGGTCAACCGGTGCCGCTGCCTCTTCGCTACCCATTACCACGAGCTGACGCGCCTCGCCGAAACGCTGAACGCGCTCTCGCTCCATCATGTCCGCGCGCGCGAATGGCAGGGCGACCTCGTGCTGCTCCACGAACTGGCCGATGGGCCCGCCGACCGCAGCTACGGCCTTGCCGTCGCGCGTCTTGCGGGGGTTCCGACAGGCGTCGTAAAACGCGCCGAGGCGGTGCTTGCGAAGCTCGAGGCGGGGCGCGAGGCGACCGGCGGGCTCGCCGCGGGACTCGACGACCTGCCGCTGTTCGCCGCGACGCTTGCCGAGGCGCCCGCGGCGGTCAAGGATGCGCTGCGCGAAGCGCTCGCGGGGATCGACCCCGACGCGCTCGCCCCGCGTGAGGCGCTCGACGCGCTTTATTCGCTCAAGCGGCTGATGGCGGACGAGGCATGAGCGACCTGTTCGATAGTCTCGACAATCGCCGCGCGATCATCGATCGCCGGATGCTGTCGGGGCGGCTCGACGAGATTGCGGGCGAAACGAGCGATACCGGCAAGCGCCGCCGCGCGATGGTCGCGCTGCTCCGCGATGCGCTCGACCAGGGGCGCGCCGAGATCGAGCAGCGCTTGCTCGACCATCCCTCGTCGGGCCGGCTCGCCGCCAGCGCGACGGCATTCCTGATCGACCAGATCGTCCGTCTCAGTCATGATTTCACCGTCGATCACCTCTACCCGTCGGGCAATCGTTCGGCGGGCGAGCGCATCACGCTGATCGCGGTCGGCGGCTATGGCCGCGGCGAGATGGCGCCGTTCAGCGACATCGACATCGGCTTCCTGACGCCGTTCAAGCAGACGAGCTGGACCGAACAGGTGATCGAGGCACAGCTCTACACGCTCTGGGACCTCGGGCTGAAGGTCGGCCATTCGTCGCGCTCGCTCGACGAGATGGTGCGTGCGGCGAAGGAGGATCTCACGATCCGCACCGCGCTCCTTGAAGGGCGCTTCATCTGGGGCGACCGCGACCTCTACGACCAGGCGTCGGCGCGTTTCGACGCCGAGGTCGTCGCGGGCAATGCGCGCGCGTTCGTCGCCGAAAAGCTCGCCGAACGCGACGAGCGGCACAAGAGGATGGGCGATTCGCGCTATGTCGTCGAACCCAATGTGAAGGAAGGGAAGGGCGGTCTGCGCGACCTCCACACGCTGTTCTGGATCGGCAAGTTCATCCACCGCGTGCGCACCGTCCCCGAGCTCGTCGATGCCGGGCTGATGTCGGCGCGCGAACTCCGGCAGTTCGAACGCGCCGAGAATTTCCTCCTCGCCGTCCGCTGCCACCTCCACATCCTCGCCGGACGTGCCGAGGATCGGCTGACCTTCGATTTCCAGCCCGAGATCGCGCGGCGGATGCACTTCGCCGACCGGCCGGGCAAGAGCGCGGTCGAGCGCTTCATGCAGCTCTATTTCCTCCACGCCAAAAGCGTCGGCGACGTCACGGGCACCTTCCTCGCGCACCTCGACGACCAGATGGCGGCGCGCGGGCGGCGCTTCCTGCCGACGATCCGCCGCCGTCCGGGCAAGCTCCACGGCTTCGTGCTCGACCGCGGCCGGCTTGCGCTGCCGTCGGACGATTTCTTCCAGCAGGATCCGGTGCGGCTGGTCGAGATTTTTGCGCTCGCCGACAAACATGGGCTCGAAATCCATCCGCAGGCGATGCGGCAGGCGCGCCACGACGCCAAGCTGATCGAAACGCAGGGGGTGCGCCGGATCGCGCGCGCGAACGAATTGTTCCTCGACGTGCTCACCAGCCCGCGCGATCCCGAAACGGTGCTGCGCTGGATGAACGAGGCGGGGGTGTTCGGCCGCTTCGTGCCCGACTTCGGCCGCGTCGTCGCGCAGATGCAGTTCGACATGTATCATCATTATACGGTCGACGAGCATACGATCCGCGCGATCGGGCTGCTCGCCGATATCGAACAGAACCGGCTGAAGGACGATCATCCGCTGTCGACCGCGATCATGGACCAGATCCATTCGCGGCGCGTCATCTATGTCGCGGTGCTGCTGCACGACATCGCCAAGGGGCGCGGCGGCGACCATAGCATCCTCGGCGCCGAACTTGCCCTTCGCGTCTGCCCGCGGCTGGGGCTGAGCGAGGCGGAGACCGAGACTGTCTCGTGGCTCGTGCGCTATCATCTCCTCATGTCGGCGACCGCTTTCAAGCGCGACCTCGCCGATTTCAAGACGATCCTCGACTTTGCGCAGCTCGTCCAGTCACCCGAACGCCTGCGCCTGCTCCTCGTGCTCACCGTCGTCGACATCCGCGCGGTCGGACCCGGCGTGTGGAACAGCTGGAAACGCCAGCTCTTGACCGAATTGTTCGACGCGGCCGAGGAAGTCCTTCGGCTCGGCCACAAACAAAAGGGCCGCGAAGCGCGGATCGCGGCCAAGAAGGAAGCCGCCGCCGACATCCTCGGTCTCGATGCCAAGGCCTTCGCCAGGCTGATCAAGCCGCTCCCCGAAAGCTACTGGATCGCCGAGCCGGTCGAGGTGATCGTCGCCAACCTTCGCCATATCCGCGAGGCGGGCGACGCGCCGCTCCACATCGCGGCGGTCCCCGACGAGGACCGCGGCGCGACGCTCGTGATGGTCCTCGCCGCCGACCATCCGGGGCTGTTCTACCGCATGGCGGGCGGAATCCACCTTGCCGGCGGCAATATCATCGACGCGCGCATCCACACGACGCGCGACGGCCTCGCGCTCGACAATTTCCTCGTCCAGGATCCGCTCGGCCGTCCCTTTGCCGAAGCCGGGCAGATCGGCCGCCTGACCCGTGCGATCGAGGACGCGCTCGCCAACCGCCACAAATTGCTGCCGAAACTCGAAGCGCGCGCGCTGCCGCGCACCCGCGCCGAGGCCTTTCGTGTCGCCCCCAATGTCTTCGTCGACAACAAGGCGTCGAACCGCTTCACGGTGATCGAGATCAACGCGCAGGATCGCCCCGCGCTCCTCAACCAGCTCGCCTATGCGCTTTTCCAGTCCAAGGTGACGGTGCACAGCGCGCATGTCGCCACCTATGGCGAGCGCGCGGTCGACACCTTCTATGTCACCGATCTGATCGGCGACAAGATCGACAGTACGGCGCGCGTGAAGAGCCTTGAGAAACGTCTTCTCGAAGCCGCAACGAGCCAGAGCGAGGACGCGGTGGCGGCTTGACCGGTTGGGGGTGTGGAGCGGACGTTTGCTTCATCGTCATCCCGGGCTTGACCCGGGACCCGCCTTCCTTCTTTCGCCGTCGGATCAAAGACAAGGCAGGCCCCGGGTCAAGCCCGGGGTGACGGAAATGGAACGTCGGCGACCGTCCGCTTCCGGTCGAACGCCGACACTCCGTCTATCGTTCATCCGTCCCCCGGCCCCGTCATCATGGCCGCGGCGGCGAGGATGCCGCCGTTGAACCGCTGCGACAGCGCGGCATCGGGGATGGCGTTGAACGCGTGGATCGCCCCCGCATAGCTGTGCAGGTCGACCGGCACGCCGGCTGCGACGAGCCGCCGCGCATAGTCGAGATTCTCGTCGAAGAAGAGGTCGAGGCTGCCAGTCGCGATATAGGCGGGGGGCAGGTTCGACAGATCCTCGGCGAGGCTCGGCGAAAACCAGCCGCGCCGCGCGTCGTCGGCCTTGTAGTCGCCCCGCAGCGCGCGCCAGCCGAAACGGTTGCTCGCGCGCGTCCAAATGAATTCGCCGGTCGCGGGGTTGTCGTATGGACAGGCGTCGCTGCCTGTCCGATGATCGAGCATCGGATAGGTCAGGAGCTGCCCCGCGATCGCCGGCCCGCCAAGGTCGCGTGCCATGATGGCGAGCGCGGCCGCCAGCCCGCCGCCCGCACTTTCGCCCGCGACGACGATCCGCTCCGGGGCGAAGCCGAGCGCGTCGGCCTGCGCCGCGAGCCAGCTTAGCGCCGAATGGCAATCCTCCTGCGGCGCGGGAAAGGGATGTTCGGGGGCGAGGCGATATTCGACCGATACGACGGGCACGCCCGCCGCCATCGCCAGCGCGGCGGGTCCGGCCTGTATCTGCCGTGCCGAACCCATCACCATGCCGCCGCCATGAATATGCAGGATCGCTCCGCGGCGGGGATCGCGTGTCGCCGGACGATAGAGGAAGGCCATGATGTCCGGTCCGCCATGAACCGATGGGATCGTCACCTCTTCGGGCACGATCGCCGGTGGCGGCAGGAAGGAATAGGTTTCCGCCGCCCTGGCGCGAATCTGCCCGATCGGCGCCGCATTGAGGTCGACGCGGGGGAACAGGTCGATGATCGGCGCAATCTCGCGGTCGACGAGGTGACGGGTGTCCATGGCAAATTTCTCCCGGAATCTGTTGCCCGAACAAAATGCATGAAATCCGCTTCATGCTCCAGCCCGCATGGGCCTGTTCCGGATGTCGAATCCTCCAACCCCGTTCGCATCGAGCCCTTCGACTGCCTTGGCAGGCGCTCAGGATAGACTTGGGCTGTTGGCCGAAGTCGAGATGCCCTTCGGGCCAGGCGCTTAGTCGATGGGTGTCTCGACTTCGCTCGACACGAACGGGAAGCGAGAAAGGTCCGAATGCGACCGGAAGCTGCCCCATCCATCATCGTCACCCCGGACTTGATCCGGGGTCCACGCCTTCAGCGCCGCGATGGATCCCGGATCAAGTCCGGGATGACGAATATTGGGAGTGGCAACTAACCACCCCCAACCGGGCTTTCCGGCGAGGGCCGAATTTCGCCGGCTTATCCGCGCAGCGTCGCCCCCGCCTTCGCCGCCGCGGCCACCACCTTGTCGGCGATCGCCTTCAGTTCGGCGTCGGTGAAGCTCTTTTCGAGCGGCTGCAGCTCGACCTCGACCGCGAGGCTCACCTGTCCTTCGGGCACCCCCTGCCCGGCGAAGCGGTCGAAGAGGCGTGCATCGACGATGCTTGCCTTGTCGGCGCCGCGGATCGCGCGCACGAGGTCGGCGGCGGTCAGGCTCGTCGGCGCGAGGAAAGCGAAGTCGCGGCGCACCGATTGCAGCGCGGGCGGCGTGAAGGCCGCGCGCGCGGGCCCGCTCGCGCGCTTACCCGGGATCGCATCGAGGAAGATCTGCACCGCCATCACCGGGCCATCGACGTCGAAGGTGCGGGTGAGCGCGGGGTGGAGCGCGCCGAACTCGGCGAGCACCGCCTTGGGGCCGAGCCGCAATGTCGCCGACTGGCCGGGATGCCAGATATTGCCGGTCGTGACGGCTTCCATCACCTGCAGGCGGTCGGCCGGCGCACCCGCCGCGTCGAGCAGCGCCAGCGCTGCGGCCTTGGCGTCGAACGCGTCGAACGGCGCGGCCTTGCCCGCCTGCCAGCCGCGCGCGCGCTTGTCGCCCGCCATCAGGATCGCCAGCGTCGGATGTTCGGCGTCGGCCAGATAGCGGCGGCCGATCTCGAACAGGCGGATGCTGTCGGCGCCGCGATTCTGGTTGCGCTGCGCCGCGGCGAGCAGGCCGGGCAGCAGCGACGGGCGCATGACCTTCAGCTCTTCGCTGATCGGATTGGCGAGGCTCCACGCGCCGCCGCCGAAAGGTGCGGCCTCGGCCTCGCCGATGAACGACCAGGTCACGGCTTCGTCGAACCCGGCGGCAGCGGCGGCGCGGCGCAGGCGGCGCTCGGTCAGCTGTTCGGCGGTCGCGGTCGGTTTGGCGACGCCGTCGGTTCGCGGCAGCGCGACCGACGCGATCGCGTCGAACCCGGTGATGCGCGTGACTTCCTCGACGACATCGGGGGCGGCATCCATGTCGCGGCGCCAGCTCGGCACCGACACCTGCCAGCGGCTGCCCTGTTCGATGATGGCGAAACCGAGCGAGGCAAGGATCTCCTGCTGCCGTTCGGGGGCGATTTCGATCCCGCCGAGCGTTGCCGACAGCGCGGGGTCGTAATCGATCGTCTTCACTTCGGCGGGCGGCGTGCCCGCGCGCGTCACCGTTGACGGATTGCCGCCGCAGATATTCAGGATATGCGCGGTGACGATCGCCGTCGCGTCGTCGAGGAACGCCGGGTCGACCCCGCGCTCGAACCGGCTGCGCGCGTCGCTCGACAGGCCGAGCGCCTGCCCGGTGAGCGCGATGCGTTCGGGGGTGAAATAAGCGATCTCGATCAGGACGTCGGTCGTCGTCTCGCTGCATCCCGAATGTTCGCCGCCCATGATGCCCGCGATGTCGTGGACCTCATTGTCGTCGGCGATCACCGTCATCGTGTCGGTGAGGCGATATTCCTTGCCGTTCAATGCGACCGCCGTCTCGCCGTCCTTTGCGCGGCGCGCGACGAGCGCACCATTCAGCTTGGCGCGGTCATAGATATGGCTGGGGCGGCCAAGGTCGAACATCACATAATTGCTGATGTCGACAAGCGCCGAGATCGAGCGCTGGCCGACCGCTTCCAGTCGGCGGCGCATCCATTCGGGCGCGGTACCGTTGGTGACGCCGCCGATCGTGCGGCCGAAGAAGGCGGGGCAGGCTTCGACATCGTCGGTGCGGATTTCGGTCGCGGGTGCGCCCTCGCCGATGATCGTCGGGACGTCGAGCGGCTTCAGCGTGCCGAGCCCTGCGGCGGCGAGGTCGCGCGCGATGCCGCGCACGCCCATGCAATCCTGCCGGTTGGGGGTGATCGAAATGTCGACCACCGGATCGTTCGCGCCGCTGTATTCGGCAAAGGGGGTGCCGATGGGCGCGTCGGCGGAAAGCTCGATGATCCCGTCATGGTCGTCGCCGAGTTCGAGCTCGCGCGTCGAGCACATCATACCGTTCGATTCGACCCCGCGGACGGCGGCGACCTTCAGCTCCATGCCGTTTGCGGGAACGACCGCGCCGGGCAGGCCGAGCACGCCCACCAGGCCCGCGCGCGCATTGGGCGCACCGCAGACGACGGTCAGCGGCGCGGCGCCGTCGCCCGTGTCGACGGTCAGTACCTGCAATTTGTCGGCCTGCGGATGCTTTTCGGCGGTCAGCACCTTGGCGACGCGGAAACCGGTGAGTTTCTCGGCCGGATTCTCGACGCCTTCGACCTCGTGGCCGATGCGGTTCAATGTCGCGACCACATCGGTGACGCCATAGTCGCCGCCCAGATGCTCGCGGAGCCAGTCGAGGGTGATCTTCATGCCGAAATCCCCCCGCTCAGCGTGGGTACCGACAGCGCGCCGAACCCGTAATGCGACAGCCAGCGCAGGTCGCCGTCGAAGAAGGCGCGCAGGTCGTCCATGCCATATTTGAGCATGGCGAGCCGGTCGACGCCGACGCCGAAGGCAAAGCCCTGCCATTCGTCGGGGTCGAGCCCGCAATTGGCGATCACGCGGCGGTTGACCATGCCGCTGCCGAGCAGCTCCATCCACGCATGGCCTTCGTCGTCGCCGTTGCCGCCGACGACGCGGCGGCCCTTTTCATGGCGATAGCCGACATCGACCTCCGCCGATGGTTCGGTGAAGGGGAAGTAGCTCGGGCGCAGGCGCAGCACGATGTCGTCGCGCTCGAAATAGGCCTTCAGGAAAGTTTCGAGCGTCCATTTGAGGTGGCCCATATGGATGCCGCGATCGATGACGAGACCTTCGACCTGATGGAACATCGGCGTGTGCGTCGCATCGCTGTCGCTGCGATAGACGCGACCGGGCGCTATGATCCTGATCGGGGGCTCCTGCGACATCATCGTGCGAATCTGCACCGGAGACGTGTGCGTCCGGAGCAGCATCTTCTGGCCCTCGGCATTGGCGTCGGGGAAATAGAAGGTGTCGTGCATCGCGCGCGCCGGATGCGTCTCGGGAATGTTGAGCGCGGTGAAGTTGCGCCAGTCGTCCTCGATCTCGGGACCCGTCGCGACGGCAAAGCCCATGTCGGCGAAGATTTCGGCGAGTTCGTCCATCACCTGGCTGACCGGATGGACGCTCCCGCGCGGGCCTGCGTCGGCTGGCAGCGACATGTCGATCGCTTCGGCCGCCAGCTTCACGTCGAGCGCGGCTGCATCGAGCGTGGCCTTGCGCTCGGCGAGCGCCGCGGTGACCGTTTCGCGCAGGGCGTGGATTTCGGGCCCGCGTGCCTGCCGCTCCTCCGGGTTCATGCCGCCCAGCGTCTTGAGCAGCGCGGTGATGCTGCCCGCCTTGCCGAGCGCTTCGATACGCAGCGCCTCGATCGCGCCGGCGTCGGTGGCCGCTTCAATTTCGCCCAGCATCCGGGTCCGGATGGCTTCGATATCGCTCATCGTCATTGTCCTGTTCCGGCGGCATTCGCGCTGCCGGCGTGTTTTTCGTGTCTGTAAGGATATGGCGGCTGGCCGCCCGTCCGTCGCCTGCCGCTTGCACCGAACACGCGGCGTGGGTCAAGCCACTTGGCGGGAAACGGCGCTATCCCGCCGGCCTGTGCAGGCCCTGAACCGCCGCCCCGGCGGCCGCGGCGCGGGCGAAAGCGGCCGAGCCCAATATCGGCTTGGGCCGCGCTGCATAGTCGCGCGGGCTCATCCCCATGAAGCGCTGGAAGTCGCGGGTGAACTGGGCCTGATCATAATAATGATGATCCATCGTATCGATCCACGCCATCGACGGGTCGAGCATGAAGCGGCCCAGCGATCGGAGGAAGCGCTGGCGCCGCAACAATAATTTGGGCGGAAAACCGAACGCGCGATGGCTCAGCCGTTCGATCGACCGTTCGGACATCGACAGTTTTTCCGCGAGGCCGGCGACGCTCGACAGGTCGTCGTCGACCAGCGCGACATGCGCGGCAAGGATGGCGGGGTCGTCGGGCGGGGCATCTGCCAGAAGCCTCGAGAAATAGTCGTCGATCGACAAAGCCGCCGCCTCGACGTCGTTCATCTGCCGCAGCGACTGGGCGAGGGACGAAAAGCGTGTGAAAGCGGGATGCGCGTTTCCGTCGGTAAAGCGGTCGGCAAGATCTTCGGCCGCGAGGGGAATGAATTTGGCCCATCCCATCGGCAGGATGCCGATACCCCATGTCCGCATGTTGCCGGCGGAGAAGTAACAGGCCTTGCTTGTCGGTCCGGTCGCGATGAAGCGCGGGGCATCGAGCGCCGTTCCCCCGCCGATCGCCGCGCGCGGCAGATCACCTTCGACAAAACGCAGATTCGCCCATTCGGGGTGCAGATAATCCTCGACCCGGCCGCCGCGGGGAACTGTGACCTCGGTCAGGTAGATCGTGCTGACATAGGGCAGCAGCGCAGTCGATACCGGGAAGAAACGCGTGGAGACGCTTGCGCTGGACGGGGGTTCGGAAGGTGCGTCGCGTTGCGGCATGCGATCTCGCTCTAGCGCGCGAAGCATATGAAAAACAGCTTTTTGCGCGATTTTGTGTCGGGTTCTTACAATTTTATACTCGCTGACTGCGCCATAGTTGCGTTGCCCGCTCGGGGGAGCGGAGCTTGCGAGGGCGGTGTCGATGCCAAAGGATGGGGATTTGGTAGGGACCTGAAAGAGACGACTGATTTTCCAAGCTTCGTTCCGGCCGGTGGCTTCTGCGACCCACGGCTTTTCGGTTCGGGCGGGGGGGCGATGGTTTCTCCGGAGCCATTGTCGGGGCGGCGCGAGGCGAGAGCTTCGGGCCGCCCCTTCGTTTCGGACACGCGCGCTTCCAACGAAAAAGGGCGGCCCCATCGGGACCGCCCTTTTGCTTTAGCGATAAGCCTTCAGGCTCAGGCTGCCTTGGGCAGCGCTGCCTTCGCCTGTGCGATGATCGCGGTGAACACGCCACCTTCGTTCATCGCGAGGTCGGCCATGACCTTCCGGTCGAGTTCGATCCCGGCCAGCTTCACGCCGTGCATGAACTGCGAATAGGTCAGGCCTTCGGCGCGAACCGCAGCGTTGATGCGCTGGATCCACAGGGCGCGGAAGCTCCGCTTCTTAACCTTGCGGTCGCGGTAAGCGTACTGGCCGGCCTTTTCGACGGCCTGCTTGGCGACACGGATCGTATTCTTGCGACGGCCATAATAGCCTTTCGCCTGCGCCAAAATCCGCTTGTGCTTGGCGTGCGTCGTCGTGCCGCGTTTGATGCGTGACATGGTCTAGCGCTCCTTACTTCAGGCCATAGGGCGCCCAGAGGCGCACATGGGCCGCGTCCGAATCGCTGAGCACGCTGGTGCCGCGGTTGGTGCGGATATATTTCGAGTTATGCGAAATCAGGCGGTGGCGCTTGCCGGCAACGCCGTGCTTCACCTTGCCCGAAGCGGTGAATTTGAAGCGTTTCTTCACACCGCTCTTGGTCTTCATCTTGGGCATTTTGGTCTCCTTTTGAAGTCCGTTTGCGTATCGGCCTGGCAGCCCTTTCAGCCAGCCGGTACAATCGGAAGCGGCGCGCTTAGGAGGATTCGCGCCGAAATGCAAGCGATTCGGGGATCAAAAGCTCGCGCCGTCGACCTTGTGGATCGTGAGCGCGTCGAGGTCGGCTTCGGGCACGCAGCGCAGGTTCACCGCCGCCATTTTCGATCCATCGGGACCGGTGCCGACCGAAAAGCCCTGGCAGCCGCATTCGACGCAGAATTGATGGTCGATATTATGCTTGTTGAATCGGTAGGATTCGAGCTTGTCATCGCCGCTGGTCAGCCGGAACTGGTCGAGCGGGACGAAAGCGAGCAGGAAGCCCTTGCGCCGGCAGTGCGAGCAATTGCAGCTCATCGCCGTGTCCGGGATCTCGCCCTCGACGCTGTAGGTCACAGCGCCACAATGGCAGCTTCCTTCAAAAGCCATGTCCGTTCCTCTCCGTTCAGTGGTGGCAGGCGAGCTCCTCGATCACATCCTCGAGCCGCGCGGGATCGCCGAGCGCGATGACATGGCCTTCGCTCTCGGTGCTCAGGGGATCGCCGTTCCAGTCGCACATCGTCCCGCCTGCGCCCTCGACGATCGGCGCGAGTGCGGCGAAATCGTGGAGTTTCAGCCCCGCTTCGACGACGAGGTCGATGTGCCCGCTCGCAAGCAGGCCGTAATTATAGCAGTCGCCGCCGAAGACCATGCGCTTGTGCGACGTCTTTGCCGCCAGCGCCATGAAATGTTCGCCGTCATGGTCGCTGAAATATTGCGGTCCGGTCGTCGCGAGCACGGCATCGGACAGGTTGCGGCAGCTGCGCGTGCGGGCCGGTTGGCCGTTGAACAGCGTCGGCTGCCCTAGGGCGCCGACCCAGCGCTCGCCCGCGATCGGCTGGTCGATAATACCGAGCACCGGCCAGCCGTCCTGCAGCAGCGCGATCAGGGTGCCGAAGATCGGCCGGCCGGCCATGAAACTGACCGTGCCGTCGATCGGGTCGAGCACCCACTGGCGCGATGCGTCGGCGCGCTCGGCGCCATATTCCTCTCCGATGATCCCGTCGCGCGGCGCCTCGGCATCGAGCAGGCGGCGCATCGCGGCCTCGGCGGCGCGGTCGGCCTCGGTGACGGGTGAGGCGTCGGCCTTCGCTTCATGCGTGTAAGCGGCGCGAAAGAGCGGACGGATCGCTTCGCCGGCGGCATCGGCAAGGCGGTTGGCGAGGGCGATGTCTTCAGCGCGCATGGGGTCTCCGGCAGGTGTGATGACGGGCCAATGCCACGCATTTGGGCACGAGGCTAGGGGCTGCCCCCAAGGTCCTGACCTTAGAGCAGCCAGTCGATCGGCAAATGCGAAAGCAGCCAGACGGCGGTTCGGTTCCCCGCCGTGGTGCCGGGTTCGGTGGTCAGGACGCCCCGCCGCCCGCCTCCCGTATCGCCCCATTGCAACTCGCCCTCCGGCGACAGGGCGACGGCATAGCTGTGCTCGGGCAACCGTTCGCGCAGGCCGTCGGCGACCAGCCCTGACAGATAGGGGCTGTCGATCAGGAAACCCATTTCGCAATTGAGCTCGGCTGAACGCGGATCGAAGTTGAACGACCCGACGAACAGCAGCCGGCGGTCGACGACAAAGGTCTTGGCATGCAGGCTTTCGCCGCCACCGCTGAAACGTGTCGCGCTATGCGAAGGGTCCTCGCTGCGCCCGCCCGCGCCCGGCCGGACTTCGAACAATTGTACCCCTGCTTCGAGCAGGGGTTGGCGCTTCTTGACATAGCCTGCATGGACGAGCGGGACATCGGTGACCGCAAAGCTGTTGGTCACGACCAGCGTGTCGACGCCGCGCCGGGCAAGGCCGGTCAGCAACTCGGTGCCCGATCCTGCGGGCACGAAATAGCCCGAAACAAGATCGAAGCTGCCCTCGGCACCCGCGATCACCGGTTTCAGCCGGTTGATGAGTAGCGATTCGGGCGGTTCGGCTCCCAAGGCTTTCGCGGGATCGTCGCTGAACAGCCTGACTTCGGTCCATTGCCAGTTCAGCGTCTGGGCCATGGCATCGCGGATGAAGGCGGTCGCGGCGATCGCTTCGCGATATTGCTGCCCGCGTGTGCTGTTCGATTCGGGCGGATCGCGCAATATCGCCATCGGCTTCGCGCGATCGGCGGCGATCAGCAGTTCGGCGGGATAGGCCGAGCGGCTGTTCCAGTAACGGTCGAACTGCGCCGACACGTCGGGCAAGACCGCGCCGATCGCCAGCGCGTCCATGTCGATGAACAGGCCGTCCTGTTCGGCGCCGAAATATTCGTCGCCGACGTTGCGACCGCCGACGATCGTCACCGCGCCGTCGATCGTCAGCGACTTGTTGTGCATCCGCCGGTTGAGTCGCGGAAAGGCGAAGAGATAATTAGCCGCCCGGACGCGCCGCAAGGTCAGCGGATTGAACAGCCGCACCTCGATGCCGGGATGCGCATTGGCGCCCGCCAGCATCGGGTCGAGGCCCGCAGTAGTATTGTCGTCGATGAGCAGCCGCACGCGCACGCCGCGGTCGGCCGCCCGGACCAGTTCGGACAGCAGGATGCGGCCCGACAAGTCGTTGTTCCAGATATAATATTGCAGGTCGACCGAGCGTTCGGCGGTGCGGATCATCTCGACTCGCGCGGCAAAGGCGTCGAGCGCGTCGGGGAGCAGATAAATCCCGCTTGTCCCCGGATGCCGCGCCGCGACCGGCGCGATCGCCGCGGCGATCCGCGTATCCTGCCCGGCCAAAGCTGTGCTCGCGCGTCGTCCGTCGAGCGACGGGAGCGGGAAGGCTGCCCAGAGCGCGAGGGCGAGCAGTGCAAAGCAGCCGGCGAGGAAGATGAGCGAGGTCAGCAAGCGCCGCAGGAGCCGCCGCCGGCGCGGATGTCCCGGTTCAGGCAATGTCTGTCCTCATTCACCCGCACCGAGCCCCGCTAGTCGTGTCCGGGGCAGAGACTGGGCGGAAAGCGGCCGCAAGGCAATGGATTGATGCGCCTCAGTCGAAAAGCGACGAGACGCTTGTTTCGTCGGCGATGCGCTTGATCGCTTCGCCAAGAAGCGGCGCAACGGTAAGCGCGCGGACCTTGCCGCTGTCGTTGACCGCGTCGGTCGGCTGGATCGAATCGGTGATGACGAGTTCGGTCAGTTCGCTTGCATCGACGCGCGCCACGGCGCCACCCGACAGGACGCCGTGGGTACAATAAGCGACGACGCCCTCGGCGCCGGCAGCCTTGAGCGCGGCGGCGGCGTTGCAGAGTGTGCCGGCGGAGTCGACGATATCATCGATCAGGATGCAGAAGCGGCCCTTCACATCGCCGATGATGTTCATCACTTCGGATTCGCCGGCGCGTTCGCGCCGCTTGTCGACGATCGCCAGCGGCGCGTTGTCGAGGCGCTTGGCGAGCGCGCGGGCGCGCACAACGCCGCCGACGTCGGGTGAGACGACCATCAGGTTCTTGTCGCCGAAGCGCGCCTGAATGTCGGCGCTCATCACCGGCGCGGCATAGAGATTGTCGGTCGGGATGTCGAAAAAGCCCTGGATCTGCCCGGCGTGCAGGTCGATCGCGAGCACGCGGTCGGCGCCCGAGGTGGTGATCAGGTTCGCGACGAGCTTGGCCGAGATCGGCGTGCGCGGGCCGGGCTTCCGGTCCTGACGGGCATAGCCGAAATAGGGAACGACCGCGGTGATGCGCTTCGCGGAGGCGCGGCGCAGCGCGTCGTTGATGATCAGCAATTCCATAAGATTGTCGTTCGCGGGAAAATTCGTCGGCTGGACGACGAACACATCCTGACCGCGGACATTCTCATGGATTTCGACGAAGACCTCTTCGTCGGCGAAGCGGCGCACGCTGGTGTCGGTCAGCGGCAGCTCAAGATAGTCCGCGATCGCACGGGCCAGCGGCAGGTTGCTGTTGCCGGAGATGAGTTTCATGGGGTGCAAGGCCCTTTCGCGCGGGTTGGGATTGCGCGCCCCCTTAGCCAGCGCAGGCCGCGAGGGGAAGGCCCTAAAGCCACCCCGCGGCGCGCAATTGCGGCATCATGTCGCGCGCGACCGGAACCTCGTGGCCTCCGGCCAGCGTGATGACGGCGGTCCGGCCGTCGCGGCGCACCGATGCGACGGCGTCTTTTGCGACCCACCAGCTGCGATGGACTCGCAATCCGTCGGCCTCGCCGAGCCGCTCGATCGCGTCGCGCAGGCGCATCAGGATCAGTTCTTCGCGCGCCTCGCCGACGACGCGGACATAATGATCTTCTCCCTTGAGCGCGCGTACTTCCCCGAATCCTTGCGGCAGGGGAAGCGATGGCAACGCCGGCGGATCGGAGCTATATGTCGCGGCTGGCGGGGGCATGGTTTCGGCGTGCGGCGCAGACGGCCCCGCGTCGTCCCGCCGGAACAGGACCCGCATCGCGACTGTGACGACGCCGCAGATGAGCAGGATATAGAAGCAGAGCCACCAGAAGCCGGCCCAGCGCAGCACCCCGGGAAAGCCGACGCCCATCGACATCGTCGCGATGACGAACGTCAAGGTAAAGCTTCCGGTCCCCAGCGCCATCGCGGTGCCGGCCGGTTCGGGCAAGCCGGTCGCTTCGCACAACCAACGCGCGACGACCCCGGCGGGGCGAAAGACGGCGTAGCCCGCGAGCAGCCACAGCACCCAGATCGCCATGCGCTCCGCGGTCGGCATGGCAAAGGTACCGAAAGGACCCAGCACCCCGATGAGGAGGCCGAGCGCCATCATCGCCAGCAATTCGATCGCGATACGTTTGGCCATGCCGGCGCTTCTGCGTGCCATTTCACGAAGCGTCAATAGGCAGGCGTGCCTGCTTTGCGAAGGAATCCACCGCCTGCACGAAGTCGGGCTTGCCGGCGAACCGGCGCCGGCCAGGGGAAGGGGCATCCGACACCATGTCGCCAGAAACAGGAACAACCATGACCATATTTCCCGGCGCCGCGCCCGCTCTCGTCCGCCGTATCGCACTCACCGTCCTCCTGATCGCAGGCGTCACGGGGGTTGCGATACTCGTCCGGCTGTTTTGGGGAGAGCCATCGACCTACCGCACGCCGGCGTGGGCGATATGGGTACATCTCGCAACCGTGTTGCCTGCGCTCCCGCTCGGTGCCTGGCTGCTCTGGCGCCCTTTGAAAGGCGATGCCGCGCATCGTATCGGCGGGCGCGTCTGGGTTTTGCTCATGCTCGTCACCGCGATCGACAGCTTCTGGATTCGCACATTGACCGGCGGCATCGGCCCGATCCACATTTTCTCGGTGCTGACGCTCGTCCAGCTGCCGCGCGCGATCTGGTTCGCAAGGACGCGGCAGATCGACCGTCACCTGAAGACGATGCGCGGGGTCTTTTTCGGGCTGATCGCCGCGGGTTTTTTCGCGATCGCACCCGGACGGACGCTTTGGACCTTTCTCTTCGGTTGAACGCGACGGGCGGTTGGGCCTAAACCGCTTGCATGACAGAGCAGCTCTCCATCATCCTTTCGCAAATGACACAGATCGTCGGCGACCTTGCCGCCAACGCCGACGCGATGCGCGCTGTGCGGGCGCGGCACAAGGATGCCGATCTTATCCTCTTTCCCGAATTCCAGCTGATCGGATATCCGCCCGAGGATCTGGTGCTCAAGCCGGCGCTTGCCGAGCGAGCCGCGAAGCTGCTCGAGGGACTGGCGGCCGAAACCGCGGATGGCGGCCCGGCAATGCTCGTGGGATCGGTCGAGCGCGCCGAGAATGAACAAGGGGGCATCGACCTCTATAATATCGTCGCGCTGCTCGACGGCGGCCGGATCGTCGCGACGCGTCGCAAGCATGAGCTGCCCAATTACGGCACATTCGACGAGAAGCGCATTTTTGTGTCCGGCCCGCTTCCCGATGTCGTCGAATGGCGCGGGGTGAAGCTCGGCCTGCCGATTTGCGAGGACGGCTGGCTGCCGAAGGTGTGCCAGCATCTGACGGCGCAGGGCGCCGAGCTGCTGATCTCGGTCAACGGCAGTCCCTATGAGATCGACAAGGACGACCGCCGGCTCAGCCAGGTCTTTGCGAGCCGCGTCGCCGAAACCGGGCTGCCGCTCATCTTCCTCAACCGCATCGGCGGGCAGGACGAGCTGGTCTTCGACGGCTGCTCGTTCGTGCTCAACGGCGACGGGTCGACCGCGCACCGGCTGACCGACTGGGAGGCGGAGGAGCGGGTCACGCGGTGGATGAAGGGCGAGGCCGGCTGGACGTGCGATGCCGGGGCGATCGCCGAATGGGAAGCGCATCCTGCCGATATCTACAGCGCGATGATCCTCAGCTTGCGCGACTATGTCGAGCGTAACCGTTTTCCGGGTGTCGTGCTCGGCCTGTCGGGCGGGATCGATTCGGCGATCTGTGCCGCGATCGCCGCCGACGCACTCGGACCCGACAAGGTTTGGTGCGTGATGCTGCCGAGCCGCTTCACCAGCCAGTCGAGCCTCGACGATGCCGCAGGCTGCGCGACGATGATCGGGTGCAAGCTCGACACGATCCCGATCATTCCGGCGGTAGAGGCGTTCGATACGATGCTTGCGGGCAGTTTCGCCGACAGGGACGTCGACATCACCGAAGAGAATGTCCAGTCGCGCATTCGCGGCGTGACTTTGATGGCGCTCAGCAACAAATTCGGGCCGATGCTGCTGACGACCGGCAACAAAAGCGAGATGAGCGTCGGCTATGCGACCATCTATGGCGATATGGCGGGCGGCTATAATCCGCTGAAGGATGCCTACAAGATGACCGTCTTCGCCGTCGCGAAATGGCGCAACGAAAATGTACCGCGCCTGTCGCGCAACCCGGTGACGCCGGTGATGCCCGATACGATCATCACCAAGCCGCCGAGCGCCGAGCTGCGTCCCGACCAGAAGGACGAGGACAGCCTGCCGCCCTATGTCGATCTCGACCGCATGCTCCACATGCTCGTCGAGGAGGAAGCGAGCGTCGACGATGTGGTTGCGCGCTATGGCTTCGATCGTGATTCGGTCGTCCGGATCGAGCGGCTGCTGATGCTCGCCGAATATAAGCGCCGACAGGCACCGCCGGGGGTCAAGTTGTCGACGCGCAATTTCGGGCGCGACCGGCGCTACCCGATCACACACGGGTTTCGCACGGGATAGGCGCAGGAAATGGGGGCGGTATGGCATTGATCGGACAGAGGGTCGCGCCCGCGCGTGCGGCGATTGCGTTGGAAGCGCTGCGGATCGTCGTCGCGCTGTTGATCCTGATCCATGGCGCCTACAGGCTGGGCATGGGCCTCGTCGAACCATTTGGCGCCTGGCTCGACAGCCTCGGTTTCCCCTTCGGCTATGGCTGGGCGATGGCAGTGACCCTCTATGAACTCGTCGGACCGGCGCTGATGCTGGCGCGCCGCTGGACCAGCCTTGCCGCGCTGGGGCACGCGGCGATCCTCACCCTCGGGATGATTCTCGTCCACCTGCCTGCGGGCTGGTTCGTCGTGGGCGCGGGACGCAATGGCGTCGAATATAGCGTGCTGCTGATCGCGTCCTTGCTGGCTATCGCATGGGCATGGTGGCCAGTGCGGGCTGCCGGAAAGGATAGTGAATGACGCCGTTCGAATCGCTGCTCGGGGTGCTCAAGGCTGGGGGAGACGCGCGCCTGCTGGTTCCTGCGCTCGACCTAGCCGAGGATGCGGTCGCGCGTGCCGCGTTGTTTGCGCTTGCGGCGGCGATTGACCCGGCCGGAATCGAACATGTCGGTCGCCAGCGCTTCGCGGCGGCCGCGCTCGCCGACGCCGACGCGGCGACTGCGCTCCGTTTTGCCGCCGGGGTCGATGTGGCGCTCGCCGAAGAGGTGCGCGCGCTGGTCGCTCTCGGTCGCTTCGAGGAAGCCGAGGCGCGCTACCGCGCGGCGGTTGCGGCGAATCCGGCGCTGGAGATTCCGGCGCTTGCGGAAGAGATCGACGAAGCGCGGGCCGAGACGCCCGATGCCGCGCCCGGCAACATCCTCGCTTTCAACCGTATCGCCGGCGGGGGACCTGCGCGGAGCGCGCTCGATGTCTCAGAGGTCGATCAGGCGCGCCTCTCCTATGTCGAGGCGGGCCGCATGGGCTTCGCCGACGTGGGCGGACATGACGCGGTCAAGAAGCAGATCCACCGGCGCATCATCGCGCCCTTTCAGAAGCCCGCGCTGTTCGCGCGCTTCCGGCGAAAGGCGGGTGGCGGCGTTCTGCTCTATGGCCCGCCGGGTTGCGGCAAGACGCTGCTGGCGCGGGCGACCGCGGGCGAATGCGGCGCGCGTTTCATCAACGTCCCGGTGACCGACGTGCTCGACAAATATGTCGGCGAACCCGAGCGCAAGCTCGCGGCGATTTTCGAGGATGCGCGGCGCGACACGCCCGCCGTATTGTTCTTCGACGAGATCGAAGCGCTGGCGGGCAAGCGCGGGCACCAGTCGACCCAGCACGAGATCGGCGTTATCTCGACCTTCCTCGCCGAACTCGACGGTTTTGCGCAGAACAACCAGGGCGTGCTGATCCTCGCCGCAACCAATATGCCCTGGGCGGTCGACGCTGCCTTTCGCCGATCGGGGCGTTTCGACCGGCTGCTGTTCGTGCCGCCGCCCGATCGCGATGCGCGGCGTGAGATATTACGGCTCCAGCTCGACGGACGTCCGGTCGCATTCGATCTCGATCTTGACCGAATCGTTGGCGAAACCGCAGGCTATTCGGGCGCCGACCTGCAGAATCTGGTCGATACGGCTGCCGACTATGCCATCGAAGAATCGGTGACCGACGGCGCCGAACGGCCGATCGGCCGCGACCATTTCGCCGAGGCGCTCCGCGAGGTGAAGGCGACGACCGCAGAATGGCTGACGACCGCGCGCAATTTCACCAAATATGGCAACAGCGGCGGACAATATGACGAAGTGGCCGAGTTTCTGAAGAAATATGGCAAATGACGTCGCGCGTCCGGTTCGACAACCGTTACCAGATTCCCGATGAGCCGCAGCGGCCGATGTGGGCGAAGATCGTTATCCCACCCTTCTTTCTCTTGCCGCTGACCATTTATCTGACGCTCTCGACGTCGTTGCTGTTTGCGCTGCTTCCGGCGGTCAACGGTTTCCTCGTCAACGGTAATCACAAATGGCGCGACCTGATCCTGACCTGCGTCGCGCTGTTCATTCTGCTGGCGGGCGGGATCGCGCGCGTCGTGGCCTTGCGGGCGGGACTCATCGGCGATCTGGCCAACGACTATCTCGCCGATTTCATACTCGCGGCATTCGTTTTTCCGCTGCTCAAGGTGCTGAGCGATCAGCAGCGGACGATGGACTTGCGCCGGCTGGCGGCAAATCGATGATCTCGATCGCTGCCGCTACCGCCCGGGCGCGCCACCTGTCGAATCTCGGGCATTACGATGCGGCGATCGAAATATGGCGCGACATATTGAGCGAGGATCCCCTGCTGCCTCATGCGCATGCGGGTCTCGCGCAGGCGTTGTTCGGGGCGCGGCGGATGACCGCAGCGACAGCCGAAGCACGCGAGGCTTTGCGGCTCGATCCGGAAGCGACCGACGCGATGCTCGTGCTCGCGCTGACCGCCTATTTCGAGGGGCGCACCGCGCTGGCGCTCGATCGGATCGAACATCTTTTGGGGGTGGACCCGCTGTCGGTCGGCGCGTTGGCACTGAAAGCGCAAATCCTCCGTATCGAAGGCCGGCTGGACGAGGCGGGCGGGGCGATCGATACCGCGCTTGTGATCGATCCTGCCTCGCTCGATGCGCTTGTCGAGCGGGGTTGGCTCGCGCGCGACCGGCGCGACCGCGCGACGGTAGAAGAGATTGCCGGCGACCTGATCGCGCGCGATCCCGGCTATCAGCCGAGCTTCGTGCTGCTCGGCTATGCCCGCCGCGATGCCGGTGATCATGAAGCTGCCCTCGATCTCGCGCTGCAGGCACTCGCGATCGATCCGATGGACCGCGAAGCCCTCAACCTGATCGTGTCGGTCAAGCTGGCGGCGAACCCGATCGGCGGCCTGTTCTGGCACATCGTCCGCTATCTGACGACGATGCGCGAAAGCCGCCGGCTGATCCTGATCGGCCTCGTCTATTTTCTCTATCTCGCGACGCTTACGACCTTCGAGCGGACGGGATTGCCCGAAGCGCTCTCCTGGCTGTTCATCGCCGCCTATCTCGCGCTCGGTCTCGGTATTTATCTCAATGAGCAACTCATTCGATGGCTGGTCGATCGTGAGCGGCGGCAGGTCGCGCTGCGCGCCGGCTATTGAGGCTGTACCGAATCCCGTCGCCATTTGGCGACCGATGAGGCTATAGGCGCGGCCCATGACCGTCACGACCCGTTTCGCCCCCTCGCCGACCGGCACGCTCCACGTCGGCAATGTCCGCACCGCGCTCCACAACTGGCTGTGGGCGAGGAAGCATGGCGGGCGCTTCCTCCTGCGCATCGACGATACCGATCGCGAACGGTCGAAAGAAGAATATGTCGAGGGCATTCGCGCCGACCTCGGCTGGCTCGGGCTCGATGTGGACGGCGAAGAGCGGCAGTCAGCGCGCTTTGCTCTGTACGAGGCCGAGTTTGAAAAACTGAAGGCGGCGGGGCGCGTCTACGCCTGCTACGAGACGCCCGAAGAGCTCGATATCCGCCGCAAAATATTGCTCTCGCGCAGTCTGCCGCCGGTTTATGAGCGCAAACCCGAAGGCGCGCCGGCGCCCGAAGGCGTCGCGCCGCACTGGCGTTTCCGGCTCGACCATGACGCGCCGATCGAGTGGACCGACATGGTCCGCGGGGCCCAGCATTTCGAGCCGAAGACGATGTCCGACCCGGTGGTGCGCCGCGCCGACGGTAGCTGGCTGTACCTGTTGCCGAGCGTGATCGACGACATCGCGATGGGGATAACCCATGTCGTGCGCGGCGAAGATCATGTGTCGAACACCGCCGCGCAAATCCAGATGTTCGAGGCATTGGGTGCGACGCCGCCCGAATTTGCGCATGAAGCGCTGCTTGTCGGGACCGAAGGCAAGCTCTCGAAACGCCTCGGCTCGCTCGGCATGGCGAGCCTGCGCGAAGAAGGGATCGAACCGGCCGCGCTCGTCGCGCTGCTGGCGCGGCTCGGCACCAGCGATCCGGTCGAACCGGTGACCGACGCCGCGCCGTTGATCGACGGAATCGATTTCGCGCGCTTCGGCCGCGCGCCGGCGCGCTTCGATGAAGCCGAGCTGGCGTTGCTCAACCAGAAGATATTGCATAATACGGATCATGCCGCGGTCGCCGATCGCTTGCCCGCCGCGATCACCGCCGCCCGATGGGATGCGATTCGCCCGAATCTTGCGACGGTCGCCGAAGCCGCCGACTGGGTAGCGGTGTTCGATGGCCCCTTTGCGCCGCCCGCCGCCGCCGATGGTGATCGCGCGGTGCTCGCTGCCGCCGCTGGCGCCGTACCCGATGTCGATTGGGCCAAAGACCCGTGGCACGCCCTTACCGGCGCGGCGAAGGAGGCGACCGGCGCGAAAGGGCGCGCGCTTTTTCTGCCGCTGCGTCGTGCCCTGACCGGTCGTGACCACGGTCCCGACATGGCCGAATTGCTGCCGCTGATCTCCAAAGATCAGGCGGTGGCGCGGCTGAACGCCGCCTAGCCCTTTCCTTCGGCCATCGCCGATATTTGCTTACTGTTGCGCTTGACAAGGGTAGTTATGTTATAATATCACGTTGCTCTGACCTGGCCGATTTCGACGGTCAGAACGCCGCACGGCCGGGTCGCAGGCAAGGAGAGATGCCATGACCCTGATTCCCTTGATTTCAGCGATTATGACCGCGCCCAAGGCAACGACCGCGCACGACGGGCCATCGGGGCCTTTGCCGCGCAACAGCTATGGCGCGAACGACGGCCGCCATCCGGTCGCGGCATTGTTCGCGGTCGGGCTGCCGGTCGCGCTTGTCGCCGCCGTCGCGCTTTCGCCGATGATCGTGGTGAAAACACCCACGACCGAGACCCCGCCGTGGACGTCGCTGACGCTGCCGAAGCCGCCCGAGCCGCAGCCCGATCCCAAGCCACAGTCGCAGCCGCAACAGACTTCGTTCACGGCGCCGGAAAGCCCCCTGCCGCCGATCGCGCAGGATCCGCCCGAAGCGCCGCCACTCCCGCCCTATGTCCCGCCTGCCGGGACCGGAAGCGGCCCGTCGGTCGTTGCCGACCCGCCGCTTCCGCCGGCGAAGCCGCCGCTCGTGATCGCCGAACTCGACCCGCGTTTCGCGGGCACGTTCCAGCCCGAATACCCGCCCAGCGAACAGCGGCGCGAGATCGAGGGGCGCGCGAAGGTCCGCGTGCTGGTCGGCACCGACGGGCGCGTCAAGGCGGTCGAGCTGATCAGCACCGACAGCCAGGGCTTCTTCGAGGAAACCAAAAAGCGGGCGCTCGCCAAATGGCGCTTCAAACCGGCGACGCGCGGCGGCGTGGCGGAGGAAAGCTGGAAGGTGATGACCGTCCATTTCCAGATACGGAACGGCTGACCGGCGATCGGGATCGGCTACGGCGGGCGGTTTCCCACCGCCCGCCCGTTCCTTTCGCTTGACAGAAAGGCCGAATCCCGCCAAAGGCGCCCGGATATCGGGGGCGGCGCCACGCGCGCGGCCCTCTATGTTTTTCACACCAACGTCGGGGCCCATAGTCCCGCCGCATCGGTCGGACCTCCGGCGGATGTGCAGTTACTTCGAGGAACAGGGCCATGGCCAAGCCGACGACCGTCAAGATCAAGCTGGTGAGCACCGCCGACACGGGCTTTTTCTATGTGACGAAAAAGAACCCGCGCACGATGACCGAAAAGATGTCGGTGCGGAAGTACGACCCGCGTGCGCGCAAGCACGTCGAGTTCAAGGAAGCCAAGATCAAGTGACCTATCGATCCGTTCGGCGACGCTGAACGGACCGGCGATATGTCATCCTCGCGACGGCGGGGATTCGGACGATCAGAAGGGCGGCTATCTGTGCCGCCCTTTTTCGTGCTTGCTATTTACGTCAGTCGCGCAGCGGTCGCCGCGCGATATCATTTTCTATGATGTTGCGGATCGTGATCATCGTCTTGAACGAATGAACCCCCTTGTCCTCACCCAGCGCGCGGCGGGTGAAGGCGTCATAATCTTCCATCGACCCGATCTGAACCTTCAGCAGGAAATCGTCGTCGCCGGTGACATCCCACGCACCCGTCACTTCGGGGTGGCGCGCGATCTGCCGCGCGAAAGCGTCCATGGTCTGCGGTCCTGCTTGCTGCATCTGGACGAGTACATGCATCGTCAGCGCCGATCCGGTCAGTGCGGGATCGACGATCGCGATGTCGGCGACGATGATCTTCTCCTCGCGCAGGCGTCGAAGTCGTCGCAGCACCGCGGACAGCGAGAGGCCGATTTTTTCGGCAAGGATTCGCGCGGGAACGAGATTGTCCTGCCGGACCAGCGCCAGCAACCGGCGGTCGAACTCGTCAAGATCGGTCATTTTTCGCATCGTTGGCATAATAGCGCTAAAATTGGTCGCTTCCACGGCCAATTTTAGCGCCAATCGTCGCGCCCGCTGGCGTAACGATATCGCGTCCGGGCCAATCTCTCCTTCTCTTCCCGACCGGCCCCGGCAAGGAGACAAATGATGATCCTGCACAATGAAGCGCGGCGCCCCGGCCGTTGGTGGACCGCGATTGTCGAGGCATCGGCGGCAGCGGTTGCCATCCACTATGCCGCGCCCTGGCGCGACCGGCAGCGCGCGGGTGCAGAGCGCAAGCCCGCATAGCTAACGCAGGCGGACGCCGAGCTGCGCGCGCAGCCGCTCCAGTTCGCGCGCGGGCACGGGGTTCAGACCGCCGGCCGGCTTGCCCTTGCGAAGCCGTTCGCGATCCTTTTCCGACGGTTCGATGCGGCGCACGCGCACCGGGGCATGTCCCTGCGCCTTGATGCCGAGCTCCTCGGCGGCGCCGCGCGACAGGTCGATGATCCGGCCCTGCGCGAACGGCCCGCGATCGTTGACGCGCACGATGATGCGCCGGCCGGTGTCGAGTGCCGTCACCTCGACATAGGTCGGAAGCGGCAGCGTGGTGTGCGCGGCGGTCACCCAGCCGGGACGAAATTGCTCGCCATTGGCGGTGCGATTGCCCGATTCGCTTCCATACCAGCTGGCATACCCCACCGCGTCATAGGCGGGGGCAGCCGCAGGAACATAGGTCATGCCGCGGATCGAATAGGCTGGACCGATGCGCACCGGCGTATCGCTGACCGGCCGGAAATTGCTCCCCGCGCAAGCTGAAAGCATCAGCAGCGCCGCACCGGCGCTTGCAAAACGGACCGTGGAATTTCCCGCCATTTCGGGACCCTAGAACGGGAATGCGCCAGGATAAAGCCCGGCATCGGCGCGTCAGCGAAGCTGGCGCCAGGCGCCGCTGATCGTCAACACACCTTCGAGCAGTTCGGTCAGAGCTTCGGCGCTGTTCGCTGCGACGGCATCGTCGAGTTTGCGGCGCATACTGCGATAGACGCGCGACAGCGCCGTTGCGACGTCGCCGCCCTTGTCGCGATCGAGCCCGGCGTCGAGCCCGATCAGGATTGCGCGCGCGCGGTGCGCGGGCTCGGTCGCCGAAATGCGCTGCCCCTGCCGGACCATCGCGGCGAGAACGCCGATGGCGGTTTCCAGTTCGTCATAAAGCATCGTTACCAGCTCGACAGGGTCGGCGGCGGCGGCGCGGCTTTCATGCTGCAAGCGGCGATAGAGTCCGGTCGCCCGGACGGTCGAAGCGGTGGCGGTCACGGCGGAGGTCCCCAAGCTCTAGCTGTTAGTCGTTACCCTGGTTCGTCCAGAGCTTGATCTGCTGTTCGAGATAGGTCTGCGTCGCCTTGAACGACGCGAGCCGGGCCTCGAGCGAGCCATATTGTTTCTCTAGCCGCTTCTTGTACGCGTCCTCGCGCTCCTCGATCTTCTCGAGCTGCTCGGCAAGATTTTCCTTTTTTTCGGTCAGCGATCTCGACACGCGGTCGATCGCGCCATTGGCGCCGACCGCCTTGTCGCGGATCGCGTCGAGCGCGAAGGCGATGCCGGGGTCACTCTGTTCGGTGTGGGTAGCGTCGCGACGCGGGTTGAACAGCGCCTCGACCGCACCCGCATCGGCGGCCAGGACCTTGTCGAGTTTGGCATTGTCGACGGCGAGCAGTCCGTCCTTGGTCGATGTCACGCCGATATCGGACAGCTTGTTGATGCTTCCGTGGCTTGAAACGACTTTGTGAAGCAGGCCCGAAAGCTCGCGTTCGAGTTCGCGGAGCGACGTGGTCGGACCCGACATTTTCGATGCCGCGACAAGGCTTTTCTTGAGCTGGTTATAGACTGCGACGAAATCGCCCACAGTCTGTTTGATCATGTCGAGCGGGCGGCTTGCGCCGATGTCGACGGGCTGGCCGGGGGCCGCTTTTTTCAGCGTCAGCGACATGCCGGGCACGACGTCGTCGACGATATTCGTCGCGCGGCTGAACGCGATGCCGTCGATCGTGAATTCGGCATTGGCCGCGCTCTGCCCCTGCGTCATCCCGCTGTCTGTGGCAAAGGCCGCGAGCCCCGGATCGGCACCGGCATCGGCGGTCAGGGTGAAAGCCCCGGCGTCGCCCGTCGGGCCTTTCAGGATCAGCCGGTGGCCGCCCTCATCGGCGATGATCGACGCGGTCACGCCGGCGCCGCTCGCGTTGATTGCGTTGGCAAGGCCGTCGAGACTGTTGTTCGCCGCGCCGATGGTGATCGTCTTGGCAACGCCGCCGACGGTCAGCGTCATGGTTCCGGCACCGATTGCGGCCGCCTTGTCGGCGACGACACCCGAATAGCTGGTCTGTGCGCGTGCGAGCTGATTCACGACGACGGTCGCGGCAAAGCTGTCGGCCGAGAGGCCCGCGCGGCTGGTAGCGCCGAGGATGCTGTCGTCGGATACCGTCGGCGTACTGCGAAGCGTGCCGTCGGCGACCATCTGGCCAAGCGAATCGGCAAATCCGTCGAGATCGGCGCGCGCCTGCGCGAGGGCGCTGATCCGCGTCTGGTTGGCCTGCGTCAATTCGGCCATGCGTGCGACCTTGGGATCGCGCGAGGCATTCGACAGGTCGGTGACCAGCTGCTTGATGTCGATACCCGACCCGAAGCCGAGGCTGTTGGCGATTGAGCTGACCATGGCAATATCCTTCGCACTGCTTAACGGCGGCGCGCGCGGAAGATTAAGCCTGACGGCGCCCCTCGGGATCGAAGTGATGCGACGGCGGCACATCGACGGCGGGCTGGGCAATCCCGTCCGCCGCCGCGCGTTCGAGCTGGAAGACGAAGGCAAGTACCGTGGCGACCGCGACGAACAATTCTTCGGGGATCACCCGGCCCGCGCGCGCGGTGAAATAGATGGCGCGGGCCAGCTGCGGATATTCGAGGATCGGGACGCTCGCGCCGCGCGCCAGTTCGCGGATCGACAAGGCGACATCGCCGCGGCCGCGCGCGACCACCACAGGGGCGGCATCGACCCCGGGGCGATAGCGCAGCGCGACTGAGAAATGGGTCGGGTTGGTGAGGACGACAGTGGCATCGGACACCGCCTTGCGTGCCGAACCGCTCAATATGTCGTGCGCGCGCTGGCGCTGGGCCTGCTTGAGTTCAGGCGCACCGTCGGATTCGCGCATTTCTTCCTTCACTTCCTGTTTGCTCATCATCAGCCGCTTGTTGCGCTGGAACCATTGCGTCGGCACGTCGATCAGCGCGATGACGACCAGCCCGCCGGCAAGCACCAGCATCGCGTGGCCGATCGATTTTCCGGCAAGGCCGATCGCCGCCATCAGGTCGGTCGATGCCATGCCCATGATCGCGGGCAGGCTGCGCGCGACCAGCCAGTAACCGATCATCCCGAGCAACAGGACCTTGGCCAGCGCCTTGCCGAGTTCGGTGGCGCCTTGCAGCCCGAACATTCGTTTGAGGCCGCTCATCGGGTTCAAACGGTTGCCTTTGAAGTGCAGCGCCTTGCCGCGCCAGCCGAAGGACCCGAGCAAGGCGGGACCGGCAATGGCCGCACCCAGTGCAAGCGCGAACAGGCTGGCGAGCGGCAGCAGGATTTCGATGCCGTTGCGCATCACGGCTTCGCCCGGCGCAAAATCGGCGACATCGGCGGCGGTCAGCGTCAGCCCGCGGCGGACGAGGTCGCTCGCCGACTGGACGAACCAGCCACCCGCTGCGATCATCCAGCCCGCCGCGGCGAGCATCATCAGGGCGGTCGCCAGTTCGCGCGACATCAGCACATCGCCTTCGCGCGCCGAATCGGCGAGTTTCTTCGCCGTCGGCTGTTCGGTTTTCTGGTCCTTTTCGGTCGTTCCCGCCATCGATCAGATCCCCGCGACTGCGCGTGCCGCGTCGAGCGCGTCCGACAGGATGCGCGCGATCGCTTCGGCCATCGCGGGCGTTGCGACGCCAAGCAGCACGATCCCTGCGAGCAAGGTTGCGGGGATGCCGACGGCGAACAGGTTGAGCGCGGGAGCCGAGCGGCCGATCACGCCCATGATGACCTGGACGAGGATCAGGACGAAGCCGACCGGCATCGCGATGGTCAGGCCCGCGGCGAACATCAGGCTGCCGAACCGCAGCAGGCCGCCGATCGCCTCGAACGAGGGGAAGGCGCCGCCGGGCGGCAGAGCGTCATAGCTCCCGACGATGATGTCGATCAGGACAAGATGGCCGTCGGCAGCAAGGAAGAGCGCGGTTGCCAGCATCGACAGGAACTGGCCGATCGCCGAGCTCGACTGGCCGCTCAGCGGATCGACCATCGACGCGAAGCCGAGGCCCATTGCATTGCTGATCGCTTCGCCCGCGATGAGCGCGGCAGCAAGGCCCATCTGGAGGACAAAGCCGATCGCAAGGCCGATCACGACTTCGCCGATCACCATCAGGAAGCCGGGGACCGAGACAATGCCTTCGGGGGGCAGCGTCATGCCCGACGCGGCGACCGCGGGCACGCCAACGGCAAGCGCGATGACGAGCCGAAGCTGGACCGGCACGTTCGACGCGCCGAACACCGGCGCGGCGATGAACGCGGCGCCGGGGCGGATCATGCCCAGCATCCACAGCTGGAGCATCGCTTCGATATTCGGGATGTCGGCCGGATTCATCGGCGTCCTATCGGACGAGCGCCGGGATTTGCGAGAAGATTTCGCGGGTGAAATCGGTGAGCAGGACGAGGATGCTGCCGCCGAAGATCGCGAGGCAGACCGCCGCGACGATCAGCTTGGGCACGAAAGTCAGCGTTTGCTCGTTGATCGACGTTGCCGCCTGCACCATGCCGAGCAGAACGCCGATGACGAGCACCGGGATCAGCAGCGGCGCCGACGCGAGCGCGAGAATCCACAGCGACTGCTGTGCCACCCCGATGAAATAGTCGGCTTCCATCGCGCTAACTCACGAAGGAGGAGGCAAGCGATCCCATCGTCAGTGCCCAGCCATCGACGAGGACGAAGAGCAGCAGCTTGAAGGGCATCGATATGATTGTCGGTGACAGCATCATCATGCCCAGCGACATCAGCGCCGAAGCGACGATCAAGTCGATGACGAGAAAGGGCAGGAAGATCAGGAAGCCGATCTGGAACGCGGTCTTGAGTTCGCTGGTGACGAAGGCGGGAAGCAGGATCGAAAAGGGCACGTCCTTCGGGCTCGCATAGGTCGGGGCCTTGGCGATCTTGGCGAACATCATCAGGTCGGTCTTGCGCGTCTGCTTCATCATGAAGCCGTGCAGCGCGTCGCCCGATCGCGATACCGCCTCGCCGATGTCGATCTGTTCCTGCCCATAGGGGGTGATGGCGACGCGGTTCACTTCGCTGATGACGGGTTGCATCACGAATAGCGAAAGGAAGAGGCTGAGGCCGACGAGCACCTGGTTCGGCGGGGTCTGCTGGAGCCCGAGCGCGTGGCGCAGGATCGACAGCACGATGATGATCCGTGTGAAGCTCGTCATCATGAGGAGCAGCGACGGCAACACCGTCAGCAGGCTCATCAGGACGAGAATCTGGAGCGACAGGCTCAAGGGACGGCCGTCGCCGCCGATTTCGCTTACTGCGCGGTTCAGGCCGTCGGCCGTCTGGGCGTAGGCGGCCGGCGCGGCGCAGAGCAGCGCGGCGCCGCCAGCGAGCGCCGCGGCGCGCAGCCAGAAGCGGCGATCAGTCCGCATGGAAGTCGCCCTGGCTGTCGTCGGCGATCCGCGTGATGCCGTTGCGCGAAACGGCGATCAGCACCCGCTGCCCGGCAAATTCGACTACCGCGAGCTTCGATCCCGGACCGAGCGGCAGCACGTCGACCATCTCGACGGCGCGTGTCTTGGCGGCCCCGCCGACAAGCGGAACGCCCATCTGGACGCGTTTCCACAGCCACAGGCTGCCCCACGCCATGCCGCCGATGATCGGCAGCAGGATGAGCAGGCGCAGGATATATTCGAACATCAGGCCCTCCGCTCGAAACCTTCGAGGCCGCGCGCCGGCGCGACGATTTCGGCGACCTGGATGCCGTATCGGCCGTCGACGCTGACGATCTCGCCCTTCGCGATGAGGGTTCCGTTCGCATAGATGTCGAGCAGGTCGGTCGCGGCCCGGTCGAGTTCGATCACGCTGCCTTCGCCGAGCGCGAGCAGGTCGGCGAGCGTCATCGAGGTCGAACCGACCTCGACCGATACGCGCAGCGAGACGCCGGCGAGCAGGTCGAAATTGGGCGCTGCGGCGATATTCCTGTTGTCGCGGCGGTCGGCGCGGGGCGCCGCGGGGGCGTCGATGTCAGTCATGGTTCGGTCCTTTTTCGATATGTTCGATCATGATGGCGGCGTTGCCATTGGCTTCGCCGATGCTGCCGACCGCGAAGCTGCGACCGGCTACGGTGACCGGCACGTGGCGCGGCATGGTCAGCGGAATGATGTCGCCAACCTCGAGGGCCAGCAGTTTGACGAGGCTGATTTCGGGGCGGGCGAGGACCGAACGGACGGGCAGGCGCACGTCGCGCAGCGCCTTGTTGAGGGCGTTCGACCACAGCGGGTCGGCATCGTTCGCAGCCTGGGTCTCGAGGATTTCGGCTCCGGCGATTCCGCGCAGCGCCGCGAGCGGATAGGCGCAGGCGATCGTCCGGCCTTCGAACGGTGCGCCGCGCAGGGTGAAATGCTGGACGAACATCTCGTCGTCGGCGCGGACCGCTGCGAGCTTCGCGGGGTCGGTCGTCACACAATCGAGTTCGGGTTCGATCGCCAGCTTGTCGCGCCATGCGGCGGCGAGTTGCAGTCCCATGTCACGGCCAAGGCGCGCCGCGAAACGCTCTTCGGCGTCGGTCAGATCTTCGCGTTCGGCAGCGAGTTGTCCTTTGCCGCCGTAGAAGATGTCGACGAGCTGGAGGATCAGCGGCCGCGCTGCGGCGATCAGCACCGGGCCCTTCAGCGGCGGTGCATGATAGCGCCAGAAGATCGCAGGCGCGGCCGAGGCGTTCCATTCGGCGAAGCCCATCTGTTCGGCGCTTGCGCGCTCGACCTGGATCGTCGGCGTGCCGAGCGCGCGCACGAGATCGCGCAGGCTGCGCGCAAACTGGTTCGCAACGCCTTCGAGCGCGGGAAAGGCATAGCTGCCCTCGGCCTTGCGCAGCAGCAACGACGCCTTCGCATCGGCGGGCGATGCGGATGGCGCCGCCGGAGCCTTCACGGCTTTGACGGATTTGGCACTGGCGGTCACTGAATCACCAGGCTCGTAAAATAGACATTGTCGATACCCCCGAAACCTTCCTTGTCGCGCAGCACATCGTTGATGGCGGCCGTCAACTGGCGTTGAAGCCGCTGTTTCCCCTGTGATGTGGAGAGCAACGCCGGATCCTGTTCGGCGAGCACCATAAGGACGACCGAGCGGATCGGCACGGCCTGCCGTTTGATATTATTGATAACCTTGCCGTCATAGAAGGTGGAAAGGCTGATACCTATCTGCAGGAAGCCCGATCCGTCGGCGAGGTTCGTCGTGAAATTGTCGGTGATTGGATAATAGGTGATCTCATATTTGCGCGGGTCGACCTTGAACCGGTCGTTCGGCACCGACACGGTGCCGACCTTCGGCGGCGCTTCCTTGTCCTCGCCTTCGGCGGCGGGTTCGGCGCTATCTTCGCTGCGCAGGACGAGCTTCGGATATTTATCCTCGGGCTTCGCCTCATGCGCCGACAGGGCACCGAAATAGATGCCGGCGCCGGCGCCGGCGCCGATCAATGCGATCGCGGCGACGCTGATCAGTAGCAGCTTCTTGAACTTGCCCTTCTTCTTGGGCGCGTCTTCGACATTATCCTTGGCCATGATGGGACCCTTTCTGATCAGGCGAAGCGGCCGCGGCGTTCGGCGGCGCGGTCTTCGTCGCGCGGCTCGGCGCGTTCGATGGCAGTTTCGATGAGGTGGGCGGTGTCCTGCGCGGCGGCACGACCCTGGCCCTGGCTGGACGACTGGCGGCCGGTCTCTCCTGGCGTACAGGTGACTTCGGCGCCGGTAACGCGGACGCCCTGCTGACGCAGTTCGTCGACGAGGCGGCCCTGCGCCGCGGTGACGATCGTCGCCGTGGCTTCGTGATGCGTATCCATCTTCAGCGCGACGCCGTCGTCGCCCATTTGCATCGCGACGTCGAGGCGACCAAGGTGCCGGGGCATCAGGCGAAAGCTGATGTCGCCGCTATCCGATTTGGTCGCGGCGATATCGCGCGCCAGCTGGTCGATCCATGCGCCGTCGCTATCCATGTCGAGCACGCGTTCGGCGACGACGGCGGGCGCCGCCGTTTCGGAGAGCCCCGTGCCTTGCGTGCCAAGCTGCGTGAAGAGGATCGTCATCGAGGGTGCAGCCTCGACGGGTTTTGCGACCGGCATTTCGGCGCCGCCGAGGATCGGCATCGGGGTCCCGGCCTCGCGCATGCGCGGCAGCGCCGGTGCGGTCGGTGGCGTATCGGCTTCCGGAGCGGACGGCGTCCCGGCCGGCTTGGTGGCTTTGGTTGCGACCGGGACGGTCGCGGCAACGATCGCGGCCCAGTTCGTTGCGACGGTGCTCGCAGGCGGATCACCCGCGATTGCTGCATCGGGCATGACGTCGGTTTCAGATTCGGTTGGACGCGGCTTGCCGGGAACGGCCGCGGGATCCGACGCACCGCCTTTGAGCGCGATCAGCAGGGTCGCAGCGAGGGCGGCGGCATCGGCCGGGGCCGGTTCGGCCGTGACGGGCCTTTCCTTGACGCCGGGAGCGTCAGCGGCGCCCTTTTCGACGGGTGGGCTTTCGATTTGCGGATTGGGGGTCGCGCCGGACAGCGACGGATCGATCCTGATCGCCACTGTGGCACCCACGGCCGAAGTGGCTGCGACCGGTGCTGCGGCGAGCAACTGGTCGAAACCGCCCTCGCCGCCACCGTCGGAAACCTGTCCGATATTGGTGAGGAAGGCTGCGAAGCCCGCAGGCATCATGGGCTGCGTCATGGGGAGAGACGGGGTGCTCGTCATGCCGCACCGCCTTCGATCAGGCGCAGGCGCATGCCGCCGCGTGCCCGGTGCGGGCGGTTGGCGTCGCTGCGGCGTTCCTGCTCGGCTTCGGCCGATTTACGGCTGCGTTCGTACAGCCGAACCGCCGATTCCTCCTTGATCATCGCGCTTTGCGCAAGCGCGCCCATATGGTCGCGGCGCGCGCTCGCGTTGCTGAGCGGCGCGGTCAGATTCTCCTTCGCCATGTCGAGACGCATGGCGAGTTCGCCGATCGTATTGAGCGCACCCCCGGCGACCGCCCCTTTGGCCATCGCAAGGTCGACGCGCAGCGTTTCGAGCCGCCTCGCCAGTTCGACGAGGTTCGCCAGCTCGCCATTGGCGCGCGCGAGATTGGCCTCCGCCATCTGATGTTCGACGGTGCGCACGCGGATGATACGTTTGCGGCGTGCGGTACGGGCGGTCATGCAGAATATCCTTCAATCAGGGTTTGGCGTGAAATGTCGAAATCGACCCGCGCCTTGGCGGGCTGGGTTACGAAGGCGAACTGGTCGGCGTGGCGGGCAATCGCTTCGTCGAGCACCGGATCGTTGCCGGCGACATAGGCGCCCATCAGCATCAGATCGCGGTTCTCTTCATAAGCGGACCACAGCTGGCGAAAGCGCGTCGCGGCGGCGGCATGTTCGGGATCGACCGAATCGGCCATCGTACGCGACAGCGAACGCGCGACGTCGATCGCGGGATAGACGCCCTGTTCGGCAAGCTGGCGCGACAGGATGATATGGCCGTCGACGATCGCGCGGGCGCTGTCGACGACCGGATCGTCGATGTCGCCGCCGTCGGCGAGCACGGTGTAGAGCGCGGTGACCGATCCGCCGGTTTCGCGGTCGATACCGGCGCGTTCGCAGAGCGAGGGAATGAGCGCGAAGACCGACGGCGGATAGCCTTTCATCGTCGGCGGTTCGCCCAGCGTCAGGCCGATCTCGCGCTGCGCATGCGCAACGCGTGTCAGGCTGTCGATCAACAGCAGGACTTTCTTGCCCTCGGCGCGGAACGCTTCGGCGATCGCGGTTGCGCGCATCGCGGCGCGCAGGCGGAGCAAAGGCGGATGGTCGGCGGGGACCGCGACGACGACCGATTTCTTGCGGACTTCGGGGGGCAGCTTGGTTTCGACGAAGTCGCTGACTTCGCGGCTGCGCTCGCCGATCAGGCCGACGACGATGACGTCGCATTCGGTGCCGGCGATCATCTGGCCCATCAGCACCGATTTGCCGACGCCCGAACCCGCGATGATCGCGACGCGCTGGCCTTCGCCAACGGTGAGCAGGCCGTTGATCGCGCGCACGCCCATGTTGAGCGGCTTGGTCACGCGGCCGCGGCGGAGCGGATTGACCTTGCGGCCGGCGAGCGGCCACTGGAACTGCGACTTGATCGCCGGGCGGCCGTCGAGGGGATTGCCCTGCGCGTCCATGATGCGGCCGAGCAGCGTCTTGCCGACGGGGACCATCGAACTTGCGCCATGCGGTTCGACCGGCGCGCCGGTGACCAGAGGCTTGTTGGTGTCGAACGGCAGGACGAGGCTGCGGTGGCCGCGGAAGCCGACGACTTCGCCATAAACATAATCATTGTCGGCCGACTTGATGCGGACGTTGCTGCCCAGCGGCTGCGGGAAACCCGACACTTCGAGCATGATGCCCTCGTGCGCGACGAGCGTACCGATACGGCGGGGGCTGGCGTTCGCCAGGTCGACGGTGTCGAGAAGCTGCTGTGCGGACAGGGCGAGGCGGCGCGTCATGCGCCCCCCCCCGTGCCGAGCGCCGCGCGCAATTCGTCGAGATAGACGGCGCGACCATGTTCGATCCAGCCGGTCGAGGTTTCGAGGCGGATGGTCCCGCGTACCATCGCCGGATCGCTTTCGACGGCCAGCGTCAGCGGGCAGTCGGCGAGGAGGGCGGCGTCGTCGGGGTGGACCCACAAGGTGCGCGCGTTGTCGGCGTCGGCGACCATCGCAGCGGCGGTTTCGGCTTGGGCCTGCAGCCATTCGGCATCGATCGGTGCAGTGGCCACGATCTGGCGCACCAGCTGTTCTACGGTTTCGGCGATCAGCTGCGCCAGCTCCTCGCTCGGTTCGTCCTGCAGCGCTTCGGCGCCGGCGAGCAGCGCGAGCAACTGGTGGCGCTCGGCGACGAACGCTGCTTCGGCGATACGCTGGCCTTCGGCAAGGCCGCGCGCGAACGGATCGTCGAGATCGATCTCCAAGGGGCTTTCCAGTTCCGCCTGCTCGGCAGCAGGCGAGGGCGCGAAGGACAGCGGACGAAAGCCGCTCTTGCGCGCCATCGCTTCGCTGAGCGAGACGGGAGCAAAGCCCGTTTCGGCGGTGCGATCAGACATAGTCGTCGCCACCGCCGGCAATCATGATTTCGCCGGCCGCCGCCATCTGGCGGACGATCAGCATGATGCCCTTTTGCGCTTCGTCGACGTCGGCGCGCTTGACCATCGTCATCTCGGCCATTTCGTCGCGGATCGTCTCCGATGCGCGCTTCGACATCGTTGCGAGGCACAGATCGACCATATCCTCGTCGGTGCCCTTCAGCGCGATCGCGAGCTGCGCCGCGTCGACCGAGCGCAGCACGCTGCCGAGGCTCTTCTTGTCGAGGTCGCGCAGATTTTCGAAGATGAACATCTCTTCCTCGATCGTCTGGGCGAGGATGCGGTCGTGTTTCTTGAGCGCGCGGATCGTGCGTTCCGAAAGCTGCTTCGGCATCTTTTTCATGATCTTCGCGACGTCGCTCGGACCGCCGATCGCCTGCTTGGCGACGCGCTGGCCATCGACATTGGCGCTGGCGAGCACCGATTCCAGATCTTCGATCGCGGCGGCGGGGACCGAGGTGAGCATCGCGGCGCGAAGCACCAGGTCGGCCTGCAGCACTTCGTCGAGCGTCTCGATCGCGCGGGCGGCGATATCGGGGACAAGCACCGAGAGGATCAGTGCACCGACCTGCGGATGCTCGCTGGCGAGCAGGCCGCTGATCGCGTCGACGTCCATCCAGCGGAGGATCTCGAGCGACGCGGCGCTCCGCTGCGGAGCGACGGCGGCGAGGATATTGTCGGCGCGGACGTTGCCGACGGCTTCGTTCATGACGGTGCGGATGCGCGTGTCGGCGCCGATCGCGAGCGCGCTGACATCGCGGCTGCGCGTCACGAAACGGTCGAGCGCCTGCCCGATCTGCTGTTCGCTGGCGTTGGCGGTGTCGAACATTGCCTTGGCAAGCTGGCGGACCTCTTCGGGTGCCAGCTGCTTCAGGATCGTCGCAGCTTCGCTTTCGTCGAGCAGCATCAGCAGGATTGCGGCGGCGGCCGAACCTTCGATCGCGGGCGCTGCGGGCAGGGTATCCAGTTCGGCGACGTCAGGCACGGGCGCCCTCCTGCATCAGGTGGCGAACGACGAGCGCGGCGCGCGCCGAATCCTGGCGGACGAAGGCGCGGACCAGATTGGCGCGGGCCTCATAGCTCGGCGCCTGTTCGATCATCTCGAGCGTGATTTCGCGGTTATTCTGGGTATTGCCGAGCGCCGGTCGGTCGGTCGCGGCGAGCAGCGACTGTTCGATCGCCTGATTCTGTTCGGCGCGCTTCGCGGCGCGTTCCTTCGCGGCGCGGATCATCGGGCGGCCGATGAACAGGAAGGCGAGCAGTGCGGCGAGGATGGCACCGACCTGCTGGACCAGCGGCATGAACCAGCCCTGGTCGTAAAAGGCGGGCGATGTGTCCTCGACGGCGACGAACGGACGCTGGTTGATCGCAACGAGGTCGCCGCGCGTGGCGTCGTAGCCGATTGCGCCCTTAACCAGATTGTCGATCTTGGTCAGGTCGGCTTGTGTCAGCGCCTTCTTGCCCTGATTGAGCGCGACCGCGACCGAGACGCGGCGAAGCTTGCCCTGCGGCGAGTGCGTCACCGAAATCTCGCGGCCGACTTCATAGGCGCGCGCGGCATTCTCATTGCTTTCGGTGCCGGCCGCAGGGGTGGGTGCGGGCACGGGCTGCGGCCCGTTCGCCGTGACCGTCGTCGCCTGCGGGGGCTGGTTCGACAGCGCGCCGGGGATGCCGACGGCGGGCGCCGGGGCCGATCCGCTGGTCGACCGGGTGATCTGTTCGCTGGTCAGCGCGCGGTCGTTCTCGGGAAAGCTTTCGCGCGTCGCCTGGCTTTCGGACATGTCGACATCGGCGTGGACCTCGACGGTATAATTGCCGGCGCCGAGCATCGGACCGAGCAAGGTGTCGAGCGCGCGGCGGAAGCGGTCTTCGACCTGAAGCTGAAGCTGGAAGGCCTTCATGTCGCTGCCCGACGCGGTATCGGAGAGCAGTGCGCCGCGCTGGTCGATCACCGACACCTGATCGGCGTTCATGCCGGGCACCGACGAGGCGACGAGGAAGCGGATCGCCTGCACCTGCCCGTCGCTGAGCGAGCGGCCGTTCTGCAGCGTCAGCATCACCGAAGCGGTTGCCGGCTTGTCTTCGCGGACGAACAGGCTGGGTTCGGCCGCGGCGACGTGGACGCGGGCGCTCTTGACCGCGTCGATCGTCTCGATCGTGCGCGACAGGTCGGCTTCACGTGCCGAACGCAGCGCTTCGCCCTCGATCGCGCGGCTCGACCCCATGGGCAGCGATGCGATCAGGCTGTCGCCGCTCGGTGCCGCCTTGGGCAGGCCCTGTCCGGCGAGTGCGATACGTGCCTGATGCAATTTGTCGGCATCGACGGTCAGCGCGCCGGTCGATGCGTCGATGCTATGGGCGATGCCCTGCGACTGCAGCGCGTCGGCGACCGCCGCCTTGTCGGCGTCGTCGAGCCCGGCGAACAGCTGTGCCTGCGGCGCCGACTGCATGGTAAAATATGCGAGTGCGGCGATGCCGATCGCCGAGGTCATCGCGATCGCGGGCAGCGCGCGCTGGACCGCGGGCTGGCGGATGAACTGGGTCAGTGGCGCAAGCCGCCCGCCCAGGAGGGGGGCGGGAAGGCGGTTGGCGGACCCGTCGTCGAGCGCGTTGGGGACGGGGGTAAGGATCTGGGCTTCGGCCATGGATTACACCGGCATGTTCATGATGTCGCGGTACGCGGACAGCAGCTTGTTGCGGACCTGCAGGGTGGTTTCGAAGCCGAGCGAGGCCTTCTGGCGCTCGATCATCACGCTGACGATGTCGTGCGTGTCGCCGCGCTCATAGGCTTCGCTGATCTGGCTTGCCTTCGATTGCTGGGCATTGACCTGTTGCAGCGCATTGTTGATTGCAGCGCCGAAATCGGGCGTTCCGCCCGCGCTCTCGATGCCGCCTTCGGCCGCGCCGATGCCGCCGCGACCTGCAGCGCGCTGCAGCGCCTGGTTCTGATTGAGGATCGAGCTGCGCATCTGCAGCAGCCGGCTCGGGTCAATCGTGCTCATTGCTTCTTCATCCGTCCTGATGCGCGGCAATGCGCCGCACACGCAAAGAAGAATGCAAAGCTCGTGCCAAATATTTTATTCGTTTGTTTTCATGTGTTTGATTGAAGAGGGTGCCGTCTACCGATCGCTTTCGGCGTTTTTTTGACGGGGTGGGCTTAAGCGCCGCCGCCGCCTGTCGTTACTGCTTTCCGTGACCGCTCCTCGAGCCCTCACATCACGGGAATGGCCATCGAGGCCGGAAAGGAACAAAGATGACTGTCATCAACACCAATGTGAGCGCGCTTCGCGCCCAGAACAACTCGCGCGTCGCGAACCAAATGCAGTCGCAGGCGATGGAACGCCTGTCGAGCGGCAAGCGCATCAACAGCGCCAAGGATGACGCAGCCGGCCTCGCCATCGCGACCCGCATGGACGCCAGCGCCCGCGGCCTGACGCAGGCGATCCGCAACGCCAACGACGGTATTTCGCTCGCGCAGACCGCCGACAGCGCCGCCGGCAGCATCGCGGACATCCTCGTCCGTATGCGTGACCTCGCGATGCAGGCTTCGACCGGCACGCTCGGCGACGACGACCGCACCGCGATCCAGACCGAAGTCACCGCGCTGATCGCGCAGATCGACGACGTTGCAACGCGCACCACCTTCAACGGTACCGCGCTGCTCGACGGCACCGCCGATCTCGACATCCAGACCGGCCTCAACGACGGCGAAGTCGTGAACGTCGTGATCGAAGACCTCCAGGCCGCCGGCCTCGGCGTCGACGGCCTCGACTTCTCGACCGCTGCCGGCGCCTCGGGTGCGCTCGCGACGCTCGACACGGCGATCCAGACGGTCGCCACCGAACGCGCCAATCTGGGTGCGCAGCAGAACCGCCTGACCTCGGCTGTCGACAATTTGACGTCGACCGTCACGAATCTGTCGGAATCGAAGTCGCGCATCGAAGACGCCGATTTCTCGGTCGAATCGACGAACCTCGCGGCTGCCGGCATTCTGGCGCAGGCATCGACCGCGATGCTCGCCCAGGCAAACCAGAGCTCGCAGGGCGTGATGAACCTGCTTCGCTAAGTTTCGCGAACAAATTTCAGGCTATATTCGGTTGGTCCCTTAGATAGCCTGATACGATGCCCCGGCCCCCACAGCCGGGGCATCATCTTTCTCGAAGGCGCGGCACCGGCCCGCTCCCCCACCCGACCTCCTCACATAGTATTCTATGGGAGGTCGGGTGGGGGAGCGGGCCGGTGCTGCTTCCGGTGTCAGCCGGAAAACGATGCATCAATGAAAATCCCGGGACCTGGGCAGGATGCGGACGTCGCGCGGATGACCGTGCTTCGCCGCATGGCCGCGTGGCAGTTGCGGATGTTTCACCTCGTCGGCGTGGCAAACGTCTGGATCGAAACGCCGATCGCTGCCCAGCGTGTCGAGCATCGCCGTCCGGTCGAGAATCCGCGTCGCCATCAGGTGGATCACGCCCTCCTTGCTCCGCTGCACTTCGCCCTCGGCAAGCATCAGCCGTGACGCCATGACGGCGCGACGATAGCGTTCGAAATGGCGCGCCCAGAGCAATATGTTGACGATCCCGCCCTCGTCCTCGAGCGTGATGAAGATCGCATTGCCCTTGCCGGGGCGCTGGCGGATCAGCACGACGCCCGCGGTGCGGACGATTGAGCCGTTCTTCGCCTTGGCGACCTCAGCGGCGCTCAGCACGCCCTCGCGTTTGAAATCGCGGCGAAGGAACGCCATCGGGTGGCCTTTCAGCGACAGCCGGGTGGTCTGGTAATCGGTCAGTACATGCTCGACCATCGGCGTCGGTGGCAGTGCTGCATCTTCTTCAAAGCCCAGTTCGTTCGCCTCCACCGCGCCGAACAGCGGCAGCACCCCCTGCTGCACGCGCCGTGCATCCCAAAGCGCGGGCCGCCGCTCGAGCCCCATCGACCGGCACGCATCGGCATCCGCAATGAGGCGCAGCGCGCGCGATGGCAGGTTGGCGCGGCGTGCGAGTTGCTCGACCGAGGTGAAAGAGGCAGCGACCCGCGCCTTCGCAATCTGTATGGCCCACTCCTCGCGAAACCCGTCGACCTGCCGGAACCCGAGCCGCAGCGCGAGGCTGCCGTCGCCCTTTCGCTCGAGACTATTGTCCCAATGACTCGCATTCACATCGACCTCGCGCACCTCGACTCCATGCTCGCGCGCATCGCGCACAAGCTGCGCGGGGGCATAAAATCCCATCGGCTGCGAATTGAGGATGCCACAGGCGAAGACGGCGGGGTGATGGCATTTCAGCCACGATGAAACATAGACGAGCTTGGCGAAGGACTGGGCATGGCTTTCGGGAAAGCCGTAACTGCCGAAGCCCTCGATCTGCTTGAAGCATCGAGCCGCGAAATCAGCTTCATATCCGCGGCGTGTCATGCCGCCGATCATCTTTTCCTTGTACTGATGGATAGTGCCGACGTTGCGGAAGGTCGCCATCGCCCGTCGGAGACCATTGGCCTCATCGGGGGTAAAGCCTGCGGCGACGATGGCCAATTTCATTGCCTGCTCCTGAAAGAGCGGCACGCCCTCGGTTTTTCCGAGCACCTCTTCGAGTTCGTTCGCTTCCGACCCGGCTCGTAGGGGCAGCTCCGGTTTTTCCTCTTTGTTGCGACGCCTCAGATAAGGGTGGACCATATCGCCTTCGATGGGACCCGGCCGGACAATGGCGACCTGAATCACCAGATCGTAGAATTTGCGTGGTCTGAGCCGAGGCAACATGTTGATCTGTGCGCGGCTTTCGACTTGGAACACCCCTATGCTGTCGCCCTTGCAGAGCATGTCGTAAACGACGGGATCCTCGGGCGGCACGCTCTTGAGATCATGATCCTCAAGGTCGTGCAGCCGCATCAGGTCGAAACATTTGCGAATGCAGGTGAGCATCCCGAGCGCGAGGACATCGACCTTCATCAGCGCCAGCTCATCGATGTCGTCCTTGTCCCATTCGATGAAGGTGCGGTCCTCCATCGCGGCGTTGTGGATCGGCACCGTCTCGTCGAGCCGGTCCTCGGTCAACACATAGCCGCCGACATGCTGTGACAGGTGGCGGGGAAAGGTCAGCAGCTGCGAAACGATCCATTGCAGACGGGCGATATCGTCCAGCTCGGGGTCGAGGCCCGCTTCGATGAAGCGTTCGACGGGCATTTCGCTGCCCCAGCTGCCCCAGGTCGTGTCGGCAAGCCGCTGCGTGACATCTTCGCTGAGGCCCAGCGCTTTCCCGACCTCGCGGACTGCGCTGCGCGGGCGGTAATGGATCACCGTCGCGGCGATACCTGCGCGCCGCCGCGTGTAGCGGCGATATACATATTGCATCACCTCCTCGCGCCGTTCGTGCTCGAAATCGACGTCGATGTCGGGTGGCTCGCGGCGTTCCTCGGACAGGAAGCGGGTGAAGAGCAGATTGTTCGCGATCGGGTCGATGGAGGTGATTTCGAGCAAATAGCAGACGAGCGAGTTGGCTGCCGACCCGCGCCCCTGACACAGAATCGGCGGGTCTTGGGTCCGTGCGAATTTGACGATGTCGTGGACGGTCAGGAAATAGCAGGCGAAATTGCATTTCCGGATGAGGGTGAGTTCCTCGTCGAGTACCTCCTGCCAGCGTTGCGGTAGCTCATCGGGGTGCAGCTTGTTCGCCGCCGCCATCACCATATGCTCGAGCCAGCTTTGCGGCTCCCACCCCTCGGGCACCGGCTCGTGCGGATATTCATATTGGAGGTCGCGGAGCGAGAAGGCGATGCGGTCCAATATGCGGATGCTCTCGTCGACTGCCTCTGGGCAACCGCGGAACAAGCGACGCATCTCCTGCGGCGATTTCAGATGGCGTTCGCCATTGGCACGAAGTAGGCGACCGGCGTCACCCAAGCTGGTTCCCTCGCGGATGCAGGTCACGACATCATGCAGCGGCCGCTGCTCGCGGGTCGCATAGAGTGCATCGTTGGTCGCGAGCAGCGGAATGCCGATCCGGTCGGCCAAGGTTTGCAATCGGGACAGGCGTCGCCGATCCGCACCGCCGTGCGGCATCGTTGCGCCGAGCCACAGCGCGGCGGGCGCCAATCGTGCGAGGCGGCGCAACAGGAATTCGTCTTTGTCCGATGCCATCGCAATCAGCAGCATGTCCTCGCAATGGATCCGCAGATTCTCGAACTTCATCACACAATCGCCCTTTTCGGTGCGGCGATTGCCAATGGTGAGCATGCGGGTCAGGCGGCCCCAGCCGTGGCGCGTGGTCGGATAGGCGATGATGTCGGGCGTGCCGTCGTCGAACACCAGACGCGCGCCGACGACGATCTTGAGTGGTGGAAGCTCGACGCCTTCCTCAGCGGCTTTCTCGCCTAGCTTGCGCAGCCCCGTCAGTGCCCGCACCACCCCGGCGACGCTGTTGCGGTCGGCGATCCCGATCCCCGGCATGCCGAGCCTGACCGCCTCGGCGACCATGTCGATGGCATGAGAGGCGCCGCGCAGGAAGCTGTAGTTGGTCGCGGCGACCAGTTCGGCGAAGCCGGGCGAAATGTCGCTATCGTTGTTCATGCAAAGACCCCGTGGATATACCAGCGCGGGTCGGGCTTTTCGTCGTAGAGGCCGTGGCGGAAGAGCCAGAAGCGGCGGCCCTGCGCATCCTCGACGCGGTAATAGTCGCGCGTCAGCCCGCCATTGTCGCGGCGGCGCCACCATTCGGCGGCGACGCGTTCGGGGCCTTCGTAGCGGCGGACCGCGTGCGCCTGCCGGCGCCAGCGGAACTGGTGCGGCGGGCCGTCGGGCACCTCGGCGATCACTTCGATCGGCTGCGGCGGGTCGAAGAGATGGAAAGGGCGCGTCGGGGGCTCGCCGGGTTCGGGCTCCTGCCAAGGCGAAGGCGCGGGGGCGTCGATCGCGGGCAACTCGAGCTGCGCCTGTTCGGGAATATGCGTGTCGGCGGGGCGGAAACGCCGCACCCGCCCGCGACCGAGCCGCGTCGCGAGACGGTCGGCGAGCGCGTCGATTGCAGCCTCCTTCACCGCACCGCCCTCGAGCTTGAGCTGGCTCGCGCCGAGCGCTTCGAGCCGCGGCACCGCGAGGCGGATCATGTCGAAGCCGAAACCGGGATCGAGCGGGTCGGCGAGGCTGTCCATACGTTCGGCGAAGAGGCGCATGACGAGGCCCGTGTCGCGCGTCGGATGGCCGGTTTCGATCGCGATGCTGCGCGCGAGGCCGTCGCTGCGAAAGAAGGTCGCCCGGAAATGGCGCCCGCCCTTGCCGCGTTCGGTGAGGTCTTCGATCGCTTCGCCTACGAGCTCGGCAAGCACTTTGGTCGCGTGCGCGGTGCTGCCGAGCGGCTCGGCAAAGCGGCGCTCGGCGACCACGGGCGGCGGTGCGACGCGCGGGTCGAGCGGGCTCGGTGCGTCGCCCAATAGGCGGCGCAGCGCCATCGCGGCGTCGGCGCCGAAGCGTGCGGCGAGATTCGCCATCGGGCGGCTGGCGAGGTCGCCGATCGTCTTCAGCCCTGCGCGGACGAGCGCGGTCGTCGCCTCGGCATCGAGTTCGAGCGCGGCGACGGGCAGGCGGCGGATGGCCTGTGCCTCGTCGGGCGCGGGGCGCGCCTGATAGCGTGCGAGCGCCCGCGCGGCATCGGCGGTCGGACCGAGTGCGTGGCGGAATGTCAGGCCGAGCCGTGCGAGGCGCATGTCGATGTCGGCGACCAGCCCGTCCTCGCCGCCAAAGAGATGTTCGGCCCCCGCAATGTCGAGGATCAGCCCGTCGGGGGCGTCGAGCGCGACGAGCGGCGTGTAGCGCGCACAGCCCTGCGCGAGCCGGTCGAGCCATCCATGGTCGAGCACCGGATCGTGCGGGACGACGGCGAGTTCGCCGATTTGCGCGCGCGCATCGGCGAGCGGCATGCCGGCCCGCAGCCCGACCGCGAGCGCCGCCGCATCGACGCTCGCGAGGCGCATCGCGCCGCGCTGCTTTTCGGCAAAGACGAGCGGGGATTCAGGCCGCCGCGGCGCCGTGCGCAGCCATCGTTCGGCGGGAAGGAAGGGGAAGAAGAGCGCCAGATAGCGCCGGGTCCCCGAAACATTTTTCGTCATGGTTCCAGTCCAGTCGCCAGCGCGCGCCGGCAGCACCGCCGCGCCAGCGCAGCAGTTCGAGATCGAAGGCGGGGGCGCCGGGGGCGTTGGCCTCCAGCTCGTGCGAGGGCGCGGCGGCGACGCTCCAGCGCGTTTCGGCGACGCTCGGCGCGGGTACGGCACCCAGGCGGAGGATCAGCAAGGTCGTGCCGGCATCGCGCGCGCCGAGCGCGAGGCGGCGCCCCGCGGTCAGATCGAGCAAAGGGAATTTGCCCCAGCTTTCGACGATCACCGCCGTCGATCCGGTGCAGCGGATCGCGTCGTTCGCGCAGGCGAGCAGCATTTTGGGATCGGCGGTCTCGACGAGCAAAAGCCGGTCGGGGTCGCCGCCGAGTTCGGCGATGCCGGGCGCATAGATATGGCCGTTGCGCTTCCCGGCATCGCTCGTGCGCAGCCAGATCAGCGGCGCCTTGCCCGGCGTACGCAAGGCCATGAGCGCCGCAAAGGCGGCGGCGCTGGTGGCGTCGAGCGCGTCGGCGGCGAAAAATTCATGGGTGCGTCCGATTGCGAGCCCGCCGCCGATCGCATCGTCGAAGCGCGCGTGCCCGCTCGCCAGCCAGCCCTCGGCCGGACGGCTTTCGAAGCCACCACTGGTGGCCATCCGGGCGATGCGTTGGCGCAGCCCGGCGAGTTGGGAGGACGACTCGCGCATCATTTGTTCCTGATATGTTCTATTAGCGCTTTCGGAATAGCGCTTGTCAAGAAGGGTCAGGAAATGGTGCGACTAGAAGGGGTTAGCGTGCGGTTGTTTCGCTTCCCGCGCTGCTGTCGCCGCCGAGTGCGCGGAACAGCGCGATTCGGCTCTGGGCGAGCAGCAATTGCGTCCCGATCTCGCTCCGCCGCGCCGAATAGAGGCTGCGCTGTGCGTCGAGGCTGGAAAGGAAGCTGTCGACCCCTCCCTTGTAGCGCGCGTCGGTGAGCGTTGCGGTATCGGCGGCGGCTTCGCTGTTCGCGGCGGCGGCGCGGACGCGTTCCGAAATCGTGCCCTGCACCGCAAGCGCGTCGGCAACCTCGCGGAACGCGGTCTGGATCGCGCCCTCATAGCCCGCGAGCGCGGCATCGCGCTGCGCCTCGCTAACCGCCACCCCGGCGCGGCGTCCGCCGGCGTCGAAGATCGTCGCGGTCGCATCGCCGCCCGCCGACCAGCCGAACGACCCGCTGTCGAACAGGCTGGAGAGCGCGTTGCTCGCGAAGCCGAGCAGACCGGTGAGCGAGATCGACGGGAAGAGGCGCGCGCGCGCGACGCCGATGTCGGCGTTGGCGGCGCGCAGGCCATATTCGGCCTCGATCACATCGGGGCGGCGGAGCAGGATTTCGGAGCTCACCCCGGCGGGCAGCGCCACGATCGATGGCGTGACCTCGGTCAGGCTCGCGGGAAGCAGCGCGCGGTCGACATCACCGCCGACGAGCAGGCGGATGAGGTTTTCGTCCTGCGCGAGTGCGGTGCGTTGCTGCGCGATCGAATCCTCGGCGGTCGCGAGAATCTGTTCGGCCTGGCGGAGGTCGGTGCGCGGCGCGACGCCGCCGTCGAGTCGCGCCTTGGTCAGCCGCACGCTTTCGCGCGCGTTCGCCGAAGTGTCCTCGGCGATCCTGAGGAGGTCGCGGTCGGCGCCATAGGTCGCCCAGGCTTCGGCAAGGTTGGCGATGAGCGCGAGGCGCACGGTGCGCGATGCCGCCTCGGTGCCGAGCGCGCGATTGCGGTCGGCCTCGGTCGCATTGGCAAGGCGGCCGAACAGGTCGAGTTCGAAGGCCGTGATGCCGCCGCGCAGCGAGAAATCGCCGCTGCCCCCACCATTTCCGGCGCCGCTTCCATTGTCCGCATAGCCCGCACCCGCGCTCACCCCGAGTTCGGGAAATTGCGCCGACCGTGTCACGCGTACCTGCGCCCGCGCTGCCGCGACATTGGCGTAAGCGACACGCAGGTCGCGGTTGTTCGCGAGCGCCTGATCGGTCAGCGCCTGCAGCCGCGGATCGGTGAAGACGCTTTTGTAGGAGAGGATCGGCAGCGCCGCTTCGCTCTGCAGCAGATAGGCGTCGCCCGCAGGCCAGCTTTGCGGGACCGGCGCCGCCGGGAGCACCGTCTTCGGCGCGAGCGAGCAGCCGGCAAGAGCGAGCATGCCGGCGAGCAGGAGGGCGCGTTTTCCGATCATGCCGGCACCTCCGCCGCGCCTTCGCCGCTATCCTTCTTCTTGCCGAAGCGCGCCCGCGCCGCGGCGAGGCCGTCGCGCACGCCGCGGCGGACGAGGACAAAGAAGAGCGGGATGAAGAAGATCGCGAGGAAGGCGGCGGTGAGCATGCCCCCGATCACCGAGGTGCCGATCGCGACGCGGCTGTTCGCGCCCGCGCCGGTCGCGATCGCGAGCGGCAGCACGCCGAAGATGAAAGCGAAACTCGTCATCAGGATCGGGCGCAGGCGGATGCGGGCGGCCTCGATCGCTGCCTCGATGACGCGCTTGCCCTTCTTTTCCTCCTGTTCGGCGAATTCGATCATCAGGATAGCATTCTTCGCAGCTAACCCCATCGTCGTGAGCAGCCCGATCTGGAGATAGACGTCATTCTCGAGCCCGCGCAGATTCACCGCAAACACCGCGCCGACCAGCCCGAGCGGAATGACGAGCAGCACGGCGAGCGGAATCGACCAGCTTTCGTAAAGCGCCGCGAGACAGAGGAAGACCACGAGCAGCGACAGGCCGTAAAGCAGCGGCGCCTGCCCCGACGAGAGGCGTTCCTGATAGGAAGATCCCGACCAGGCGACGCTGGTGCCGGGAATTTCGCCCGCCATGCGTTCCATCTCGTCCATCGCCTCGCCCGAACTGGTGCCGGGGGCGGGCTGGCCTGCGATTTCGAAGGCGGGAACGCCCTGGAAACGCGAGCTGCTGCTCGGCGTCGTCGACCAGCCGGTCTTGGCGAAGGCCGAGAAGGGCGACATCTGGCCATCGGCCGAGCGGACATACCATTGGGCGAGGTCTTCGGGCTTGGCGCGATAGGGGGCATCGCCCTGCACATAGACGCGCTTGACGCGTCCCTTGTCGATGAAATCATTGACGTAACGACCACCCCATGCGGTCGCGAGCGTCGAATTCACGTCGGCGTTATTGATGCCATAAGCGGTGAGCCGCTGCGTATCGACGTCGATTTTCAGCGTCGCGACGTCGGGCAGGTCGGACAGGCGCACCGAGGTGAGCCTGGGATTTTCGTTCGCCATCGCGAGCAGGCGGTCGCGCGCCGCGGCGAATTCGGCGCGGCTCATCCCGCTGCGGTTCTGGAACTGCATGGTAAAGCCCGACGAATCGCCGAGCCCGCGCACCGCGCCCGGAACGAGCGCAAAAATCTGGGCATCGCGCAGCCCGCTCAGCGCCGCGCGCGCGCGCTGGGCGATCGCATCGGCGGTATTTTCCTTGCCCGGCCGGTCGTCCCAATGCGTCAGGTTGACGAAGCCCTGGCCGGTATTCTGGCCCGCCGCCGCGCCGCCGCCGCCGCCCGCGATCAGGAACAGCGCCTGCGTATTCGCCTTTTCCTGCGTCAGCATATATTTTTCGATTTCGTCGCGCACTTCGAGCGTGCGCGCTTGCGTCGCGCCGGCGGGCAGGCGGAACTGGACCGAAACGCGCCCCTGATCCTCGTTGGGCAGGAAGCCGCTGGGGAGGCGCAGGAAAAGCAGCACGAGCCAGACGAGCAACAAGGCATAAATGCCGAGGAACAGCCATTTGCGGTCGACGACCTTGGTTACGCTGCCGACATAGCGTTCGACCGAGCGGTCGAACCGCGTGTTGAAGCCGTTCTTCGCGCGTTCGAGGAAGGCGTGGACGCGCGGGAAGCGTCCGCCGCCGGTCGCCGACTCGTCATGATTTTTGGGCTTGAGCAGGGTCGAGGTGAGCGCCGGGCTCAGGATCAGCGCAACGAGCACCGACAGCGCCATCGCCGAAACGATGGTGACCGAGAATTGCCGGTAGATGACGCCGGTCGATCCGCCGAAAAAGGCCATTGGCATGAACACCGCCGACAGCACGAGCGCGATCGCGATCAGCGCGACCTGCAATTCCTTCATCGACTGGATCGTCGCGTCGCGCGCCGACATGCCCGGATTTTCTTCCATCAACCGCTCGACATTCTCGACGACGACGATCGCGTCGTCGACGAGCAGGCCGATCGCGAGCGTCAGCCCGAACAGCGTCAGCGTGTTGATGCTGAACCCCAGCATATAGAAAATGGCGAAGGTCCCGAGCAGCACGACGGGCACCGCGATCGCGGGGATCAGCACCGCGCGCCAGCTTTGCAGGAAGACGAACATCACGAGGATGACCAGCAAAATGGCCTCGAACAGGGACTTCTGCACCTCGCTCACCGACAGCTTGATGAAGGCGGTCGCGTCGTTGGCATAGCTGTAGGTCAGCCCGTCGGGGAAATCGGCGGCGAGTTCTTCCATGCGCGCCTTCACGCGGTCGGCGGTTTCGAGCGCGTCGGAGCCCGGCGACAGCGAGATCGACATGCCCGCGCCGGGATGGCCGTTGATGCGGCTGATGACGGCGTAGCTTTCGGCGCCGATCTCGACGCGCGCGATATCCTTGATCCGCACCGTCGATCCGTCGGGCAGCGTCTTCAATACGATATTCTCGAACTCTTCGACCGTTTGCATGCGCGACTGTGCGGTGACCGTCGCGTTGAGCATTTGCCCCTGCGGCGCCGGAAGGCCGCCGACGTCGCCCGCCGCGACCTCGCTATTCTGAGCGGTGATCGCCGAAATCACGTCGCTGGGCATCAGCGAGACGCCCGCGAGCCGCTGCGGGTTGAGCCAGATGCGCATCGCGTGTGGCGCGCCGAAGATATTGACCTCGCCCACCCCTTCGACGCGCGACAGCGGGTCCTGGATGTTCGACGCCATATAGTCGGACACGTCCTGGTTCACGCGCGTGTTCGTCTCGTCATAGACGCCGACGAGCAGCAAGGTGTCCGAGTTCGACTTGGTGACGCGCACGCCCTGTTGCTGGACCTGTTGCGGCAGGCGCGAGATCGCCGACTGGATCTTGTTCTGGACCTGAACCTGCGCGATGTCGGGGTCGGTGCCCTTTTCGAAGATCGCGGTGATATTGGCCTGCCCGCGCGAACTCGATTGCGAGCTGAAATAGAGGAGGCCGTCGATTCCCGTCAGCTGCTGTTCGAGCACCTGCGTGACGCTGTTCTCGATCGTCTCGGCCGATGCGCCGGGATAGGTCGCGCGGATATTCACCTGCGCCGGCGCGATATCGGGATATTGTTCGATCGGCAGCGAAAAAAGCGCGCCGACGCCGCCGAGCATGACGATGATCGCCAGCACCCACGCAAAGATCGGCCGGTTGATGAAAAGGCGCGACATCGGCCGCTACTTGCCCTTCGCTTCGGCGCCGCCGCCCTTGGGCGCCCCCACGCGCTGCACGCTGCTCGCGGGCACGGGCTTGATCGGCGCGCCCTGCCGCAAATTGCCGATGCCCTGCGTGATCACGCGTTCGCCGGGCTTGAGCCCATCGGTGATCACCCAGTTTGCCCCCGCGGTGCGGTCGGCGACGATCTTGCGCCGCGCCGCCTTATTGTCCTTGCCCACCAGATAGACGAATGCCGACCCGTCGAAGTCGCGCTGGACCGCGGCCTGCGGCAACAGGATCGCCTCTGGGTTCACCGCCTGATCGAACAGCGCGGTTACGAACATGCCGGGGAGCAGGATGCCACGGGGATTGGGAAAGCGCGCGCGGAGCGTGACGGTGCCGGTGGCTTCGTTCACTGTGACATCGGAAAACTCGACCGTGCCGGCAAAGGGATAGGCGCTGCCGTCTTCCATCCGGAGGCGCACCGATGTGCTGCCCGCGGTGACCCCGCCGTTTTCGATCGCCTGACGCAGCGTGGTGAGCTCGGCGCTCGACTGCTGCATGTCGACGAACATCGGGTCGGTCTGCTGGATCAGCGCGAGCGGCGTTGCCTGGCTCGCGCTGACGAGGCCGCCGGGGGTGACGAGCGAGCGGCCGATGCGGCCGCTGATCGGCGCGGTGATCGTCGCGAAGCGCAGGTTGATGCGCGCGGTTTCGAGCGCGGCGCCGTTCTGCGCGACCGCGGCGCGCGCCATGCGCGCCTGCGCCAGCGCGTCGGTATAATCCTGCTCGGCCACCGCCTGCATCTTGGCCAGCGGCTCGAGGCGGCGTGCGCGTTCGTCGGCCGCCTGTGCGCTGGCGCGGGCGCTCGCAAGGTTGGCGGCCGCCTGATCGACGCTAGCCTGATAGAGGCTGGGATCGATCTGGTAGAGCGGTTGCCCGGCGCGGACGAAAGCGCCTTCGGTGAACAGGCGGCGGCGGATCAGGCCGTTCACCTGCGGACGGACTTCGCTGGTTTCAAAGGCGACCGCGCGGCCGCCAAGCGATGTGGTCACGGGTACCGGCTCGACCTTGACGGTTACGAAGCCGACTTCGGGGGCGCCGCGGCCGCCCTTTTCTTCTTCGGCCGAGCAGGCCGCCAGCGACAGGGCGATGGCACACAGGGCTCCGGCGCGGAGCAGCGGCCTCTTGTCCAGCATAGGAGTCAATCTCGTTTCGGGTCGCGGCGGAAGGGAGGATTTGCGCCTATTCAACCCATTGCCCCCTTGCTGGCAAGCCCAATGGGCGGGTTGAGACAAATTGCGACACTTTTTTCGGGGCGCACGCGAAGCGGCCGGTGCGCGGAAAGTTGTCATACCAATCGTCAGTTGTCATACAATTATCGCTTGACAGGATGTCGGTAGTTCCCGCATCATTCGTGACACCGGTTACCAGTGCCGGACAACGAAACAGAAAATCGGATGCGCGGCCAGGCAGGCCGGAAGTCCCCTCAACGGGCGCATCTCCGTGGGAAATCGTGGCGGGCGGGAAATCCGGCGCCGGGTGGGAGGATGAAAATGGCTATTCAGGCGGCGCGGGCGATCCGGTCTTTGGCAAAGCTGGCGGGCGGAGCCTCGCTCGCGGCATTGGCGATGGCGCCGGCCTATGCGCAGGACGCGCCGGCCGCCTCGACCGAAGAGGATGCAATCGTCGTCACCGGCATCCGCGCTTCGCTCGAACAGGCGGCCGACATCAAGCGCGAAGCGGCGCAGGTGATGGATGTCATCACCGCCGAGGATGTCGGCAAGCTGCCCGACGCCAATGTCGCCGAAGCGTTGCAGCGCGTCACCGGCGTGCAGATCACCCGCGTCTTCGGCGAAGGCCAGTCGGTGTCGGTGCGTGGCCTGCAGCAGGTCCGCGTCGAGGTCGACGCACGCACGCTGCTCGGCTGGTCGGCGCGCCTGTCGCCGCCCGAAAACGACCAGCTCGGTCGCTCTTCCGGTCTCGATTCGGTGCCGTCGGGGCTGTTCGGCCGGCTCGAGGTCCGCAAGTCTCCGCTCGCGAGCGATGCCGAAGGCGGCCTTGGCGGCACGGTCAATCTCGTCACGCCCAAACCCCTGTCGTTCAAGGAACCGACGATCTCGGTTCGCGCGCAGGGAACCTATTCACAAAATTCGGACAAGTTCGAACCCGCGATCACGGGGTTCGCCACAACCAAATTCGCCGACGGCCGTATCGGCGTGATGCTCGCGGGCGAATATCAGAAGCGGACCTCGAGCACGCAGACGTTCGAGCGCAACAATTTCCTCAACCGCAATTATACGGGCACCGGCGGCGGGGCGATCCCGACGCCGACGCTGTTGCAATATGAGCAATTCACCGTCGACCGCTCGCGCCTCGGGCTCAACGGCGCGATCCAGTTCGAGGTGACGCCCGAATTCACCGTCACCGCCGACGCGCTCTATTCGAAGCTGAAGACCGGGCGCCGCCAGGATTTCTTTGCCTTCCGCCTGCCGACCGGAGCCAATCCCGTCACCAACCGCGTTGTCGAGGACGGCATGGTCGTCGCGGGCAACGCCAACGGCACCGTGACCACCGCGGGACAGATCCGCAACGAGCCGACCGAAAGCTTCCTCTATGGCCTCAACGGCAAATATGAGGGCGACAACGGGCTGACGATCGAAGCCGACGGCTATTACAGCAAGGGCACGATCGACCAGACGATCCAGATCATCACGCTGCAGGCGACGGCACCGGTTCCGGGCGCGTTCGATTTTCGCGATAACAGGATTCCGTCGCTGACGCTGGGCGGCACCTTCGATCCGACCGACTATGCCTCCTATAATCCGGCGACCAACGGCGTGCGCAGCAACCGCCTGCTCGGCCTGCTCGAAGAATGGACCGGCAAGCTCGACGTCAGCTACGAAAGTGGCGGCGGCGTGACGATCGCGGCGGGCGTGCGCTACACCGACCTGCATGCGCGATCGAATGCCTTCCGCAGCCAGGTCACGCCGACGCGCGGCGAGATCGAGCCGTTCCTGAAGCCGATCGGCGGGTTTTTGCCGGATATCGCGGGCAATTTCCCGCGCGATTTCCTCAGCCTGTCGCCGACCTATGACTATGTCTTCACCCGCGCGCAGGCGGCCGAGCCCAATCCCGATCCGAACGGGCGCTCGACGCTGCTTCCCAACCTCCAGCGCGACTATGATTTCAGCGAAAAGACGCTCGCCGGTTACCTGATGGTGTCGGGCGAGGGCGAGATTGCGGGCATATCGTACAAGGCCAACGCCGGTGTCCGCATCGCCGCGACGCGCCTGTCGGTCGACTCTTACGTCAATGTCGGCACGGTCAGCACGCTTCGCAACGACAAGAACCGCTATACCAATGTGCTGCCCAGCGCGAATATCGCCTTCAACATCACCGACGATTTCCTGATCCGCGTGTCGGGGTCGCAGACGATGCAGCGGGCGTCGATCGCCGACCTCGCGCCGTCGACCTTCTTCAACGCAACCAACCTGTCGGTCACCGGCGGCAATGTGAATCTCGAACCGCCGATCTCGACGCAGGCCGATATCAGCTTCGAATATTATACGGGCAAAAGCTCGCTGATCTCGGGCGCGGTCTTCTACAAGGACGTCAAGAATTTCATCGCCAGCTTCGTGACCACCGGCGTCGATCTCAGCCTCGACGACCAAGGGCGCGAGCTGACCTTCTCGCGGCCCGAAAATCTGTCGAGCGCGAAGATCAAGGGCTTCGAAATCGGCGTCCAGCAATTCTTCGATTTCCTGCCGTCGCCGCTCGACGGCTTCGGGATCATCGCGAACTACACCTATTCGGATTCGAAGGATGCGGCGGGCTTCCCGCTCGTGGCGGTGTCGAAGAACAGCTACAATCTTGTCGGCCTGTACGAGAAGGGGCCTTTCTCGGCGCGCATCGCCTATAATTACCGCGACGAGGCGGTGTTCGAATTTTCCGAAGGCCGGCCGAGCTTCGTCGGTTCGCGCTCGCAGCTCGATGCGCAGGTCGGGCTCGACATCACGAAGAATTTCGCGCTGTCGTTGCAGGCGCAGAATCTGATGCCGAAGAAATCGGCGACGACCGAATATAGCAATTTCAACACGACCGCGCTCAACAGCTATGCCCTGTCCGAGCGGCGTTTCTCGGTCGGGTTGCGCGCGAAATTCTGATCAGCTGGAGTGGTGCCGCCGGTCGCGGCGGCGGCATGGTCCAAAGGGTCGCAGGGAGTGGTATTTGATGATGATGGGTAGCCGGGCTGCGCGCCTCGTTTCTGGATTGGCGTTGGGCGCGGCGCTGATTTTCCCCGCGCAGGCGCAGCCCGCGAAATTGCCCGCGATCCTTTCGGATCCTGCTGTCGCAAAGGCCAATCCGCTGCCCGATTTCAGCTATGCGGGTTATGGGTTCGGGCTCGCCGCCATTCCGGCCGATGCCGGAACGATTATCGACGTGACCGACCATGGCGCGATTCCCGACGACGGGCTCGACGATACGAAAGCGGTGCTGCGCGCCCTCGCCGCGGCCAATGCGATGAAGGGCAAGGTGACGTTGCGTTTCCCGAAAGGGCGCACGCAGATCACCGAAGTGCTGCGCATCACGCGCAGCGATATCATTCTCGACGGTGCGGGCGACGGCGCGGGGGGCAGCGAACTCTGGTTCCCGCGCCCGCTGAAGCTGATCGATCAGAGCCGCGACTATGACGAGCTGCGCGAATATCTGGTGCGCGAGAAAAAGCAGCAGGTCGAGCCCGAGCATAATATCGACTATCTGTTCACCGAATATAGCTGGGCCGGCGGGATGATCCTCGTCGCACCCGAAAAGAGCCGGCCCGTCTCCTACGACGGCAGCAAGGATGTCCGAGACCCGGTGCTCGCGAACGGCGTGGCGGGCAAGCAATTCGGCCGTACGCTGACCGTCGACGACGGGTCGAAGCTCAAGGCCGGCGACGTCGTGCAGTTGCAATGGTTCTCGGTCGACGGGCCGAAGAGCCAGATATTGAAATCGCTTTATGGCGATACCGACTTGCCGATCGGGTCGCATCACTGGACCTCGCCGAACCGGCCGGTCGTCGTACAGGCGACGCGTGTCGCGGCGGTGCGCGGCAAGACGGTCACGCTCGGCGATCCGCTGCTCCACGACATCCGCGCCGACCAGCCTGCGGTCGTCGCCGACTGGACGCATCTGACCAACGTCGGCATCCAGAATTTGCGGCTGCAGTTCCCTGACGCCCCGTCGTTCGGCCATCACCTCGAACAGGGCTATAACGGCATCTATATGACCGGCGTGTTCGACGGCTGGGTCCGGAAACTGACGATCGACAGTTCGGACAGCGGCGTGCTGACCGACAATGCAGCCAGCCTGACGATCGCCGATGTCACGACGACGGGCAATCGGCGGGCGCATTATTCGGTGCATGTCGGCGCCGTCCACAATGTGCTCGTCAAGGACCTGAAGGTCGCGAACCCGGTGATCCATCCGGTCAGCATCAACACGCGCTCGACGCGGTCGGTTTTCCTGCGTTCGGTCGTCGACCGCGATGCGATCATCGACCAGCACAGCGGATCGAACCACCAGAATCTGTTCGACGCGATCGAAATGCACATCGACCCCAAACAGGGCAAGGACGGCTGGCATTACCAGCTGTGGGTCGGCGGCGGCGCGCCCTATTGGAAGCCGGGGCATGGGCTCTACAACACGTTGTGGAATGCGAAGCTGGTGATGCCGGGCAGCGTTCCCGCCGATGCGACGGTCGCGATCACGAGCGGGCTCGAAGGCCCGGGCGAGCGGATCGTCGGGCTGCATGCGAACCGCAAGATCAGCGTGAGCTATAATCCCGCGCCCTATATCGAGGGGACGGGGCAGGCGGTCGATGCCGTGCCGTCGCTCTACGACTATCAGCTCGCGCGCCGGCGGCGTTGAGCCCTAGCGGGCAGGCGGCGGCGCGACCGACTGGCGCGCGACGAAAGTCGACGCGAGGACCGTGGTCTCGTCGTTCGATGCCTTGGCGCCGGGGCCGAGGAAGTCGGGGACAAGCGTCTGCGCGGCGCGGATGCCCATCTCGCGGATCGGCCAGCGGACGGTGCTGAGCGCGGGCCAGATATGCGTCGCGGTCGGGCTGTCGTCGAAACCGATGATCGACAATTCGCCGGGCACCTTGATGCCCTTGCCATGTGCGACGCTCATCACGCCCGCCGCCATCTCGTCGTTCGAACAGAAGACCGCGGTCGGCGGCGCGGACAGCGAGAGCAGGGCTTCGCCCGCCTCGATGCCGGCGGTGTAACGATAATTGCCGGGGGCATAAAGTTCGGCCGGCAGGTCGAGCCCCGCCTCGGCAAGCGCTTCGCGGAAGCCCTCTTCGCGCTCGGCCGCCGAGCGGAAGCCGATCGGGCCGCGCACGAAGCCGATGCGGCGGTGGCCGAGCGCGACCAGCCCGCGCACCGCTTCGGCCACGACCTCGCGGTCGTTCGACGAGATGCAATGTTTGGCATCGTCGATCCGTGCCGATCCGATGCGGACATAGCGCACGCCCAGATCCTCGCAGAGCGCGGCGAGATCGTCATTTTCCGAAATCGGCGGCAGCAGCATCGCGCCGATCGGGCGCTGTTTCTCGAGGAAGGTGCGGACATCGTCGAGCATTTTGTCCGACCCGCGATCGACCGGGCGGACAAGCAAGGCAAGGTCGCTGTCCTTGATCGCGTCGAGCACGCCGCGCTGGAAGTTGAGCACCGTCTGCGCGTTGGGATTGTCATGGAGCAGCGCGATCAGGAAGTTACGGCGAAAGGCCAGCGCACGCGCCTGCGGATTCGGCACGAAACCAAGCTGTTCGATCGCCTTTTCGACCGTCGCGCGCGTCTTTTCGGTCAGGAATTCCGAACGGTTGATGACCCGGCTGACGGTCTTTTTCGAAACCCCGGCCAGCGCCGCCACGTCGTTGATCGTCGGCTGCTTGCCTCCCGGTCCCTTGCCCGGCCCCTTGTCCTGTGCCGCCATATTCCGTCTTTCCCCTGCAAGCCCTTGGCCGCGCTCGCGCTTTCCATGCTGATGGGCGCTCGATCCGCTAAAATCAACCGTCCGCCGGGGCCGCCGATAGTTCTTGACACCGGTTACCATCAAATCTAGCAAGGCGGCAAGCCGGAAATCGAACCGACAGGAAGTAAAGGAACCGATCATGAAGATTGCGCTGATCACCGAGAACAGCCAGGCCGCCAAGAATGGCATCATTCATGAGGCGCTGGCCGAGGTCGCCGAGCCGCTGGGCCATGAGGTTTTCAATTACGGCATGTATTCGGCCGACGACAAGGCGTCGCTGACCTATATCATGAACGGCCTGCTGGCCGGGATCCTGCTCAATTCCAAGGCGGCCGATTTCGTCGTGACCGGCTGCGGCACGGGCATGGGCTCGATGCTCGCGTGCAATGCGATGCCGGGCGTCTTCTGCGGCCTGATCATCGACCCGACCGACGCATTCCTGTTCGGCCAGATCAACGACGGCAACGCGATTTCGATGCCCTATGCCAAGGGTTTCGGCTGGGCGGCCGAACTCAATCTTCGCGATGTCTACCGCAAGCTGTTCGATGGCGAGCGCGGCCTCGGCTATCCCAAGGAGCGTGCCGAAATCATGCGCAAGAACCGCGGCATCCTGAAGGAGCTGAAGGCGGCGTCATGTCACGACATGCTGACCGTGCTGAAGACGGTCGACCAGGAGCTGCTGCGCGCCGCGATCGCGGGCGAGAAGTTCGCCGACTATTTCTATGCCAATTCGCAGGACGAAGCGATCAGCGCCTATCTCAAGAGCCTGTCGGCGGAGCCGGCGCTCGCCTGACATGAGCAAGCTGTTTGATCTTTCGGGCAAGGTGGCGCTCGTCACCGGCGCCAACACGGGTATCGGGCAGGGCATCGCGCTCGCGCTCGCCGAGGCCGGCGCCGATATCGCCGCCGCCGGCCGCTCGGCAGCCGATGAGACGGTGGGCAAGGTGCGCGGGCTCGGCCGCAAGGGCGAAAATTTCGCCGCCGACCTGTCGAGCGTCGGCGCGGTCCAGCCGCTCGTCGACGCGGTGCTCGCCGAGTTCGGACGCATCGACATCCTCGTCAACAATGCCGGGATTATTCGCCGCGCCGACGCGGTCGACTTCACCGAAGAGGATTGGGATGCCGTCATGGACACCAACCTCAAGACGCTCTTCTTCCTGTGTCAGGCCGTCGGTCGTCACATGATCGCGCGCGGATCGGGCAAGATCGTGAACATCGCCTCGATGCTCACCTTCCAGGGCGGCATCCGCGTGCCGAGCTATACCGCGTCGAAATCGGGCGTCGGCGGGCTCACCAAATTGCTCGCGAACGAATGGGCGGCGAAGGGCGTGCAGGTCAATGCGATCGCGCCCGGCTATATCGCGACGAACAACACCGCCGCGCTGCAAGGCGACGAGACGCGCAACCGCCAGATCATGGAGCGCATCCCCGCGGGCCGCTGGGGCGACCCGAGCGACATCGGCGGCGCCGCGGTGTTCCTCGCGTCATCGGCGTCGGATTATGTGCAGGGCCATATCCTCGCCGTCGACGGCGGCTGGCTCGCGCGATAACAACAACGGATCGCCCTCCGCAACAGAGAGGGTGAGCGGGGAGTGAGATGACCGACGGTCGCCTTGTCTTTTTCGGCGAATTGCTGATCCGCCTGACGGCGCCGGGCAACGAGCTGCTGATGCAGTCGCCGGCGCTGTCGCTTCATGTCGGCGGAGCCGAGGCGAATGTCGCGATCGGGCTCGCGCATCTTGGCCACGATTGCGCGATGGTGAGCTGTGTTCCCGGGAATGCGCTGGGTCGCGGAGCGGTGGCGGCGGTGCGCGGCGCGGGCGTCGATTGCACGGCCGTCACGCTTTGTCCGGGGCGGATGGGGCTCTATTTCCTGAGCGTCGGGGCCGGGCTGCGCGCGTCGGAGATCGTGTACGACCGTGCGGGGTCGAGTTTCGCAGCGACGGGGCCGGAAGACTATGACTTCGATCGCCTGCTCGCGGGCGCCGGACTGCTCCACCTGTCGGGCATCACCCCTGCGCTCGGGCCGCGCTCGGCCGAGGCCGCGCTGGCGGCGGCGCACGCGGCGAAGCGGCTCGGCGTGCCGGTCAGCTTCGACGGCAATTATCGCGCGATGCTGTGGGACGCGTGGGACAGCGACCCGCGCAAGGTTCTGTCCGAACTGATCGGCAGCGCCGATATCCTGTTCGGCAACCACCGCGACCTGTCGCTGGTCCTGGGCAAGGAATTCAGCGGCGACGGCGAAGACCGGCGACGCGAGGCGGCCGAGGCGGGCTTCGCGGCCTTCCCGGGGCTCCGGCTGATCGCCTCGACCGCGCGGCACACGGTCACCGCCGACCATCACCGCATCGCGGCGCGCGTCGACTTGCGCGACACTTGTCACCAGACGGCCGAGATCGACGTTACCGGCATCGTCGATCGCATCGGTGCAGGCGACGCCTTTGCCGCGGGCGTCCTTCATGCGCATCTCGGTGGCGGCGATGCGCGCGCCATGGCCGAATCGGGCCTCGCGCTTACCTGCCTCAAACATTCGCTGCCCGGCGATGCGAGCCGTTTCGGGCAGGCCGATATCGACGCCTTCCACGGCGGCGGACTAGATGTCCGGCGTTGAGGGTGTCGGGCGCCGGGCGGTGCTCGGCGCTGCGGCCGGGTTCGCTCTGTCCGGGTTCCGATTCGAGGCAATCAACGCGACCAGTGGCGTGGCGGCGCCTGACGGCTTTTACGAGAGCCGGGAAGATGCGTTCACAAAAACCGCGCCCCGATCCTTCCGTGGTATCCGCTATGCGCGAGCTGCGCGCTTTCAGGCCCCGGTTCCGGTTCGCGAGGCCGAACAATATCGATCTGGCTTTCCCGCCTTCGGACCGGCTTGCCCGCAAAGCGGCGACCGATACCGTCCGCAGGACGAAGACTGCCTGTTCCTCAACGTCTGGACACCCGACCGCAAGCCCGTCCGCAAAAAGCCGGTGATGGTCTATTTCCACGGCGGAGCCTATTCGACCGGCAGCGTCACCGATCCGGTCAACGACGGCGCAGCGCTCGCCGCGCGCGGCGATGTCGTGGTGGTCACGGTCAACCACCGGCTGAACGCGCTCGGCTATCTCTATCTCGCGCGCCTCGATCCGCGCTTTCCCGACAGCGGCAATGCGGGTCAGCTCGACCTGATCGTCGCGCTCCAATGGGTGCAGCGCAATATCGCGGCGTTCGGAGGCGATCCGGGCAACGTCACCGTCTTTGGCCAGTCGGGCGGCGGCGCGAAGATCGCGACGCTGATGGCGATGCCCGAGGCGAAGGGCCTCTTCCACAAGGCGATCACGATGAGCGGGCAACAGGTCACCGCCTCGGGTCCGCTCAATGCAACGAAGCGCGCGCAGGCGTTTCTCGACAAACTCGGCAAGGGCGTCGATCCGGCGACCGCGCCGGTCGACCAATTTATAGCCGCGCTGTCGGCGACTGACCCGATCCTCGGTGGCTCGGTCTATATGGGGCCGGTGCTCGATATGAAGCATCTGACGCGCCATCCCTTCTGGCCCGATGCCGCGCCGCAGTCGCTGGGCATCCCGATGATGCTCGGCAACACCGTGATGGAGACGCGTGCCTTTTACACGCCCGAGGGCAAGCAACTCGCGGGCCTGGATTTCGACAATCTCGCCGAGCGCATCGCGCCCGAAATGCGGATCGATATCGAGCCGTCGTGGGTCGTTGGTCAGTTTCGCGCCCGCTATCCGAAAGCCGAACCGCTCGAACTGTTCCATCGCATCGTGACCTCGGCGCGGAGCTGGCGCGGGCAGGTCGAGGAAGCCGAGGCGCGCGATCGGGCGGGGCATCCGGGCTTCGTCTACCAGCTCGATTTCGAACAGGCGAAACATGCCGACGATATCGCGCTCAGCTTCGGCACGATCCCCGACCCGACGCCAGCGCAGCAGGCGATGAGCGACCGGGTGATGGATGCTTTCGTCCGCTTCGCGCGTACCGGCGATCCGGGCTGGCCAGCCTACACGCTTGCGAGGCGGCAGACGATGATCTTCGATACAAGGAGCCGCGTCGAAAACGACCCGCGGCAGTGGGAACGCGAGCTGTTCGCGCGGGTGCCGTACATCCAGCCCGGCAGCTAGACGATCTTGTGCGCGCCGAGCCAGTTCCACAGCAGCTCGGGCCAGATCGCAACGGGTAGCCCTGCCGTCTTCATAAGCCCGAAGCCATGAGCGCCGCGTTCGAAGAAATGCGCTTCGATCGGTGCCCCGACGGCGCGCGTCGCCTCGCGTAGCCGGACGCTGTTCTCGACCTTCACGACCTCGTCGTCCTCGGCGTGGAGCAGCCACAGCGGCGGCTGGTCGGCGCGGGCGTTGCGCTCGGGCGAATAAAGCGTCTCGCGCGCGGCGTCGGGATTGGCGCCGATCAGTTTCCCACGGCTCACGGCGTGTGCGATCGCCGGGTCCATCGACACGACAGGGTAGATGGCGGCGAGCGCATCGGGCCGCGCGGACAGGCTGTCGGCCGCATCGCCCGGATCATAGACCTTGGCATCGAAGCGCGTGAGCAGGCTCGTCGCGACCTGCCCGCCCGCCGAAAAGCCGCCGAAGGCGACGCGCGCCGGATCGATGCCATCGATCTTTGCGCGGCTGCGCACCAGCCGCATCGCGCGCTGCGCATCGGCGAGCGGCACGTCGGCGCCGTTCGCCCAGCCGTCGCCGGGCAGGCGGTAGAAGAGGACATAAACGGTGACGCCGCGCGCTTTCAGCCAGCGCGCGAGCTCATAGCCTTCCTTGTCGACCACGACATATCGATAGCCGCCGCCCGGCGCGAGGACGACGGCGGCGCCATTGGGCTTTGCCGGGCGGAAGATGTCGAGGCGCGGGCGTGTGATCTTCTCGAGCATCCGGTCGCTGGCGTTCGGATCGTCGCTGCGCTGGACGACCGCTTCGACGAGCCCCGAGGGCGGCCGGATATGCCCCTCGGGCCAGAGCGCGATGCTCGCGTCGGGCGCCAGGCCCGTGGGCCGCGTCCATGCCTCTTTCGCGGCGGCACTGGCAAAAGGCAGTGCAAGGCTTGCCGACAGCAGCATGCGCCGGTCCAGCGTCATGGCGCAGGCGCCTTGTTCGGATAGGCGATGATCAACACCAGCGGTTCGTCCCCCGTCTGACGAATACCGACCTTGGCGCCCCGGTAGAGCCACGCGGCCGTGCCTGCCTTCAACGCTTTCTCGTCGCCGTCCGAATGGACGACGCCGGTGCCAGACAGGACATAGTAAATCTCGTCATGGTCGATGGGGTGAATGCCGATCGCGGCGCCGACATGCAGTGCGCGCTTACGAAACTCGAAGCTGCGCGGCGCCGGGACGCTGTCGCTGATCCGGTAGGCGGTCGACATGCCGATTTGCCCATGCGGCGGGGCTTCCTCACGGACCGTCGTCGCCTCGTCGATCACTACCATCGCCGGTGCAGGCGCCGCGCTTCCGGCAAGCAGCAGCGCGACGAGCGCGCCCATCGTCAATTCCCCGTCCGCGACGCGCGGTCGCGCGCCGACAGGTTTTCCTGTGGCAGCGGCGCCGTCTGGCCGGGATAGTTGCCCGACCTGGGCTCCATCGTTGCAAGGTCCCAGTCGCCCTCGACAAAGGGGGCACGCACTTCCTTGACCTTGGGGTAACCGCTGACTTCCTTTTCGTCGTCGATCACCTCGCCGCGCCCCTCGGCAACGAAGAAAAGCACGCGAATCTCCTCGCCGTCGCGCGCCCAGGGCCGCGCGCCCGCGGTCGACAGCACCGAGGTTTCGACATCGCGCACCGGCAGGATCTTGTAGCCGGCGACCGGCGCGAGCGGCGTCTTGGCGCGGATCAGTTTCGCCTGCGTTTCGCCATAGCGGCCGAATTCGGGAAGTGGTGCGCCGTGGCGGTCGACGTGGAGGTTGTCCCTGCCATAATATTCGAGGTCGCCGTCGCCGCCGAGCATCAGGAAGGGCAGGTCCTTGTCGGTGTCGTTGCCGCCGCGCATGACATTGCCGATCGCGGTGATCTGTCCCGTCACATAGTCGTGCCCGACCCATTCGAGGTTCATCAGGTTGTAATGCACCGCGCGGTGCTGGGGGTTGTAGATCAGGTTGTTGATCATCAGCGCCTGCCCGCCGCCCTTGATCAGCGGGTTGCGCTCGACATTATGCGCCCAGACGTTGCGATAGAAAACGATGCCCGTCGCATTGTCGTGGATCAGCGATCCCTTGCTGTGCTCGCCCTTCGGATGGCTGGCGTCGGCGAGGCCTTCGGCGGCGAGATTGTTCGAAAAAGTGATGTTGTGGCTCGTGCCCTTCCGCCATTCATCGACGCTGTTGCCGGTGAAGCGCGGGCCCGACGCCGACATATTCTCGTCGATCCCCCACATCAGGGTGCAATGGTCGACGATGACATTGTGCGCCGCGACGGTGGAGAAGGTGTCGGCTTCCCAGCCGCTCCGCTTCGGCTGGCCGTCGACGCCGGTGTAGATGCGCAAATGGCGCATCACGACGTCGTGCGTCTTCACGTCGATCCCCGTACGAATCAGCGTGATGCCGGGCCCCGGGGCGGTCTGTCCGGCGATTGTCAGATAGGGATGTTTGATCTCGATCGTCTCGCGGCCCATGTCGATCACGCCGCCTATCTCGAACACGACGATCCGGGGACCCGGTGTTTCGATCGCGGCCTTCAGCGACCCCGGACCGTCGGGTGCGAGCGTCGTGACGCGGAGGATCTGGCCCCCGCGGCCGCCCGGAGTCTGCGCGGCCGGACCGACCGCGCCGGGGAAGGCCAGCGCGGCGCCGCCAGCCGCCATCGCGGGAACGGATGACAGGCTAAGGGCCAGAAAAAGCGCAGTTATCCAAGGCTTTTTGGCCATCCCGTCTCTCCTCGTCATTGGGGTATTGACATGTTCGTCGCAATCCGCAATCTTTCTGACACCGGTTACCCCAATCGGTCAACGAGAAAATATTTCCCAGGGAGAGGGTCTGATCCGGTTCGTCGCGCATGGCGGCGGCCCATCTCACTCTCTGTAAAATCGACGGATGAAGCGGTGCGCCATATCGCTTTGTCCAGCAAAGTAACCGGTGTCATTTCTTGCGCGAGCGGGGGCAACGGGGCACAAGGGAGGATGATAATGGCAATTCATGCAATGCGGAGCGTTCGCGCTTTGACCCGGCTGGCATGCGGCGCGTCGCTGGCGGTGCTCGTGGTGGCCCCGGCCTATGCGCAGGACACCGCAGCAGCGGACGAAACGGTCGCGACCGAGGACGAGATCGTCGTCACCGGCTTCCGCGCCTCGCTCGACAAGGCGCTCGACGTGAAGCGCGAATCGGTCGCCGCGGTCGATGCGATCGTTGCCGAGGATATCGCCAAATTCCCCGACCAGAATCTGGCCGAATCGCTCCAGCGCATTCCCGGCATCACCATCCAGCGCGATGGCGGCGAAGGTCGCGGCATCACGGTGCGCGGGCTCGGATCGCAATTCACCCGCGTCCGCGTCAACGGCCTCGAAACCGTCGCGACCTCGACCGACGGCGCTTCGGCGAACCGCGACCGCGCGTTCGACTTCAACGTCTTCGCGTCCGAACTCTTCACCTCGATCGTCGTCCACAAGACGGCGTCGGCCGACCTCGACGAAGGCTCGCTCGGCGCCGTCGTCGACCTCAACACCGGCAACCCGCTCGGCGGCAAGAGCGGCTTCACCGCCGTCCTGTCGGCGCAGGGCAGCTACAACGATCTTTCGGAAAAGGTCGGCCCGCGCGTCGCGGGCCTGCTCAGCTGGGTCAACGATGCCGGCACGCTCGGCTTTGCGCTGTCGGCCGCCTATTCGAAGCAGAAGACGCTCGAACTCGGCAACAACAGCGTCCGTTGGGCGCAGGGGCGCTTCGACTCGGTCGACGGCACGCCCTGCTGGACCACGCCGAACTCGGGCGGATCCTATATCCGCAGCGAAGTCTGCGACGACGTCGCGCTCGCCTTTCACCCGCGCATTCCGCGCTATGGCGAAATCGCGCACGACAAGGAACGTCTCGGCCTGACCGGATCGATCCAGTTCGCGCCGACCGACGCGACCAAGATTTCGCTCGACGCGCTTTATTCGAACTTCAAGCATCAGCGCCGCGAACGCTGGGGCGAGGTGCTGCTGCGCAGCAACGAGCGCTCGATCAACGTCAGCGACTATGTGATCGACGACAACAACAATCTCATCTCGGCAACGCTCGACGATGCCTGGGTGCGCACCGAACATTATCTGCGCAAGGCCAAGACCGAATTCTGGCAGGTCGGGGCGACCTGGGACCAGGACGTCAGCGATACGTTCCGTTTCACCCTGCTCGGCGGCCTGTCGAAATCGACGGCGTCGATCCCGCTCGAAACGACGATCGTCTTCGACGACCGCGACGCGCAGGACTATCGCTACGACTATAGCGATATGAAGAATCCGCTGCTGTCCTTCGGGACCAGCGTGACCGATCCGGCGAATTTCCAGCTCGCCGAAATCCGCGACCGCCCGTCGGAAGTGGTGAACAAGTTCCGCACGATACAGCTGCGCACCGAATGGGACGTCACCGACGGCTTCACGGTCAAGGCGGGCGGCGTCTATCGCCGTTTCGACTTCAGCAGCATCGCCTTCACCCGCGACACCGTCGTGTGCGGCAATGGCGGGATCGACCGCGTGCTCGGCACGATCGCCTGTTCGCCGACCTCGGCCTTCGGTCCGAACGCGATTTATGGCTTCCCGGTGACCTCGGCGCTGGCCGACCTGTTCACGCTGGGCAAGGCGGGGCAGCCGGCGGGGACGACGACGCAGTGGCTCGTCCCCAACCTCGACGCGACGACGGCGTTCACCAAGCTTTACGACCGCGTGCCGACGCTCGATGCCGGCAACAACCGCGCGGTGCGCGAAGAGGTGAAGGGCGGCTATCTGCAGTTCGACACCAAGGGCGAAATCGCCGGCCTGCGCTACGCGCTCAATGCCGGGGTCCGCTATGTGAAGACCGACCAGACGTCGAGCGGGCTCACCAGCGGTACGCTCGTCACGCTGAAGCGCAGCTATGACGACTGGTTGCCGTCGATGAACCTCGCGCTGTTCCCGCACGACGACATCATCATCCGCGCGGCGGTCGCCGACGTGATGACGCGCCCGACGCTCGGCAATCTGACGCCCGGCGGGACGGTCGACGGGTTCAACTATCGTATCAACTACGGCAACCCCGTGCTCGATCCTTTCCGCGCGACCTCTTACGACCTCGCGTTCGAATGGTATTTCGCGCCGCAATCGATCTTCTCGGTCGCCTTCTTCAAGAAGGATATCGCGAGCTTCCCCGTTGCGACGACGACCAGCGGGACCTTCGCGTCGACGGGCTTGCCGCTGTCGGTCATCCCGCCGAGCAGCCCCGCCGCAGGGGATCCCGAACGCCAGCTATGGACGATTACCTCGATCGGCAATGGCGAGGGGGCGAAGCTGAAGGGCGTCGAACTGTCGCTCCAGGCGCCGTTCAAATTCCTGCCGGGCTTCCTGTCGAACTTCGGCGGGATCGTGAACGCGACCTTCGTCGATTCCGACGCCGATTACAGCGTTTCAGGGCCCGCGATCGATACTTGCGTCGCGCCGAACTGCGCCTTCGGGCCGCTCGTCAACGCGGTCCGCAACGGCACGCTCTTCAACCTGTCGAAGCGCGCCTATAACGGCACGCTCTATTATGACGATGGCAAGTTCAGCGCGCGCGCCTCGATCAGCTATCGCAGCCGCTATGCCGACGCCAACAGCGGCACCGGCAACGTGTTCGAAGGCTATGGTTCGACGATCAACGTCGATGCGTCGATGCGCTATGCGATCACCGAGAATATCGAAATCTCGGTCGAGGGTATCAACCTGACCGACGAATATCGCTATCGTTTCACCGATATCGATGCCGACCGCAATTACGAGAATAATCATTTCGGCCGAACCTTCCTGTTCGGCGCGCGCGTCAAGATCTGACGCCGACGGGTTCGTCCCGGTGAGGCCCGGTTTCCATTTCGGGGACCGGGCCTTTCTTTTTCGGAAGAGGAGAAGGGTGTGACCGATCGGCGCGATGTGCTGAAACTGGCAAGCGGGGGCCTGCTGGCAAGCAGCCTTTCGGGGCTCGGCGGGGCGTCGGTCTTCGCGGCCGACCCCGCGTCGGGCGCAGCCGGTCTGGTCTGGGCCAAGGGCTTCGACGGCCAGCGCAAGGCCGACCTCGGCGACGGGCGTTTCCTCAACCCGATCATGGCCGGCGACCATCCCGATCCTTCGATCCTGAAGGATGGCGCCGACTATTATATGACCTTTTCGACCTTCGACTCCTATCCGGGCCTGGTTATCTGGCATTCGCGCGACCTGGTGAACTGGCGCCCGATCGGTCCCGCGCTGACGAAGAATATCGGGTCGGTCTGGGCGCCCGAGCTCGTGAAGCACAAGGGCCGCTATTATCTCTATATTCCCACGAAAGGCCCGAACACGAGCTGGGTGATCTGGGCCGACCGGATCGAGGGGCCGTGGAGCGAGCCCGTCGACCTCAATCTGCCCAATCATATCGACCCCGGCCATGCTGTCGGCGAGGACGGGTCGCGCTGGCTGTTCCTGTCGGGCGGCGATCGCGTGCGCCTGTCCGACGACGGCCTGTCGCGCATCGGCGAGCCCGAGCATGTCTATGACCCCTGGCGCTATCCCCCCGACTGGGTGGTCGAGGGGTTCGCGCCCGAGGGGCCGAAGATCACGCGCCATGGCGATTATTTCTACATGGTCACCGCGGTCGGCGGCACGGCGGGGCCACCCACAGGGCATATGGTGATCGCGGCGCGCTCGAAATCGATCCACGGGTCGTGGGAGAATTGCCCCGCCAACCCGCTCGTCCACACCAAGTCGGCGGACGAAAAATGGTGGTCGCGCGGCCATGCGACGCTCGTCGAAGGGCCGGCAGGCGACTGGTGGAGCGTCTATCATGGCTATGAAAATGGCTATTGGACATTGGGGCGGCAGGCGCTGCTCGACCCGATCGAATGGACCGCCGACGGCTGGTTCAGGATGAAGGGCGGCGACCTGTCGCAGCCGATCGCCAAGCCCAAGGGCGGAACGGTCGCGGGGCCGCACGGCATGGCGTTGTCGGACGATTTCAGCGCGCTCGCGCTCGGTGCGAAATGGAATTTCTTCAAGCCTGCTGCAGACGAACGCAGCCGGGCGCGCGCCGAGGAAGGCGCGCTGGTGTTGAAGGCACGCGGCAGGGCCCCAGTCGATTCATCGCCTTTGCTGCTGATCGCGGGCGATCGGGCGTATCGCTTCGAATGCGATATCGAGATCGCGCCCGGCGGCACTGCGGGGCTGATCCTCTTCTATGACGAGAAACTCTATTGCGGGCTCGGGTTCGACGGCGAACGTTTCGTCACGCACCAATATGGCATCGAACGCGCCCGCCCCGCGAATCCGCACGGTTCGAAGATGCGGATGCGCGTGACCAACGACCGCCATATCGTCACCTACGACACCAGCGGCGACGGCGGGAAGACGTGGGTCAGGTTCGACCGCGGCATGGAGGTCTCGGGATACCACCATAACGTGCGCGGCGGCTTCCTGATGTTGCGCCCCGGTCTCTATTCGGCCGGGCAGGGCGAGGCGCGCTTTCGCAATTTCGCCTTCCGCGCGCTCGACTAAAGCGTCACGCCCGATTTCCAGATCGCGATGTCGCGCTCTTCATTGGCTTCGGCCTTCGTTGGCGCGCCCGAGGCGGTCGCGGCGATCAGGTCGAGCAGTGCGCCCGCCGCGCCATCGAATCCCGCGTCGAGCACCGTCCCGGCGTCGAAATCGATCCACCCCGCCTTGCGCTCCGCCAGCGCGCTGTTCGATGCGATCTTCAGCGTCGGCGCCGGAAAGCCGAGCGGCGTGCCGCGTCCGGTGGTGAACAGGATGATCGTCGCGCCCGCTGCGGTCAGCGCGGTCGACGAGACCGCATCATTGCCCGGTGCCTCGAGAAGCGTCAGCCCCGGCAGCGTCGCTTCGCCGCCGTAGCGCTGGACGTCGACGACGGGCACCTTGCCCCCCTTTTGCACCGCGCCGAGTGACTTTTCCTCGAGCGTGGTGATCCCGCCGGCGATATTGCCGGGCGACGGATTTTCGCTCACCGGCTCGCCGTTGCGGATAAAATATTCCTTGAAGTCGCGGACGAGCGTGACGGTCTCGTCGAACACGGACTGCGACACCGCGCGGTCCATCAATATCTGCTCGGCGCCGAAAATTTCAGGGATCTCGGTCAGCACCACCTTGCCGCCCGCCGCCGCGACGGCATCAGCCATGCGTCCGACGAGCGGGTTGGCGGTGAGGCCCGAAAGGCCGTCGGAGCCGCCGCACTTCACGCCGAGGACAAGCTTCGACAGCGGTATTTCGCTGCGCGGCATGTCGCTACATCCCGCGACCAGCGCGTCGATATGTTCGAGGCACGCCGCTTCGTCGTCCTCGACGGCCTGCGCCGACAGCGTGCGGATATGCGCGCGGCGTTCGGCCGGGATGAGGTCGAGAAGCGCGCCGAGCTGGTTGCTCTCGCACCCGAGGCCGACGATCAGCACGCCGCCGGCATTGGGATGCTGCGCGAGCGCCGTGAGCAGCGCGCGCGTATGGCCAAGGTCGTCGCCGAGCTGCGAACAGCCGAAGGGATGTTTGAAGGCGTGGATGCCGTCGATGCGCCCGGCGTGGCGTTCGCCCGCGATCCGCGCGACGCGCGCGGCGAGATTGCCGACGCAGCCGACGGTCGGCAAGATCCAGACCTCGTTGCGCGTCCCGACGCGGCCGTCGGCGCGGACATAGCCCGAAAAGCGGCGGGCCGGCACGTCGGCGAGCGGCGCCTCGGCCGGCGCCCCGGCATAAAGATAGTCGCCGTCCCCGCCGAGCGCGGTCGCCAGATTGTGGCTGTGGACATGCTCGCCGGCGGCGATGTCGGCGGTCGCGGTGCCGATCGGAAAGCCATATTTGACCACTGCGGCGCCGCGCGCGATCGGCGCGAGCGCGATCTTGTGCCCGCGTCCCAGATCGACCGAAGCCCGCACGCCGGACTCGGCGAACGGCGCTTCACCTGCGGCGATATCGGCAATCGCGGTCGCGACATTGTCGGCGTCATGGACGCGCATCGCGCGGATTATGCGGTCGCCGGTCATCGCTGCTCAGCAATCGTCGGGGCGAAGGAATTTGTCATACATCCGATATTGGCTTGCTTTTGACACCGGTGTCTCTTACACCGCTTCGCGGAAGAGGGAAATGAGAAAGATGCTGGCGACAAGCGATCAACAGAATGTAGCGCGCGCTTTGATCGACGCGCGTGCGGGAAAGACACCGCTTACCGTCTATCCCGGCGCGATGCCGCAGACGATGGCCGAGGCCTATGCGATCCAGGATAGTGCGATCGCTTATGACGGCCGCCGCGTTGGCGGGTGGAAGGTCGGACGCATCGCCCCCGACCTCGTCGACCGTTATGGCGGCAACCGCCTGACCGGCCCGATCTTTGTCGACGAGATTTTCGATGGCGCCGACGAACCGGCGATGCCCGTCTATGCCGACGGCTTTGCCGCGGCCGAAGCCGAGATACTGCTGTGCTTCGGCGACGTCGGTACGGGCGACTATGATATCGACAGCGTGCGCGGCTGCATTGCCGACGTCCGCACGGGCATCGAGATCGCAAGCTCGCCCTTTCCCGAAATCAATCGCCACGGCCCTGCGGTCACCGCGTCGGACTATGGCAACAACAAGGGGCTGATCCTCGGCCCGTCGATCGCCGGCTGGCAGGACGCCGACCTGATCCGCATGCCGGTCGAAATGGCGATCGACGGCGAGACGGTGGGCGCGGCGACGATGGAGGCCATGCTCGACGGTCCGTTCGGATCGGCGCTGTTCCTGATCGAAATCCTGCGCGTGCGGGGTATCGCGATCCCGCCGGGCACCTGGGTGTCGGCGGGCGCGATCACCGGCATCCATGAAATCAGGCCCGGCCAACGCGCCGAAGCGCTGTTCGACGGAAAAATCCGCGTCGGCTGCTCGATCAAAAGCTACTAAAGCAAATTACGGGAGAGGATTATGGCACAGGCATTCGCGGACGGAGGGGCGGCGGCGCCGGTGCCGAAGTCGGGGCGTTACCGCTGGCTGATCGTCGCGGTGCTGTTTGCCGCGACCACGGTCAATTATATCGACCGCACCATGCTCGGCCTGCTCGCCCCGACGCTCGGCACCGAGCTGGGGTGGAGCGAGAATGACTATGGCAATATCGTCACCGCCTTCCAGGCCGCTTATGCGCTGGGCTTCCTCCTCATGGGCTGGCTGATCGACCGTTTCGGGCCGAAGGTCGGCTATGCGATCGCGATCAGCATCTGGACCGTCGGCCATGTCGCGCACGGTTTCGCCTCGTCGGTCGTCTCCTTCATGATGGCGCGTGTGATCCTCGGGGTTGGCGAGGCGGGGCATTTCCCGTCGGTCGTCCGCGCGTCGAGCGAATGGTTCCCGCAAAAGGAACGCTCCTACGCGATCGGCTGGGTCAACAGCGCGACGACGATCGGCGTCATCCTGACCGCGCCGACGATCGCGCTATTCATGGTCTGGATGGGCTTCGACTGGCGCGAGACCTTCATCTACACAGGGGCTTTCGGGGTCCTGCTGCTGATTCTCTGGCTCTGGCTCTACAGCAACCCGCGCGAAAGCGGGAAGGTCTCGGACGCCGAACTCGCGTGGATCGAACATGATCCGCCCGAAAAGATCGAGCGCCTCGGCTGGGGCGCCATCGTCACCAAGCGCGAAGCCTGGGCCTATGCGACCGGCAAGTTCCTGACCGACCCGGTCTGGTTCCTCATGCTCTTCTGGCTGCCCAAATATTTCAGCACGACCTACAATGTCGATCTGAAGGTCGTGCTGCTGCCGATGATCATCATGTACCTGCTGTCCGACGTCGGCAGCATCCTCGGCGGCTGGGTGTCGTCGAAGCTGATCCAGTCGGGGCACAGCGTCAATTTTGCGCGGAAGGCGACGATGCTCGGCGCGGGCTGCTGCGTGCTGCCTTTGCTGTTCGTCTCGGGGCTCGACAATATGTGGCTCGCGGTCGTGCTGATCGGCATCGCGCTCGCGGGGCATCAGGCCTTTTCGTCGACGATCCTGTCGATCCCGCCCGACATGTTCCCGAAACGCGCGGTCGGTTCGGTGATCGGGCTCGGCGGCTTCGCGGGCGGCGTCGGCGGCATGATCATGGCAAAATCGACCGGGCTCGTCCTCGATGCGACGGGCGGCAATTACACGGTCATCTTCGCCGCCTGTACCGTCGTCTACTTCCTCGCCGTGCTGGCAATCCATATCCTCAGCCCGCGCCTCGCGCCGGTGACTGTCGAAAGCAAAGCCTGATCCGATGCCGCGTCCGCTGCTACTCTCCCCCGACCGCCTCTTTCCGTCCGATCCGGCGCAGCGCGATATCGCGCGCCGGCTCTACAAGGAGGTGGCGGGCCTGCCGATCGTTAGCCCGCACGGGCATACCGACTCGAGCTGGTTCGCGGGCAATGCACCCTTCGGCAATGCGGCGGAGCTCTTGCTCCATCCCGATCACTATGTCTTCCGGATGCTCTATTCGCAGGGCATTTCTTTGGGTGCGCTCGGTATCCGGAACAGGGAAGCCGACCCGCGCGAAAGCTGGCGGATCTTTGCGCAAAATTACCATCTCTTCCGAGGCACGCCGAGCCGCATGTGGATGGACTGGGTGTTTGCCGAAGCCTTCGGCTTCGACGTGCAATTTTCGGCCGAAACGTCGGATCTCTATTACGACCGCATCACCGATGCGCTCGCGACCGATGCCTTCCGCCCGCGCGCCTTGTTCGACCGCTTCCGGATCGAGGTGATCGCGACGACCGAAAGCCCGCTCGACACGCTCGAACATCATGCCGTGATCCGCGCCGCCAATGCGAGCGGCGAGTGGGGGGGACGCGTCATCACAGCCTATCGCCCCGACCCGGTGATCGATCCCGAGTTTGAGGGCTTCCGCGACAACCTCAAACGCTTCTCCGACCTGTCGGGCGAAGACGCCTTCTCCTATGCCGGCTATCTCGCCGCGCACCGGGGTCGCCGCGCTTTCTTCGCCGAAATGGGCGCGACCTCGACCGACCATGGTCATCCGACCGCCGCGACTGCCGACCTGTCGGACGCCGAGGCCGAGGCGCTGTTCGCGCGCGTCACCGGCGCCGATGTCAGCGCCGCCGATGCCGAGCTGTTCCGCGCGCATATGCTTACGGTGATGGCGGGGATGAGCCTCGACGACGGGCTGGTGATGCAGATCCACCCCGGCGCGCTCCGCAACCACAACCCGTGGCTGTTCGACCATTATGGCCGCGACAAGGGCGCCGATATCCCGACCGCGACCGACTATGTCCACGCGCTGCGCCCGCTGCTCGGCAAATATGGCAATGAAGCGGGGCTGACGATCATCCTCTTCACGCTCGACGAGACGAGCTATGCGCGCGAACTCGCGCCGCTCGCGGGCCATTATCCGGCGCTGAAGCTCGGCCCCGCCTGGTGGTTTCACGACAGTCCCGAAGGGATGCGCCGTTTCAGGAACCAGATGACCGAGACGGCCGGCTTCTACAATACAGTCGGTTTCAACGACGATACGCGCGCCTTCCTGTCGATCCCCGCGCGCCACGATGTCGCGCGGCGCATCGACTGCGGTTTCCTCGCGCAGCTCGTCGCCGAGCACCGGATGGAGGAATGGGAGGCCGCCGAACTCGCGGCCGATCTCAGCTACAATCTCGCCAAGGCCGCGTACAAGCTGTGAGGCTGTCGGCTGAAACGCTGATCCCGGCGTCGGTGCAGGCGCCGGGTTACGACCGCGCGGCGCAGACTGCGGGGATCGTCCATATCGGGATCGGCGCGTTCCACCGTGCGCATCAGGCCGTCTATACCGACGATGCGATGGCGGCGGGTGAGCGCGACTGGGGCATAATCGGCGTCTCGCTGCGTTCGGGTGACGTTGCCTCGCAGCTGAACCCGCAGGATGGGCTCTATACAGTCAGCGCGCGTAGCGCAGTGGGGACCGGATTGCGCCTGATCGGCGCGGTGCAGAAGGTGCTCGTCGCGGCGGACGATCCGCAGGCCGTGATCGACGCCATCGCCGCGCCCACGACGCATATCGTCAGCTTCACGGTCACCGAGAAGGGCTATTTGCGCACTGCCGACGGCTCGCTCGATCTTGCTGCTGCGAAGGGACCGTCGAGCCTCTACCGTTTCGTCGGTGCGGCGCTGGCGGCACGGCATGCGGCCGGGCTGTCCGGGCTGACCTTGCTCAGCTGCGACAATCTCGCGAACAATGGCGCGGTGCTGCGCCGGCTGATGCGCGAATATCTCGCCTCGGACCATCCGGACCTCGTCGACTGGTTCGACGCGCAGTGCCGCTGTCCCGCGACGATGATCGACCGCATCGTCCCTGCGACGACCGACGCCGACCGCGCGGCCATCGAATCCGCGCTTGGCGTCCGCGACGAAGGCGTGGTGGTCACCGAAGGCTTCAGCCAGTGGGTAATCGAGAATGATTTTGCCGGCCCGCTCCCGCGCTGGGAGAATGTCGGTGCCGAACTCGTTGCCGATGTCGCGCCCTACGAGACCGCGAAGCTCCGCATGCTCAACGGCGCGCATTCGGCGCTTGCCTATATCGGGCTGGGGAAGGGGCATGACTATGTCCATCAGGCGATCGCCGATCCCGCGATCCGCGCGGTGATCGAACGGCTGATGCGCGATGAAGCCGCGCCGACGATCGACGCCGCACCGGGGCAGGATCTGTCCGCCTATGCCGATGCGCTGCTCGCCCGCTTCGCCAATCCGGCGCTCCATCACCGGCTGATCCAGATTGCGATGGATGGCAGCCAGAAGATCCCGCAGCGCTGGCTCGAAACTTTGGCGTGGCATCAGAAGCGTGGCGCGCGTTGCGGATCGCTCGAAGCGGCGATTGCTGCGTGGATCGCCTTCCTGCGGAGCGACCGTCCGATCGACGACCCGCTTGCCGACCGGTTGCGGGCCGCAGCGGCGGGTCCCTATGCGATCGAACGGATATTCGGTGAGGGCGGACTGGTCGCCTCGGACTGGCGGCCGGCCTAGGCCGGCACCAGCAGACCCCGGCTCTCCCTTACTTCGGCATCGAGCCAGTCGATGAACGCCCGGATACGCGGTTGCGGTGCGACGTCGCGGTGGAGCGCAAGCCAGAAGGCGCGCGCGATCACCTGATCGGGGCGCACGCGCACCAGCCCCGGATCGCCGCTCGCGAGAAAGCAGGGGAGGACGCCGACGCCGGCGCCGCCCGCGATCATCCGTCGCTGCGCGAGAATCGACGAGGAGCGCACATTGGCGCGCAGCCCCGGCTCGATTTCACCCAGATAGTCGAGTTCGGGCGCGTAGAGGATGTCGGGCATATAGCCGATCACCGGGATGCCCGCGCGCGACAGCGGTGCGGTCGACACGGCATCCTGCCAGTCGGGCCGGTCGGCGGGGGCATAGAGGCCGAGGCTATAGTCCGACAGCTTGCGCGTGATCAGCGGGCCCTTTCTGGGGCGCGCAAGCAGCACCGCCATATCGGCCTCGCGCCGCGAAGGGTTGAGGAAACCCGACGAGGCGACGAGGTCGATTTCGAGTTCGGGATGCGCGGCGACGAATTTGCCCAACCGCGGCGCGATGAAGCTGTTGCCGAAGCCTTCGGAGACGCTGACGCGAAGCTGCCCCGACAAGGCCGATCCGCCTGCCTGCGCCGAATGGATGCGCGCCGCCGCCGCCGCCATCGCTTCGGCGTGCGGAACGAGCGCGCGGCCCGCTGCGGTCAGAACGAAACCCGTCGGCGCGCGTTCGAACAAGGTCTGTTGAAGTGCGGCCTCGAGCGCGCTGACCTGACGGCTGACCGTCGTCGCATCGACGTGCAGCGCCGCGCCGGCGCGCGCGAGCGTGCCGTGGCGGGCGACGAACAGGAAATATTGCAGCTTGTCCCAGTCCATAGACTGCAAATATGCAGGATGCGCCTGCAAGTCTATCCCTTGCAATCGCCCCGTAACTCGGCTGTGGCAGCGGCAACATCTTATGGGAGACTCGGATATGCGACAGATCGACCACCATATTGCCGGCGGTGCCGGCGGCGGCAGCCGCTTCGGCGATGTCCTCGACCCCAATAATGGCGGCGTACAGGCGCAGGTCGCATTGGGCGATCGCGCGATCCTCGACCGCGCCGTTGCCGCCGCGAAGGCCGCACAGCCGGCCTGGGCCGCGACCAACCCGCAGCGCCGCGCGCGCGTGATGTTCGAATTCAAGCGCCTCGTCGAAGCGAATATGAACCAGCTCGCCGAAATGCTCTCGTCGGAGCATGGCAAGGTGATCGCGGACTCGAAGGGCGACATCCAGCGCGGGCTCGAAGTCATCGAATTCTGCTGCGGAATCCCGCATGTGCTGAAGGGCGAATATACGCAGGGCGCCGGCCCCGGCATCGACGTCTATTCGATGCGCCAGCCGATCGGCATCGGTGCGGGCATCACGCCGTTCAACTTCCCCGCGATGATCCCGCTGTGGATGGGCGGCGTCGCGACCGCGGTCGGCAACGCCTTCATCTTGAAGCCGAGCGAACGCGACCCCTCGGTCCCTGTCCGCCTGTCCGAACTCTTCCTCGAGGCCGGCATGCCCGAGGGCATTTTCCAGACCGTCCATGGCGACAAGGAAATGGTCGATGCGATCCTCGACCATCCCGACATCGGCGCGGTCAGCTTCGTCGGATCGTCGGACATCGCGCATTATGTCTACAACCGCGGCGTCTCCGCCGGAAAGCGCGTGCAGGCGATGGGCGGCGCGAAGAACCATGGCATCGTCATGCCCGACGCCGACCTCGATCAGGTCGTCAATGACCTGACCGGCGCCGCCTTCGGCTCGGCGGGCGAGCGCTGCATGGCGCTGCCCGTGGTCGTCCCCGTCGGCGAGGACACCGCGAACCGCCTGCGCGAAAAGCTGATCCCGGCGATCGAGGCGCTGCGCGTCGGCGTGTCGACCGATGCCGAGGCGCATTATGGCCCCGTCGTGACGCAGGCGCACAAGGACAAGGTCGAAGGCTGGATCGCCAAATGCGCCGACGAGGGCGCCGAGCTGGTCGTCGACGGCCGCGGCTTCACCTTGCAGGGGCATGAAAAGGGCTTCTTCGTCGGCCCGACCTTGTTCGACCATGTCACCACCGACATGGAAAGCTACAAGGAAGAAATCTTCGGCCCTGTGCTGCAGATCGTCCGCGCACCCGATTTCGAAACCGCGCTCGAACTGCCGTCGAAGCACCAATATGGCAACGGCGTCGCGATCTTCACGCGCAACGGCCACGCCGCGCGCGAATTTGCGGCGCGCGTGCAGGTCGGCATGGTCGGCATCAACGTGCCGATCCCGGTGCCCGTCGCCTATCACAGCTTCGGCGGCTGGAAGCGTTCGGGCTTCGGCGACACCAACCAGCACGGCATGGAAGGCGTGAAATTCTGGACCAAGGTCAAGACGATCACCGCGCGCTGGCCCGACGGCTCGCCTGACGGCGGCAACGCCTTCGTCATCCCGACGATGGGGTAAGCCGGCGTTGCTGCGCCGGCTGCTTCTTCCCCTGATGCTCCTGTTGCTGCTGCCGGTTCCGGCGGCAGCGCAGAAGATGATCGCGCTGTCGTTCGACGACGCCCCGCGCGGCCGGGGCGCTTTCTTCACGCCCGACGAGCGCACGCAGCGCATCATCGCCGAGCTGAAGAAGGCGGACGCGCCGCAAGCGGTCTTCTTCGTCAATCCCGCTGCGATCGGGCAGGGCGATGGCGTCGGCGGCGCCGAACGCATCGCTGCCTATGTCGCCGCGGGGCATGTCATCGCGAACCACAGCAATACGCATCCACATCTGGGCGCGACGACCGCCGACGCCTACCTCGCCGACATCGACGCGGCCGAGGCATGGCTCAAGGGGCGGCCCAGCTATCGCCCCTGGTTCCGCTTTCCCTTCCTCGACGAAGGCGGCAAGGACAAGGTCAAGCGTGATGCGGTCCGGGCCGGCCTCGCCGCGCGCGGCCTCCGCAACGGTTATGTCACCGCCGAATCGTCCGACTGGCATCTCGAAACGCTGACACGCGAAGCCGTGCAGGCGGGCAAGCCGGTCGACCGTGCGGCGCTCGGCGACCTCTACGTCACCTGGCATGTCGAGGCCGCCGACTTTGCCGACGGCCTGTTGCAACAGGTCACCGGCCGCCAGCCGGTGCAGGTGATGCTGCTCCACGAAACCGACCTAGCCGCGCTCTATATCGGCGACCTTGTTCGCGCGCTGCGCAGGGCGGGCTGGACCGTCGTCAGCGCCGATGCGGCCTACGCCGACCCGCTTGGCCAGGAAATGCCCGATGTGCCGGCGGCGAACGGCACGCTGACCGAAGCGCTCGCATGGGCGGCCGGCGTGCCCGCGCCGCGCTGGTATCGCTATAATCAGACCGATCTCGCCACCACGGTGTTTCGCGAACAGGTGCTAAGCGAATGATGCGGCCGGCGATGAAACCCGCGCCTCGCGCCGGGCATTTCTCTTCTCGAAGGAGACGAGAGATGATCCGCAAGATGCTTCCCACGACCCTGTTACTGCTTGCCGCGTGCAGCGGCGGCAAGGATGAGGAATCGGGTCCCGAAGCCAGTGCTACGATCGGCCCGCTGCAAAAGGCCGAGCGCCCCGCGCCCGCCGAAACGGCGGTCGACGCCGACTTGCCTGAAAAGGCCAAGCAGCCCGTCGAGACGCCCGAAACCAAGGCGCCGGCCGACGGCAAGACGATCCCGCCCGCGATCCGCGGTCGCTGGGCGCTGAAGGTTGCGGACTGCAAGGCCCGGAAGGGCACCGACCTCACCGCGCTGACGATCGATGCGGCGAACCTGCGCTTCTACGAATCGCACGGTGAACTGGCGCGGGTTCGCGAGAGCGACTCCGGCCGCGTCGTCGCCGATTACAGGTTCAGCGGCGAGGGGATCGAATGGGATCGCCGGATGCAGCTCGAACTGGCCGATGGCGGCAAGACGCTCGTTCGCCGCGACGAGGGCGATGGTGCCGCCGCCGGTCCGATGCGCTATACGCGCTGTACCTGACACATGGGAAAAGGGAGATTTGAGATGGATATTCGCCTGATCGCAATTGCCGCCCTCCTGCCGCTCGCCGCCTGTACGCAGGAACGGACGCCGGTCGAATCGACCCCGACCCCGCCCGCCGAAGCCGCCTGCAATGCCGACGCGGTGCAGTCGCTCGTCGGCCAGACCGCGACTGCCGAAGTCGGCGGCCAATTGCTCAAGGGCAGCGGCGCGACGACGCTGCGTTGGGTGCCGCCGCGCACCGCGGTTACCATGGACTTCCGCCCCGACCGCCTGACCGTATCCTATGACGATGCGCTCAAGATCGAGCGGATCAGCTGTGGCTGATCCCAGCCGCCGCAACCACAGCTCGGCATCCCCGTTCGAACCGGTTTACGGCTACAGCCGCGCGGTCCGGGTGGGGAACCGCATCGACGTCGCGGGCTGCGCGCCGATCGAGCCCGACGGATCGTCGACCCCCGGCGATGCCGGGGCTCAGGCCGCGCGATGCCTGACGATTATCGGTGAAGCGCTCGAAGCGCTCGGCGGCAGCTATGCCGACGTCGTACGCACGCGGATGTACATCACCGACGCCGCCGACGCCGATCTGGTCGGGCTTGCGCACGGATCGGCATTCAAAAATGTGCGTCCGGCATCGACGATGCTGGTTGTGCCCGCGCTGATCCGGCCCGAGTGGAAAGTCGAAATCGAAGCCGAAGCCATTATCGAGAAGTGACCATGACCGACCAGTTCCAGCTTACCGACGACCAGCTCGCCATCCAGGATATGGCGCGCAAATTCACCGCCGACCGCATCACGCCCTTTGCGGCCGAGTGGGACGAGAAAAGCCATTATCCCGTCGATGTGTGGAAGGCGGCGGGCGAGCTCGGCTTCGGCGCGATCTACGTCGCCGAGGAATCGGGCGGGATCGGACTCGGCCGGTTGGAAGCCGCGCTGATCATGGAGGCGATGGCCTATGGTTGCCCCGCGACCAGCGCCTATGTCTCGATCCACAATATGGCGACGTGGATGATCGACCGCTTCGGCGGCGCGGAGATCAAGGACCGTTTCCTGCCGTCGCTCGTCAGCATGGAAAAGATCGCGAGCTATTGCCTCACCGAACCCGGTTCGGGATCCGACGCCGCGGCGCTCAAGACGACCGCGAAAAAGGACGGCGACCATTATGTGCTGAACGGCACCAAGCAGTTCATCTCGGGCGCGGGCTATAACGACATCTATGTCTGCATGGTTCGCACCGGCGAGGAGAAGTCGAAGGGCATCTCCTGCCTCGTCATCGAAAAGGACACCCCGGGCCTCAGCTTCGGCGCGCCCGAGAAAAAGCTCGGCTGGAACGCTTCGCCGACCGCGCAGGTGATTTTCGAGGATTGCCGCGTTCCGGTGGAAAATCTGGTCGGCGCCGAGGGTGACGGTTTCCGTTTCGCGATGGCGGGGCTCGATGGCGGTCGCCTCAACATCGGCGCCTGTTCCTTGGGCGGGGCGCAGCGCTGTCTCGACGAAGCGATCGCCTACACCAAGGATCGCCAGCAGTTTGGGTCCCCGATCGCCGATTTCCAGAACACGCAGTTCATGCTCGCCGACATGGCGACCGACCTCGAAGCGTCGCGCGCGCTGCTTTATCTCGCGGCAGCAAAGGTCACCGCGAACGCCCCCGACAAGTCGCGCTTCTCGGCGATGGCGAAGCGGCTCGCGACCGACAATGGCAGCAAGATCGTCAACGACGCACTCCAGCTGTTCGGCGGCTATGGCTATCTCCGCGACTATCCGATCGAGCGTTTCTGGCGCGACCTGCGCGTCCATTCGATCCTCGAAGGAACCAACCAGGTCATGCGGATGATCGTCGGAAGGGACCTGCTGCGCCAATGACCGAAGATGTTTTGACCAGCGTCGACGCCCGCGTCGGCCGCATTTCGCTCAATCGTCCGAAGGCGATCCACGCGCTCAACCTGCCGATGTGCGAAGCGATGATCGATGCGCTGCTGAAATGGCGCGATGACGATGCGGTCGAGGCGGTGATCATCGACCATAGTGAGGGCCGCGGCTTCTGCGCCGGCGGCGATATCCGCATGCTCGCCGAGAGCGGCGCGAAGGACGGCAAGGAAGCACGGCTTTTCTTCCACACCGAATATCGCCTCAATCATCTGCTCTTCACTTACCCCAAGCCCGTCGTCGCCTTCATGGACGGCATCACCATGGGCGGCGGGGTCGGGATTTCGCAGCCGGCGAAATATCGCGTCGCGACCGAACATACACGTTTCGCGATGCCCGAAACCGGGATCGGCCTCTTCCCCGACGTCGGCGGCGGCTGGTACCTGCCGCGGCTCGAAGGGCGCGTCGGCACATATCTCGCGCTCACCGGCGCGCGGCTCGACGGTGCCGAATGCCTCGCGCTCGGTCTCGCCACCCATTATCTGCCGTCCGAAAAGCTCGCCGAGGCGAAAGCGCGCATCGCGGCGCACCCCGACCGCATCGGCGGCATATTGGGCGAGCTGTCGGTCACCGCACCGCCCGCCGCGATCACCCAGCATCTCGACCGGATCAACCGGCTGTTCGCGAGCGACACCTATGAGGATATCCTCGCCGCGCTCGAGGCCGACGGCGGCGAGTGGGCGACGAAGGAACTCGCCACGCTCGGCGGCAAATCGCCGCAGACGTGCAAGGTCGCGCTGCGCCAGCTCAAGGAAGGCGGCGAGATGCACGACTTCGCGGCGCAGATGGGTCAGGAATATGCGATCGGCAGCCGCGTCGTCGCGATGCACGACTTTATCGAGGGCGTCCGCGCGCTGATTGTCGACAAGGACAACAGCCCCAAATGGGATCCGCCGACCCCCGAAGCCGTCACCGACGACTGGATCGACGCGATCTTCGCGCCGCTCCCCGAAAACAAGAAATGGACGCCGTTATGAGCTTCGCCGATCCGGTCGCCCTCTATCATGTGGTAAAGCGGAGCTGGTCGGCCGAAACGATATCGGACCCGTTCGACCCCGCAAACCCGTGCCGCAACCAGTGCGCGGTCACGGCGCTCGCCGTGCATCACCATTTCGGCGGCGACATCATGAAGACCGCGACGAAGGGCGGCACGCATTTCTACAACCGGATCGACGGGCGCTATTGGGATCTCGCGGCCGACCAGTTCGACGAGCCCATCCCCTACGACAACCAGCCGACCTCGACCGACGAAGCGCATCAACATGCCACCCCGGCGCAGCTCGAAGTGCTGCTGCGCAATATCGACGCCAACCGCTGACACAGGACAAGACCATGAGCTATGAAACCCTCCTCGTCGAAACGCGCGGGGCCGTCACGCTGGTGACGCTCAACCGCCCGCAGGCGCTCAATGCGCTGAACTCGGGTGTGCTCGATGACCTGATCGCGGCCTTCGCTGCGTTCGAGGCCGACGACAGCCAGCGCTGCGCCGTGCTCACCGGATCGGGCGACAAGGCCTTTGCCGCCGGCGCCGACATCAAGGAAATGGCCGACAAGCCCGCGTCCGATTTCTACCTCGAAGATTTCTTCTCGAAATGGACGAGCGATTTCGTGAAGAAGGTGCGCAAGCCGTGGATCGCCGCGGTCAACGGCTTCGCGCTCGGCGGTGGCTGCGAGCTCGCGATGATGGCCGACTTCATCATCGCCTCCGACAAGGCGAAATTCGGCCAGCCCGAAATCAAGCTCGGCGTCGCGCCCGGCATGGGCGGGTCGCAGCGGCTGACGCGCGCGATCGGCAAGGCGAAAGCGATGGAAATGTGCCTCACCGGCCGGATGATGGACGCTGCCGAAGCCGAACGCTCAGGGCTGGTCGCGCGCGTCGTCGAACATGCGACGCTGGTCGACGAAGCGGTGAAAACCGCGACCACGATTGCGAGCATGCCGCCGATGGCCGCGATGGTGAACAAGGATATGGTCAACGCCGCATTCGAAACGACGCTCGATCAGGGGCTGATCTACGAACGCCGCCTGTTCCAGATCCTCGCCGCGACCGAGGACAAGGCCGAAGGCATGGCCGCCTTCATCGAGAAGCGCGAAGGCGTTTGGAAAGGTCGCTGACATGAAAATCGCCTTTATCGGACTCGGCAATATGGGTGGCGGCATGGCCGCCAATCTCGCCAAGGCGGGGCATGAGGTCCGCGCCTTCGACCTTAGCGAAGAGGCGCTCGCGCGTGCAGTCGAAGCCGGCTGCATACGCGCTGCGTCGGCGGCCGGGGCCGTGGCCGGTGCCGAGGCGGTCGTGACGATGCTCCCCGCGGGCAAACATGTCGCGTCGGTTTATGAAGCCGACGTCTTCCCCAATGCCGCCCCCGGCACCCTGCTCCTCGATTGCTCGACGATAGACGTCGCGACCGCGCGCGCGAATATCGACGCCGCCACCGCCAAGGGTCTCGTCGCGGTCGACGCGCCGGTGTCGGGCGGCATCGCCGCCGCCAACGCCGGGACGCTGACCTTCATGGTCGGCGGCACCGATGACGGTTTCGCACGCGCCGAACCGATCCTCGCCAAAATGGGCAAGGCGGTGATCCACGCGGGCGATGCCGGCGCCGGACAAGGCGCGAAGATCTGCAACAACATGCTGCTCGGCGCCTCGATGGTCGCGACGTGCGAGACGCTCGCGCTCGCGCAGAAATTGGGGCTCGATCCGCAGAAATTCTTCGACATCGCGAGCGTGTCGTCGGGGCAATGCTGGTCGCTGACGAGCTATGCGCCGCTCCCCGGCGTCGGGCCGACGACCCCCGCGGACAATGATTACAAGGGCGGATTCGCCGCGGCGCTGATGCTCAAGGATCTGCGTCTCGCGATGGAAGCGGCGGCAAGCGTCGACGCCGACGTCCCGATGGGGTCGAAGGCGCGCGAACTCTATGAAGCCTTTGTCGAGGCCGACAAGGACGGCCGCGACTTTTCGGCGATCATCAAGACGCTTCAGTAGAAGTCGGCGGTTTCGCCGCCGTCGCGGCGCGTCGTCCGGTGCAGCTGCGTCGGCGCCTTGCGCTCGCCGGTGCGGACCTCGATCCGCCCATCGACGCGCCTTATCTCGGCGGGTGCCAATATCCGCGCGCGGGCCACGGCGACGGCCGTCACCTGCGGCGCCGCCACGGGTGCGGCGGCCGGCGCGCTACCGGCGAGCAAGAGGACGGCGAGGGCGGACATGGCGTTCATGCTCTGCCGTAACGGCAGGTCTTGCCAGCGTTTTAACCCTGAATCGCAAGTTTTCGGTCGTACCTTTGACGGCGCAAAGACAAAAGAAAGGCCGCCTGCCCCACGGCGGGACAGACGGCCTGATCTTTGTAAGCGGCGAAGGGTTTAGAAGCCCGACTTCGCTTCCGCTTTCTCCTTGAGCAGCGGCGCGATCTCGAAACCATGTTTTTCGAGCGCTGCGACGATCTTGTCGGTACCTTCGAGCCCCGCCCAGAACATCGGGCCGCCGCGATAGACGGGCCAGCCATAGCCGTAGATCCACACGACATCGATGTCCGATGCGCGCTGCGCCTTGCCTTCGGACAGGATCAGCGCGCCTTCGTTGACCATCGGATAGAGCGTGCGCTCGATGATTTCCTGATCGGTGATCTCGCGCTTCGTGACCCCCGCCTTCTGGCGGAACTGTTCGATGATTTCGGCGACGCGCGCGCTTTCCGACGGATTGCGCTTTTCGTCATAGTCGTAAAAGCCCGCCTGCTTCTTCTGGCCCCAGCGGCCCTCGGCGCAAAGCGCGTCGCGGATGCTTTCGATGCGGTTCGGGTCGCGGTGCCAGCCGATGTCGACGCCCGCGAGGTCGCTCATCTGGAACGGGCCCATCGGCATGCCGAATTCGACATGCACCTTGTCGACCTGCGCCGGGGTCGCGCCTTCGAGCAGCAGCTTCATCGCTTCCAGCTGGCGCGGTTTCAGCATGCGATTGCCGATGAAGCCGTCGCACACGCCCGCGACCACCGCGACCTTGCCGATCTTTTTGCCGATCGCCATCGCGGTCGCCAGCGCGTCGGGCGCAGTCTTTTCGCCGCGCACGACTTCGAGCAGCTTCATGACGTTGGCAGGCGAGAAGAAATGCATGCCCAGCACGTCGCCGGGGCGGCTCGTCGCGGTCGCGATCTCGTCGACGTCGAGATAGCTGGTGTTCGACGCAAGGATCGCGCCGGGCTTAGCGATCTGGTCGAGCTTGCCGAAGATGTCCTTCTTGACGCCCATATCCTCATAGACCGCCTCGATGATCAGGTCGCAGTCGGCCAGGTCGTCGAGGCTGAGGCTGGGGGTCAGGATTCCCATCATCTGGTCGACCTGTTCGGGCTTGAAACGGCCCTTCGCCGCCGACGCATCGTAATTCTTGCGGATCACGCCGACGCCGCGGTCGAGCGCGTCCTGTGCCATTTCGACGATCGTGACGGGGATGCCCTTCTGGAGGAAGTTCATCGAAATGCCGCCGCCCATCGTGCCGGCGCCGATCACGCCGACCTTCTTGATGTCGCGCAGCTGCGTGTCCTTGGGCAGGCCGTCGATCTTCGCGGCCTGGCGTTCGGCGAAGAAGATATGGCGCTGCGCCGCCGACTGGCTGCCGAACATCAGTTTCATGAACTGCTCGCGCTCGAAAGCGAGCCCTTCCTCGAAGGGCAGGCGCGTCGCGGCCTCGACGCAGGCGAGGTTCGCATAAGGCGCCTCGAACCCGCGCCAGCGCTTGGCGTTGGCGGTCTTCAGCTGTTCGATCACCGCGATATCGCCGAACACCGGGCGCTCGCGCGTCGGGCGCGGGCCGTCGGCGATCTTCGCGCGCGCAAAGGCGATCGCGTCGGCGGCAAGGCTGTCCTCACCCGCGAGTTCGTCGACGAGGCCGAGGTCCTTCGCCTTTGACGCGGGCAGCGGATCGCCGGTCGAGGTCATCGTCGCGGCGGCTTCGACGCCGACGACGCGTGGCAGGCGCTGCGTGCCGCCCGCACCGGGCAGCAGGCCGAGCTTGACTTCGGGCACGCCGAGCTTCGCCGAGGGGACGGCGACGCGGTAATGGCAGACGAGCGCGGTTTCGAGACCGCCGCCGAGCGCCGTGCCGTGGATCGCGGCGACGACAGGCTTCGATGCCGCTTCGATGCTGTTGAGCACTGCGTTGAAATCGGGGCCGCGCGGCGGCTTGCCGAATTCGCTGATGTCGGCACCCGCGATGAAGGTCGCGCCGGCGCAGCGCAGCACGATCGCCTTGACGCTGTCGTCGGCGAGCGCGGCGGTAAAATTATCCTCTAGCCCCTGCCGGACGTGCCAGCTCAGCGCGTTGACGGGCGGGTTGTTGACGATGATGACGGCGACTTCGCCATCCTTTTCCATCGTCACGCTGACGGGGGTTTCTTCGGACATGGGAGACTCCTTGTGTCTGGGGCCCGTTCGCGCGGGGCGAACGGAAAGGGTGTTGCATTTCAGTCGTCGATGGCGGCGTGGACGAGCGTCTTGACCTCGCGCCGAACGGGATAAGTGGAGGAGGGCATGAGCTGGGTCATGAAGACCATGCAGATTTCTTCGACCGGATCGACGAAGAAACCGGTCGAGAACATGCCGCCCCAATAATAGTCGCCCGCAGAGCCGGGAATGCCGGCATTCGCGGGATCGAGCGTGACTGCGAAGCCGAGCCCGAAACCGACCCCTGCATTCTCGTCCTCGCTGAAAATGCCGACGCTATGCTGCGTCAGGTCGCCGCCGCCGACAAGATGGTTCGACGTCATCAGATCGAGCGTCTTGCGGCTGATGATTCGCACATCACCCAATTTTCCGCCGCCGAGCAGCATCAAACAGAAGCGGTGATAGTCGTGGAGTGTCGAGGCGAGCCCGCCGCCGCCCGAATGGAAACTGCGATCCTTCGCCCAGCGGCTGCGCGCGCCTGCGTCGAAGCCCTGCATCTTCTCTTTCGGATGGAAGGCATAGGCGTCGGCCAGCCGGTGCTGCTGGTCGGCGGGCACCTTGAACCCGGTATCGACCATGCCGAGCGGACCGAAGATGCGCTCCTGCAATACCTCGGCAAAGGGTTTGCCTTCGATGCGTTCGATGACGGCGCCGAGCACGTCGGTCGCCATCGAATAATTCCAGTGCGTGCCGGGGTCGAATTGCAGCGGGATCTTCGCGAGGTCGGCGATGAAGCTGTCCATCGTATAATCGGCGTCGAAATCGTCGATCCGCGCCTTGCGATACGCCGCATCGACCGGGGTGCGCTCCTGGAAACCATAGGTCAGGCCGGCGGTATGGCGGAGCAGGTCGACCATGCGGATCGGCTGCGACGGCGGCCGCGTCAGGAAGGGCACATTGCCGCCACCTGCAACGAACACCCCGGTTTCGGCGAACTCGGGACAGATTTTCGCGAGCGGGGTCGACAGCGCGACCTTGCCCTCCTCGACCAGCATCATGAAGGCGATGCTGGTGATCGGCTTGGTCATGCTCGCGATGCGGAAGATCGCGTCCTCTTTCAGCGCCTCGCCCGGCCGGGCGTCGCCGATGCACGACAGATGCGCGATCTCGCCGCGCCGCGACACGAGCGTCGCGGCGTGCGGCAGGCGGCCGGTGTCGACATATTTGGCTTTGAGGAAAGCGGGAATGCGGTCCAGCCGCGCGGGGTCGAATCCTTGGGTCATGCGGCCGATCTATCAGTGCGAGGTCTGGCCAAGCAACTGGCGCGTCACCGGATGCGAACTCGTCAGGCCGCCATCGACCGCGATCGCCTGTCCATTGACATAGCTTGCCTGATCGCTCGCAAGGAACAGCGCGACATTCGCCAGTTCTTCGGGCTGCGCGGCGCGGCGCAAGGGATTGAGCTGGCCGAGCTTGTGCGTGACCTCCTTGGCCTTGGCATAATCGAAGGTCGGCTTGGTCATTCCCGTTTCGGTGAGGCCGGGGCACACCGCATTGACGCGCACGCCGCTCGTCGACAGCTGCTGCGCCGCGACCTTGGCAAGGTTGATCACCCCCGCCTTCGACGCCGAATAGGCACCCGGGCCCGCGCCCGAATTGATCCCGGCGACGCTCGCGGTCAGCACGATCGCGCCGCCGCGCCCCTGATCGACCATCGCCTTGCCGGCGTGCTTCACCATCAATGCCGGACCGATCAGATTGACGCGCAACGTTTCGGCCCATTGGGCGGGATCGAAATCGAAGATGCCGCCCATGTCGCCGATGATCCCGGCGTTGGCGAAGGCGATGTCGATCGCGCCGAAATTTTCCTTCGCAGCAGCGACGAGCAAGGCGACATCGGCTTCGACCCCGGCATCGATCTCGAGCGCGACGACCTCGCCGCCGGCATCCTTCACCAGCTTTGCCGTGTCATGCACGGCCGCCGTCTTATCGCCGATGACGAGCTTCGCACCCTCGGCGGCAAAGCGCAGCGCGCTCGCGCGGCCGATGCCGCTGCCGGCGCCTGTGATGATCGCAACCTTGCCGTCCAACGCGCCCATCATGCGCCTCCCGAAATCGTGGCTCCACCATCGCATACGATGGTCTGGCCGGTGGTGAATGCGCCAGCCTTGCTGGCAAGGAAGACCGCGGCGCCCGCGATCTCGTGCGGCTCGCCGATGCGCTTCAGCGTCGATGCGGCGGTCGAGCGCCGCAGATTCTCTTCATTTTCCCACAAGGCGCGCGCCATGTCGGTGCGCACCAGCCCCGGCGCGATGCAGTTGACGCGCACGCCGCGCGGGCCGAACTCGACCGAGAAATTGCGCGCGACCTGCATGTCGGCGGCTTTCGAAATTCCGTACGCGCCGATGATCGGCGATCCCTTGAGCCCGCCGATCGAGCTGATGATCGTGATCGACCCTTCGCCGCGTTCGAGCATTTCGGGCGCGACCATCGTGATCAGCCAGTGGTTGGACAGGATATTATTGTCCATGATCTTGCGGAACTGATCGTCGCTGATCCCGAGACCGGGGCCATAATAAGGGTTCGAAGCCGCGTTGCAGACGAGCGCGGTGATCTTGCCGAAGGCGGCGCGCGTCTCGTTCACCAGATTCTGGAGGTCGTCCTTCGACGAGATATTGGCGGCGACCGAAATCGCGGTGCCGTCACCGAACTTCGCGTTGATCTCGGCAGCGGTCGCGTTGCAAGCGTCCTGCTTGCGGCTCGAAATCACGACCTTCGCGCCCTGTTCGGCCATCGCTTCGGCGGTCGCTTTGCCGATGCCGCGCGACGATCCGGTGATCAGCGCGACCTGCCCTGTCATGTCGAACAGGCTCATGCGCCGGCCTTTCGTGCAAAGTCCCACGCCTTTTCGGCGAGTGGACGGACGCGTTCGGACATGTCCTTGGCATGCTGCGACGAGGCGGTGCCTTCGATCACGCGCTTCTTGATGCCCTGGATGATCCCCGCGAGGCGGAAGAAATTATAGGCGAAATACCAGTTCATGTCGGGCACGCCGTCGCGGCCGGTAGCTTGGCAATAACGCTCGACCATCTCGTCGAGCTCGGGAATGCCGAGCGCCTTGCGGTCGAGGTCCGAGACCCCCGAGCGGCCGCCATTCTCGGTGACCCATGCCATCGCCACATAGGTGAAATCGGCGAGCGGGTCGCCGAGCGTCGACAGCTCCCAGTCGAGCACCGCGAGCACTTGCGGGCGATCCTTCGCAAAGATCATATTGTCGATGCGATAGTCGCCATGGACGACGCTGGTGCGCGTCTGCTCGGGCAAGGTTGCGGGCAGCCAGCTAATGAGCTGCTCCATCTCGTCCATCGTCTCGGTTTCGGAGAGGCGGTACTGCTTGGTCCAGCGGTCGACCTGCCGGCCGAAATAATTGCCGGGCTTGCCGAAGTCCGACAGCCCCGCCGCCTCGATGTCGACGCTGTGCAGCGCGGCGAGCGTATCGATCATCGCCTCATAGGTCGCGCGGCGGTTCTCCGGCGTCGATCCCGGCATCGCGCCGTCCCAGATCGTCTGCCCGTCGACCATGCCCATCACATAGAACCAGCTGCCGACGACATCGTCGTCGGTGCAGAGGCCGTACTGGCGCGCGACGGGAAAACCCATCTTATGCAGCCCCGACTGCACCTTATACTCGCGGTCGACCGCATGCGCCGAGGGAAGCAGCGGGCCGAAAGGCTTGCGGCGGAGGACATAATTGCCCGACGGAGCCGAGATCTTGTACGTCGGGTTCGACTGACCGCCGGCGAATTTGCCCTGCGTCAGCGGACCTTCGAAGCCCTCGACATTGGTTTCCATCCATGCGGTCAGCTTCGCCTCGTCGAGCAAGTCGGCGCCTTCGGGGGCGACGGTGCCGCTGAAGGCCTTTTGCGCGTCGAGCGTCACTGGTCGAACACGATCACCGACCGTGCGGCGTCGCCCTTTCGCATCTTGTCGAAGCCTTCGTTGACCTTGGCGAGCGGGATCGTCTCGGCGACGATCGAGTCGAGGTCGAGCAGCCCGCGGAGGTAGAAGTCGACGAGGCGCGGGATGTCGACGGGGAAGCGGTTGCCGCCCATGATCGCGCCCTGCAATTTCTTGCCCGACAGCAGGTCCATCGCGCTGAGCCCGACCTTTTCGGCGAGCGGCATCATGCCGAGGATCGTCGCGGTGCCGCCGCGGCGCAGCGAGGCGACCGCGAGGCTGGCCGAAGCGGGGCGGCCCACGGCCTCGATCGCATGGTCGACGCCGCCCTTGCTGATCTCGAGGATCTGCTTCGCGGCATCGTCCGACAGCGCGTCGACGACGTCGGTCGCGCCAAGCTTGACCGCCAGCGCGCGCTTTTCGGGAACCGGATCGGCGGCGATGATGCGCCCCGCGCCCGCGATCTTCGCGGCGTTGATCGTCGCGAGCCCGACGCCGCCGCAGCCGACGACCGCGACGGTCTCGCCCGGCGTCACCTTGCACGCGTTGAAGATCGTGCCCGCGCCCGTCGTCACTGCGCAGCCGATCACCGCCGCGCGGTCGAGCGGCATATCGGGGTCGATCGCGACGCACGCATGTTCGTGGACGAGCATCACTTCCGAAAAGGCCGAGAGGTTGAGCATCTGGTTCACCGGCGATCCGTCGGGGCGCGTGATGCGCGGGGCCGATCCCGCCGGCCGCCGCGTATCGCCACCCATGCACAAAGACATGCGCCCGCTGACGCAGAACTCGCAATGGCCGCAGAAAGCCGACAGGCAGGTGACGACCGCGTCGCCGACCTTGACCGTACGCACTTCGCTGCCGACCGCCTCGACGATGCCCGCCGCCTCATGGCCGGGGATCGCGGGTAGCGGGTGCGGATAGGCGCCGTCGATGAAATGCAGGTCCGAATGGCAAAGCCCGCACGCGGCGGTGCGGATGCGCACCTCGTGCGGACCGCAATCGGCGACGACGACGTCCTCGACGGACAAAGGCTTGCCCGGCTCGATCAGGATCGCGGCTTTGGTCACACTATCTCTCCGGTTCTGGTTTTAACGTGAAACGCCGATGTCGCCCGACGAAAAGCCCGGCTCGCTCGCTTCGCTGTGCTTGGCGAATTCGATGCGCGCGATCGCGCGTTCGTGGACTTCGTCGGGACCGTCGGCAAGGCGTAGCGTGCGCTGGTGCGCATAGGCCTTGGCCAGCCCGAAATCTTCGGACACGCCGCCGCCGCCATGCGCCTGGATCGCATCGTCGATGATCTTCAGCGCCATGTTGGGTGCCTGCACCTTGATCATTGCGATCTCGGCCGCGGCGGTCTTGTTGCCGACCTTGTCCATCATGTCGGCCGCCTTGAGGCAGAGGAGGCGCGTCATCTCGATATCGATGCGCGCGCGCGCCAGACGATGTTCCCAGATGCTGTATTCGGCGACTTTTTTCCCGAACGCAACGCGCGACTGGAGGCGCTTTGCCATCTTGGCGATCGCTTCTTCCGCCACGCCGATCGTGCGCATGCAGTGATGGATACGCCCCGGCCCGAGGCGCCCCTGCGCGATCTCGAAGCCGCGGCCTTCGCCGAGCAGCATTGCTTCCTCGGCATTGACACGGACGTCCTTCAATTCGATTTCCATATGGCCGTGCGGCGCATCGTCATAACCGAAGACGGGCAGGTGGCGCAGGATGTTCACGCCGGGGGTGTTCAGCGGCATGAGCACCATCGACTGCTGCGCGTGGCGCTTCGCGGCAAAGTCGGTCTTGCCCATCACGATCGCGACTTCGCAGCGCGGATCGCCTGCGCCCGACGACCACCATTTGCGGCCGTTGATCACATAGTCGTCGCCGTCGCGCTCAATCCGCGTCTCGATGTTGGTCGCGTCGGACGAGGCGACGCGCGGTTCGGTCATCAGGAACGCCGAGCGGATCTCGCCGTTCATCAGCCGGCCGAGATATTTGTCCTTCTGCGCGCGCGTTCCGTACCGGTGGAACACCTCCATATTGCCGGTGTCGGGCGCCGAGCAGTTGAAGACTTCGCTCGCAAAGCCGACGCGGCCCATTTCCTCGGCGCACAGCGCATATTCGAGGTTGGTGAGGCCCGGGCCTTCGAACTCGAACGTTTCGTCGACATGGTGGTGCGCGGCGCTGCGCGGCGGCATGAACAGGTTCCAGATGCCGGCCTCTTTGGCCTCGGCCTTCAGGTCCTCGACGATCTGGATGACCTTCCAGCGGTCGCCCACCTTGTCCTGTTCATAATAGGTCGGAACGGCGGGGCGAACCTTGCGTTCGATGAAGTCGCGCACCCGGTCGCGCCAATAGACCTGCCGGTCGGTGAGATCGAAATCCATCTCCGCATCCTTCCCTTTACGTTCACGTAAACCCTTGGACCGATTCGCCGGCCTTGCCAAGTCCTGCGGTCCGAAAATTACCTCATTTGGTCATGTCGCGCATTTTTCGCTTACGGGTGCGCCCCGCTCGCATCGGGCTCGGCGCGCGCGGTGTCGTCGAGCAGCGCCAGCCGCGCCTCATGATCGGCGCGCGAGATCGGGAATTTGCGCATCACGATCAGGCCGATCGTCCCGATGACGAGGATCGCAAGCGCATAGCTCGAGGCAAGGCTGGTGAGCACCGCATCGCCGACCTCGCCCGGTTTCGCGGCGGCAGGGAAGGCGGCGAAGGACAATATCTGCCCGGCAAGGAAGATGCCGACGCCGGTCGCGCATTTCTGCATGAAGAAATAGCCCGCGAAGAACAGGCCTTCGGACCGGCGTCCCGTCTCGCCCTGCGACGCCTCGACGACATCGGCCATCATCGACGAGGAGAGGATCATCAGGATGATCGAGAATGTGTTGCCGACGAAGACCATGCCGAAAAAGGCCGCGACGCTGGGCTTGCCCGGCAGACCGGGAAAGACGTCCTGAATCCACATCAGATACATGCCGCTGTTGACGAGCAGTGCGATCGCGCCGGCGAGGATCGCGCCGCCCTTCTTGCCCATCTTTGCCGACAGCGGCGCGACGAGCAGGAAGGCGGCGATCATCGTTCCGAACAGCAGGAAGACGTAAAGGCTCATCTCCGCGCCGGTCAGCTGCCAGAAAAAGCCGAGCAGATAATTGGTCATCGAGAAGGTGATGCCCTGGTTGATGAAGGCGAAGAGCGCCGCGAAGGTCAGCCACAAAAAGGCACGGTTCGACAGCGTGTCGCGCATGTCGCGCAAGACATGGCTGAGCTTCGCCGCCGGCTTGGGCTGGTCGAGGTTCGACACCGCGATACGGCTGTGCTGTCCCGCCGCCGAAAGCAGCACCGCGCCCGCCATCAGCAGTGCGCCGGTCAGCGCGTAGGGGAAATAGCCCGCCGGATCGACGAGGCCGAGTTCGCCGCTGAAGAAGATCGCGTAGGCAAGCCAGAGGATCAGCAATCCACCGCCCCATCCGAACAGATAGCGATAGCGCATCACGACGGTTCGCTCGTCATAATCGGACGACAGCTCGGGAACGATCGCGACCGACGGCACTTCGCACATCGACACGAGCGAGCGGACGATGATTGCAAAGCCGATCAGCCAGCCGATCGTCATCGCGTCGCTCATCTCCGACGGCGGGCTCCACAGCAGCATCCATGCGACCGCGAGCGGGATCGGCGCAAAATAGAGCCAGGGCAGGCGGCGGCCCCAGCGGCTGCGCGTGCGGTCGGTGAGTTCGCCGATCACCGGATCGACGAAAGCGTCGGCGATCAGCGCGACCATGATCGCGAACCCGACGATCCCCGCGTCGAGCCCGATCACTTGGTTGTAGAAGAGCAGCAGGAAGGTCGAAAACCCATTGTCCTTGACGCCATAGGCGATGCTGCCGAGCCCGTGCGTGACCTTCAACCAGACGGGCAGGCGTTCGGCCTTGGGTGCTGCGACACTCGCCGCGTTCACGCCGCGGCTCCGGCTTTCGCCGCTTCCTCCATCGCCAGCAGGGCGTCGAACATGCCCGGCGTTTCCTTGTCCCACGCATGCCGCTGCCCGATTGTCAGCCCGCCGTCGACGAGCAGGTGCGTGCCCGTCATGAAGCTCGATTCCTCGCTCGCGAGATAGGCGACCGCGTTGGCGATATCCTCGGGCTGGCCACCGCGCGCGACGGGCTGCGCGTTCGCGCTCATCTCGGCGATCACCGCATTCGCCTGAGTCTTGAACTCGCCCGGCACGTCGAGCGAGGCGGTGAAGATATTGGTGTTGATGAAGCCCGGGCAGATCGCGTTCACGCGGATGCCATATTGCGCCAGATCGGTTGCCGCGACCTTGGAGAGATGCAGCACGCCGGCCTTCGCGACGGCATAGGCGATCGGCGAGTAGCCCGCGCCGAGCGCGGCGACGCTCGCAGTGTTGACGATGCTTGCGCCCTTGCGCCCCTTCATGTGGGGCGCGGCGTAGCGAATACCCATCGCGACCGATTTCAGGACAAGGTCCATCGTGCGGTCCCAGCCTTCGGGACTGATCTCGTCGATCGGCGCGCGGTCGCCGCCCGCGGCGGCATTGTTGAAGACGATGTCGATCCCGCCGGCCTTCGCCGCAGCGGCGTTCATCAGTGCCTCGATATCGGCCGGGACGGTGACGTCGCATCGCACGAAGTCGATCTTGCCGTTCGACTGTTCGGCGAGCGCGCGACCGCCCGCTTCGTCGATGTCGGCGGCAAACACATGCGCGCCTTCGCCCGCCAGTTTGAGGACACTTGCCTTGCCGATACCCGATGCCGCGCCGGTGACGACGGCGACCTTGCCTGCGAATCGCATATCTCTGCTCCCGTTTTCTTTTGCCACTTAGCTTAGGCGCGAAGCGGCCCCCGTCAACGGCCCTCAACCTTCCGTTACGGCGCCGTAGCGTCGCTTCGACGCGCCAAGTTGACGCTTGCGTAAAGTAGCGAAGCGGACGTAGATTTGGGGCAGAAGAGGAGCCAAAAGGATGAGCGAACTGGACGCTTTCCGCACCGAGGTGCGCGAATGGCTGGAGGCGAACTGCCCCGCCGAAATGCGCGAACCGATCCGCGACGAGGACGACGTCTGCTGGGGCGGACGCAATTTCAAATTCAAGAATGCCGCCCAGAAAGCGTGGCTCGATGCCTGCGTCGCGAAGGGCTATACTGTACCCGACTGGCCAAAGCCTTATGGCGGCGCCGGGCTGACGCCCGAGCAGACCAAGATCCTCAAACAGGAAATGAAGCGCATCAAGGCGCGCTCGCCGCTCGACAGCTTCGGCATTTGGATGCTTGGCCCCGCGCTGCTGCAATTCGGCACCGAGGAGCAGAAGGTCCATTACCTCAACCCGATCGCGCGTGGCGAGATTCGTTGGTGCCAGGGCTATTCGGAACCCGGTTCGGGCAGCGACCTCGTCAGCTTGCAGACCTTCGGCGAAGACAAGGGCGATCACTGGGTCGTCAACGGGTCGAAGATCTGGACGAGCTACGCCGACAAGGCCGACTGGATTTTCTGCCTCGTCCGCACCGACAAGGCGAACAAATATCAGGGCATCACCTTCATGCTCTTCGACATGGAGAGCAAGGGCGTCACCACCAAGCCGATCCTGCTGATTTCGGGCAATTCGCCTTTCTGCGAAACCTTCTTCGACGATGTCGAGGTGCCCAAGACGCAGTTCGTCGGCGAGATCAACCGCGGCTGGGACGTCGCCAAATATCTGCTCGGCCACGAACGCGAGATGATCTCGGGCGGCGGCGCCGGCGGCGACATGGTCAGCATCGGGGGCGCTTTCGCCAAGGCGTTTGGCAAGAATGCGGCCGGCGAGCTCGACGACCCGATCCTGCGCGCCGAAATGGCGGCGTTCGACGTCGATGTCTTTGCTTACCGCGCGATGGGCGAACGCTTCATGGACATGTGGAAGACCGGCCGCGCGCATCCGGCGAGCTCGAACATGATGAAATATGTCGGGACCGAGCTCAACAAGCGGCGTCACGAGCTGGTGATGTCGGGCGGCGGCAGCGAAGCGCTCGAATGGGACAGCGAAGAGACGAAGGGCGGCGCCCGCGCGCGCGGCTGGCTGCGCACCAAGGCCAATTCGATCGAAGGCGGGACGAGCGAAGTCATGCTCAACGTCATCGCCAAGCGTATCCTCGACCTGCCCGGAGCCTGACCCATGCCTTTGTATCACAATGACGACCAGGCGATGCTCAAGGACAGCGTCGCCCCCTTCGTGGCCGAACAGGCTCCCGTTTCGCATCTCCGTAAGCTGCGCGACACCGCCGACGCGACCGGCTTTTCGCGCGATCTCTGGGCGCAGTTCACCGAAATGGGCCTGCCCGGCATGCTCGTTCCCGAGGCGCATGGCGGGCTCGGCATGGGGCATATGGAGGCGGGCATCGTGCTCGAGGAGATCGGCCGCAACCTGACGCCGTCGCCTTTCCTGTCGACGAGCGTCGGCGCCGTCGCCGCGCTCGCGAAGGCGGGCGGCACGCAGGCGGGGCGCTGGCTCCCTGCGATCGCATCGGGTGAGGCGATCGTCGCGCTCGCGATCGACGAGGGCGCCAAGCACCGTCCCGACCGCATCGCGACGACCGCGACGCGCGCCGGGAACGGCTTCCGCCTCGACGGCAAGAAGAGCTTCGTTCTTCATGGACATGTCGCCGATGTCAGCATCGTCGCGGCGAAGACCGACGGCGGCATCACTTTGTTCGCGGTGCCGAAGGATGCCAAGGGCGTCACTGCCGATCCGCGCCGCCTCGTCGATTCCAGCCTCGCGAGCCATGTCACGCTCGATGGCGTCGAGGTCGATGCCGACGCGGTGATCGGTGAGGTCGACGCGGGCGGCGAGATTCTCGACGCTTTGCTCGCCGCGACCCGCACCGGCGCCGCCGCCGAAATGGTTGGCGTCGGGCAGGGCGCGATGGACATGACCGTCACCTACCTCAAGGAACGCAAGCAGTTCGGTAAGCTGATCGGCGAGTTCCAGGGCCTCCAGCACCGCGCCGCGCATCTCTATGGCGAGATGGAAGTCGCGCGCGCCACCGTGATGAAGGCGCAGGAACTGCTCGATCAGGGCAGCGAAGGCGCGAAGCTGATGGTCTCGGTCGCGAAGGCCAAGGCCGGCCGCGCCGCCAACCTCGCGGTGCGCGAAGGCGTGCAGATGCACGGCGGCATCGGCATGACCGACGAATATGACATCGGCCTCTATATGAAACGCGACCGCGCGCTCGCCGAATACATGGGCGATGTGCATTATCACATCGACCAGGTCGCCCGCATGAACGGGTACTGAGTTGAACCTATCCCCTCCCGCTTGCGGGAGGGGCAGCGAGAGTTGCGAGCTTGCTCGCTACTCGCAGCGGGGTGGGCAACCGCACCGTCGCTGGCCCACCCCTAACCCCTCCCGCAAGCGGGAGGGGAATATCGGAGAACGACAATGAACCTCAATGACATGTTCGGCCTCGACGGCCGCATCGCGCTCGTCACCGGCGGTTCGCGCGGCATCGGCAAGATGATCGTCGAGGGCTATCTCGCCGCGGGCGCCGCGCGCGTCTATATCTCGGCGCGCAAGACGGCGCAGATCGAGGAGGCCGTCGCCGATTTCGAAACGCGCTACCCCGGCAAGGTCATCGGCCTGCCCGTCGATCTTTCGACCGTCGAAGGCTGCCGCGCGCTCGCCAAGGAACTCGAAGCGCGCGAGGAACACCTCGACATCCTCGTCAACAATGCCGGGGCGGCGTGGGGCGAACCGTTCGAGGGCTTCCCAGAGGCGGGCTGGGACAAGGTGATGGACATCAACGTCAAATCGCCCTTCTTCCTGACGCAGGCGCTCCACGGGCTGCTCAAGGCGGGCGGCAGTGCTGCGCGCCCGGCAAAGGTCATCAATATCGGCTCGATTGACGGCCAGCGGCTCAATCCGTGGGAAACCTACAGCTACCACGCCTCGAAGGCCGCGATCCTCTACCTCACCAAGCGCCTCGCCGCGCGTCTCGTGACCGATAACATCCTCGTCACCGCGATCGCGCCCGGCGCCTTCCAGTCGGACATGAACAAGGCTGCGCGCGACCACGGCGACGCGGTGGCAAAAAGCATCCCGGTCAAGCGCATCGGCGTGCCCGAGGATATGGCGGGCGCCGCGATCTTCCTCGCGTCGAAGGCGGGCGACTATGTCGTCGGCGACACGATCACCGTCGACGGCGGGCTTGTCCACGGCGATTTGAAGACCAGCATCGACGCCTGACTTCCCTTTTCTCGTCATGCCGGACTCGATCCGGCATCCCGCTTCGTGCCATCGAATAACGGGACCCCGGATCAAGTCCGGGGTGACGAAGGAGGAATTTGACTCGACTATCTCGAAGGTGTATTATGCAACTAATCCACCAAGGAGATTGTCCATGCGTCTCGCCTTCCTGATTCCACCGATGATGCTCCTCGCCGCCTGCGGGTCGGAAGAGAAGAAATCCGGCGAAGGCACCCAAGTGTCGATCAACGCCGGCGACGAGCATGGCGGCGTCAATATCGAGACCGGCAAGGACGGCGGCAAGATCAAGATCGGCGGCGGCGGCGCTGCGATCAATATCGACGTCCCCGATTTCGTCGATCTCGATATCGAGAGTGACTTCGATATCGACGGGGTCAAGCTCTACCCGGGCAGCAAGATCACCAAGGTCGACGTCGACGCGACCGACAAGAATGGCGCCGACACGGCGACGGTCAAACTCGGCTTCACCTCGCCCGCCGCGCCGACCAAAGCCGCCGACTGGATGGCGGGCGAATTCGCGAAAAAGGGCGTCAAGGTCACCCGCACCGGCGACACGCTCGCGGGCAAGGACAAGGACGGCGCCGACTTCCGCATCAACTTCGTCCCCGACGGCGCGACCGCCAAGGGCGAGGTCGTGATCACGAAGGTCTGAGTCTCACCAACCCTATGATCGTCATCCCGGCGAAGGCCGGGATCTCGCCGTTGCGTACTGGCGAGGGGTCGAGACCCCGGCCTTCGCCGGGGTGACGGGATTGGTGGGGCCCTTAGCCGCTGTTCCGAAGCGCCGTCGCGATCGCGTTGATCGTCAGCTGGATACCCTCGGCGATGCGCGGGTCGGTTTCGCCCGCGCGGTGGCGCTTCATCAGCTCGATCTGGAGCAGGTTGAGCGGCTCGATATAGGGCAGCCGCAACCGGATCGACGCCTCGAGCGCCGGATTCTTCTCGAGCAGCCGCGTCTGGCCGGTGATGTCGAGCAGCCCGTCATGCGCGCGGTGCCACCCGTCGCGGATGCGGCCGAAAATCGCTTCATGCCCGTCGATATGCCCCGCGAGCTCGGCATAGCGCGCCGCGATCCCCATGTCCGATTTCGCGAGCACCATCTCCATATTGCCGAGCAATGCGGCGAAGAAGGGCCAGCTTTCCGCCATGTCGGCGAGCAGCGCCTTGTCGCCGAAGCCTGCGAACGCCTCACCCGTCCCGTACCAGCCGGGCAGCATGGTGCGCGCCTGCGCCCAGCTGAACACCCAGGGGATCGCGCGCAGATCCTCGATCGCGGTCGATTTGGTGCGGCTCGATGGCCGCGACCCGATCTTGAGCCCCGCGATCTCGGCGATCGGCGTCATCGCGCGAAAGAAGTCGCGGAACGCCGGCGTGTCGTAGACGAGCCCGCGATAGGCGCCGAACGCGGTATCCGAGAGCGCGTCCATCGCCTCGGCAAAGCGCGCGCCGTCGGCACCGCTCTTCGCCTCGGGCTCGAGGCTCGCGAGCAGGCTCGCCGACACCATCGCCTCAAGGTTCGTTGCCGCGCTGTCGATCGTGCCATATTTGGCGGCGATCACCTCGCCCTGTTCGGTGATGCGGATGCGGCCCTGCACCGTTCCCGCGGGCTGCGCGCGGATCGCGGCAAAGGCGCTGCCGCCGCCGCGCCCGACCGCGCCGCCGCGGCCGTGGAACAATTGCATTGCCGTGTCGGCTTCCTCGAACACCGGGGTCAGCGCCGCCGACGCTTGGTGCAGCCCCCAGGTCGAGGTCATATAGCCCCCGTCCTTGTTCGAATCCGAATAGCCGATCATCACTTCCTGATGCCCGCGCGCCGCGACGTGCGGGGCGATTTCGGGCAGCGCGAAATAGGCGGTCATGATCGCGGGCGCGTCGTCCAAGTCGGCGATCGTTTCGAACAGGGGCACGACCATCAGCGTGTCGGTGCTTTCCGACGACCACAGCCCGCCCTCGCGCGCGAGGACATGGACCTCGAGCAGGTCGGACAGGCTCTCGGCCTTGCTGATGATCCACTGGACGATCGCGTCGTTGCCGAGTTTTTTCCGCACGGCGGCGGCGGCGTGGACGATCGCGAGTTCGCCTGCGGTCTCTTCGCTCCATTCGTGCCAGCTCGCCGCGAGCGGCCGGTTGACGGCGAGCTCGCGGCGTAGCAGCGCGACACGCGCCTCCTCGTCCAGCGCCAGATAGTCGGCCTCGACCCCCGATATTTTGAACAATTCGGCGAGCACGCGCTCGTGCACCGCGCTGTTCTGCCGCATGTCGAGCGTCGCGAGGTGGAAACCGAACACCTCGACCGCGCGGATCAGCCGCCCGAGCGCGCCGATCCCTGTGAACTGCCCCTTGCCGCTCGATGCCAGCCCGCTCGCGATGGTGGTGAGGTCGCGGCGGAAATCGGCCGGGGTTGCATAAGCCTCGCCCTTCAGCGGCGCGGGACGCGGCGGCGCCTTGCCGGTGATCGCGACATAGGTCGCCGACAGCCGCGCATAAATGCCCGACAGCGCGCGGCGATAGGGTTCGTCGCCGCGGCTTGCGGCGCCGTCGCCGCTCGCCTCGGCGAGCGCTTCGACCGCCTCGGGCACCGCGGCGAGGCTCGACGACACCGATAGTTCGGCGCCGAGCGCATGGACCTGGTCGATATAATGGCCGATCACTGCGGCGGCGTTGCGCGACGTCGCCTGTTGCAGCGTTTCGGCGGTGACGAAGGGATTGCCGTCGCGGTCGCCGCCGATCCAGCTGCCGACGCGCAGGAAACTCGCGGGGCGCTGCCCCAGCTCCTTTTCCCAGCGCGCATAGAGTTTGGGTACCACGGGCAGGAAGACGTCGCGCAAATAGGTGAGCGCATTGTCGATTTCGTCGGCGACAAACAGTTTCTGCGTGCGCAGCGGGCGCGTCTGCCAGAGGAGGACGACCTGCCGCCGGATCGCTTCCTCGATCACATCACCCTCGGGCGTCTCGCCCTCCCCGGCATCGCGCAGCCGCATCAGTTCGGCGACGCGGTTCTTGTGGTCGAGCACCGACTTGCGGCGCACCTCGGTCGGATGCGCGGTCAGCACCGGCGCGACGAGCGAGGCGCCGAGCAGCGCGGCGATCGCATCGCCGTCGATCCCGTCGCCCTTCAGCTTCGCGATCGCCGCCGCGACGGTCGCCTCGGGTTCGGCGGCGACCCCCTGCCGGTCCTCGGCAAGGTTGGCGAGCATCGAAAACAGCATGAAACCGCGCACGAAAGAAATCGTGTCGTCGAGGCTCAGCGCATCGAGCCCCGGATCGATCGCCTCGGCGCCCGCGATCCCGCGGTGCCGGTCGACGCTCGACGAGCGGATATATTCGGTCTGGCGGAACAATTTGTCGCCGCCATAGGCGCGGATGACGTCGCCGAGGATCCGCCCCAAATAGCGGATGTCGGGATTTTGCGAGATCTGGATAGGCGGGCCCATGGGCCCAGCTTGCTGCACCTGCGAAGAAGCAGGGTCAAGCCGCGCATAGCTATGCCTAGCTTAACCGCCTAATGCTGTCCCCATGAAGAGGAGAGGCTGTGCGGCCATTATTTCCGACGATGCTTTTGTTGCCGATGGTTTTGCAGACGGCTTGCGCCGGGCAAAATCCGCAATCCATTTGCGATGCTCGCGACCTTGTGATCGATCGAACCTATGAGTTTGCCGAGGTTGCGATTTATTCCGATGGTCATACCAACCTCGCGTTCGACTATAACGAACCGAAGTGCGAACCGGTGGCTTTCGAATTGGCTTCGGGCGTGGATATGGAGCCGATTTGGGCCATTACGTCGCGATCAACGCAGAACTCGACCATCGGCGCGGTCGGAAATATTATCGCCAAAATCGAAAAATACGGTCCCGAAAACGTGCGTCTGAAAATCGTCGGAGCGGGGGAATGGAAAGCGCGGAACATCACGCTTCACTTGCAGGCGCCCCTGAACGGGATGCCGCAAAGACCCCGCTCCGAATAGCAGGGCTGATGCGGTCAGCGCGTCCGCACCATGACCAGCGTGCCCATATCGATCCGCGGGCGGCCGTCGAAGGTCACGCCATTATGCGTATCGGTGATGAACATCAGCTTCCCCGACGCGTCGGTGATGCGCGCCGAAACCGAATAGCGGCCGCGCGGGTCGAGCTTGCGCTCGTCGACGGTCAGCGAAAAGGCGAAGGGCACCTGCCGGCCGTCGGCGGTGAACGACTGCTGCGCGATCGTCTTCGACGGTGCGTCCATCAGGCTGACGTCGGAAAGCTGGATTTCGACCTGCGCCGTCGGGGGCAATGCCATGCGCTCGCGATAGGTGATGTTGCCGGTGACCGACACCGGCGCTTCGGACGGCGGCATGAGCGTCGCGCAGGCGGCGAGCAGGGGGGCGGCGATCGCACTGGCGGCGAGGACGCGGGTGACGCGAACCATGATGTTTCTCCTTTTTTCGATGGTTGGCGGCCGCCTAGTGCCATCGAGGTGAACCCATGCTGTCCCGATTGTTGTGCGGCCGTCAGCCTTCCAGTTCAACGTCCCAATAGAGCCAGTCGATCCAGCTTGTGTGGAGATAATTGGGCGGAAAGGCGCGGCCATTGTCCTGCAGCTGCCAGCTCGTCGGGCGCCACGGCTGGCGATAAAGCGGCATATGCGCCTGCTGCGGCGTGCGGCCGCCCTTCTTGAGGTTGCACGGCGCGCAGGCGGTCGCGACATTTTCCCACGTCGTTCGCCCGCCCAGCCGGCGCGGCACGACGTGGTCGAACGTCAGATCCTTGCCCGACCCGCAATATTGGCACGCGAAACGGTCGCGCAGGAACAGGTTGAAACGCGTGAACGCTGGATGCTCCGACGGCTTCACATATTGGCGCAGCGCAATGACGCTCGGGATCGGCATCGTCCGCGTCGGCGAATGGATTTCGCGTTCGTAATTTTCCACGATGGTAACCCGGTCGAGGAACACCGCTTTGACCGCGGTCTGCCAGGGCCAGAGGCTCAGCGGATAATAGCTCAGCGGCGTGTAATCGGCGTTGAGAACGAGCGCCGGGCAGCTATCGGGATGCCGGGCAAGATCGGGATGGAACATGGCTAGAAAACGCTGCCCCCATTGCTTCACGGGATGGCGCGCCACTGCCTCCCGCGCATGACACTGTCATTACATGCCCTATCAGATTCTGACGTCAAGGGGGCTTCTGTCCGCAAGATATGGAATGATTCGCTTTGACTCGGCACAGCATATGGATTCATGGACCGGCATATGCAGACGCGTTTCGCTCCGAGTCCGACCGGCGAGCTGCACCTCGGCCACGCCTATAGCGCGGTGCTCGCGCATGGCGCCGCGCGCGCCGCGAACGGGCGTTTCCTGATCCGCATCGACGATATCGACGGCAGCCGCTCGCGCGAGGAACATGTCGCGGCCGCGCTCGCCGATCTGGAATGGCTCGGGATCGATCGGGACGGCGACCCGCTACGCCAGTCGGACCGGCTCGACAGCTATGCGGCGGCGCTCGACAATCTTCGCGCGCGGGGTCTCGTCTATCCCTGTTTCTGTACGCGCGCCGACATCGCCGCCAGCCTGTCGGCACCGCATGGGCCTTCGGGTGTCGTCTATCCGGGGACCTGCCGCAACCTGCCGGATGCCGAGCGTGCGCGCCGCATGGCGGCCGAGCCGCATTGCTGGCGGCTCGACATGGGGCGCGCCACCGCGGAGGCGGGCAAACTCCTTTGGCAAGAGGCGGGGCAGGGGCTGCGCGTGGCCGATCCCGCCGCGCATGGCGACATCGTGCTCGCGCGCAAGGACGCGCCCGCTTCCTATCATCTCGCGAGCACGCTCGACGATGCCGCGCTGGGGGTGACGCACATCATCCGCGGGGCCGACCTCCTCGCCTCGACCGACGTCCACCGCCTGCTCCAGGCGCTGCTCGACCTCTCCGTCCCGCTCTATCGCCATCATGCGCTCGTCTGCGGTCCCGACGGCAAAAGGCTCGCGAAACGTGACGCGGCGGCGTCGCTCGCTTCGCTCCGCGTGGCCGGGATCGACGGGCCGTCGCTCGCCGCCGATTTGGCGGCCGGGCGGCTTCCCGCTGGCTATTCGCTGCAAAATCCCTAGAGTGGGCGCATGGAAATCCTGCTCATCCTTGGCGTCGTGATTGCCGCCGGCTTCGTCCTCTTCTCGCTCGCACGCGGGCTCTTCTATTTCTCGCAGGGCCACCGCGCCCAGATGGAAGGCACGGTGCAAGAGAATCAGGTGATGCAGAACAAGATGATGATGTCGCGCGTCAAATGGCAGGCGATCACCATCATCCTGCTCGTCCTGATCGGCCTGCTCGCCGCCGGCAAATAACGCTTTGCGTATGCGGCGCCGCTAGGCAGACAAATATGGTCAAGCTCAACAAGATCTACACGCGCACCGGCGACGACGGCACGACGGGCCTTGTCGACGGTTCGCGCATCGCGAAATCCGACGCGCTGATGGCGGCAATCGGCGACGTCGACGAAGCGAACAGCGCGATCGGTATCGCCGCGGCCGTGCTCGATCCGGCGAGCGATGAGGCCGCGATGCTGTCGCGCATCCAGAACGAGCTGTTCGACCTTGGCGCCGACCTCGCGACGCCCCCCGACATTCAGTTCGGTTTCGGCCCGCACGAGATGGCGCTACGCATCGTGCCGAGCCAGATCGCGCGGCTCGAGGACGAGATCGACGCGATGAACGACAATCTCGATGCGCTGCGCAGCTTCATCCTGCCCGGCGGCACCGAAGCGGCGGCGCGGCTGCATCTTGCGCGCGCGATCGCGCGCCGCGCCGAACGCGCCGCGGTCGCGGCGGGCGCGGACCGCGATCTCAACCCCCAGGCGCTCACCTATCTCAACCGCCTGTCGGACCATCTCTTCGTCCTCACCCGCCATCTCAACGCTGTGGCGGGCGGCGACATCCTCTGGAAACCCGGCGCGACGCGTTGACCCGCCATTCGTCACCCCGGACTTGATCCGGGGTCCTCTGCAACGCTGGAAAAATGGATGCCGGATCGAGTCCGGCGGGACGGCGAGTGTCCATGTTCCCTTAATGTTCTAGACTTTCCGTCGCGGCGTAACCATAATTGGCCAGCCAGCGAAACCGAATCACACCTCGGGGGATTGTCTAACCATGGCCAGCCGCACCGATGCTTCGACCCGCGCCGACCCGATCGAGGCGCTGACCCGCCGCTTCGCCGCGACGCGGCGGCTGTCGCTCGATCTTGTCGCGCCGCTTTCCGATGCCGACGCGAGCGCGCAGTCGATGCCCGACGCCTCGCCCGCCAAATGGCATCTTGCACACACGACATGGTTTTTCGAAACCTTCATCCTGCGCGACCATGTGCCGGGCTATGCGCCCTTCGATGCGCGCTATCCCTTTCTCTTCAACTCCTATTATGAGGCCGAGGGGCCGCGTCACGCGCGCCCGCATCGCGGCCTGCTGACGCGCCCTTCGCTCGACGAGGTCTGCGTGTGGCGCGCGCATGTCGATGCCGCGGTGCAGACTGCGCTGCCCGACCTGCCGGCGGCCGTGCTGACGCTCGTCGAGCTCGGCATCCATCACGAGCAGCAACATCAGGAATTGCTGCTCACCGACCTCAAGCATCTCTTCGCGCAAAACCCGCTCGGCCCGGCGGTGTGGGGCACGCCGATCGCGAATGAAGTTCGGCAGTTTTGCGCCATGAAATGGGTGAAGGGCGTCGAAGGGATCGTCTCGATCGGCCATGGCGGCGACGGCTTCGCCTTCGACTGCGAGGGACCGCGCCACGAGGTGTTGCTGACGCCGCACGCGCTCGCCAGCCGCCCGGTGAGCAATGGCGAATGGCAGGAATTCGTCGCCGACGGCGGCTATCACACGCCCTCGCTCTGGCTCAGCGACGGTTGGGCATGGGTGCAGGCCGACAGTATCGATACCCCCGCCTATTGGGACGGCGACCGCCAGTTCACGCTGTCGGGCTGGCGCGAAATCGATCCCGCCGCGCCGGTCACACACATCAGCTTTTTCGAAGCCGACGCCTTCGCCAGCTGGGCGGGTGCGCGCTTGCCGACGGAGTTTGAATGGGAAGCAGCCGCAGCGGCCTTCGACCCGCACGGCGGACAGCAACTCGATGCCGCAGGACCAGTGAAGCCGACGCCCGCCGACAGCGACACCGACCTGCAACAGATGTTCGGCAGCGTGTGGGAATGGACCGGCAGCGCCTATCGCCCCTATCCCGGCTTCCGCGCCGCGCCCGGCGCGGTCGGCGAATATAATGGCAAGTTCATGAGCGGCCAGTTCGTGCTGCGCGGCGGCAGCTGCGCGACGCCGCGCGGCCATGTACGCGCCGCCTACCGCAATTTCTTCTACCCCCACCAGCGCTGGCAATTCACCGGCCTGCGCCTTGCCAAGGATCTTTGACATGGGCGTTGTGCGCAATCTTCGTCAGGTTTCGGCCGACGACGCCGGCGTCGATATCGCTTTCCGCGCCGACGTCCATGCCGGGCTGTCTCAGCAGCAGAAGGCGATTCCCGCGCGGTGGTTCTACGACGCGACCGGCTCGGCGCTGTTCGAGGATATCACCGCGCTTCCCGAATATTATCCGACGCGCAGTGAGACCGGCCTGCTTGTCCGTCACGCCGCCGACATGGCCGCAGCGATCGGCGCGGGCCGGGCTGTCGTTGAACTGGGTTCGGGCAGTTCGGCCAAGACTCCCTTGCTGCTCGACGCGATCGAACCCTCGGCATATGTGCCGGTCGACATTTCGGGCGACTTCCTTCGCGATAGCGCGAATGCGCTCGCCGCGCGCTTTCCCCAACTCCCGATCTATCCGGTGGAGGCAGACTTCACCCAGCGCGTCGACCTGCCGCGCGAAATCTGTCCTCTCCCGAAACTCGGCTTCTTTCCCGGCTCGACGATCGGCAACATGGTCGCGCGCACCGCGATCGACCTGCTCCGCAACTGGCGCGCGGCGCTCGGCGACGGTTCGCTGATGCTGATCGGGATCGACCGCATCAAGGATATTGTGATTCTCGAACTCGCCTATGACGATCCGGCGGGGGTGACGGCAGCGTTCAACCTCAACCTGCTCGAACGCATCAACCGCGAACTCGGCGGCGACATCCCGGTCGAAAATTTCAGCCATCGCGCGGTCTGGGACGATGTGCATGCGCGCATCGAAATGCACCTGGTGGCTGCCTGCGACGTCGAATTTTCGATCGATGGCCGGCGCTATGCGATGATGAAGGGCGAAACGATTCACAGCGAGAACAGCCATAAATATGGTCCGCGCGACGCGAATCTCTTGCTCCGGGCGGGCGGGTGGACCCCGATCGCGACGTGGGACGACGCCGATCCCGCCTTTGCGCTGATCCTAGCCGAAGCCACCGCCTTTCGATCCGCCCCTTGACGCAGGCCGCCCAGCGCCTAGTGGCGCGGGCACGAAGCAGCGAAAGGAAGATTATGATCGTCGGGGTGATTGGCGCGGGCCAGATGGGCGCGGGTATCGCGCAGGTATCGGCCGCCGCGGGCCATGACGTACTGCTTTTTGACATCAATCTTTTCCGTGCCGAAGCGGGCAAGGCCGGAATCGCGAAGAGCCTCGACCGGCTCGTCGCCAAGGAAAAGATGAGCCAGGCCGACGTCGATGCGCTGCTCGACCGAATCAGGCCCGTCGAGGAGCATCACGCCTTTGCCCCCGCTGATCTGGTGATCGAGGCAGCGACTGAGCGCGAAGAGATCAAGCGGTCGATCTTCGCGAATGTCGGCAAGCATCTTTCGAACACGGCGATCCTCGCGACCAACACCAGCTCGATCCCGATCACCCGCCTTGCGCAGGCCGCACCCGACCCGGCGCGTTTCATCGGCGTCCACTTCTTCAATCCGGTGCCCGTCATGGGCCTCATCGAACTGATCCGCGGCCTTGCGACCAGCGACGATACGCTGGCGAAGGTCGAAGCGTTCGGCCGCGGGCTCGGCAAGGAAATCGTCCATGCCAATGATGCGCCGGGCTTCATCGTCAATCGTGTGCTGATGCCGATGATCAACGAGGCGATCTTTGCGCTCGGCGAGGGCGTTGCGACGATGCAGGACATTGACACCGGCTGCCGGCTCGGCCTCAATCACCCGATGGGGCCGATCACGCTCGCCGACTTCATCGGTCTCGACACCTGCCTTGAAATCATCCGCGTGCTCTACAGCGGTACAGGCGATCCCAAATTCCGCCCGGCGCCGCTGCTCGTCCAATATGTCGATGCCGGCTGGGTCGGCAAGAAAGCGGGTCGCGGCTTTTATGACTGGACGGGTGAGGCGCCCGTGCCGACGCGGTAAGGCTGGCGCCGGGCCAGCGGGGTGCGTGCGGAACGCGGCTACCGGATGGTCGAAAATCGATATAGGACGGCAGGGTCGCAGCCGTTTGGGCTGCTGTGCGTTGGTTCATTAACCGCAACAGGGGAAAGTCGATGCGCCGTCCCATTCTGATCTGCCTCGCCGCCGCAGCCTTGGTCGTCCCCGTTCATGCCCAGCAGGGGGCTCCCGAAGAATCGACGATCAAGGATACCGCCAACGACGTGACCGAGCCGTTCGATGGCAAGGAGGTTCCACCGAAACTGTTGGCGATCCAGGAAAATCCCTATTCGCTCGACGGAATGGGCAAATGCGCTGCGATCATCCGCGAAGTCGGCGAGCTCAACGAGGTGCTCGGTGCGGACGTTAATGAACAGGTCGACAAGAGCCGTGCCAAGAAGCGCGAGGAAACCGCCGGCCGCGTTGCAGGAAATGTGGCGGGGTCGATCATCCCCTTTCGCGGCCTTATCGGCGAAGTCACCGGCGCCAATGCCGAACGGCGTCGGTACGCGCTCGCCGTCTATGCGGGCACGGTGCGCCGCGGTTTCCTGAAAGGTGTCGGTCTCGAACGCGGCTGCAAGGCGCCGGCCCGCCCCTGAGTCCCGCCGTCAGAGCGGGGTATAGACGACCCGGCAGCTTTCGGGCGCCGAACGTAGCGCGGTGTTCCATGTCACCTCATTGCCACTGCGCTGGAGCCGCGCGCCCTTCTTGTTCTCGTACACCGCCCCGCCGGTCGACGGGGTCTGTTTCAGCACCATCGATCGCATGCCGTTGACACGGACGATGGCTGTGCTGCCGACATAATCGACCTTCAGCTTGGTGCCGCGGTTGCAATCATAGCTGGTCCCGGTGTTGCGCGGTACCGACGAACAGGCCGCGAGTGCGAGGATCGCAGCGCCGGCTGCGAAAAATGTCGTCGTTTTCATCCCCATTTCCCCTTAATAGCCCGACCGGACGCAAAGGACGTCGGCGAGGTATACCCGACCGTTGATCGTTTCCATATGTTCGCGCGCGGACCCGTTCCAGCCGATCGAACGGCACCAGGTATCGGCCGCCTGCGCGGCGCAATTGGCGGTCGCCGAACCCCTGGTGCAGGCAAGTACCCGATAGTTTCGCTCGGACGGCTGCGTATGGAATTCGGCGAAATTGCCGCGCGCGACCTGGTCATTGGCGGGCGGGTTGGGGTTCCAGCCGCCACCGCCGCCGACCGGACGGATCGACTGGATCGTCAGGCCGCGCAGGACGTTGTTGAGCATCGGCGTGTCGCGATCGACCGTCCGGCAATTGCCGCGAAAGCGGGTCTTCTCGCATAGTTCCCAGCGTCCGTTCGGAACGCGGATCGAATTGACCGGCCAGGCGAGGCCAAGGTTCGGCTTTTCTTCGCCGATGAACACCGCGGGGCCGCGATAGCCCGCATCGCGATAGATGGTGGCTTCCGGGGGGCGCTCGGGGCGGTATCGTTCGGTTTCGGCGGTCTGCGCGTATGAGGTGGCGAGGAACCCCGCCCCTATCGACGCCGCAACCGCGGCAACGATCGACAAACGATAAGCGGTTTTCATCACAGCCTCCCATTTTGCGAACGCGACCCGGGATTCGTTATATCCCTGAGTTTACGGCATTCGCGGGCAGCTTGCAAATTCTCCCAAATCCTCGGGGCGATGAGGCGCTCCGCGTTAAGGAGCCTTTGCGGCGGGCAGCGCGGGCGCGGCCTCGGGCGATGCGACCGGTGCAACGGGGGTGGCCGGCACGGGTTTGGCAAGCGGCGGCGCGATGCCGAGCATCAACCCCGCGAGCGCTGCCGACATCAGGTTCGACAGGCTGCCCGCCAGCAGCGCCTTCAGGCCCAGCTTGGCGATCATCGGGCGCTGGTTCGGCGCAAGCCCGCCGGTCACCGCCATCTGGATCGCGATCGAACTGAAATTGGCGAAACCACAAAGCGCAAAGGTCGCGATCGCGACCGCTGCCATCGACATGTCGCCCTGCGCCCGGCCAAGGTCGATGAAGGCCACGAATTCGTTGAGCACGACCTTGCTGCCGAACAGCCCGCCGACGGTCGCGCTTTCCTCCCACGGCACGCCCATCAGCCACATGACGGGGCGAAAGATCGCGCCGATGATTGCCTGGAACGACAGGCCGTCGATGCCGAACCAGCCGCCAATCCCGGCGAGAATGCCGTTGGCGAGAGCAACGAGCGCGACGAAGGCCATGACCATCGCGCCGACCGCAACCGCCAGCTTGACGCCGGTCTGTGCACCCTGTGCCGCTGCCATGATGATGTTCGCGGGCTTTTCCTCGTCGTGGCTTGCCTCGGGCATCACGACGGGTTCGATGCCGATATCCTTGGGATCGTCGGGCATCATGATCTTGGCCATCAAGATGCCGCCGGGCGCCGACATGAAGCTCGCGGCGAGCAGATAGGGCAGGAGGTGCGGGCCGATCATTCCGGCATAGGCGCCGAGGATCGTCCCCGCGACCCCGGCCATGCCGACCGTCATCACGGTGAACAGCTGCGGCGGGGTCAGGCCGGCAAGATAGGGCCGGATGACGAGCGGCGATTCGGACTGGCCGACGAAGATGTTCGCCGCGGCGCCGAGGCTTTCGACCTTGGTGATGCCGGTAACCTTCTGGATCGCACCGCCGACCCATTTGATGATCAACTGCATGATCCCGAGATAATAGAGGACCGAGATCAGCGAGGCGAAGAAGATGATCACGGGCAGCGCGCCGATCGCGAAGACGGCTTTGCCATAGGGCGCCTGCGTCAGCACCTCGCCGAACAGGAATTTCGTGCCCTCGTCAGCATAACTCAGCAGATTCGATACGCCGTTCGACATGGCCTGGATCACCGCGCGGCCCCATGGCGTGCCGATGACGAGCACGGCGAAACCGGCCTGGAGCAGGAAAGCGGGGATGACGATACGCGGGCGAATCCAGCGGCGGTTCGACGAAAAAAGCACGGCAATCGCAAGCAATGCGATAATGCCGAGCAGACCGATCAGGCGTTCCATAATTTAGCTGCGTCCCCCGCAAGTTTAATGGGCCTGTCTAGCGGGCTTTGGCGCCGGGGCAAGAGCTCCGCGGCAGGGCGTGGGTACGGGCGCGCGGCGATACCGGGATCGCTGCCGGGTCGCTTCGATGATCGGCGTAATTTTATTTCAAAGGTCACGAAGGTCACGCTACGCACCCCCTCAGTTTCGCTCGCGGGGCGGGCGATGAAAGGGTGCGGGGACTGGGTGGAGCGGTCGGCGTTGGCCATCGGGCGACCTTATGGCGCGCGGATAACGTAGGACAGCGAAATATGCACGGTGCCGGCGGGCGTGGATGAGCCGGGTCGCGATGGGACGCCGCCGTTGTTTCGCGGTCTTTCCAGCGCCCGCAAAAGCGACTATCGGGCGGCATGACCGAACCGACCTCGGCGGCGCTGCCGCGCACACTTTCGCCTTCCCTCTTCCTGTTCAGCATCGTCTACGGCGGCATGGTCGTGCTCGCCGGGGTGCTCGGGAACAAGCAGGTCGCCCTCGGCAGCTGGCTGGCGGTCGAAGCGGGTATCTTCGCCTTCCTGATCCTCGTCGCGCTGTCGAGCGCGGTGTCGGAACTGCATGGCCAGTCGGTCGCGAACCGCCTCGTGCTCTGGGGTTTCGTGCCGCTGGTCCTTTCGATCATGCTCACCGCGCTGGTCCTCGCGCTCCCGGCGTCGCCCGAAATGCAGCCCGAGCGGCTCGCGGCGTTCGACATGATCCTCGGGCAAAGCCCGCGGCTGATGGCGGCGGGTATCGTCGCCTATGGCACGTCGCAATTCCTGAACGTCACGATCTTTTCGAAGCTTCGCGGACGCGAAGGCGCCGGCACAGGGGCGACATGGATCGCCATCCGCGGCGCGATCGCCAGCGCGCTCAGCCAGATCGTCGATACTTTGCTGTTCGTCACCATCGCCTTTTACGGCGTGTTCCCGATCGCCAACCTGATGGGCGGACAGATGCTCGCCAAGGTCGCGCTGTCGGTGCTCGTCATTCCTTTCGTCATCACCGGGCTGGTTGCACTCGGCCGCAGCCTCGATGCGAAGAACGCCGGATGATATCGATGACCGATCCTTCGAAAATGCCCGACCTGCTCGCCAAGGCCGAAACGCTCGTCGAGGCGCTGCCCTATCTGCAGCGTTATGCCGGCGAGACCTTCGTGATCAAATATGGCGGTCATGCGATGGGCGATCCCGAGGCACAGCGCGATTTTGCCGAGGATGTCGTGCTCTTGAAGGCGGTCGGCATCAACCCGATCGTCGTGCACGGCGGCGGCCCGCAGATCGGCCGGATGCTGAAGCAGCTCGGGATCGAATCGACCTTCGTCGGCGGCCTGCGCGTCACCGACGCTGCGACCGCTGAAGTCGCCGAAATGGTCCTCGCGGGCAAGATCAACAAGGAAATCGTCAGCTGGATCGCCGGGCTCGGCGGCCGTGCGGTCGGTATCTCGGGGAAAGATGCCAATCTTGTCCTTGCCGAGAAGGTTCGCCGCACCGAACCCGATCCCAATTCGGGGATCGAGCGCCATGTCGATCTCGGCTTTGTCGGCGAACCCGTTGCGGTCGACCCGACGATCCTGACCAATTTGGCGAACGACAATTTCATTCCGGTCGTCGCGCCCGTCGCGCTCGGTGCCGATGGCGCGACCTATAATATCAACGCCGACACGATGGCGGGCGCGATCGCGGGCGCGATCGGCGCGAAACGTTTCTTCCTGCTGACCGACGTTGCGGGCGTGCTTGATAAATCGGGGGCGCTGCTGACCGACCTCGACCGTTCGGCGATCGACACGCTCAAGGCCGACGGCACGATCACCGGCGGCATGATACCCAAGGTCGAAACCTGCGTGGCCGCGGTCGATGCAGGAGTTGAAGCCGCGGTCATCCTCGATGGCCGCATCCCGCACGCCATGTTGCTGGAAATTTTCACCGCAAGGGGTGCGGGGACGCTCATTCACCGCTAAAAGCGCTTTTCTCGACCTTCCGGCCGGAGCCCCCAATGTATCTGATGTTTCTTCAAATCCTGTCGATCCTCCTCAACATCCTGTGGTGGATCATCATCGTGCAGGCGGTGATGTCGTGGCTGATCGCCTTCAATGTTATCAACACGCATAATGATTTCGTGAACCAGCTCTGGCAGGTCCTCGAACGGATCACCGAACCGCTCTACCGCCCCTTCCGCCGTATCATGCCCGACTTCGGCGGGCTCGATCTGACCCCGATGGTGGTGCTGATCCTGATCATCATCCTGCAGGGGCCGGTGATTTCCTATCTTTATACGCTCGGCATGAACAGCGGGGCAATCTGACATGGCCGACGGCGCGCACATGATCGACGGCAAGGCCTTCGCCGCGAGCCTGCGCGCGCGGATCGCCGAAGCGGTTCCGGCATTCGAGGCTGCAACCGGCCGCGCGCCTGGCCTTGCGGTCGTACTGGTCGGCGACGATCCGGCGAGCGCGGTCTATGTGGGGTCGAAAGGCAAGGCGACCGTTGCGGCCGGCATGGCAAGCTTCGAGCACCGCCTGCCCGCGACTGCGACACAAGACGAGGTCGAGGCCCTGTTGCGCCAGCTCAATGCCGATGAGGCGGTCGATGGCATCCTGCTGCAATTGCCGCTTCCCGGCCATCTCGACGAACAGGCGGCGGTGGCCACAATTCACCCCGACAAGGATGTCGACGGACTGACGCCGGTCAGCGCCGGACGGCTCGCGCTCGGCATCCCGGGCATGGTGCCATGCACGCCCTATGGCTGCCTGTTGCTGTTGCAGGACCGGCTCGGCGACCTGTCGGGCAAGGATGCGATCGTCGTCGGGCGTTCGATCCTCGTCGGCAAGCCGATGGGCCAATTGCTGCTCGGCGCGAATGCCACCGTTACCATGGCGCATAGCCGCACCCGCGATCTGCCCGACCTCGTCCGCCGTGCCGACATTGTCGTGGCCGCGGTCGGCCGCGCCGAGATGGTGAAGGGCGACTGGATAAAACCGGGCGCGATAGTGATCGATGTGGGTATCAATCGCCTGCCGGCTGGCGAAGGCGAGGCGAAAGGGCGGCTGGTCGGCGACGTCGACTATGCCGAAGCCGCGGCAGTCGCCGATGCGATCACGCCGGTGCCCGGCGGCGTCGGCCCGATGACGATTGCCTGCCTGCTGCGCAATACGCTCGTCGCCGCGCATCGCCGCGCGGGGCTTGTCGATCCGGAGGGTTTTTGATGCGGCGTCTGGCCATCGCGGCGACTTCGCTTTCGATGATTGCGGGCGGCGCGGTGATCGCACGCGAACGCGACCCCCTCGCCGCGAATCCCAGCGCTTTCATCGCCGCCGAAATCGGCTTTGCGCGGCTTGCGCAGGAAAAAGGCCAGTGGACCGCGTTTCGCGAAACCGCGGCGCCCGAGGCCGTGATGTTCGTGCCGCAGCGCGTGAATGCGCGCGACTGGCTGAAGTCGCAGAAGGATCCCGCCGAGGCGGTGAAGTGGCAGCCGCACGCGGTCTATATCAGCTGCGACGGCAATGTCGGTGTCACCACCGGTGCTTGGCAGAAGGGGCCGGCCAACGGCTATTTCACCACGGTCTGGTTGCGCGACCCCAAGAAGGGCAAGCTCGCCTGGACGCTTGACCATGGCGATGCGCTGGCGACGCCGCGCGAGGCATCCGATTTCATTGCGTCGAAGCAGGCGGTCTGCGGATCGCGCCCCGCCGTGCCGATCGAGGCGGGCGGCGAGGGTGAGGATATGGCGGTCGGCCTGTCGCCCGACCAGACGCTGAGCTGGACGTCGACCGTTCGCGGCGACAAGTCGCGCCGCCTGACGGTCCGTCTGTGGGACGGCAAGGCGATGGCGACCGTCATCGACGATCAGGTCGCGGCGCCCAAGCAGCCATGATCGATCTTTTCATCTCCGCCTTCGTCACGCTGTTCGTGGTCATCGACCCGCCGGGCTGCGCACCAATCTATGCCAGCCTGACGACGGGGGCGAGCCCGCAGCAGCGCCGTTCGATGGCGATCCGCGCCACGGTGATCGCGGGGCTGATCCTCGTTTTCTTTGCGATGTTCGGCGAAGCGCTGTTGAGCTTCCTTCACATCGATCTCGACAGTTTCCGCATCGCGGGCGGGATCATGCTGTTCATCATCGCGATCGACATGGTGTTCGAAAAGCGGACCGAACGGCGCGAGCAGCGTGCCGAAAAGGTCATGGCGACCCCCGAGATCGAGGATGTGTCGGTGTTTCCGATGGCGATGCCGATGCTCGCCGGACCGGGATCGATCGCATCGGTGATGCTGCTCGTGTCGCAGAACAACGGGCTCGACCGTGCGTTCGTGATTTTTGGCGCGCTGTTGCTCGTCCTGCTGCTGACGCTTGCCGCGCTGCTGTCGGCGGGGCCGTTGATGCGCCTCATCGGCAACAAGGGCGAAGCGGTGATTACCCGGCTGCTCGGCGTGCTGCTCGCGGCGCTTGCGGCACAGTTCGTGATCGACGGGCTCAAGGCGAGCTTCCCCAGCCTCGGATAAAAAGGGGCGCCGCCCGCAGGCGACGCCCTCTCTTTTCCACGGGAATGGAACCCTGTCAGCGCGCCGCGTTGACGTCGGCCTGTGTGACCGGCGCGATGCGGATTTCGACGCGGCGGTTGCACTGATAATCGGCCTCGCTGCGTTCGGGCGAGCATTTCAGTTGCGATTCGCCATAGCCGAGCGTCGCCATGCGCGCGCGCTGGATGCCGCGACCGGCGAGATAGTCGGCGACCGAGGAGGCGCGGCGCTCGGACAGGCCCTGATTATAGCTGTCGCTGCCCGTCGAATCGGTGTGGCCGTAAACGTCGATATAGGTGCTCGGATATTCGGCGAGCGTCGAGGCGACATTGTCGAGCGCGCTGCGGAACTGCGATTTCACCATCGCGCTGTTGAGGTCGAAGGTGACGTCGCCGGGCATGTTGAGCACGAGCTGGTCGCCCTGCCGCTCGACATCGATGCCGGTGCCCGCGGTGCGTTCGCGCAGCTTCTTTTCCTGCTGGTCCATATAATAGCCGACGCCCGCGCCGGCGACCGCGCCGATGCCCGCGCCGACGATTTCCTCGGTGCGGCTGTTCTTGCCGCCGATCAGGTCGCCGAGCAGATAACCGCCAAGCGCGCCGCCGACGCCGCCGATCGCGGCTTTCGATATCTTGCGCTCGCCGGTCACCGGATCGGTGACGCAGCCGGTCAGCGCGATCGCTCCGATGCTGGTAAGGATGGTGAGCTTGATCGTCCTGCTATTCATCTTTTCGCTCCCTTTATTCGGCGGTTGCCTCTGGTCCTGCATATACCGCCCGTCGTGCGGATAACATATGGCTGGCGATCTGGTTCCAGAATCCGGCTGAACGATCGATGAGCCGGGTGTTCAGGTGTGTGCCATTGTGCATTGCGATGACTTTCGCCTATAGGGCTGACATGACCGACGCTGACAGGGGCCGGGCGCCGACGCGCCGCACGACCGCCCGATGAGCCCTTTTCCCTGGTCCGACGTTGCGATCATCGCGATCCTCGTCCTCCTCAACGGCGTTTTCGCCATGTCCGAACTCGCCATCGTCTCGTCGCGCGACCCGCGGCTGCAGGCGGCCGAGAAGCGCGGCAGCCGCGGCGCCAAGATTGCGCGCCAGCTCGCTTCCGATCCCGGGCGTTTCCTGTCGACGGTGCAGGTCGGCATCACGCTGATCGGCGTCCTGACCGGCGCCTATTCGGGCGCGAGCCTAGGGCAGCCGGTCGCCGACCGGCTCGCCGCCTGGCTGAGCCTCGATGCCGAGACCGCCGAAGCGGCGGGCTTCGCTGCGGTCATCGCGCTCACCACCTATTTCTCGCTGATCGCGGGCGAGCTGGTGCCCAAGCAGTTCGCACTGCGCTCGCCCGAGCGGATCGCGATCTTCGTGGCCGTCCCGATGTACTGGCTGTCGCGCGTCGCGGCGCCGCTCGTCTGGCTGCTCGACAATAGTTCGGGGCTCGTGTTCCGCCTGCTCGGGCTCAACCGCGAATCGGAAGACCGGGTGACGGCCGAGGAACTGCACCTGATCGTCGCCGAGGCTTCGAAGTCGGGGGTGATCGAGGAAAGCGAACGCGCGATCATTTCGGGCGTCGTGCGCCTCGCCGACCGGCCGGTGCGCGAGGTGATGACGCCGCGCAAGGATGTCGACTGGATCGATATCTCGCTCGACGCGCGCGGCGTCCGCGACAAGCTGGTCGAAACGCCGCACAGCCGCCTGCCGGTCGCGCGCGGGTCGGTCGACGATATCGTCGGGGTGGTGCAGGCGCGCGACATCGCGGCGGCGCTGTTCCGCGGCGAGGTGATCGACCTCGAGCAATTGATGCGTCCGGCGAAGGTCATCCACGACCAGATCGACGCGATGGATGCGCTCGAGGGGCTGCGCGCGGCCGAGGTGCCGATGCTGCTCGTCCATGACGAATATGGTCATTTCGACGGGCTGGTGACGCCCGCCGACCTTTTGTCGGCGATCGCCGGCGAATTCGCATCGGACCAGGATATCGGCAGCGAACCCTTCGTCGTCGAGCGCGACGACGGCAGCCTGCTGATCGCGGGCTCGATGCCCGCCGACCAGATGGCCGAACGGCTGGGGATCGAACTCGGTGAGGACCGCGATTATGCGACCGCCGCGGGGCACGTCCTTGCGATCCTGAAGCATCTGCCGACCGAAGGCGAGAAATTCACCGACAAGGGCTGGCGCTTCGAGATCGTCGACATGGACGGGCGCAAGATCGACAAGCTGCTCGTCACCGAATTGTCGAAACCCAAGGACGACGAGGACGAATGACCTCGGGCCGATTTCGGTCTTAAAGCAACAAAAGATACGGACGTTCGCGGTCATTCTGTCTCCTTTGTCGCTTTAAGGAGGTGCGGGGGCATCGCCTCGTCGCGCAGCGCGGCGTGAACGACCGTCATGTCCGGGCCGCCGCTGACATCGATGGCGCCGCCCTTCAGGACGCGGACGATCGTGACCCCATTGAGGGCGCGGTCCATCGCGATGCTGAACTGGTGCGTGCGTCCCATCGCAATCGCGCGTTCCCAACCAGCAGCGAAACTTGCCGCTGCGTTCCGTTCGCGGAGGCGGTAAGCGGACGCACGGCCCATGCCGACGGCATGGGCGGCCTTTCCGACCGAGCCCATCGCTGCGAGCGCGCGGATGAAATTGGCTTGCGTTTCGGGCGTCCATCCGTCGGCGCGGCGGCGTTGCTGCGGGACGGGCTGGAAGGCGAGGACTGTGCCGGCGAGCAGCTCGGCGGGCGGGGGGCTTTGTTCCATCGACCAGTTTGAAGCATGGTCGGATAATGTAGGAAAGCGTTATTCGAAGGTCTGCTTTGGGGTGGTGAGCGAATTGTCTGCTTTTGGGGAACGGATCGACGATTGCTGACGCTTCTAGGGGAAAAGTATCCAGCACCAATGGTGCTATTTGCGGAGTTTAAGCTCTGCCGGACAGAATGTTAAAGTCCGGCATTTCACCCACCGAAACGGCCGGAAACTCTAGTGCATGAGCTAAAATGTTAGGATCGGTTTCGATCCAGCTAGCGAAATTCTCTCCTGCCCATGAATATCCTTCCTTACCATCGCACTTGAACAAGAAAGACACAAACTCCTCGGCGATGGATCGCCCCCAATCTAGAGCAGCCTCTTCTGACGCCGCGGCGATCCAGACAGCCGCGCTATCTTCATCATCCCAACCGTGACGGGCGTTATTCTCAAACTGCGCTGGTGTCTCGTAGCCGAAGCAGTACAGGCGTGCTGTTATCATCCAAGAGAGGCTAGCGTCGTCTCAATCGGGGTCAAGGGCAGCTAACTGACGATTTGGTCATTCAGCTTTCGATTGCCACTGAATGCACGGCCGGTTTCGGGCCGCGAATGACCATCGGTGAGCGACCACCATCGGTCGAAACCGGTTTTATAGCTCGCTCCCCAGCGCACCGTATTTCGCTTCGAAGCCGGCCTTGTCGCCGCGCGCGAGATAGCCCGCCTGATCGACGATATTGTCGCGTGCGATACGGCCCTGGAAGGCGCCGAGCTGCGGGTCGATCCGCGCGATGTCGGCGTCGGTCCAGTCGGCGATCTGCTGGAAGCTGGTGACGCCGAGACCGCTCAAAAGAACGGCGAGCTTGGGGCCGACGCCCTTCAGCAATTGCAGATTATCCGCTCCCGTTTTCGCCGGAGCCGGTGCCGGAGCGGGCTTCGCGGCGGGCGGCGGTGGAACGGTCGGTTCTTCGGGGATGGCCGCGGCGGCCTTGGCGGGGGCGGGTTTTGCAGCCTTTTTGGCTGCGGGCTTGGCGGCCGGCTTTGTCGCAGGCTTTGCAGCGGGTTTCGCCGCCGGTTCCTTGGCAGCGGTTTTCTTCGCTGCGGGTTTTGCGGTCGCTTTCGGCTTCGCCGCGGGTTTGGGTGCGGGAGGCGGGGCCTCCGCAGCCGGTTCCGCGACAGGTGCGGGCTCAGGCGTGGCGGGCGGCGCCTTGGCGGCGGGTTCGGGCGCCGGCGGCGGCGCGACCGGCGCGACGGGCGGCGCTTTGGGTTCGATCGGCTTGAAGCGTGCGGGTTCGGCGGCGATGATTTCGGGCTTCACCGGTTCGAGCGGCTTGGCGGGCTTGGCGGGCTCGACCGACGGCGGCGCAATCTCTTCGGGCTTCGACCGGCCGAACAGCCACCAGAGCAGCACGACGGCGACGACGAGACCGACGACCGCGATTATGTAATTTTCCTGAAGCCAGGCCACGATTGTCTCCACTCCTGATTTTCGGTCAGCCTATGCGGGCTTATGCGCCGGGTCTACCTTAACGAGCGGGCCACCATGAATTTGCTCGCCCGAAAACGTCACTCCGCTTCGCGCGCGACCTCGCGCCAACCGATATCGCGGCGGCAGAAACCGCTCGGGAAGTCGAGCCTGTCGACCGCGGCATAGGCGCGCGCCTGCGCCTCGGTGACGCTTTTGCCCGTCGCGGTGACGTTGAGCACGCGGCCGCCGGCGGCGACGAGCGTGCGATCCTCGCGCGCGGTGCCGGCGTGGAAGACGCGCACGCCGCCCGCTTCGGCATCGGCGATGCGGTGGATCGCGCCGCCCTTTTCGGGGGTGCCCGGATAGCCGCGGGCCGCCATCACGACGGTGAGCGCATAGTCGTGCGAAAAGGCCGGCGTCTCGGCGGTTGCGATCGTCCCGCTTGCCGCGGCGTGGAGCAGCGCGGCGAAATCGCCCTTGAAGCGCATCATCAGCACCTGGCACTCGGGGTCGCCGAAGCGGCAATTATATTCGATCAGTTTCGGGCCTTCGCCGGTGAGCATCAGGCCGGCGAACAGCACGCCGACATAAGGCGTGCCCTCGGCTGCGAGCGTCTTAACTGTCGGGCGGATGATACGATCCATCACCGCGGCTTCGAGATCGGCGGTGAGCACGGGGGCGGGGCTGTAAGCGCCCATGCCGCCGGTGTTCGGCCCGACATCGCCGTCGCCGACGCGCTTATGGTCCTGCGCGCTGCCGAAGGCGATGACGTCGGTGCCGTCCGAGAGCGCGAAGAAGCTCGCTTCCTCGCCGGTCATAAATTCCTCGATCACCACCTCGGCGCCCGCGCTGCCGAAGGCGCCGTCGAACATGTCGTCGATCGCCGCTTCGGCTTCGGCCTGCGTTTCGGCGATGATCACACCCTTGCCCGCGGCGAGGCCGTCGGCCTTGATCACGACGGGGATCGAAAAGCCTTCGAGGACGGCAAGCGCTTCCTCGGCGCTGGTGCAGCGGACATAGGCCGCGGTCGGGATCGATGCCCGCGCGCAGAGATCCTTGGTGAAGCCCTTCGAGCCTTCGAGCCGCGCGGCGGCGGCGCTCGGACCGAAAGCGGGAATACCGATCGCGGCGAGGCGGTCGGCGAGGCCCGCGACGAGCGGCGCTTCGGGGCCGACGACGACGAAATCGATCGCATGCGCCTTTACGAAGGCGATCAGCCCGTCGATGTCGTCGACCGGGATCGGCACGCATTCGGCATAGAGCTCGATCCCCGGGTTGCCCGGTGCGGCATAGAGCTTGGCGCAGCTTGGCGATTGTGCCAACTGCCAGCTGAGCGCATGTTCGCGGCCCCCCGATCCGACCAGCAGGATATTCATGTCAGTCCCTTTTCCCGATACGGCGTCCGACGATGGCACCGAAGCGCGGCTGTTAGCCGAGGCGGCGCCCGGCGACAATGCGCCTGCCTTGTCGGTCAGCCAATTGTCGGCGGCGATCAAGCGCACCGTCGAGGATGGCTTCGCGCGCGTGCGCGTGCGGGGTGAGCTGTCGGGGACGAAACGCGCGGCGTCGGGGCATTTCTACGCAGCGCTGAAGGACGATAATGCGCTGATCGACATGGTGATGTGGAAGGGGCAGGCGGGGCGCCTCGCCTTCCGTCCCGAGGACGGGATCGAAGTGATCGCGACGGGCAAGCTCACCACCTATCCGGGGCGGTCGAAATATCAGCTCGTCGTCGATACGCTCGAGGTCGCGGGCGAAGGCGCGCTGATGCTGCTCTTCGAGAAACTGAAGGCGCGGCTCGGCGCCGAGGGGCTGTTCGACCGCGGGCGCAAATATGACCGGCTGCCCTATCTGCCGCGCACGATCGGGGTCGTGACCTCGCCGACCGGCGCGGTGATCCGCGATATCCTTCATCGGCTCGCCGACCGCTGCCCGACGCATGTGATCGTCTGGCCGGTGCTCGTGCAGGGTGACGGCGCGGCGGCGCAGGTTGCGAATGCGATCCGCGGCTTCGACGCCATCGAACCCGGCGGGCGGGTGCCGCGCCCCGATCTGGTCATCGTCGCGCGCGGCGGCGGATCGATCGAGGATCTGTGGGCGTTCAACGAGGAAATTGTCGTGCGCGCGATCGCCGATTGCCGCATCCCGACGATCAGCGCGGTCGGGCACGAGACCGATGTGACGCTCGCCGACTATGCTGCCGACGTGCGCGCCCCGACCCCGACCGCCGCGGCCGAAATGGCGGTGCCGGTGCGCGCCGAACTGATGTCGCAGCTCGCGACGTGGAACGGGCGCATCATCGGCGCGGCGAACCGGCATCAGGCGCTGGCAGGCGAGCGACTGACCGCACTCGCGCGGCATTTGCCGAAGCGCGACGCGCTTTACGCGCCGCAGCGCCAGCGGCTCGACGATGCGGGCGATCGGCTCGACCGGAGTCAGCGCCACCGGCTGGCGGTGATTTCGGAACGGCTTGCGACGCGCGGTGCGGCGCTGCGGCCCGCATTGCTCGCGCGGCGCTGGGACCGCGACCGCGCGCTGCTGGAGGGATTGGGGCGGTTGCTCGACAGTCTCGATCCGCGCGCGCTGCTGTCGCGCGGCTATGCGATGGTGCGCGATAGCGGTGGCGCGATCGTGACGACGGCGGCGAAGGCGCGTGCTGCCGGGCATCTGCAGCTGCAGTTCGCCGATGGCGAGGTGCCGGTCGCGATCGGCGGCGATGATGCGCCGTCTCCTGCCGCGCCGAAGCCGGTCCGCAAAGTGCCGCCGGCGGAGCCGAAGCGAGGGCAGGGCGAGCTTTTCTGAGCTTCCGGGGGTGGCTGCGTGGCGCGATGCTGTTATAGTCGCCGCAACGACGTACCGCCGAATGGATAGAGAATCATGTTGATCGCCAGCCGCAACCGCCTTGCCCGCCTGCAGTACGGACCGAACGGTTTTCGCGTCCTCGCGCCCGGCGACCATGTGCTGTGCGCGGTGAGCGGCGCTCCGATCGGGCTCGACGAGCTGCGCTACTGGTCGGTCGCGCGGCAGGAGCCCTATGCGACCGCCGAGATTTCGGTGCAGGCCGAACTGGACGCTGCGCGCCGGGCATGAGCTTTGTGAAGGATTGGCGGCGGCACGGAACGGCGCTTGCGCTTCTGATCGTCGCTGCCGGTTGCGTCCCGGCCGCCGAGACCGAGGCGAAGCCGGCACCGCGCCCGTCGGGGGTATCTGGCCCCGTGACCACCCCGGTTCCGGCGCCGCCGCGTGCGCCGGCGCGGCGGGACTTCACGCTTTCGGGAATCGCCGAACAGGGCGCGGCGATGGTCGGGCGGGTGCCGAGCGACACGCGCGCACTCGCGCTCGACGGAAAGCCGATTCCGGTCGTGGCCGACGGCGGCTTCCTGATCGCGTTCGACCGCGATGCTCCGGTGACCGCGCGGCTGGTCGCGACGCTGGCCGACGGGCGCACGGTCGAGCGCGCCATCGCGGTTGCGCCGGGCAGCTGGCGGCTCGAGCATATCAACGCGCCGTATCGCGGCAGCGCGTCGAGCGACGCCGATTTCGAGCGACGGCGGCCCGCCGAACTCGCGCAGATCGCCGCCGCGCGCAGCGTGCCGGTCGAATCCGACGGCTGGCGGCAGGCGTTCCGCTGGCCGGTCGCCGGGCGCCTGTCGGGCTTCTTCGGCTCGCAGCGCGTGTATCAGGGCAAGCCGGGCAGCTATCACAGCGGCACCGACGTCGCGGTGCCCGCGGGCACGCCGTTCGTGGCGCCCGCCGATGGGGTCGTGACGCTGGCGGCGAGCGCCCCCTTCACGCTCGAAGGCAATCTGCTGATCGTCGACCATGGCATGGGCCTGAGCAGCGCTTTCCTCCATTGCCAGCGGCTCGACGTGAAGGTCGGCGACCGCGTCGTCCAGGGGCAGCAATTGGGCACGGTGGGGCGCACCGGGCGCGCCACCGGACCGCATATGCACTGGGGGCTGAAATGGCGCGACGCCCGCCTCGATCCCGGAAAACTCGCGGGGCCAGTGGCGCGCTGAGCCCTGCGGACCTTGCCCGCGAATTCGTAACCGATGAAACAAAATGTCGTGAAGGCTGCGCTTTTCGCGCATTGTATTTCGCCGCGTCCCGCACTTGTTGCAAATACGTCACAATGGCTTTTGAAACGACGGAAAGCGGCGGGAATTTCCTTTACTCCCGATGAACGAGAAGCCATCCCGCACGCTATCGGGGCATTTACGTGCCGGCTTTTGCCGTCGCAACGGGGGTCCAGGTAGTTCATCCATCAGTAGCAAGGGACTGCACTGTGAAGAAAACTCAATATTCCAAGCTGAAGCTCGGCGCCGCGCCGCTCGTCATGAGCGTTGCGCTGGTTTCGGCTCCTGCCTTCGCGCAGGACGCACCGGCTGAAGACACGGCCAGCAGCGCCGAAATCGTCGTCACCGGTACGCTGATTCGCAACCCGAACCTCGAAAGCTCGTCGCCCGTCGCCGTGATCGGCGCCGACGAAGTCGCGCTTCGCCAGACCAACAACGCCGAACAGCTCCTGCGCGAACTGCCGGGCGTGACGCCGAACCTTGGCGGCAACGTCAACAACGGCACCGTCGGCAGCGCCCGCGTCGACCTTCGCGGCCTCGGCGCGAACCGCAACATCGTCCTTCTCGACTCGCAGCGCCTCGCGCCGTCGAGCTTCTCGGGCATCGTCGACCTTAACAACATCCCCGTCGCGCTGATCGAACGCGTCGACGTCCTGACCGGCGGCGCTTCGACCAGCTATGGTGCAGACGCGGTTTCGGGCGTCGTGAACTTCGTCACGAAGCAGGATTTCGCCGGCCTCGACGCCACCATCAGCGAACAGATCAGCGAACGCGGCGACACCAACGTCTTCCGTGCCGACCTCGTTCTCGGTGCGAACTTCGACGATGGCCGCGGTAACGCCGTCCTGGCCGTCAGCTACCAGGAAGCCGATCCGCTGTACTTCGGTGCGCGTCCGTTCGGCGAATTCACCATTTCGTCGGCCACCGGCGTGTCGTCGGGTGACTCGTTCACCTCGTCGCCGACCGGCATTTCGACCGCGACCGACGATTTCCAGATCTCGCCCGACGGCTCGAGCCTCGTGCCCTTCTACAACGCGTTCAACTTCAACCCGTTCAACGTCTACACGACGCCGTTCGAGCGCTTCAGCTTCTACGGCAAGGCGCGCTACGAAGTTTCGGACAAGCTGGAAGTCTATGCCCGCGGCCTCTTCTCGAAGAACCGCGTCAGCTCGATCATCGCCGCTTCGGGTATCTTCGGCACCGCCGGTCTGACCGTCCCCGGCCAGAACCCCTATCTGAACGCCACGATCCGCAACCAGCTTTGCGGCTTCGCCGGCATCGCGCTGGGCCCGACGTGCGACAACAACCCCGCCATTCCGCTGCAGACGGTCTATCGCCGTTCGGTGGAACTCGGGCCGCGCATCAGCGAATATGTGACGACCTTCTTCGACTATACGGCCGGCCTGAAGTATTCGTTCAACGACTCGCTGAAGCTCGACGTCTATGGTTCGTACGGTGAAAGCGAAAACGCCGAAACCCGTACGGGTTATGTGGCCAACTCGCGCGTCCAGCAGGCGCTGAACGCGACGAACACCACGACCTGCCAGAACACGACCAACGGTTGCGTTCCGCTCAACCTGTTCGGCCCGCAGGGCAGCATCACCCCGGAAATGGGTGCGTTCATCGGCGGCATCAGCAGCACGATCGTCAACCGCACGTCGCTGGCGCAGGTCCATGGCGTCCTGTCGGGCGACTTCGGCGGCGCGACCCTGCCGTGGGCATCGGAACCCGTCTCGTTCGCGGTCGGTGGCGAGTATCGCAACTACACCGCACAGCGCGCACCCGATAACCTCGCTTCGATCCCGGGCGAACTCGGTGGCGCCGGCGGCGCGATCCTTCCGCTGAACGGCGGCTTCGACGTCAAGGAAGCGTTCGGCGAACTCATCGTTCCGCTCGTTTCGGACAAGCCCTTCTTCGACGAACTGACCTTCGAAGCGGGTGTCCGTTATTCGAAGTACAAGATCGACGCGACCGGCACGCCGAAGTTCAACGCGACCACCTACAAGTTCGGTCTGAACTGGTCGCCGACCGACGCGATCAAGTTCCGCGGTAACTATCAGCGCGCGGTTCGCGCCCCGAACATCGGCGAACTGTTCGCACCGGTGTCGACGGGCCTGACCAACCTGCTGATCGACCCCTGCGCGGGCGCGGCTCCGACCACGAACGCCAACCTGGCGGCAGTCTGTATCGCACAGGGTGCACCGGTGGCTTCGATCGGCGCGATCCAGAACCCGAGTGCCGGTCAGGCGAACTCGACGGGTGGCGGCAATCCGAACCTGCGTCCGGAAAAGTCCGACTCCTACTCGGTTGGCGTCGTGCTCCGTCCGCAGGATCTGATCAGCGGCCTGACGATCACGCTCGATTACTACAACATCAAGGTGAAGGACGCGATCACGGCAGCAACGCCGGGCGACGTCATCGCCGCTTGCTTCGGTAACATCACCGCGGCTTCGGCGGCCGATCCGGCTTGTACGAGCATCCGTCGTAACGCGATCAACGGCCGCCTCAGCGGTACGTCGACCGTCGCAAACCCGATCCCGGGTCTGCCGACGCCGCTGACCAACAACGGCCAGCTCAAGACCGACGGTATCGACCTCACGGTCAACTACCGCACCGATCTGGGCTTCGCGGAACTGCAGCTGAACTTCGCTGGTAACTACACGTTCAACTCGAGCTTCAAGGCGTCGCCGTCGGCCGTCGAGCGCGAGTGCACGGGCTTTTACAGCACCAACTGCGGTATCTCGAACGGTCTGACCGTCGGTTCGCTGCAGCCTGAGTTCCAGTGGACCCAGCGCACGACCCTCGCGTTCGACAAGATCGACCTGTCGCTGCTGTGGCGTCACATCGACGGCATGCAGTATGAACCCGGCCTGCCGCCGCTCTTCTCGGGCACCATCACGGGCAAGGGCGAACTGGTTGGTCGCCAGGTCAACTTCAACCGCATCAAGGCGTACGACTATTTCGACCTGACGGCGCGCTTCGCCTTCTCGGACAATGTTGACCTGACCCTGTCGGCGTTCAACCTGTTCGACAAGCAGCCCCCGATCGTCGGTTCGAGCGCCGGTTCGACCACCTTCAACGGCGGCAACACCTATCCGTCGACCTACGACACGATCGGTCGCCGTTACGCTGCATCGGTGCACTTCAAGTTCTGATCCGCACCGATCGGAGGAAAAAGGATGGGGCGGTCTTCGGACCGCCCCATTTTTTTTTGCCCGTCGATCATGTCGGGTTTCGACCGATTGCGGACGTCGGTCATAGTCCCTAAAAGTGCATATGCTTGGTATCGAAGCCCTTCTAATTATCGGTTTCGTTGTTGGCTCTTTTGTCGGCCTGGTAATGCCGAGCCACAAGGTAGGATGTTTAGCCTTGTTGCCGGTTCCAATCATCATGATTGCATACATAAGCCAGTGGCAGAACCAGCACCCAGAAAATTTGCGTTCCACAAGTGCGCTAGATTTTATGTTCGGACCCCTCTGGCCATCGGCAGGGGCCATCGCAGGTTTCTACTTTGGTAGACTTGTGCGCGCGCGATATTTTGGACTGTAGAGCGTCCGCTCTCCACCCCTAAGCGGCGGTAACCGAGGGCCGTGGAGATCAGTCCAGCAGCGGCGCGGGCAATGCCATGTCGATGCCCGCCGAAGCGGCGACAGCCTCGGCCCAGCTGCCGACCTTTTCGATCTCGTCGGCATGGATCGCTTCGGCGGCCGACTGGTCCGCCGCGCGCTGGCCGCTGGCAAAGGCTTTCCCGCTCTTCGAATCGCGCGCGAAGACATCGGCAACCACCGACGCAATCTGCGCTTCGGTCAGTGCGACGTCGAACAGGCCGGCCAGCGCTGCCATCGTTTCGCCGGGCCGGGCCACCAGCGTTTCGCTGTCGAGCGTCCGGACGCGCTCGGGCCATTTCCGTGCCATGTCGGCGAACAGGCGATGCTGCGCGAGCCAGCCGACGGCCGCGGCCTGGAGATCGGTATGCAGCAGATAGTCGCGCGGCTCGAAGCCGAGGTCGACCATGCCCTCGGCGAGCTGGCGGGAGAGCAGCTCGCGAACCCATAGCCGCCCCCACATGCCTTTGCGGGCGATCGAGCCGAGGAAGAGTCGCAGCGGCGCGTGGAGCAGCACCGCCCTTGCGTCGGGGCGGATCGACAAGAGCGCTGTCGCCAGCCCGTTGACGATATTCGACGGCTTGATGACCGTCACCTCGCCCTCGACGAACGGGCGTGCAAGCAATTGCAGCGCGCTGTCGGTGACCATGCCGATCTCTGCCGGATTGCCGCCGCGATGCCGCCAGCCGACCATGTCGTTCAATATCTGCGGTTCGCTGAGCGAATGGGCAGCGCCCGGAATGTCGAACGCCTGCGCAAGCAGGGTCGAACAGCAATAGGCCGAATGAAAGATGAAATGCGTCGGGGATGCACCGCCAGCCCCGGCAAGCGCGTCGCCGCGCTTCGATATCGTCGGGGCGTCGGTCGCTTCGAGATGGTCGTCGGTCAGAAACGGGACCGAACGACGCAGCGCGCGCGGCGCACGCACGAAATGCACCGCATCTTGCCCCTCGTCATATCGGTGGGCGAGCCATTCCGGCGTCCTCATCATTCGTCCCTTTCGCCGGCCTTCGATGCCATGGATTCGGTGTGCAACTATATCGCCGCTGCTTCAACTGCCGCCTTCGCTTGCGCGCGCGCGGCTAGTGGATTAGCCGGTCCTATGACCATCGATATCCAAGCGATCGAACAGGTGCTGGCGACCGCCATGCAGGCACGGCAGCGTGGGGATGCGGCTGGCGAACGCCGGATTCTCGATGAAGCCCTGAAGCAATATCGGGCCGATCCGCGGCTGCACAATGCACGCGGCATGCGCGCGCTCGCCGACCAGGATTTCGGACAGGCGCAGGCGAGCTTCGCCGCCGCCGCGGCCGCCGATCCGAAAGAACCGGCGCTGTGGCTGAACCTTGCGACCGCGTGCCGCGCCGCGGGCGATGACGAGGGCGAACGGCGGTCGCTGCAAAGCGCGCTCGACATCGACCGCCGGCATTTCATCGCGTTGCTCCGTATCGCTGAACTGCACGAGCGGCTGGGCGAGGAAGCCGAAGCGGCGCAGCGGTGGAGCAATATCGTGCAGATGGCGAGCGCGATGAACGAGCGGCCGCCGCGCGTCGAAGAGGCGCTGCAACACGGCCGCGCCTTCCTCGAACGTCACAATGGCGCGATCGCCGACGCCGTCGACCGCGAACTGGGTGCCGAACTGGCCGCGATGGGGGCGGGGGCGCGCCGCTTCACGGCCTGCGTCGACAACAGCCTCGGCCGCCGCCGCATCTACCAGAATGAATGCGCCGGTCTTTTCTATCCGTTCCTGCCCGCCGACGAGTTTTTCGACCGGTCGCATTTTCCCTGGTTCGCCGAAATCGAGGCGCGGACCGAGGCCATCCGCGGCGAGGCGCTGGCGCTGCTCGCGAACGGCAATGAGGCGATCCGCCCCTATGTCCGGCAGGACCCCGGAACGCCCGAGAATAAATGGTCGACGCTCGACAATTCGCTGAACTGGAGCGCCTGCTTCCTGTGGGAATATGGCGAGAAGAATGAGAGCATTTGCGCGCTTTGCCCCGAAACGGCGGCCGCGCTCGACGCGATCCCGCAGAACCGCGTTCCGGGCAAGGCGCCGTCGGCCTTTTTCTCGATCCTGAAACCCGGCGCGCATATTCCGCCGCACACCGGCGTCACCAATACGCGCGCGATCGTCCATCTGCCGCTGGTGGTTCCGTCCGATTGCGCCTTTCGCGTCGGCGGCGAGACGCGCGAATGGCGCGTCGGCGAAGCATTCGCGTTCGACGATACGATCGAGCATGAGGCGTGGAATCGCAGTGCCGAGCCGCGCGTCGTGCTGATTTTCGACGTCTGGAATCCCTATCTGTCGCCCGCCGAGCAGGACCTGCTCGCGCGCTTTTTCGACATTACGTCGCGCGACCGTTAGATTGCGGCCGCCGGAAGATTACGCGCGCTCCATGGCTGTCAGCGCCGACCGGGCGGGCGCAAGCTCGGCGGCGTAATTTTTCCAGCGTCCCGACGACTGGCTGTGGATCGCCGAGCGCGCTTTCCAGTTGCTCGGGGTGCGAATGACGGGCGCGTCTCCTGATTCCGCCGCCGCCGGATCGACCGGGGGCAGGCCGAGATCGCGAAACGCATCGGCGATCACCGTATCGGGCGCACGGACGAGCCGGTCATAGTCGACCGTGACGATGTCGGCGCCGAAGATCCGCTCCCAATGCGCCATCAGCCGGCGATACTGGCCGACATAGTGGAGCGCATCCTCGATCCGGTCGCTGTAATTGATCGTCTCGGCGAAGTTCAGGAAGAAGATCGACAGGATATTGTCGAGCGTCTCGCGCTGCGTGTGGACGATGCGTGCTGCGGGGAAGAGCGTCTTGATCAGCCCGATATGCAGGAAATTGTCGGGCCGCTTGTCGGTCACCCAGGCGGCATCGGGGAAGTTGGTGCGGATCGTCGCCAGATACTGGTCGCGCAGCTCGTCGAGCCCGCTCGCGGTCAGGTCGGCGATTGCAGCCGGATAGGGCATCAGCCGCTCGTGGACCATCGACGGGATCAGGTCGAGTTCGCCGCCGATCCGCACCAAGGGGTGGCGGCCGAGCAATTGTTCGATCACGGTCGAGCCCGACCGGAACATGCCGCAGATGAAGATCATCTGCGCGCCCTTGTCGTCGGCCGTCGATGCGTTCGGGCGATCGGGGAAGGCGGCGATGAGATCGTCGACCAGCCGTTCCTGCGCGGCGCGATTGTAGCGGCGCGGGGCGGGGCGGATCGATTCGTTGATCCGGTTCGCCTCGGCGACCACCGCGAACGCATGGTCGTACCTTCCGACCGCATCGAGCGCATTGCCCAGCGCGAAGAGAAGCTCGGCGGCATCGTCGGGGCTGTCGGCGCCGCTTTGCAATCTTTCCTCCAGATCGCGGATCGCGGGTTCGGCTTCGCCCTTGTGGACGCGGATCGCCGCGAGCCGGCCGCGCGCGCGGCCGTTGCCCGGGGCAATCCGCAGGGCCGCGCGATAGGCGTCGGCGGCGGCGTCGGCCTGGCCGATATCCTCCATCAGGCCGCCAAGGTTGAGCCAGGCGGGCAGGAATTTGGGATTTTTGTCCAGCGCGGCACGCAGCTCGGCCTCGGCCTCGGCCGTCCGTTCCATATATTCGGAGAGGATCGCGGCGCGGTTGACGTGCACCGCCTCGGGGCCCGAAACATTCCGGCGCAACGCTTCGGCATAAGCCTCGAGCGCTTCGGGATAGGCGCGCATCTGGCGCAGCACATAGCCGAGGTTGAACCAGCCGTCGGCGTGATCGGGCCGGAGCGCCGTCGCTTGCCGGAGCAGCACGGCGGCTTCCGAATGGCGTCCCAGTCCGATGCTCCGCCCCGCAGCGGCATCAAGCCGCGCCCACTCCTCGTTCACGCAAACCGCTCCTATGCCGGCGCCAGTTTCAGCGCGCCGTCGCCTTCGTCGACCCGGATCGTCGACCCGTCCTTCACTTCGCCTTTCAGGATCAGATCGGCAAGCGGGTCCTGCAGATATTTCTGCACCGCGCGCTTGAGCGGCCGTGCGCCGTACACCGGATCATAGCCGACGCGGCCGAGCCACGCGCGCGCGGCGTCGGTGAGGTCGAGCGTCACCTTGCGATCGGTGAGCAGCTTCTGGACGCGCGCGACCTGGATATCGACGATGCCGCCCATATGCTGCTGCGCGAGGCGGTTGAAGAGCACGATCTCGTCGAGGCGGTTCAGGAACTCGGGCCGGAAATGCGCGCGCACCACTTCCATGACCGCGGGTTCGGCCTGCTCGACCGGGGCGTCGTCGGGAAGCGCGGCGATCGCCTGGCTGCCGAGGTTCGAGGTCAGGATGATCAGCGTGTTGGTGAAGTCGACCGTGCGCCCCTGCCCGTCGGTGAGGCGCCCGTCGTCGAGCACCTGAAGCAGGATGTTGAACACGTCCTGATGCGCCTTCTCGACCTCGTCGAACAGCACGACCTGATAGGGCCGGCGGCGCACCGCTTCGGTGAGCGTGCCGCCCTCTTCATAGCCGACATAGCCCGGGGGCGCGCCGACGAGCCGCGCGACGCTGTGCTTTTCCATGAATTCGGACATGTCGATGCGGACCATCGCATTGTCGTCGTCGAACAGGAATCGCGCGAGCGCCTTGGTGAGTTCGGTCTTGCCGACGCCGGTGGGGCCGAGGAAGAGGAAGCTGCCGAGCGGACGGTTGGGGTCCTGAAGCCCGGCGCGCGCGCGGCGGACGGCGGTCGACACCGCGCGTACCGCATCGTCCTGCCCGATGACGCGCTTTTCGAGCGTCGATTCCATCGCCAGCAATTTCTCGCGCTCGCCCTCCATCATCCGGTCGACGGGGATGCCGGTCCATTTGCTCACCACCGCGGCGATATCGTCGGCGGTGACTTCCTCGCGCAGCATCGCATTGCCCGCAGCGGCCTGCGCCGCCTCCAGCTGTTTTTCGAGGCCGGGGATGGTGCCGTAGCTGAGCTCGCCCGCCTTTGCGAGGTCGCCCGCGCGCTGCGCCTGGTCGAGCGCCGAACGCGCGGCGTCGAGCTCTTCCTTGATCTTGGCTTCGGCGTGGATTTTGTCCTTCTCGGCGTGCCATTTCTGGGTGAGCTCGGCCGACTGCTGCTCGAGGTTCGCGAGTTCGGTCCGGAGCGCGGCGAGCCGGTCCTTCGACGCGGCGTCGCTTTCCTTCGACAGCGCGGCTTCCTCGATCTTCATCTGGATGATGCGGCGGTCGAGGCTCTCGATCTCCTCGGGCTTCGATTCGACCTCCATGCGGATGCGGCTCGCGGCCTCGTCCATCAGGTCGATCGCCTTGTCGGGCAGGAAGCGGTCGGAGATGTAGCGGTTCGACAGCGTTGCGGCGGCGACGATCGCCCCATCGGTGATCCGCACGCCATGGTGCAGCTCGTATTTCTCCTTGATCCCGCGCAGGATCGAGATCGAATCCTCGACCGTCGGTTCGCCGACGAAGACGGGCTGGAAGCGCCGCTGGAGCGCGGGGTCCTTCTCGACATGCTTGCGATATTCGTCGAGCGTCGTCGCGCCGATGCAGTGGAGTTCGCCGCGCGCCAATGCGGGCTTGAGCAGGTTCGAGGCGTCCATCGCGCCCTCGCCCTTGCCCGCGCCGACGAGCGTGTGCATCTCGTCGATGAACAGGATGATCTCGCCCGCGGCGGCCTTGACGTCGTCGAGCACGCCCTTGAGGCGCTCCTCGAACTCGCCGCGATATTTGGCGCCCGCGATCAGCGCGCCCATGTCGAGCGACAGAAGGCGACGATCCTTCAGGCTGTCGGGCACGTCGCCGTTGACGATGCGCAGCGCGAGGCCCTCGGCGATCGCGGTCTTGCCGACGCCGGCTTCGCCGATCAGCACCGGGTTGTTCTTGGTCCGGCGCGCCAGAATCTGGATCGTCCGGCGGATTTCCTCGTCGCGGCCGATGACGGGGTCGAGCTTGCCCTCTCGCGCAACTTCGGTGAGATCGCGCGCGAACTTTTTGAGCGCTTCGTAACGGTCTTCGGCGCTGGCGCTGTCGGCGGTGCGGCCGCCGCGCAGCTCGTTGATCGCCTTGTTGAGCGCGTCGGCGGTCACGCCGGCGTCGGCGAAGGCCCTGGCGACGGGCGTGCCCGCTGCCAGTACCATCGCGAGCAGCAGGCGCTCGACGGTGACGAAGCCGTCGCCCGCCTTGGTCGCGACCTGTTCGGCCTGATCGAGCAGGCGCACGGCATCATTGTCGAGGCCCGGCGTCTGCTGCGCGCCCGAACCCGACACGGCGGGGACCTTGGCGAGCAGCGCGTCGATGCCCTGCACCGCGCGCGCGGCGTTGCCGCCGCTCTTCGCGATCAGGCCGGCGGCCATGCCTTCATTGTCTTCGAGCAGCGCCTTGGCGATATGCTCGGGGCTGATCCGCTGGTGGTTCATGCGGATCGCGATCGTCTGCGCGGCCTGCAAAAAGCCCTTGGCGCGGTCGGTAAATTTTTCGAGGTTCATTGAGGAAAGCCCCTTTCTCGACACCAAGATAGTGTTGCCATTGTGCAACACAAGATGAACCCGCCGCTCATCCTGCGCGACCGCGCTTTCAAGAGGCTGTTAACCTTGATCGGTTATGCCCGCGCCGACGTTTGGCATAGAAAGCGTGGGGTATGGCGACGGTTCCGACAGGCGTATTTGCGGCGCATCGCGGTCGCCGGTTCGTTGCCGCGCTGAGCGATCCGGCGCGCGCGATCCGGGGACCGGTGTTCGACCTGCTCTTTTTTTGGGGCAGCCCGGTTTTTGCGCTTCTGTTCGTCGATCTGTGGCTGGGCGCGGCGTCGGCGCTGCCGGAGCATTCCGGCGAGAATATGGTCTATGCGCTGACGCTTTTCACGCTCGTGCTGACCAATGCGCATCTGTTTGCCGTTGCGCCACGCGCCTATTTCAATCGCGAGGTTTTCGAACAGAACCGCTTCCGGCTGACGGTCGTGCCGATCCTCCTGCTCGCGGGGCTGCTGTCGTTTCCGCTGCTGCTGATCGCCGGCGGGATCGTCGCCTTCTTCTGGGATGTCCACCACAGCGCGATGCAGAATTTCGGCCTGTCGCGTATCTATGACATGAAGGCGGGGAACGGCCCGCAGTTGCTGCGCCGGGCCGATTTGCGGCTGAACTGGATCCTCTATGTCGGCCCGCTCGCGGCCGGCGCGTCGCTGATGACGCACCTGCACGCGTTCGACGATTTGCGCGGTACCAGCCTGCAACAGATTTCGGAGCTGCCCGGCGTGATGGAAGGGCAATTGCCGCTGGTCAGCCTGATCGCGATCACCGCCTATGTCGCGGTCCTCCTGTGGGCAGCGATCGATTATCGCGCGGCGATGAAGGCGGGATATCGTCCGGCGGCACACAAGCTGGCGCTGATGGGGACGACGGGGTTCGTCTCGCTCGTCGCATGGGGCTTTTCGTCGCCGCTCGTCGCCTTGATCGCGATCAACATCTACCATGCCGTCCAGTATTTCGCGCTCGTCTGGCTGAAGGAAGGCGAGCGCATGACGGCGCTCGCCCGCCGGTCGCGGCGTGCGACCTTCCTCCTGTTTGGTGGCGCCTGCGGCGCCGCGGGGGTCGCCTATCACCTTGCCAGCGGCGCGGGGATCGCGATCCTGATGGCGCCCTTCGTGGCGACGTCGTTGCTCCATTTCTGGTACGACAGCTTCGTCTGGTCGGTCCGCAAGAAGCAGGTCTAGGATCGACTAGTCCGCGCTCGTCTCGCCCTCGCTCCGCGCGAGCTGGTCGAGCAGGCGAACGCCAAAGCCGCTCATCCCCTTGGGAACAAGCGAGGTCGCCTTGTCGGCCTGGTTGACGCCGGCGATGTCGAGATGCGCCCAAGGGGTCGCCTCGTCGACGAAGAATCCGATGACATGCGCGCCAAGGCTGGCGCCCGGACCCTGGCTGGGCGCGATGTTGCGGATGTCGGCGATGTCCGATTTGAGCTTTTCGGCGTAATTTTTGTGTAGCGGCATGCGCCACAGTTCCTCGCCGCTGGCGGTTCCGGCCGCGAGGAGCGCGGCGGCGAGCTTTTCGTCGCGGGCGAACAGGCCGGCATATTGATCGTCGAGCGCGCCGACGATCGACCCGGTGAGCGTCGCGATGTTGACGATCGCGCGCGGTTTGTAGGCCTGCGCGATATATTCATTGGCGTCGGCGAGGACGAGGCGGCCCTCGGCGTCGGAATTGAGCATTTCGATCGTCTTGCCCGACATGGTGCGTGTGACGTCGCCCGGGCGCTGGGCATTGCCGTCGGGCATATTCTCGGCGAGCGCGGCGACCGCGACGACATGGACGGGCGCGCGCGATTTGGCGAGCGACAGCGCTGCGCCGACGACCGATGCGGCGCCCGACATATCGCCCTTCATGTCCCACATGCCCGCGCCGGGTTTCAGCGAGATGCCACCCGAATCGAAGGTGATGCCCTTGCCGATGAAGGCGACCGGCGCGTCGGGCGCGCCCGCGCCGCGATACCGCACCGCGAGCAGGCGCGATCCGCGCGGACTGCCCTGTCCGACACCGACGAGCGTGCCCATGCCGAGCTTGCGCATCGCGGCTTCGTCGAGAACCTCGATGCTGACCCCGGCGGTTCCGGCAAAGGCTTCGCGGACGCGCGCGACGAAGCTTTCGGGATAGATCACATTGGCGGGCTCGTTCGCAAGGTCGCGTGACAGGCGGACGCCGTCGGCAAGGGGTTTCCAGCGGTTCGCGAAAGCGGCTTCGGCGGCCGACGGGTTGGCACCGACAAGTGTCACCGCGCCGGTGGGCGGCGCCTTTTTGTCGACGGTCTTGTAGCGGTCGAAACGATATTGGCCGAGCGCGAAGCCATAAGCGACGTCGGCGGCTGCGCCGTCGCCGAAGGCGCCTGCGATCGTCACCGGCTGCGCCTCGCTTTTCAGTTCCTGCGCGGCCTTGCCGCCGGCTTCGGCGAGCGCGAGCGAAGAGGGCGCCGCGCCCGTGCCGACGAGCAGGATGCGCGGATGCGCACCGATACCGCGCAGCGACAGCGTCGATCCCGTCTTGCCGTCGAAGTTCGCCGCCGCAACCGCCGCGGTTACCGCCTGACGTTCGGCGGCACCCAGCGCGACGCCATCGAGCGGGGGCAGCGTCGCATCGGTCATCACGACGACGAGCGCGGCGCCGGCGGGGGCGTTGGCTGCGAAGCCGATCGTACGTTCGGTGCTGTTCGCAGCGGTCGCGGGGACGACCCCCGATCCGGCGACGGTTTGCGCCATCGCGGCGGGCGCGAGCGCAAACGACAGGCAGGCGGACAGGAGCAGGCTCTTCATACGCATGGTTCGATATTCCCCGTTGTTCAATGACCTGCGCTTGCATAGCCCGACACGTCCCGACCGCAAATCCGGCTCGACGAACGACAGTCGCTTGCCATCGGACGACATGGCGGTCACAAGTCGCGCGGACAGGCGCAAGAGGACCAAAGATGCTGCGACGGATTTTGCTGGGTTTTCTGTTGCTGCTGGTCCTGACCGCGGCGTCGCTCGCGCTCTGGGAACCGCTGACCGCCGAGGCGCCGGCCGCGCCGAATTTCAAGCCGACCGACGTTCGTATCGCGCGCGACAGGTTCGGCGTGCCGCACATCTTTGGCAAGACCGACGCCGATGTCGCTTACGGCGTCGCTTACGCTCACGCCGAGGATGATTTTTCGACCCTGCAGGAAGTGCTCGCGATGACGCGCGGGCGCGCGGGGGCGATGCTGGGCGAGGATGGCGCGAAGATCGATTATGCCGAGGCGCTGCTCGGTGTTCGGGCGACGACCGCGCGCGACTGGCCGCGACTGCCCGACGATGTAAAAAGGCTCTTCACCGCCTATGCGGCGGGGCTCAACCATTATGCCGATAAACATCCCGACGAGGTCCGGCTGTCGGGGTTGTTCCCCGTCACCGGCGAGGATGTCGTCGCGGGCTTCGTGCTGCGCTCGCCCTTTTTCTTCGGGCTCGATTCGGTGCTGGGATCGCTCGTCGAGGACAAGGCGATCGGGCGCGAGGGCGGCCCGGCGCTCGACGCGACGGGCAAGCTCGTTCCGCGCGAGCTGACCCCGGTCGGCACCGACCCCGCCGACAATGGGTCGAACGGCATGGCGGTCGCGCCGGCGCGGTCGACCGATGGCGCGACGCGCCTCGTCTCCAACTCGCACCAGCCATGGACCGGCGGCGTCGCCTGGTACGAACTGGTCGTCCATTCGGGCGAGGGTTGGGATTTTGCCGGGGCGAACTTCCCCGGATCGCCCTATCCCTTCCTCGGCCACAATAAATTTCTCGGCTGGACCAACACGGTGAACCGGCCCGATCTGATCGACGTGTACCAGCTGAAGCTCGACGAGAGCGGGAAGAATTACCGCTTCGACGGCCAGTGGCGGCCGCTCGAGGAAAAGCGCATCTGGCTGAAGGTCAAGGTCGGCCCGTTCGTGCTGCCCGTCCCGCGGACGATCTATCGCTCGGTCCACGGGCCGGTGGTGAAGAATGAAAAGGGCGCCTTTGCGATCCGTTATGCCGGGATCGACCAGGCGAATATGGTCACCCAATATTACCGGCTCAACAAGGCGAGGGATTTCGCCGAATGGCGCGCGGCGATGGCGGGGCAGGGCGTGCCCGCGACCAATTTCATCTACGCCGATGCGAAGGGGAATATCGGCCTGTTCTATAATGCGATGTTCCCCGATCGACCGGCGGGGTTCAACTGGCGCGGCGTGCTGCCCGGCGACACGTCGGCGGATCTGTGGACGAAAACGCTGCCGTTCGACCGTGTGCCGGCGCTGGTCAATCCGCGCTCGGGCTATGTGATGAACGCGAACAATACGCCGTGGGTCGCGGCGGGTCCGGGCGACGAACTCGATGCCGCCGCCTTCTCGCCGCTGCTCGGGATCGAAGACGATATGACCAATCGCGCGACGCGGTTGATCGAGCTGTTCGAAGCGTCGGGGCAGATCGACGAGGCGCGGCTGAAGACGATCAAATATGACACCGCCTATGCGAAGACCGGCTATGCGAAGCGGTGGATGGACCGGCTGCTCGCGCTCGATACGAAAGACGATCCGGCGCTGGCGCGCGCGCAGACGCTGCTCGGCGAATGGGATTGGAACCTCGACGGCCGGGGCAAGGGCGACGCGCTGGCGCTGATGGTGCTGCGGCCCGCGAACGGCAGCCATTACCAGCGCCGCGCCGAACCCGATCCGCGGACCGTGCTCAAGGAGACGGTCGCGCATCTGCAGGAGCATTTCAACGGACTCGACCCGAAATTGGGGACCGTGCTCAGGTTGCGTCACGGAGAGGGTGCAAGCCGCGTCGACCTGCCGCTCGACGGCGGCAACGATACGGTGCGCGCGTCGACGCTCTGGGACGCCGAGCCCGACGGGCGGCTGAAGGTGCGCCACGGCGACAGCTTCATCATGTTCGTGACATGGGACCGGGACGGACGCGTCCGGTCGGAGTCGATCCAGCCGTTCGGTTCGGCGACGACGCGTCCGGGCAGTCCGCATTATAACGATCAGGCGCCGCTGTTCGTGGCGCACAAGCTGAAGCCCGTGCTGTTCGATCCGGCGGCGCTGAAAGCCAGCGGGGCGCGATTCTATCGGCCTTGAAAGCCGCGGATCGCTGTCCTAAACCATTGATACAGTGCCGTCCGGCACCCGGTCGAAAGCAGGTCCGGCCTGCGCCGCAAAGAGGATTTCCATGCCCCGTTTCCACCGCTTCGCCCTGGCCCTCGCGGTCACCACCTCGCTTGTTGCCGCAGGCCCCGCACTCGCCAAGGCGAAGGGCGGCGATCCGGCACCGATTTCGGAGCTCGTGAAGGCGGTCGATATCCCCTACCAGAGCTTCACGCTCGACAATGGCCTGCGCGTGATCGTGCACGAGGATCGCAAGGCACCGGTCGTCGCGGTGTCGGTGTGGTACCGCGTCGGATCGAAGCATGAGCCGAAGGGCAAGACGGGTTTCGCGCATCTGTTCGAGCATCTGATGTTCAACGGATCGGAAAATGCGCCGGGCGATTTTTTCGAGCCGCTGCAGCAGGTCGGTGCGACCGACAGCAACGGGACGACCAACGTCGACCGCACCAATTATTTCGAGACGGTGCCGACGGGTGCGCTCGACCGCGCGCTGTTCCTCGAAAGCGACCGCATGGGGCATCTGCTCGGCGCGGTGACGCAGGAAAAGCTCGATAACCAGCGCGGCGTCGTCCAGAACGAAAAGCGCCAGGGTGACAACAACCCCTATGGCCTGCTGCGTTACGAGATTTTCGAAAATCTCTTTCCGACCGGCCACCCCTATCACCACAGCACGATCGGTTCGATGGGCGACCTCAATTCGGCCAGCCTCACCGACGTGAAGAAATGGTTCACCGACAATTATGGCCCGAACAACGCGGTGCTCGTGCTCGCGGGCGACGTCGATATCGCCACCGCAAAGGCGAAGGTGCAGGAATGGTTCGGCGACATCCCGCGCGGCCCCGAAGTGACGGCCCCGGCGACCTCGGTCCCGACACTGCCCGCGCCGCTGGCGAAAGAGGTCAAGGATCTGATCCCGACGACGCGCATCTATCGCATGTGGGCGATTCCGGGGCTGAACGATCCCGAAGCGGTGCCGCTGCAGATGGCGATGAGCGTACTTGGCGGCCTGTCGTCGTCGCGGCTCGACAATGCGCTGGTGCGCAAGGAACCGGTCGCCGTCAGCGTCTCGGCCTTTGCCCAGCCGTTCGAGGATGCCGGCATCCTGCTGGTGCAGGCCGATGTGAAGCCGGGCGTCGAACCGGCGGTCGTCGCGAAGCGGCTCGACGAGGAGATTGCGAGCTTCCTTGCCAGCGGACCGACCGCCGATGAATTGCAGCGCACCGCCGCCAGCTATCTGGCCGGGACGATTTCGGGGCTGGAGTCAGTCGGCGGTTTCGGCGGCAAGGCGGTGACGCTCGCCGAGGGCGCGCTCTATTCGAACAACCCCGCTTATTACAAGGTCGAGCTCGACCGCATGGCGAAGGCAACGCCCGAGCAGGTGAAGGCCGTCGCAGAAAAATGGCTGTCGCGTCCGGCCTTCTCGCTCACCTATACGCCCGGCGAGCGTACCGAGGGCGGCGAGAACCGCGGGGGCGCGGTGAAGGACGGCAAGGTCGCCGCGGCGATCCAGCCCGACCGCTACTGGAACCCCGATCTTGGCGATACGGGCCCGGCGATGAGCGGCACGACGTCCTTCGCCGACCGGTCGAAGCTGCCGGCGGTTGCCGACCTCACCGCGCTCGATTTTCCCGCGATCGAACGCGCCAAGCTCAAGAATGGCGTCGAAGTGATCTTTGCGCGCCGCACGACGGTGCCGACGGTCAATGTCGCGGTGAGCTTCGACGCGGGCTATGCCGCCGATCCGCACAGCGCGCTCGGCACCCAGTCGCTGATGCTCAGCCTGATGGACGAGGGCACGCAAAACCTCGATTCGATTGCCTTTGCCGAGGCGAAAGAGCGGCTTGGCGCGCAGATCGACGCGAGCGCCAATGCCGACGAGACCGTGTTCAGCCTGTTCGCGCTGAAGCCCAATCTCGGTGCGTCGCTCGGCCTGCTCGCCGACTATATCCGCAATCCCGCCTTCGACGGAAAGGAACTGGAGCGCGTCCGTGCGCAGCAGCTGAACCGGCTGAAGGCCGAACTCAACAACCCGAATGCGCTGGCGTCGCGCGTGTTGCTGCCGGTTCTCTATGGCGCCGATCACCCCTATGGAATCCCGCCGACGGGGCTTGGCAATGAGGCGGCGGTGAAGGCTGTCACGCGCGACGAACTCGCCGCCTTCCACGCCACGTGGATCCGCCCCGACAATGCCCGCATCTTCGTTGTCGGCGATACGACGCTGGCCGAGGTGAAGAAGCAGCTCGACGCGACGCTCGGCCAGTGGAAAGCGCCCGCGACGGCAAAACCGGTCAAGCATTTCGAAATTGCGATCCCGAAGCCGCAGCCGCGCATCCTGCTCGTCGACCGGCCCAAATCGCCGCAGTCGGTGATCCTCGCCGGACGCGTCCTCGACGCCAAGGGGGGCGACGATCTCGAAGCGCTGCGCACCGCGAACGATATTTTCGGGGGCAATTTCCTGTCGCGTTTCAACATGAACCTGCGCGAGACCAAAGGCTGGTCCTATGGCGTGCGCACGCGCATTTCGAGCGACAAGGATCGCATCACCTGGGTCGCTGCCGCGCCCGTGCAGGCCGACCGCACCGGCGATTCGATCAAGGAGTTGCAGAGCGAGCTCAAGACCTTCCTCGGAGCCAAGGGCGTCACGCCCGAAGAGCGCGAGTGGAGCACCAACGGCAGCATTCGCGAATTGCCGGGCAGCTTCGAAACATCGGGCGATGTGCTCGGCGGGGTGCGCAACATCGTGAAGTTCGGCCGCCCCGACAAATATTATGAGTCGCTGCCGGCGACCTATGAGGCGATGACCCCCGCCGCGATCGACGCGGCCGCGCGCAAGGCGCTCAGCGCCGACGGTCTCGTCTATGTCGTCGTCGGCGATGCCGCGGTGGTGAAACCGCAGCTTGACGGATTGGGTTTGCCGGTGGAAACGGTGTCTCCCGCTAACTAACAACAGTTTCAGTAAGGAGAGCCCCAATGTCCCAAGTCGATGGCAGCTATGATTGCGTCACCAAATCGCCGATGGGTGATCAGAAGTCGGTTTTCACCGTGACCAGCAATGGCGACAGCTTCACCGGCCAGAATGCCGGCGCGATGGGTTCGCTCGATGTCGAAAATGGCAAGGTCGACGGCAACAAGCTGACCTGGACCATGAACATGAAGGTGCCGATGCCGATGACGCTCGAATGCGAAGCGACGATCGACGGCGACGCGCTGACCGGCACGATCAAGGCTGGCGCGTTCGGATCGATGGCGATGACCGGCACGCGCCAGGGCTGAACCAGGGATCAGGAAAATGCGAAGGGCCGCCTTGTCGGGGCGGCCCTTTTGCTTTGCATAGCAATGCCCTTTCACTCTGGGGGCTATCCAAAGCGACACCATGGGCGCATAGGCTGCCGCCATGCACAAACCGGCCCAGTCCCCTCAGCGGAGCCTGCCGGGCGACCGCGAAATGGTGTTCATGATGGCGATGGTCATGGCGCTCAACGCGCTTGCCATCGACGCGATGCTGCCCGCGCTGCCCGCGATCGGCGCAGCGCTTGGTGTCGGGACCCCGAACGACCGCCAATATGTCATCTCGACCTATCTCCTCGGGACCGCGCTCGGCGCCCTGCTCTACGGACCACTCGCCGACCGGTTCGGCCGGAAGGGCGTGCTCGTCCCGGCGCTGATCGCCTATGTCGTCTTTGCGATCGGCTGCGGCCTTGCAACGAGCTTTCCGATGCTGCTGGCGCTGCGTTTCGGGCACGGCATGGTCAGCGCCGCGCTGGGTGTCATCGTCGTTGCGGTTATCCGCGACCTGTTCGCGGGCGATGCGATGGCGAAGCGGCTGTCGCTGATCTTCCTCGTCTTCATGATCGTGCCGATCATCGCGCCGACGATTGGCGCGGGCGTCGCGGCGATCGCGGGGTGGCGCTGGATATTCCTCGTCCTCGCGGTGATGGGCGTGGTGATGCTTCTCTGGCTGCGTCGGCTACCCGAAACGCTCGATCCCGCCGATGTACGGCCGCTCGACTGGCGGACGATGGTCGCGGGTTGGGCTACGGTGACGCGCCACCGCCGCGCGGCGGGCTATATGATCGCATCGGGGGTGATGCAGGGTGCGTTGTTCGGCTATCTCAACAGCAGCGAACAGATCATCGCCGAAGTGTTCGATGCGCAGGCGCTGTTCCCGCTGATCTTCGCCTGTGTTGCCGTCGGCATCGCGATCGCCAATTTCTCCAACTCGCGTATCGTCGAGCGCTTCGGCGCGCGGCGGGTGTCGCAGACGGCGGTCTTCGCCTTCATCGCAACGTCGATCGCGCAGATCGGCGCGGCGTTGAGCGGCGCGGAAACGCTCGCGATGTTCACCGTGCTGATGATGATCAATGTCGGTCTGATCGGCTTCATCGGCAGCAATTTCGGATCGATCGCGATGGAAGATTTCGGTCATATGGCGGGCGTCGCATCCTCGTACCAGAGCTTTGCCAAGACGCTGCTCGCCGCTGCTGCGGGAGCCTTGATCGGCCAGCTCTATGACGGATCGACCGTGCCGCTGGCCTATGCCTTTCTCGGTTGTGCGACCATCGGATTGCTGCTCGTTCTGTGGGCCGAGCGCGGAAAGCTGTTCACCCGACCGGGAACCGCACCGAAAAGCCCCTTTTGACGATCCGCGGGCCGTGGGCTGCGGTCGGGGTTGCTCCGGGATGGTGAGCCTGTCGTTGGTGAATTGAATTCCCTACCCGTTTGAGGGAGTGGGATTAGGTCCGCTTCCCGATCGTCGGCCGACGCGAACCATCCGGTGCACTTGCCAAAAAAAGGGGGCCGAGGCCCCCTTTTCCTTATCCGTTGAACGACGGTGCCGGCGGGACCGGCGGCGGGGGCGCGTCGGCGTCGTCCTCATGCACCTCGACATGTCCCTGACCCACATGGCTGCGCGAGCGGCTGTAGAGAAAGTAGACGACCAGACCGATGGCGGCCCAGATCAGGAAGAGGTTGATGCTCTTCTGGTCGAGGTTGAAGAAGAGATAGAGGCAGCCAAGGATCGCGATCGGCGCGGTGATATAGATCAGCGGCGTCTTGAACGGACGGTGGCGGCCCGGGTCGGTGCGGCGGATCACCATCACCGCAATCGACACCGCGGCAAAGGCAAAGAGCGTGCCCGAGTTCGAGATGTTCGCCAGCTGTCCCACGGGGAAGAAGGCAGCGAACAGCGCGACCGCGATACCGGTAATGATCGTGATCACGTGCGGCGTGTTGAACTTGGGATGGATCTTCGAGAAGGCCTGCGGAAGCAGGCCGTCGCGGCTCATCACGAAGAAGATGCGGGTCTGGCCGAACATCATCATCAGGATGACCGACGGCAGCGCGAGGCCGGCGGCGAGACCGATCAGGTTGCCGATCTGCGGCCAGCCGATTTCGCGCAGCGTCCATGCCAGCGCTTCCTTCGAGCAGACCACCGCCTGATCGCCGATCGCGCCGCAGGCCGCGGCGAGTTCGCGGCTGCCGGGTTCGAGTGCATGGCCCGCGGCAGCATCGATGCCGACCGGCTGTGCGCCGACCGAGCCGATGACGCCCGCGGCTACGAGCAGATAGAAGATGGTGCAGATCGCAAGGCTGCCGATCAGGCCGATTGGCATGTTGCGCTGGGGATTCTTGGTTTCTTCCGCCGCGGTCGAGACCGCGTCGAAGCCGACATAGGCGAAGAAGATCGACGCTGCGGCGGCGCCGATGCCGCCGATGCCGAGCGGCGCGAAGGGTTCGAAATTCTCCATGTTCATCACGGGGACCGCGAGGATGATGAACAGCGTCAGCGCGGTCACCTTGATGACGACGAGGATCGCGTTGATCGTCGCCGATTCGCGCGTGCCGATGACGAGCAGCATGGTCACGACGCCTGCGATGAACATCGCCGGCAGGTTGATCATCCCGCCGTCGAACGGCCCGAGCACCCACGCCGAGGGTATGTCTATGCTGAAGGCATGTTCGATCAGCCCGACCACATAGCCCGACCAGCCGACCGACACGGCACCCGCGGCGACCGCATATTCGAGGATCAGCGCCCAGCCGACCATCCAGGCGATGAGTTCGCCCATCACGGCATAGCTATAGGTGTAGGCCGAGCCCGAAACGGGGACCATCGAGGCCATTTCGGCATAGCAGAGCGCGGCAAAGGCGCAGACGAAACCGGCGATGATGAAGCTGATCATCATGCCCGGGCCGGCCTTTTGCGCGGCTTCGGCGGTCAGCACGAAAATCCCAGTGCCGATGACGGCGCCGATCCCCAGCATGGTCAGCTGGAAAGCGCCGAGTGTGCGCGTAAGCGACTTTTTCTCCGCTGTCGCCAAAATGGCATCCAACGGCTTTACGCGGTCAAATAGCATATTCTTCCCCTTTGGAGCGGCTGAGCTGCCGCCCGTCTCATGGCGGGGCAGACTAGCCGCTCCGCGCGTCAGCGCAACTTAATTTCAGGGGGCGCGGCCAGCTTTCGTCGCACGCCGCGCGGCTTTACCGTACGGTAAAGCGCACGCGGTCGATCATCCGGCCGCCGGGATCGACGAGCGTCAGCATATGGCCGCCCGGGCGGGGCAATATCTGCTGGCCGCTATCGGCGTCGCCGAGCGGCTTTTTGTCGAGGATCAGGCGGTAGCCGGCGACATCGCCGCTGACGATCACGGCGAGGCGCTGGCGATCGATCGGAATGTCGGGGTCGAGCGCATAGACGCTGCCGCTGACCGGGCTGGTGATGCGCGGGCGGCGCGCGGCGTGCGGCGCGGCCGCCATTTCGCTTTGCGCGGTGCCGGCGAGGAAATATTCGCGGCGCGGCGGTTCGCGGGTGCCGGGGAGCGCGATCTGCCGCGCCTCGACGCCTTCGGGCATCGCGGGCGGCTTGCCGGGATTGCCGGCGTGGAGCGCGAGCATCACGTCGCGCCAGACGGGGGCGGCGCCCGAGGTGCCCGAGACGGCACGCATCGAATCGCCCTCGAGATTGCCGACCCAGACGGCGACGGTGAAGCGGTCGGACCAGCCGATGCACCAATTGTCGCGCATGCCCTTCGACGTCCCGGTCTTGGCGGCGGCCCAGAAGGGGAGGCGGAGCGCGCTGTCGGCGCCGAAGGCGTCGGTGCGCGCCGAGGCGTCGGCGAGGATGTCGCCGACGATGAAGGCGGCGGCGGGGGTGACGATCTGGCGCGGCGGAAATTCACGATCATCGCGCATATCGACGAAGTGGACCGGTGACCAGTTCCCCATATTTGCTAATGTTCTGAATGCGTTGGCTTGTTCTACGAGCGAAACTTCGGCCGAGCCCAAAGCGAGGCTGAAGCCGTAATATTCGCCGTCCTCGACGAGGCCGTGATAGCCCAGGGCCCAGAGGCGGTCGCGGAACTGCTGGACGTCGTCGATCACGAGCGCGCGGACGGCGGGGACGTTCAATGAGCTGGCGAGCGCGTGGCGGACGCTGACCGGACCCTTGAAGCTGTGGTCGTAATTCTTGGGCACGTAGAGCCCCGAGGCGGTGTCGAGCTGGACCGGGCTGTCGTCGAGGATCGAGGCGGCGGTGAGCCAGCCATGTTCGATGACCTGCGCATAGAGATGCGGTTTCAGCGTCGAGCCTGCCTGCCGCCGCGCATTGGCGCCGTCGACTTGCGATGCGGTCGATTTGAGCCCGACGCCGCCGACATAGGCGAGCACGTCGCCGGTGGCATTGTCGAGCACGACGACCGCGCCGTCGCGCACGCGGTCCGAACCGAGCCCGGCAAGCTGGCGGCGGAGCGCGACGATCGCGACGGTCTGGATGCGGCGGTCGATCGTGGTCTTGACGCGCTTGCCGGGCTGGTCGAGCAGGCGCACGGCAAGATGCGGCGCGAGCGCGGGGTCGACGCGCGCGGCCTGTTCGCCCGAGACGAGCGTCGCGGCGGCAGCGCGGATCGCCGAGCAATCCTTCGCTTTCGCAATGCGGCACGCGCGGCCGCCGAGCGCCTCGGCTCCGGCGGCGGGGTTGGGGAGGAGGCCCGCGAAGAGTGCGGCATCGGTGCGACCCAGCTCGGCAGGCGTTTTTCCGAACAGGCTTTGCGCGCCCGCGCCGATCCCCTGCGCCTCGCCGCGCAGCGGCAGCAGGTTGAAATAGGCCTCGAGCATTTCTTCGCGTGACCAATTGTCGGCGAGTAGCTGCGCGGCGCGCATCTGGCGGATCTTCTTGCGCCAGTCGCGCTGGCCGGGCTGGGCGAGCGTCGGGTCGAGGAAGGCGGCGAGCTGCATCGGCAGCGTCGATGCGCCGCGCGAGCGTCCGCCGCCCCCGCCCCACGACAGGCGCGCGCGCGCGGCGCTCGCGATCGCGAGCCAGTCGACCCCGCCGTGCGACCAGAAGCGGCGGTCCTCGCTTTGCACCACGGCGGTGCGGACGGCGGGGCTGATGTCGTCGAGCGGCACCCATGCAAGGCGGCGGCGTTCGAAATTGACGCGCTCGCTGTCGAGCAATTGGCCGTCGCGGTCGTAGAGCCAGGCCTCGCTGGATTTCCAGCCGGCGCGGACCTTTTCATACTCGGGCATCGCGGGCGGGCGGGTGAAAAGATGCGCGATAGTGACGAGGACGAGCAGGGTGAGGGCCGTCCACGCCAGTGCATCGAACCAGCGGCGTTTGCGGGGCATCATCGAACGAAGGGCCTGAAAAATCCTCCCTGTGCCACAGGCATGGGGAGGGGGACCATCCGAAGGATGGTGGAGGGGCCGGGGTGGTGCGCCAAAAGCCCCTCCGTCAGCGCTGCGCGCTGCCACCTCCCCATCGCTGCGCGACAGGGAGGATCTTGTTGGTGCGCCGTCCGATCACTGCGCCACGCTCGCGATCGTCATCGGGGCGTTCGGCCACTGGCCGCGGATCGCGGGCGAATACATCGCCTCGACCCGCGTTTGCGGCAGGGTGAAGCGGCCCGAGCCGTTGAGGCGGACGACATATTCGACCGCGTGGGTGCCCGCGGGCATCCAGCCGAAATAGCCGCGCCAGCTGTCCTTGCCGCGTTCGACGTAGCTCGGCTGCGCGCCCGATCCGCCCGCCTGTTCGGCCAGCATTTCGGACTGGCCGCCGAGGTTGCCGACGATCGTCGCGCCGGGCGCGATCGGATCGTTGATGACGACCCACGTCCGGCCCGCGGCCGCGACGACCTCGATCCGCACCTTGATCACGTCGCCGCGCGTCAGCCGGTCCTTGTTCGCCGCCTTGACGATGCTGACCGAACGCTTGATCCGGTAGCCCGCGTTGAGCGGTTCCTTCAATGGCACCGCCGCCTTGACGCTGACGGTCGCCCAGGGCGTGCCGGTGCCGTCATGCTGGAGACTCATCGTCGCGGCGTTGAGCGCGACGCGCAGCGGCGAGACGGGCTCGGCGGGCATCGGCCAGCTTTGCGAGGCGGTGGCGCCCGCGAGGCCGATGTTGGTGACGCCGGTGATTGCGCTTGCCGGATAGAGTTCGGCGAAGCGGCGGACGGTGACCGCGCCCCATGCGTTGGCGGGGGTGGTGTCCCAATGGCCCTTGCGCTGGCGCTGTGCGACGCCGACCATCAGCTTGCCTGCCTCATCCTCCCAGCCCTTGCGGCCGAGCACGGCTTCCAATGCCTTGATCGCCATTTCGTCGCCGCTGGTCATCATCCACCAAGGCGCGCGTGCATCGTCGACGAGGTCGAGGCGCGTGCCTTCGTAGACAAGGCGCTTCCTGAGTTCGGCCTCGGCCGCGGTGCGCAGCGCGGGCGCGTTCCGCACGCCCGGCGTCTTTTCGAGCGCGACGAGCCAGTCGGCGAGCGTGCCGGTCGCCATGTCGACCGGCGCGACGTCGATCGCGGCGGCGAGGCTGGCGCTCGACGCATTGTTGCGTGCGAGCGCGGCGAGCGCCGCGATGCGGACGGGGCGGATATCCCACGGGCCATAGCCCTTGCGCGTCAGCCGCCCTTCGACGACCGCCTGCAAGGCCTTGACCATCTTTGCCTTCGATGCCTCGGGGATCGCGAAGCCGTTCGCCGCGGTCACGTTCATGACATAGGCGGTGAGCTCGATCGAACCGGTGAGATTTTCGTTCGGCCAGTAGCGAAGCAGCCCGTCGTCATCGAGATAGGTCGGCATCGCGCCCGCGAGCGCCTGCCACCGACCGACATCGCCGAGCGCGACCGCGCGCGACGTCTGCTGTTCGAAACAGGTGTAGGGATAGGCGGCCATATAGTCGCGTACGCCGGTGAGCGGCGGCGCGAGCGTGCCCGCTAGCGCGACATCGACATAGCCGCCGGGCAGCGCGCCCGTGGGGATCGCGATCGGCAGCGTCGTCGCGGGGCCGACGCGGAACAGGCTGGCGGCCCAGGTTTCGACCGGCACCGCGGGTTCGACGACCTGTTCGAAGACGAGCCTGTCGCGCGCCTTGCCGCCTTTCGCCACCGCATCGACGGTCCACTCGATCGGGCCGGTTTGTTCGGGGGCGGTCATCGACCAGCTGATCGGTACCGCGCCGCCTGCGGGGATGGTGACGGTGAGCGGCGGTGCGGTCGCGACGGCGGGTGACAGCGTCGGGGTCGCTACGACCTCCATCGGCTGGTCGGTGCCGTTGCGCAGCGTGAAGCGCGCATCATAAGTGTCGCCGGTGCGCACCAGTTCGGGCATGCCGGCAAAGACGCCGAGATCCTGCACGGTGCGGACGCTCGTTTCGCCGGTGCCGAAATATTGCGATCCGTCGGTGGCGATCGCGACGAGGCGGAAGCCCGAGAGATTGTCGCTGAGCGGCACATCGACGATCGCGCGGCCCTTGCTGTCGAGCGGGACATTGCCCTTCCACAGCAGGACGGGACGGAAATCCTCGCGCGTCAGGCCCGAGAGGTCGCCGCCGCCGCCGCCGCCAGGTTCCAATGCCTTGCGGCCATAGTGGCGCTTGCCGACGACCTGCATCTGCGCGGTCGAGGTGAGCACGTCGAGCGTGCGGTCGCCCATCATCGCGGGCAGGATGTCCCAGCTTTCGTTGGGCGAGAGCTGGAGCAAAGCCTCGTCGACCGCGGCGAAGGCGACGTCGGCGTTCTTCGGCGCCTTGCCATCGGGGGTCTTGACCTCGATCGCGACCTTCGCGGTTTCGCGGACCGAATATTTTGCCTTGTCGGCCTTCACCTTGACGCCGAGCTGATGGCCTTCCCAGCCGACCTTGATGCGCGCGATCCCCATGCGGTAGCTCGGCTTGGCAAGGTCGACGAGTGCGGTCGGCGGGGCGCCTTCGCTATTCTCGATCTTGAAGCCGACCGCGCGTTTCATCTTGCGGAACCAGCTTTCCTCGCCGGTGACGCGGCCGCGCACCGCCATCACCGAGACATAGACGTCGGGCGCATAGGTGGCGGGCAGCTTGACCTGCACGACGGGGTTGGTGCCCTTCAGCGGCACGACGAAGCTCGACAATACGCCTTCGCGTTCGACGGTGACGAGCGCGGTCGCTTCGCGGAACGGCATGCGGACCTGGAAGCGGGCGGTGTCGCCCGCAGCGTAGCGCGGCTTTTCGGCGATCACGTCCATGCGGTCGCCATTGTCGCCGCCGAACCACCAGTCATTGTCGCCCGCGAGCCAGACCGAGCGCACCGCGCGCGCTTCATTGCCGTCGGCATCCTGCGCCGTCGCGACGACGGTGACTTCGCCCGAAACGCCGGGCGCCATTGCGCAGCTTGCGCGGCCGAGCTTGTCGGTGGTCGCCGAGCAGGTCGCGTCGAGGCGCGTCGTGCGCATCTGGTTGTCATAGGCGTAGAAGCCGCCGATCAGGCGGCGCCGCGCGGTGATGATCTCGCGGTTGTAGACTGCGACCGATATGCGCTTGCCGGCGATCGGCTTGCCGTCGAGGTCGAGCGCGATGAAATTGAGGCGCAAATCATTGTCGCGCATCAGCCAGCCGTCGGTCTTGAGGCCAAGCCGGACGGCCGACGGATAGAGGGTGATGCGGCGGCTCGACGTCAGCGTTTCGCCATTGGCATCCTCATAATCCATTTCGGCCGCCATCAGCGTCGGTTCGGTGATCGGCTGGTCGACCGTGACGCTCGTCGTTGCGGCGCCATTGGCGTCGAGTTTCAGCGGTACCGAACGCGCGAGCGGCAGTTCGGCCGACGGTTCGTCGCCGCTGTCGTCGAGCTGGACGACGCCTTCCTTCACCGGCTGGCCGTCGAAATCCCAATCCTTGTAATCTTCGGGCGGCGACCAGGATGAGCGGAAATTGGTGCGCAGTTCGACCGGAATATTCGGCGCGGGGCCGCCCGACAGATAACCGACGAAAAGGTTGAGCGGGACGGCGGCGGGACGCACGAGCGCAGTCTTCGGCCCGGTGATCGTCGCCTTCATCGTCGGGAGGCGATATTCGTCGACCTTGACCGACTGGCCCGACCAGATCGTCTTGTCCTCGCCATCCTTGTCCTTGGTGACGAAGACGAGCTCATAATCGCCCATCGGCGCCGAGGCGGGGACATTCCATGTCGTGTCGCCGCTGCCGCTCGCGGCGATCGCGAAGGGCATTTCGAATTCGGTGTCCGAGCCGCGGTGGACGAGGCGGAGCTTGCCCGCGAGCGCTGCGGGGGTGCGGAAGCCGGTGCCGACCGGACGGCGCAGCACATGCTTCATATGGACGGTCTCGCCCGCTTTCACGAGCGAGCGGTCGAAGACGGTGTGGAGGATATCGTCGCGCTCGGACCAGCCATAAGGGAGGTCGAAGTCATAGGGGCGGATGCCATTGCCCCAGTCGGTGAGCGTGAAGCTGAAATCGTCGCCCGAGCGCGCGCTGACCATCAGCGCATGGCCTTCGCTGCTGGCGGGGTCGGCGTCTTCGCGGCAGCTCGAATAGGTTTCGGGCTCGGGCAATCCGCCCGCAAAGGCGAGGCGGCCGGCCTTGTCGGCGGTCCCGCGCGCGAGCAGGCGGCCGGTGCAGCTGTCGGTGACGCGGATTTCGGCGCCCGCGACGGGCAGGCCGCTATTGAGCGATGTCACCCACGCGAGCGAGCCTTCGCGGCCCCATTTGAAATGCACCGCCATATTGGTGACGAGCGCGGCGGTCGCGACATAGCGCGTCGATTTGCGGCCGAGCAGCGCGGCGCCGAGTTCGGGGCTCGCGATCTCGACGACGTGGAAGCCCTTTTCCGACAGCGGTATGCCGACGACCTCGAACTCCTTGCCGCCCGCGGCGGGGGCGAGTTGCAGGTCGCGGCGTTCGCCGCCCGACGGCGCGCCGTCGAACACCGATTTCGTGCCGGTGTAGTTGACCGTGACTTCCTTGCCCGCGGCGTTCTTTTCCTCGCGATAATCGGTGTCGTCGGCGTCGGCGACACGCTTCAGCCAGCGCGCGATCGCGGCATCGTCGTCGCCGACCTTGAGCGTCGCGGCGGGCATTTTGAGGTTCGACTGGACGAGGCTGCTTTCGACCCCGCGCACGGTGACGGGCAGCACGCCGCCCTCGCCGGCTTCGAGGATGCCGAATTCGGCGGCGAATTTGACCAAGGGCGGGGCGCGGTCGATGTGGAATTTCAGCGGGAAATTCGACTCGTTCTGCAGCTTGCGGCCGCTCTGGTCGGTGACGTCGGCGGGGAGGATGAGCGTCGCGTCGACATTCTGCGGCAGCGGGCCGGCAAAGCGGACGGTCGTCAGCCAGGCGTCATTCCTGTCGTCCTCGTCGATCTTCGGCGTCAGTTTCTTGCCGTCGGCGGTGCTCAGCGTCGCCGCGAGAATCGTTTCGCGGGGTACCGGCGAAGCAAAGCTCAGCATCACATCCTTGATCGGGTTGCAGCCCGCCTGCGGATTGATGCGGCTGCACGACATCTTCGCGGTGAAGGCGGGGCGCACGTCATGGTCGAAACGCTGGTCGCGCCCGGCGGTACGGCTCGGCACGCCGGCCTGCGAAATGCGCGCGTCCCAGACGAGCGCCATTTCGCGCCCCGGGGGCAGCGGGCGGCGGCATTTGACCGCGACGACGCGGTCGAGCGCGGCCTCGCGGTCGGCGCCCGCGGCGGGCAGGCGCTGCGGCAGGCCCGCGTCATAGGTGAAGGACTGGCGCGACCAATTATTGTCGCCGAGCCCGGTCAAAATTTCGGTCGCGGTCGTGCGCGGCAGGACGTCGACGGGGATCTTCTCGCCGATGCCGTCGACGGCGCAATAGGCGAAGCGGCCGACCGAGGCGCGGTCGGCGGCAACATTGGTCGCGACGAGGAAAATCTGGTCCTCCTCGATATCGCCGTCCATCCCGCCCGCGAGCACGGCGCGCGCCGAGGGGCCGCCGGTGTCGAGCGCGAAGCGGCTGTTGCCCGCGACCGACACGCCGCGCGCGGTCTTGAGCCCGTCGCGCAGCTCGACATGACAGGCGAGCCCGCCGGGAAGCGGTTTGTCGAACTCGAGCACCCACGTGCGTGTATCGACCCAGCGGGATGACGACGGGAGTTTGCAGTCATTGGTCGCGGGGGCGGGGGCGCGGGGATCGCCGAGCGGCACCATGTCTTCGGAAAAGCGTAGCGTGAAGCGCGTGATCGTGCCGTCGCCGGTGCCCGAACTGCCGGGGGTCGCGAGGGTGACCTGCGGCACCGTGTCTGCGGTGGCGGTCGCTGCCATCGCGAGGGTGAGCGGGACGATCAGCGCCAGTTTTGCCTTGCCGGTCAACCAAATAGCCAGCTGGCGCCATTGCATTTTCATCGCCTGTCTCCCCGGTTCGGCCCGAACCTCTATCCTGCTGGAAACAGGGGGAAGAGTCCACCCGTCGCCGCGCATCGCACACGGTTAGTCGCGCTTCGGGAAAATGCTGTGACCGGGATCACAGACAAATCGGAAAATCAGCGCGCGAGCATCGGGCCGAGCGGCTGTCCCGCAAAGATATGGACGTGGAGGTGGGGGATTTCCTGGTGGCTGTCGAGGCCGACGTTGGCGAGCAGGCGGTATCCGGGCGCGACGAGGCCCTGATCGCGCGCGACCTTGCCGACCGCGCGGACGAAGCCGGCGATTTCGGCGTCGCTGCCGCGTTCGGAGAAATCGTCCCAGCTGACATAGCGGCCCTTGGGGATGACGAGGATGTGGAGCGGCGCCTGCGGGTTGATGTCGTGGAAGGCGAGCGCATACTCGTCCTCATAGACGGTCTTCGACGGCAGTTCGCCGCGCAGGATGCGTGCGAAAATATTGGTCTTGTCATAGGGGAGGGTCGCGTCGATCGGCATGGAGGATTCCTGTCGTTACTGGCGGGCGGCCTTTTCGGCGTGGCCCGAAGTGCCGTGGCGGCGGTCGAGTTCGGCGGCGATCATGTCCCATGTCAGGCCGCGCTCGGCGATGAGGATCGAGAGGTGGAAGATGAGGTCGCTCGCCTCGCCGATCAGTTCGGGATCATCCTCGCTGACCGCGGCGATCACCGCCTCGACGGCTTCCTCGCCGAGTTTTTGCGCGATCTTGCCGCGGCCCTTCGCGGCGAGGCTCGCGACATAGGAGGCCTCGGCCTCGCCCGCAGCGAGCCGGTTATGGATGACCGCTTCGAGCCGTCCCAGCGTTTCGCCCATTGCCTTGCTCATCGCGCCGATCCTTTCGCGCGCCTGCCTAGCCGCGCCGCGCGCGCACGACAAGCGGGCGCCGCGCGGTGCGAAAACTTACCGCCTTGGTAACCATATCGAAACGCCCTTGGCGGTAATTTCCGACGCGCCGGGGGGCGTGATCAACTTTTAAGTCGGAAAAAGGACAATGAAATCAGGCACCCACTCGCAGGCGTTGCTGGCGGCGACGGCTTCGGTCCTCGCGCTCGCGGCGTCGCCCGCCATGGCGCAGGACGAAAGCGAGATTATCGTCACCGGGTCGCGCATCGCGAAAAGCGAGTTCACCAGCGCCGATCCGATCCAGGTCATCGACCCCGAGACGGCGAAATTGCAGGGGCAGGTCCAGCTCGCCGACGTGCTGCAACGGACGCCCGCGGCGCAGGGATCGATCCAGATTACTTCGGCGATTTCGAACCGCTTCGTCGCCAATGGCGGCAATGATGTGCAGAGCGTGTCGCTGCGCGGCCTCGGCGCCGAGCGCACGCTGGTGCTGATCAACGGCCGCCGCGCGGGCCCGGCGGGGATTCGCGGCTCGGTCGCGCCCTTCGACCTCAATGTCCTGCCGCTTTCGGTGGTCCGGAAGGTCGAGATACTCAAGACCGGCGCCTCGTCGATCTATGGATCCGATGCCGTGGCGGGGGTGGTCAACATATTGACCCGCGACGACCTCGACGGCTTCGAAGGCGGCGGCTTCTCGTCGGTCACCGAGCATGGCGGCGGCGAAAGCTATGGGGTCGATGCGAGTTTCGGCAAAAAGTTCGACCGCGGGCATATCTTTGCGACGGTCGATTATTTCCGCCAGCAGAATCTCACCCGCCGCGACCGCGGCTTCCTTTTCTGCTCCGAAGAATATCTGAAGCGCGAGGCCGACGGCAGCCCCGCCGATATCGTCGATTTCCGCACCGGGCGCCCGGCGTGCAGCAGCACGCAGGCGAACATGATCGTGTTCGGCGATTTTTCGGGGGTCGACGAAAACGGCTTTCCGACCTTTGGCCCCGGGCTGATCGCGCCGAACGGGCAGGCGATCTTCGCCGGCCAATATGGCAATGAATTTGCGGGCGTCGGCATTCCGATCAATGCGTATAACCCGATCGGCGTGGCCGGGCCGGCCAATTTCTACGGGGTCAATTTCGATGGCCCGTCGACCGGCGCGCTCAACCAGTTCGAGCCGGTTGAACAGGATATGGACGTCTTTTCGGACGTGCGCCGCGTGAGTGCCTTTATCGAGGGCGCCTATGAGGTGGCGGGCGGCATCACCGCCTATGGCGAATTCCTGTTCAGCAACCGCAAGTCGCATAACAATGGCGTCCAGCGCATCGAGCTCCAGCAGTTCACCGGCGCGTCGATGCTGCCCTTTTTCCTGTGCGATCCGACCGCCTATAATTGCGACCCCAACGACGTGGGCGATCCGCTCAACGGCGAGTTTGCGGGCAATCTGATCCTGCGCCCGCGCGTGCTGGTGAAAAGCGAAAGCGCGGCCGACGTCGATTATTATCGCGGCGTGCTCGGGCTACGCGGTGAATTTGGCGGCGGGTGGAAATGGGACGTCCATGGCCAGCACAGCCGGTCCGATGCCAGCTATACGCAGGATGTCATCTATCAGGATGCGATCGCGTCGCAGACGCTGCGCACGCGTTCGTGCGCGGGAACGCGGACGGCGATCCGCGATGTCCAGTGCATCGACATCGACTTTACCGATCCGCGCGTGCTGCGCGGCGATTTCACGCCGGAAGAGCGCGCCTTCCTGATGGGCCGCGAGACGGGGCGGACGCTGTTCAAGCAGACGTCGGCCGAGGCGCTGGTGACGGGCAAATTATTCACCCTGCCCGCGGGGCCGGTCGGCGCGGCGTTCGGGGCGAATATCCGCCGCGACGAGATTGACGACACGCCGGGCGAAGCGACGCTGGCGGGCAATGTCGCCAATTTCACGACCTCGGGCATCACCGCCGGGCGCACCGTATCGAAGGAGCTGTTCGGCGAGATCGAACTGCCCTTGCTCGAAGGCGTGCCGATGATCGAGCGGCTGACGCTGTCGGGCGCGGCGCGCTACACGCATGTCGAGGCGACGTCGCGCACCGGCGCACGGGACAATTTCAGCGACACGACGTGGAAGGTCGGCGCCGACTGGGCGGTCAACGACTGGCTGCGCTTTCGCGGTACCTGGGGCACCTCGTTCCGCGCGCCCGCGCTGTTCGAACTCTTCCTGCAGGACCAGACGGGCTTCCTCGGCCAGCAGGACATCGATCCGTGCATCCAGACCGCGGCGCGGCTCGCGGCGGGGGCGATCAGCCAGCGCATATTCGCCAATTGCGCCGCCGACGGCATCGGCCCCAATTATGCGGGGGGCGTCGGCCCCGCGACGATCACCTCGGGTGGCGGGCTTGGCCGGCTGAAGCCCGAAACCTCGACCGCGAAAACGGTGTCGGTGATCCTGACCCCCGATCTGTCGGGGGCGCTGTGGGGCGGGCTCAAGACGCGCCTCGCCGTCGATTATTTCGACATCAAGGTGAAGGACGAGATCACGCTGCTCGGTGCGACCAACATTCTGACCAGCTGCTATGATTCGGACAATTTCGGGGCCGATGCCTTTTGCGGCCTGTTCACGCGCACGGCCGCGGGCCCCGACGCGCAGAGCGTCGCGACGGTGACCGACCGTTATGTCAACGTCAGCCGCCAGCGGAACCGCGGCGTCGATCTGTCGCTGGCGGTCGACCAGGACCTTGGCAAGCTCGGCGCGCTCACCTTGCGCGCGCAGATGACCTGGCAGATCGAAGACAAGGTCGAGCTGTTCCCCGGCACGACGATCGACGACAATGGCAAGATCGGCAATCCGAAGTGGGTCGGCGATTTCAACCTCGGCTGGATGAAGGACGGCTGGACGCTCTTTTACGGGCTCGATGTCACCGGCGCGGCGTCAAACATGAAGGATCTGCTGCGCGCGCAGGGCGGCGATGCCTGTCGCACGTCGAGCTTCCGTCCGGGCGGGCGGTTCTGCCCCGACGTCAGCGTGCCCGCGACCTTCTATCACTCGCTGTCGCTGAGCCGCGATGTCGCCGACCGCTTCCGCATCACCTTGGGGGTCGCCAACCTGTTCGACACCGCGCCGCCGCGCGTGTCGACCGTGGTCAATGCGACGCCGCCGGTGATCGGGCAGGCGCCGGCGTTCGGGACGCAATATGACTATCTGGGCCGACGCTTCTTCCTAGGGGTACGCGGGAAGATTTAGGGTTGCCGGTTTGGCGGTGGGGAGCGGGGGTTCGTGCGATTCCCTTCGTCATCCCGGGCTGACCCGGGATCCCGCTTCTTATGACACGAGCGCAGGTTTCGACATCAAGCGGGACCCCGGATCAAGTCCGGAGTGACGATATCGGGAATGTCCGAAACCGGCCTTCAGCCGGTACGGCGCGCGAGGTAGACGCCGGCGATCATCAGCGAGATTCCGGCGACGCGTTTAAGGTCGATCGCCGAGCGCAGCGCGCCGAACAGGCCGAAATGGTCTATCGTCGCCGCGCTCACCAACTGGCCGACGAGCACGAAGAAGATCGCATTGCCGACGCCGAATTTGGGCGCGATGAAGGTCACCGCGATCACGTAGAAAGCGACGAACAGCCCGCCGAAATAGAAATGCGCGGGAATGTCCGAGGTGAAGCGGATCTGGCCGGCCGATCCCGTCAGCAGCGCACCCGTCGTCGCGATCAGGAAGGCGAGGCCGAAGAGGATCATCGAGGCCGCCATCGGGCTGCCGAGCCGCGCCCCGAGCCCGCCGTTCAGCGCGGCGAGGATCGGGATGCCGACCCCGGTCAGGAACATGATCGTCGCGAAAGTCGGGGCGTTGCTGGCGGTCATCGGTCGGGCTCCTTGGCGGCTTGCACCGCACGATAGTCGAGGACGGGCAGCCCGCCGATCCCCCAATTTTCGAAATCGACCTCGTCGATATTGACCACGGTGGTCGCCGGGTTCTTGTTCAGGACGCGCTGGAGCAATTCGGTGACGCCGGCGATCAGCTCGGCCTTCTGGGCGGGCGTCGCGCCCTCGCGGGTAATGCGGATATTGACGTAGGGCATGGCGGGCTCCTCAGGCGAAGGGGGTGGCGAATTCGATCCGGATACCACCGGGCATCGCGCAGATGAAATGATGCGTCGTCGCGCCCTCGCGGATCGGTTCGGGGTCGAACTCGATCACCGCGCCGGGATGCCCCTGCACGCGGGCGAAGACGGTGCGCAGCGCATCGAGGTCGGCGACGCGCAGCGCGAGGTGATGGAGGCCGATATTCGCGCGGCGGTCGAAAGGCGTTGCGCTCGACGGATCGGCGACCTGCCAGAGCGTGAGCAGGGTTGTGCCGTCGGAGACGAAGATCGCGGGATAGTCGGGGCGTTCGGCGGCGACGGCGAAGCCCAGCGCTTCGACGAAGAAATCGCGCGCCTCGACGATATCGCGTACGGCGAGGCCGATATGGTGGGCGCCCTGGGTCAGCGATTCTTTCATGGGTCTTCCTTCTCTGCTCGCAGCGCCGCAATCTCGGCGCGCAACTGGTTTATCTCGTCCGCCATCGGCCGGATCGCGGCGGAAATCTGGGCTTCGGTGAAGCGCGGCGTGATATGCTGCGAGCAATTCCACTCCCAGCCGATGACATCGATGAGGAAGGCGCGCTCGGGCGCCGCGTGATAGCCTTCGGGCATCAGCGAGGTGACGAGCGCGGGATCGTCGGCGAGCTCGACACTCTGCGCATGGCCGACAAGCTTCAGCCGCTCGCGGTTCGGATAATCCATCAGGAACAACGAGACACGATCATTGCCCTTGAGGTTCGCGGTGCTGATATATTGCTTGTTGCCGCGAAAGTCGGCGAAACCGATGCGGTTGCCGGCGATGTGACGGAGGAAGCCGGCGGGGCCACCGCGATGCTGCATATAGGGCCAGCCTTCGGCGTTGACGCTCGCCATGTAGAAGCTGTCGCGCTCCTCGATGAAGGCGATCTCGCGCGCGGTCAGCGTGTCGGGGGTCCCGTCGGCGCCCAGATCCATTTTCGCGTAGGATGCGCGTGAGCCATGACGTTCCTGCTCGGCCTTCACCGCATCGTCGAACAGGGTTTGCCGGTAATTCTGCGCCATCGGGACGTCCTTTCGAACGTGGATTTAGGTCGTTGCGCAGGATGCGATAATCATGGAATATCGAAGGAGTTAATTCCGGTAAGTGGAATAATTATGGACCGCCTGCTCACGCTTGAGATGTTCGTCGCGGTCGCGAACGAAGGCGGCTTTGCCGCGGCGGCGCGCAAGCTCGGCAGCTCGCCGCCCGCGGTAACGCGCGGCATCGCGGCGCTCGAGGCGCGGCTGGGGACGGTGCTGTTCCACCGATCGACGCGCGCGGTGGCGCTGACCGATGCAGGCGCGGCGTTCCTCGAACAGGCGCGGCGTATCCTTGCCGACCTTGCGGGCGCCGAGCGCGAGCTGCGCGGCGCCGAGGCCGAACCGCGCGGGCAATTGCACCTGACTGCACCGGTGATGTTCGGACGGCTGCATGTGCTGCCCGTCGTCGGCGAGCTGATGGCGCAGCACCGCGAGCTCGCGGTACGGATGATGCTGATCGACCGCAATGTGCGCATCGTCGAGGAGGGGATCGACGTCGCGGTGCGGATCGGTCCGCTCGCAGATTCGAGCCTGAAAGCGGTGCGGATCGGCCGGGTGCGCCAAATGCTGATCGCGAGCCCCGCCTACCTCGCGCGGCGCGGCGCGCCGGCGCGCGTGACCGACCTGGCGGGGCACGACCTGATCGCCGCGATGGGGCCGCGCGCGGCGGGCGAATGGCAGTTCGCGAGCGGCCGCTGGCGCATCGAGCCGCGTGCCCGGCTGGTGCTCAACACCGTCGACGGCATATTGGCGGCGGCCGAAGCGGGGCTCGGGATGGCCAATCTGCTCAGTTACCAGGCGAGCGCGGCGGTCGATACGGGGCGGCTGATTTCGCTGCTGGCGGACGAGCAGCCGCCCGCGCTGCCGGTGCACCTGCTGTTCGAACCGTCGCGCGCGGCTTTGCCCGCGGTGCGCTTGCTCGTCGCGGCGATGAGGGCGCGTATGCGGATGGCAGGGCTGGTTTGAGCGATTTGCGAAGGGCTAGCCGCCGCTGCGCGCGATGAGGTCGATCAGGTCGGCCTTCCAGTGGACCGCCCATGTGTGCGTGCCATGGCCGCGCGTCTCGTCGCTTTCGGCGATCAGGCGGAAGCGCGCGTTGGGCATGCGTTTCACCGCCTCGGCGGGATAGGGCAGGTTCCGCGGGTTGATGAAATCGTCGGCCGAGTTGATCCACGTCATCGGCGCGGTGATCTTTTCGAGCTCCGGCCAGGGATTGTAGGTCCGCGACGATTCGAACTGATAGATCATGTCGTTGGCGTCGCGGCTGGCGACGTCGCGCTCGACGCGTTCGCGGGCATAGGCCGCGGCGGCATCGCGCGTCGGGTAATTTTTCTGGAGGTTGAGCGGCGCGCCGCCCGCGATCACCGACAGCGACGCCGCGGTGCGCAGCCCCAGCAGCGGCTGGCTCTTATACTCGCCGCCCATCCATGCGGGGTCGGCCTTGATCCCGTCGATCAGGAGCTGGCGCCACATGCGGTTCTGGCCCGCGATCTCGACCGGCTGGCACGCCATCGGCATCAGCGCCCTCGCGAAGTCGGGGTAGGTCTCGCCCCAGATGAAGCCGTGCATGCAGCCCATCGAGGTGCCCATGATCAGGCGCAGCTTTTTGATGCCGAGTCCCTCGGTCAGCATCCGGTGCTGCAGGTCGACCATGTCGGCATAATCATATTGCGGGAATTTCATGCGGAGGCCGTCGGACGGTTTCGACGAGGCGCCATGGCCGACATTGTCGGGCAGGATGATATAATAGCGATCGATGTCGAGCGGCTGGCCGGGGCCATAAAGCTCGTCGGCGAATTGCGGCTGGAGGAACTGCTTGCCGCTGCCCCCGGTGCCGTGGAGGACCATCACCGCATTGTCGATCTCGCCCTTCGCATTGCGGTGCGGGGTGCCGAGCGTCGTATAGTGCATTCGGACCGTCGGCATCGTCTCGCCCGACCGGAAACGGAAATCGCGGATCGCGACGTCGCCCTCCTTCGTCGCCCATTTGACCGGCGCGGCAACGGGTGCCGGGGCTGGCGGCGTGGCGGGGGGCGCCGGCTGCATGGCGAGCAAGGCGAGGCTCAGGAACGTCATATCTCTCTCCCTTCGGGACGGCGTTCGTCCCTCACTGCGCGCGGGTTGATATATTCGAGCCGCGTCAGGCCGGCGGCCGCGAGCATCGATTTCACCGGTGCCATCGTCATTCTTCCGATATCCTGTCGCACCGTTCCATTTCGGGGGTGGGGAAAGGTGGCGAAGATCGCTCACGGCGGGAGCCGTGCCCCGGCCTCTGCCGCGCGCTTAAAGCCACAAAAGCCCCGCATCGACGCATCGAACATGGGGCTTTTGTGGCTTTAAGCGACCGCCGCAACAGCTGTGCCGCGGGCGCGGGACAGCGCATGCGGGGAAGCGAAAGAGAGACGGAGGGCGCCATGGCGAGGAGGCTAAAGCACGCCGATATTGTAGGACAGCGGTTTTTCAGAGGGGCGTGAGTTTGGGGGTAAGTAAAATGTCTCCGTAATTCCCGTCTCGTATTCCCCCGCAGCCCCACCTTCCTTTGAAGTGCTTTCAATGACTCAGGCACATTGGCTGACGAGAAGCGAGAATCGCCCGATGAAATCATGGGCGTCTTCCCGGGAAGGGTTCGGCTCGCTCATCTCGATCTTCCTTGAAGGTGCGGTGCCGGTCGCATCACCTGTCCAGCTCACCCGCGCGCATCATCAGGTGAACAGCCTGAGCGGTGCTGGCGGCGCCGAGCCGGTTGCGGATGCGGCGCAGGTGGTTTTCGATCGTGCGTTCCGACAGGCCGAGCAGCAGCGCGACATCAGCTTGCCGGCGGCCCGATGCGATCCAGCGGATCACCTCGCGTTCCCGCCTGGAAAGCCGCGGCGCGCCCTTTGCCGTGATCGGCCCCACGAGCCGTTCGGCCGCGCGGAACGCCACTGTGCCAACCAGCGTCAAGGCCAAGCGCGCATCGACCGAACTGTCGATCGACCGGCCGCCGAAGCTGACTGCACCGGTCAGCCCGGCATGGCCGAACACCGGCACTTGCAAGCCGTGCAGGCCGCGGCCGTGCGGATGGGCCACCACACGGTAGGTCTCATGCTCCGCGCCGCCGATCTTCGTCCAGAAGAACGGCTGATCCGTTTCCAGCACGTGCCGGTTCACCGGGCAGCGCGCCAGATAGGTTTCCGGAGTGACCTCCCGGCCGCTTTCAAACCAGTCGCCTTCGATCCACAGGATGCGATCGACCGCCCCATCGCCGGGTGGCGGGGCGGTATAGACAACGAAGCGGTCGAAGCCGAACGGGGCCGCAAAGGCCCGCACCGTGTCGTGGAGCAAATCCTCGTCCGTGCAAGCCTCGATAGCTGCGACGGTCGCTGCCGCGCCAGTCAGCGCCGCCCCGCCCATCGTCAGGCGGTCGCCATCTCGGCAAGCAGTGTCTCGGCCGCCAGCTTGCCGAGATTGTTCGCGGCGAAGGGGCTGGAGCCGGTCAGCAGCTTGCGATCCTGATGCGTGGACGTGTCGACCTCGGTGTTGAGGATGGTGACGCCCAGCGCCTTCAGCTTCTCGCCGAAATGCCAGGTGAGATGTCCGGGCATGTAGCCGACATCGGGTGTCTGGCGATCGGCCGAGTCCGGAAACGCGGTGATGCTGTAGCCTGCCAGCGGGAACGGCTCGCCATCGACCTTGGGGGTGCAGGCGAGCAGAGCGGCGGGACCGTGGCAGATCGAGATGATATGCCGGTCGTTGTCCAGTGCCCAACGGATCACTGCGCCCACCTCGTCGCTGAACGGCAGGCCCGCGAGCGGCCCGTGACCGCCGGGGATGAACACCGCCGCATAGTCGCTGTCCGGCCCCAGACCGGCGACTATGTCGGCGAGCTTCAGCGGCTTCTGGAAACCCTCCAGATACGCTTCGTGCAAGCCGGTAATGGCCTCGTCCTCCTTTGGCATCGCCCAGAACTCGAACTTGACGGGATTTCCCGACACCGTGGCGATGTCGAACTCGAACCCCGCCTTGTGCAGGTGATACATTGGCACCAGTGTCTCGACCGGATGGTTGCCGGTCGAGAACAGCGTCCCGTTCTCCATCATCAAATAGCGTTCGTCGGTGCCGATCACGAGAATGCGGCGCGTGCCCGTGTAGGGCTGCGCATAATCGGCGCCGTCGAGATCGCTTTTCGCGCTGGTGAACTGGCTCAGCGAGAATTTCGATGGGAAGAAGGCGTTGAACTCCGCCTCGTCGGGTTGCGGTTCTTTGCTCAGTGGCAGGATGCTCATTTTCGGTTCTCCTCAGCTACCCGATCATAGCTCCTCATTCGCATCGATGAATGCGGGATTTCCCCCAATCTTCAGCGTCGTTGATGTTCTTGTATGCCCGAGGGATCGAGGGTTGTTCGAAGAGGCGCCCATTCGCAAAACACCATCCCTATCGGGATTACGGTGACAGGATTACGGTGACGACAGGATTATGATTACGGATTACGGATTACGGTGACAGTGCACTTGGATTACGGTGAGGATTACGGTGACAGTGCACTTAATTCTCTTTTCTTCGGCCCCCGTTTTGCTGGCCTAGGATCTCGGCCCAGAATTGCCTCGACCCGTTCGAGAAAAGCACTCGATCCCACCGGACGGCCTGTGGTCTCCGAACGCCGCAAGGCGGCGGAGAGGTCGGCGTCTTCCCCAATTTGTAACAGCGCGGCAAAGTCCGGCACCCGCTGCAGCACTGGCGCGATATCGGTCAGACCGTCGCCGCGCTCCGGATCGAGCAATGCGCGGGTACTCGACCAGGGCCAGTCTTCGGCCCGCCCAGAGAGGCGCGCCCGAACGGGATTCAAGGCGACGTAACGCAAGGCCGCCAGCAGGTGCGGCTCGTCCATCGCGACGCAGCCGAACCGGCCTTGCCAGAAATGGCCCGTCCGCTGTTCCCGCGCATGGATGCGCCCGGCATAGGCGCGGTGCACCTTCGACAACGCCCCGCGCAGGGCGTCGATGTGGTCTGGCACCAGGATGAGATGAACATGGTTGGGCATGAGCACCCAGCTCCACACCGCCACGCCATGGGCGGCGCAATGAAAGGCAAGCAGATCGCGATAGGCCGCGTAGTCGCCATCGGAGAAGAAAGTCTGCTGCCGCCCATTGCCGCGCTGCGTCACGTGGTGCGGAATGCCAGGCAGAACGTAGCGGGCAAGACGGGCCATTCGATATGGGTGGCCGATACCGCCACAGATGTCAATTTAGTGCACTGTCACCGTAATTCCACCGTAATTCGTAATTCCGATTACATTGCTATTGAATATGAACTACGGGGGAAAATCCGAATGCTATCAGCCTCATTGTTATAACAATAATCCAATCGAAATCTGGAGAAGATATATAGTAATATTGAGGATAGGAAAGCAAATCAGGCAACAAATTTGAAATTTTATTAACGTTGCACTTAATTACCCCCTCAGTGCACGCGTCTCCAGAGCAGACAGATTCGCCAGCTATCAATCCATCATCCAATATTTCATTTATAAATGATATGCATAACTTTTCATCGATGTAATCTGAATCGCATATCCTAAGGTTTTTCAACAAATCATAATTTATCTGCGTTCCATAAAATGGGAAATTAATCCTCAATCTTTCAAAAAAAGTATCGTAATAGCAAAATTCTATGCCGTCAATATTATTGCTAATAATATTAGAAATAAATACTGTATCACTCATCGTTGAATCTCTTCAATATATTGTCAACTGCTTTTTTCGTGCCTTGAAACTCGATATGGGATCTAGATTCCGGCCCTTTCTGATACCGAAAATCCCACACATTGATGTGCGGTCCGGGATTACGGTGACAGTGCACTTAATTCTCTTTTCTTCGGCCCCCGTTTTGCTGGGATTACGGTGACAGCTTACCTAACCCCAAAATGCCCTTTTTGCCTTTGGTCCCCGTTTTCCGGGCTTCAGGACCAATCCGGTCCGGGCTTCCATATCGTCCAGCCATTGAGGTGAACCAATGGGCCGACCGATGCTTTCGGCTTTGCGCACGGCGGCATAGGTAAAGGCTTCGTCGAACGCCTCGTCAAGGAAGGCGGTAAAGTCGCCCACGCGGTCGGGCGCCGACGAACGGTACAACGTCGTCCTTTGCCGCGCTACACAGGGCGTGGGTGCTCGACCCCGTGCGTCAATCCACCGCCAAGATACCTGGCTCTGCGACCGATCAATCAGGGGTTAGGTAAACTGTCACCGAAATCGCCGAACTCGCGCGGCGGTCGCCCCCTGAAGCGGGGCAAACATGCGTGGAAATTCTGGTGACCCCTACGGGAATCGAACCCGTGTTTCAGCCGTGAGAGGGCCGCGTCCTGACCGCTAGACGAAGGGGCCTTCGGGTCGGAAATTTGCGGAAAGGGGAGCCGACCGCTCCCGTGACCGATGGTGACCCCTACGGGACTCGAACCCGTGTTTTCGCCGTGAAAGGGCGACGTCCTAGACCGCTAGACGAAGGGGCCGTCTGATCGGTGAGCGGGCGCCTTAGACGGGCGTTCCGGTGCGGTCAAGCGCAGTGGCGCGCTCGCACGCAAAAATGTTGCGTTGCGCCATGGCGGCCGGCCGCCGATCTGCCTTCAATCGGCCCAGGCCGCATCCTCGAGATGCAGTTCGGCGGCGGGCCGGCTGCCCCAATCGTCGCGTTTTGCGCGGCCCGCGAGCCACAGCTTGCGTCCGCGCGCGTTGAGCAGCGTCTGCCCCAGCTCGGTCTCGGCGCTGCGAAAGGCGACCGCCTTGAAGCGCGCGCCGTCGTCGCCCGACACGATCAACCGGACATGGTCGGTCCCGACGATTCCCGATTCGACGATTCGCACCGGGCCGGTGGCGACGCGCGGCGCGGGCCAGCCGGCGCCATAGGGGCCGGCGCTTTCGATCGCGTCGCACCACAGGGGATTGATCCCGCGCGGCGCAAGCACCGCGTCGATCAGCAAGGACTTGTCGCCGCTCGCGCGTTCGACGTCGGCGGCGAGCCGGTCGTTCAGGAAGGCGCCGAGGGCATCGACCTTGTCGGCGGCGACGGTGAGGCCGGCCGCCATCGCGTGCCCGCCGCCCGCGACGAGCAGGCCGCTCTCTTTCGCGGCGAGGATCGCGGTGCCCAGGTCGACGCCGCCGATCGAGCGGCCCGATCCCTTGCCGACGCCATCCTCGTCGAGGGCGATCACGATCGCGGGGCGGTGGAGGCGCTCCTTGAGGCGCCCGGCGACGATCCCGATCACGCCCGGATGCCAGCCCTGACCCGCGACGATCGCGACGGGGGCGTTGCCGCACGCGGCGCTCGCGTCGATCGCCTGTTCGAGCACCGCGGCCTCGATCGCGCGCCGTTCCTCGTTCAGCCGGTTGAGCTCCTGCGCGATTTCGGCCGCTTCCTGCGGGTCGCCGGTGGTGAGCAGCCGGACACCGAGGTCCGATTTGCCGACGCGCCCGCCGGCGTTGATCCTGGGGCCGAGCGCAAAGCCCATATCGCTCGCGCCCGGCGGCTTGGTGAGGCGCGCGGCGTCCATCAGCGCCGCGAGGCCGATATTGCCGCGCCGTGCCATCACCTTCAGTCCCTGCGTCACCAGCGCGCGGTTGAATCCGGTGAGCCGCGCGACGTCGGCGACGGTGCCCAGCGCCACAAGGTCGAGCAGGTCGATCAGCGCGGGCTCGTCGCGGTTCGCGAAAAAGCCGCGTGCGCGAAGCGTGCGGAGCAGCGCGGCGCCGAGCAGGAAGGCGACCCCGACCGCCGCCAGATTGCCGTGGATCGCGGCGTCGGGTTCCTCGTCGAGCCGGTTGGGGTTCACCAGCGCGAGCGCGGCGGGCAGGCTGGTCGCGCATTGGTGATGGTCGACGACGATCACTTCGACCCCCGCGGCATTGGCCTCGGCGATCGCGTCGAACGCCTGCGCGCCGCAATCGACGGTGACGACCAGCTTCGATCCGGCCTCGCCGATCTTCACCAGCGCGGCGCCCGACGGGCCATAGCCCTCCATCAACCGGTCGGGGATATAGGCGCCCGCCGGTAGCCCGAGCGCGCGCAGCAGCCGCACGAGCAGCGCGGCCGAGGTCGCGCCGTCGACGTCATAATCGCCGAAGATGGTGACCGCTTCGCCCTTCTCGACCGCGTCGGCCAGCCGCGCGGCGGCGGCGTCCATGTCGCGGAACAGCGACGGGTCGGGCATGAAACCGCGCAAGGTAGGCGTCCGCTGGCGGTCGAGGTCGTCGCGCGGCACCCCGCGCGCGAGCAGCAATTGCGTGACCAGATCGTCGGGCGCCAGATTTTCGGACGCCATGTCGGCGCTCGCGCGGCGCCAGTGCCAGGGCTGGCCGAGGATCGAACGGGTGATGCCGAGGGCCGTGTCGCTCATCGCCGGGTCCTCGCGGCGAGGATGCGGTCGCGCAGCATCCGTGCAGTGGCGATCGGGATGGCGGGAATTTCGTGGCTCGCAAGCGAGCTGCCGCCGGGGACGCCGAAGACGAGCGTTGCGAGGCCGAGCGGGCGGAGGATGAAGTCGGTCTTGAGATCGATGCTCTGCACCGACGCGTGCGGCAGCAGGGTCATCTTGGGTTTCCACAGCCCGCGGCGGATCGCGACCTGATCGGGCATGTCGGTCCAGCGGTGGAAGCGCGCGCCGATCAGCGATCCGGCGCCGATCAGCAGCCCGGCGAGCGGACCGAACCAGCCGAGCGGCTGTCCGAGCGAGACCGCGATCAGCCCGCCGGTCGTCGCGCCGAGCGCGCCGATGAGCCCGCCGAGCGCGATGATACGGTGGCTGTGCTGCCAAGGGGCATCGGCGCCGGGCCGCGCGATCGCGACCTCGGCGAGCACCGGGTCGACCTCGCCCAGCTTGCCGAAGGGGACGACCTGATGGTCGCGCTCCTTCTCGCCGTCGCTGGCAAGGCTCTGCAGGCGCAGTTCGTGCCAGCCGAAGCGCTGGCGGAGCCATCCGGTGACGACGATCGCCGCCTGTACGCGCTTGACGGGGACCGCGACGTCGGTGCGCGTCGTCAGCCCGCGCGTGCGGCGCAGCGCGCGCGGCTCGCGCGTCAGCCGGAACGCCCAGTTGGCGAAAAACATCGTTGCGATCCCGCTCGCGAAGCCGATCAGCAACAGCGAGACGATGCCGCCGACCGCCGCGATCCAGCGGTGCGCGAGCAGCCACTGGTCGAGCCCGTAATCCTCGGCAAGGTCGATCCAGTCCATCGGGTTGAAGATGTTGAAATCGAACGGCAGCAGATTGTCGAAAAACTGCATGCCCGCGCCGACCACGGCGAGCGCGGCGAGCGAGAAATTGAACAGGCCGGCGACGAGCAGCCGCCCCGGCCCCATCGCGAAGAGCAGCCGGTCGTCGGGCTGCGCCGCATCGGCCGTATCGGGCGCATCGGCGGCTGCTGGCGCCGGGGCCGCGCCGCTACGATGCGCGCGGATCGTCGTGCGCAGCGCCTGCGCGGCGTCGAGCGCGATCGCGTCGAGGCTCGCGTCATTCTCCTTGCCGCCCGCGCCGGTTTCGAACCCGACCTTCGCGATGCCGAGCGCGCGCGACACCAGCCCCTGTTCGATGCTGACGTCCTGGATGCGGTCGAACGGGATGGTGCGGTGCTGGCGCGAAAAGACGCCGCTTTCGATCACCACCTCGTCGTCGCCGACGAGGAAGCGGAAGCGCAGCCACTGGAACCACGCCGCGGCGAGCGAGATCAGCAGGAAGGCGCCGATCGCGGGGACGATCCAGATCCAGTTGCCGGTAAAGCCCAACGCGGCGACCGCAGGCAGGAATTGCAGCGAGCGCGGTCCCAGTTCGACGACAGAGAGCGCCAGCGTCGCGGGGTGCAGCCGCTGCCAGTCCGGCTCGGCTTCGGCTGTCGTTATGGCGACGGCGTCGCTCATGCGAAATCGGTCTGGATATGGCGGCGGATCGTCTCGCGCATCGCGGCGGCGAGGTCGCTGCGGAGGCCGGGCAGCGTCACCGTGCTGTTGTGCGTGCCCGATGTGTGTACGATCAGGTGCGACAGCCCGAACCAGCGTTCGACCGGCCCCTGTCCGACGTCGATATGCTGGACGCGCACGAACGGGACGATCGTATCGGTGCGGAACAGCCAGCCGCGCGCGACGCGAAGCTGCCCCTCGCCGATCTTGTAGCCCCAGCGCTGCATACGCCGCGCCGGAAAGCTGACGATCATCAGGGTTGCGGCCAGCCAGGCGAGCGCGGTGATCAGGCCATAGGGGCCCTCGATATGGCGGATCAGCAGATAGTCGAAGACGCTCGCCCCGATCGCGAGCGGGATCAGGTTGAGCGCGGTCGTGATGCGGAGCACCTGCGCATAGGCGGGGTCGACCGGGTCGAGCCCTTCGGCGGCGTTGATCGCCTCTGCGTCGAACGGATCGGTCGGGTGCGCGGTCGGGGCGTCGGTCATTCTTCCCCGTTACCGTGTTAGAGGCCTATGGCACAACCACATTGAAGCGCGGGTCGCCGGGCGGGTGCAGCGCGAACCACGACAGGAATGCGGCGCGGTCGCCGTCGATGCGGATCGCGCCCGACTGGATCAGCGCGGGGAATTGCGCGCGCCCCATCATCGCCTCGTCGAGGATCTTGCGGTCGATCGTCACCGTCGCGGTCGGCGCGGGGTCGGTCACGCCATAGCGCGGGAATTCGACGCCCCCGCCGACCACCACCGCGACCGCCTCCTTGCTGTCGGGCAGCACGAACTGGAACGTGCCTTTAACCGCGCGTCCTCTCGCAGCATCGAAGCGCGTGGCGAGCGCATCGAAAAACACCGCGGTCGGGATCGCGCTGACGAAACTGCGGCTCTGCCCGTTGCCGGTCACCGCGTCGACCGCATTGCCGCGCAGGCTCGCCGCACCGGCGAGATAATAGTTCCGCCAGGCGCCCGATTCGGCCTGATAGCCCATCTGGTCGTACGCCGACGCGAGCGCCGCGCGCGCCTCCTTGTTGCCGGGATCGGCGAACACCAGCTTGTTCAAGAGCTCGGCCGCCCAGCGATAGTCGCCTGCCTGCAATGCCGCGCGCCCCGCCGCGAGCAGCTTGTCGGCCCCGCCCGCCAGCGCGACATATTTGGGTGCCGATTGTTCGGGCGGCAGCGGGTTGAAATTCGCCGGATTGCCATCCCACCAGCCGAAATAGCGCTGATAGACTGCCTTCATGTCGTGATTGACCGTGCCATAATAGCCGCGGGTTGCGAAATCGCCCGCCTGCACCGGCGCCTCGGCGGTCTGGTCGGCGAGCTCGTGCAAGGTCGCGCCGCGGTTGGCGAGAAAGAGCGTGCGGTCGTGGACATAGCGATACGCGTCGCGCTGGTTCGCGAGCAGCGCCGATACCTCGCCCGCGCCCCATGTCGGCCAGTGGTGCGACGCCAGCGCAACCTCGGCGGTGCCGCCCCATTTCAGCAGCATCGCGTCGATCACCTTCGACCAGTGCAGCGCATCGCGCACCTGCGCCCCGCGCAGCGTCAGCACATTGTGCAGCGTGTGCGTGACGACCTCGGTCGTGTGCAGCGCCTTGTAGGCGGGGATGTAGAAGACGAATTCCGACGGCGCCTCGGTGCTGCCTGCGTCGAGGAAGTCGAAGACCAGCCCGTCGATCGTCAGCGTCCCGCCCTTTTCGCTTAACGTCTCGGTCGGCTCCATATAGCCGACGGTGCCCGACGACAGCTTCGGCCCCAGCCCGGTGTCGACCTGCCCCTGCGCCCCCGGCGGCAGGATCGCGCCGAACATATAGAGCGCGCGCCGCCCCATCGCGCCGCCCGCGAGAACATTCTCCGACGTCGCTTCCTCCGAAAAGCCGTGCGGCGCGATGATGCGGATCTTCTCTTTCGCCACCTGCTCGGGGGTGACGATGCCGCCGACGCCGCCGAAATGGTCGCTATGGCTGTGGCTGAAGATCACCGCCCTGATCGGCAGCTTGCCCGATTTCGCCTCGACCGTGTCGGCGAACAGCTTCCAGCTCGCCGCCGCCGCTTCCTCGGACAAGAGCGGGTCGACGACGATCCATCCGCTCTTGCCGCGGATGATCGTCATCACCGAAATATCGTAACCACGCACCTGCCAGATCTTGCCCGGCACGACCTCGAACAGCCCGTGCACCGCATTCAGCCGCGCCTGCCGCCACAGCGACGGGTTGACCGTGTCGGGCGCCTCTTTCGTATCGAGGAAGGCATAGGGGCGCCGGTCCCACACCGTCTTGCCCTGCTTGTCCGTGATGACGCCGCCCGGAATCTCGGCGAGCTTGCCGCGCAGCACATTGGCCTCGTCGCGCGGATCGTCCAGCGGCAGGCGCGCCGCGATCTCGGCCTGCGCGGTTCGCGTCGCCTCGCTCGCGGCATCCTGCGCGAGCGCTGCGAACGGCAGGCAGCCCGCGAGCAGCACGGTGGTCAGTCGGCGCATGATCTCTCTCCCCCTGTTGGCGCCCAGCTTGCGTCGCGCCGCGCGGCTTGGCAAGCGAGGGGCCGGCGATGCCGGCGGGGGCAGGATAGAGGATCGGCGCATGGAAGAATGTAAACTTCTTGTCATTTGGCACAGCCGCACCGGCGGCAGCCGCGCGCTGGCCGAGGCGGCCGCCGGGGTTGCGGACGGGACCCGGCTTGTCGCCGCAGACGATGTCACCCCGGACCTGCTGCAAACCGCAGGCGGCTATCTCTTCGTCGGTCCCGAAAATCTCGCTGCGCTGTCGGGCGCGATGAAGGAGATGTTCGACCGCTGTTATTACCCGTGCCTCGGCCGGCTCGAAGGGCGTCCCTATGCGACGATCATCTGCGCGGGGTCCGACGGCGAAAATGCGCAGCGCCAGCTCGACCGCATCGCGACCGGCTGGCGGCTGAAGCGCGTCGCCGACCCGCTGATCGTGAACACCGCCGCGCAGACGCCCGAGACCATTCTTGCGCCCAAGACGATCGCCGAAGACCGCCTTGCCGAAGCGCGCGACCTTGGGGCGGCGCTGGCCGAGGGGATTGCGGCAGGTATTTTCTGAGCGGTGCCGGCGGAGCAAGCGGCGGATTTGGGGTGGTGGGCCCCGGCTTTCCCCGGGGTGCAGAATCTCAATCGGCAGCTTCCGCTAGAAAACCGTCAGAACTGGTAAGCGAGGCCGCCGCCGAACAGCCATTGATCGGCGCTGCCGGCGTCGGCGACGATCGGCGAATCGGCGTAGCGATCGCCCATGCGGCCATATTGCGCGCCGCCGATCAGCACGAAGCCCTTGCGAAGGTCGCCCGACAGCGCATAGGCGCCCGCCATCCCGAGCGTATATTTGCCGATCGTCGCCTTCTGTCCGGCGCCGGTATAGACGGGCAGGCCGCTCGCCGCGCTGCCGAGCGGGTCGACGTCGAAATAATAGCGGCCGAAACCCTTGCCATAGATGTTCATCGATGCCGAGATGCCGACAAAGGCGCGTTTCGACAGCGGGGTGCCGTAATCGATCGTCGGCGAGGCGGTCCAGCTGCCGTGCCGGCCCGAGATATCCTTGAGCGCGACGACGCGAAAGCCGATCTGGTCATAGGCGCTGGTGATGACGCCGGTCTTGGTGACGCCGGTAAAGATGCCCATTTCGACCGCCATCTTGCGGTCGGGGAGCAGGTCGACGCGCGGATCCTTGACGCTGCCGGTGCGGTCGGCGCGCAGGCTGACGATCGGCCCGAATTTCCAGTCGATCTTTTGCCCGCGGCGATGGCGGATCAGGTCGACCTGGAAATTGGTCCCGCGGGTCGAAAAGGAAAAGCCTTCGTACCGGCCGCGCAGGTAGACGGCGGGCAGGAAGCGGCGGTCGTCGGACCCGTTATAATCGGGGGTGCTCATCACCCCCGCCGCGACGGCGAAATAGTCGCGCGACCATTTGCGGTCCGCGTCGTCGTCATCGTCGGTGCGCGCGCCGGGTAGCAGGATATTTTCGTCGATGTCGCCGCTCTGAATATAGCGCGCCGGCGGCGTTTCAGCTGCGCCGGGAAACGCCATATCGTCGGTTTCCGTCAGGTCATAAGGCAGCGCGGCCTCTTCGGCCGACGCGGGCGCGGCGAAGCCGGCCATGGCGAGCGCGGAAAATAGTCGGATCGAACGCCGCGGACGGACAATTCGGAAAAGCGGCGTCAAATCGGGCATATGCATCCTATATTCTTGCCCCTCTGCGCGGGGGTGTAGGTGATCGTCCTGATATTGCAAAGGCTTCGTCTTGCCCCGCGCGGCTTTTGCTTTCATCGTGGCTTTCATGCACCAGCATTCCCTTGCCATACCCGGCCCCGTCGCCTTTGGTTCCGTTGCAGCCGGGAGCAATATTGTGCCGTCAAGGCTGTCGCGCGTATGAACATCCGCACGATCGGGCGGCAGCCGGGAGGACGCGCGTGACCCGCGCCGGGCGTTTCGCCGGCTATGCGCTGATGGCGGCGGCCGTGCTGCTCGCCGTGCTGATGCGGCGCGGCACGATCGCGGCGATCGGGCCCTTTCCGGTGGCGGCGGTGGCGCTGCTCGTCGGAATGATCGGGGTTATGCTCGTGTTCACAGATTTGATGGTTCGCGGCCTCTATGCGCAGGTCGACGCGGCAAGGCACGCCGCCGACGAAGAGGAGACAAGCCACGATGACAAGGACTGAACGACATATCGGCCGGCTGATGGCGGCGGCGCTCGGGCTGTTCGCATCGACGGCATGGGCGGCCGATACGACACCGGACGAAAGCGATCGCTTTCACCTCACCGAAGCGAAGGGCGCGTGCGATACGCAGGATTTTCCGGCCTTCGTCTGGCCCTTTGCCAACAGCCGCGCGGTGCGCGAACGCCACAGCGCCGCGCGCGTCCGCGTGACCGAGGGCGGCCGGACGCGCGACGTCCCGGCGGCGGCCTATCTCGACCGCGGCGATTTTCCGATCGCGATGATCGACTATAGCTATGTCACGGGGCCGTCGATCCGGGCGTTCGAGGCGCCCGGCGGCGGCGACCCGGCGCTGCTCGCCTATGTCGAGGTCGATTTCCACGATGCGCCGGGCGGCCGCCGCCGCGCCGACTGGACCGAGGGGCGCTTCGAACCGGGCGAGGGCGACGGGCCGGGAACGCTGATCGAGCGGGTCGGGACGAGCGGTTCGCTGGTCTTCGAACCCGCCGGCGGTTGCTGGCGGCTGGTCGAGGATATCCGCAACCCGGCGATCGCGCGGCGTTGAGGCGGCCCCTTTTCGTTCGACACCCCATGCGCTTGGCAGTATGACGGCGCGATGACCGACCGTCCGCATACGCCGCTGCTCGACACGGTGGATGTCCCCGCCGACCTCCGCAAGCTGAAGCCCGAAGACCTCCGCCAGTTCGCCGACGAACTGCGCGCCGAGATGATTTCGGCCGTCGGGACCACCGGTGGCCATCTGGGCAGCGGGCTGGGTGTCGTCGAGCTGACGACGGCGCTCCATTATGTGTTCGACACGCCGCGCGACAAGATCGTGTGGGACGTCGGCCACCAATGCTATCCGCACAAGATCATCACCGGGCGGCGTGACCGGATCCGCACCTTGCGCACCGGCGGGGGCCTCAGCGGTTTCACCAAGCGCAGCGAGAGCGAGTATGACCCGTTCGGCGCGGCGCACAGCTCGACCTCGATCAGCGCCGCGCTGGGCTTTGCGATCGCGAACAAGCTTACCGATGCGCCGGGCCGCGCGATCGCGGTGATCGGCGACGGGTCGATGTCGGCGGGCATGGCCTATGAGGCGATGAACAATGCGCAGCAGGCGGGCAACCGACTGATCGTGATCCTCAACGACAACGACATGTCGATCGCGCCGCCGGTGGGCGGGCTCAGCGCCTATCTCGCCAAGCTGGTGTCGTCGCGGCCCTTCGTCGAGTTGCGCGAGATTGCGCGGCGCTTCGCGCGCAAGCTGCCCGAGCCGCTGCACAAGGCGGCGAAGAAGACCGACGAATATGCGCGCGGCATGGCGATGGGCGGGACCTTGTTCGAAGAGCTCGGCTTTTATTATGTCGGGCCGATCGACGGGCATAATCTCGACCATCTGATCCCGGTGCTCGAAAATGTCCGCGACAGCGACCATGGCCCGGTGCTGATCCATGCCGTCACCGTGAAGGGCAAGGGCTATGCGCCTGCCGAGGCCGCGGCGGACAAATATCATGGCGTCCAGAAATTCGACGTGATCACCGGCGAGCAGGCGAAGGCGCCGCCGGGGCCGCCGTCGTACCAGAATGTCTTTGGCGAAACGCTGGCGAAGCTCGCCGAAACCGACAAAAGGATCGTCGCGATCACCGCGGCGATGCCGTCGGGGACCGGGGTCGACAAATTTGCCAAGGCGCATCCCGACCGCAGCTTCGACGTGGGGATTGCCGAACAGCATGCGGTGACTTTCGCCGCGGGGCTCGCCGCCCAGGGCATGCGGCCGTTCGCGGCGATCTATTCGACCTTCCTACAGCGCGCTTACGATCAGGTCGTGCATGACGTGGCGATCCAGAATTTGCCGGTGCGTTTCGCGATCGACCGTGCGGGGCTCGTCGGCGCCGACGGGTCGACGCATGCGGGGTCGTTCGACGTTACCTATTTGGCGACACTGCCGAACATGGTCGTGATGGCGGCGGCCGACGAGGCCGAGCTGGTCCATATGACCTATACCGCGGCCGAATATGACGCGGGGCCGATCGCCTTCCGCTATCCGCGCGGCAACGGTACCGGCGTGGCGCTGCCTGCGGTTCCGCAGAAGCTGGAGATCGGCAAGGGTCGCGTCGTGCGCCAAGGCAAGACGGTCGCGATCTTCTCGCTCGGCACAAGGCTCGCCGAGGCGCTGAAAGCCGCCGATACATTGGAAGCGCGCGGGCTTTCGACGAGCGTGATCGACCTCCGCTTCGCCAAACCGCTCGACGAGGAGCTGATCCGCAAGACGCTCGCCGCGCACGAGGTTTGCGTGACGATCGAGGAAGGCAGCATCGGCGGGCTGGGCGCGCATGTGCTGACGCTCGCGAGCGACGAGGGGCTGATCGACGCGGGGCTGAAGCTGCGCACGATGCGCCTTCCCGACGTCTTCCAGGACCAGGACAAGCCCGAGCTGCAATATGACGAAGCGGGGCTCAACGCGCCGCAGATCGTCGATACCGTGCTGAAGGCGCTGCGCCACAACAGCGCGGGCGTCGAGGAAGCGGGCGCGCGGGCTTGAACGGCTGGTGGTTCGCCGCCGGTTGCGTCGGACTGTTCCTGATCTATTCGCTCATCGTCTCGCGGCGTGACAAACGGCAGGTGGCGGCGCTGGCGGTCCGGCGCGAGAATGTCGGGCGCGAGCAGTTCATCACTATGCTGGCCAACGATTGCGAACCGGATGTTGCGGAGTTTCTGTGGGACGAACTGGTGCCCGAGTGGGCGTATTGGCACGCCGGGCTCACACCGCATCCCGACGATGATTTCCTGAAGGACCTGTCGATCGACGATGAGGAGCCGCAGGACTGGCTCGAACATTATTGCGAAAGCCGGGGGCTCGACTGGCATCACTGGACGAATTGGGACCGGAGCCAGCCGACGACGGTCCGTAATTTCGCGCGCTGGCTTTCCAATGGGCCGGCATCGCCAGTCGTGGACGCGGCCGCATGAATTTCTTCAACCTCCTGCAATCGCTCGACGAGCTTTTGTACGAGGTGATGTCGTGGCTCGTCTTCTATCCGATCACGCTGTGGCGCACGCTCGTGCGGCCGCTGCAGATGATGGATTATTCGGACAGCGAGCAGGGCGATGCCAGCGACCAGCAATATACCGACACGCTGAGCCCGCCTTTGTTCCTGCTGTTGTCGCTGATCATCGTCCATGCCGCCGAGATCGCGCTGGTCGGCAATGACGCGGTGGTCATGAGCAAGGTCGGGCTGTCGGCCTTTGTCAGCAACAACACCGACCTGATCATGCTGCGGATCGTGACCTACAGCCTGTTCCCGGTGATGATGGCGACGCGCATGGTTCGCGCGCAGAAACTTCAGGTCAACCGCGATACGCTGCGCGCGCCCTTTTACAGCCAATGCTATGTCGCCGCGGTGCTGGCGATGGTGCTGGGGAGCGCGGTGATCCTGATCAAGCTCGCGCACAGCTGGTCGCTGCTTGCGGGCTGGGCGCTCGCGCTGGCCGGGCTCCTGTGGTTCGGCTTTTTGCAGACGGCGTGGTTCAACCAGCATCTGAAATGCGGGCGGCTCCGCGCCTTCGGCCACGCCTCGCGCGCGATGGTCGAGAGCCTCGCCGCGATGTTCGTCTTGTCGAGCCTGTTCAGCTAGGCGCGCCGGGCATGAAAAAGGGCGGCCGAAGCCGCCCGATTCCGTTGCCTTTTTGGGAAGGCTTAGCCCGTGGGGATCGCGGCCGACGCTTCGCGGCCGTCGCCTTCGGGGGCGGCGAGGATGTCGCGGGTAACGAGGCCCTTGTCGACGACCTGCGTGTCGGGGCTGCCGACCTGGCTGCGGATGCCGGGGTCGGCGCGCTGGCCGTCGGCGCTGCTGATCACCGCGGTTTCGTTGGGGCTGCGCGGGGCGGGGCCGCCGAACAGCGCGCGCAGCGTCTGCTCCGCGGTCGATTCGCCGCCGGGGCGGACCGATCCGGGCGCGGGCGGGGTCAGCGAATAGTCGGGCGGCACGACGAGCGGTGCCTGACGCGACACCATCATCTCGTCGGGACGGTCGCGGCTGAACAGGCTGTTCGACCCGCAGGCCGACAGGGTGGTGGCAAGAATCGAGGCTGCCAGGATGGCGGTGGTCCGGTTCACTTTACTATACTCCCAATGCGCCCCGTTAGTCGGCGGACAGCTTGCCGTCCGTGTTCGCGGCCTTTTCGCCCAAGAGCAGCGCGCGCGCAACCAGCAAAAGCACACCGAGCGTGATGCACGCATCGGCGACGTTGAAGATCATGAAGGGGCGGAAATCGCCGAAATGCAGGTCGGCGAAGTCGACGACATAGCCGAAGCGCACGCGGTCGACGATATTGCCGAGCGCGCCGCCGAGGATCATCGCCAGCGCGATCACGTCGCCCTTCGCCTGTTCGCGCGTCATCCAGAAAGCGACCGCAGCAGCGACGATCCCCGTCACCGCGACGAGCGTCCAGCGCGTCGTGTCGGTGCAGCTGGCGAACATCGACAGCGAAATCCCGCAATTTTCAGCCCAGGTCAGGTTGAAAAAGCCCGTGATCTCGATCTGCCCCTTGGGTTCGAGCGACAAGGGCACGGTGACGATCCATTTGGTGATCTGGTCGAGGACGAAGGCGACCGCGGCGAAGATCAGGCCGAAGCGCAGATAGGGGGAACGGGTTCTGCTCATGCCGCGGTCAATACCGTGTCGCAGCGATTGCACAAGGCGCCGTCCTCGGTGACTTCGGGCAGGTGGCGCCAGCAGCGGCCGCATTTGTGGTTTTCGGTAGGGGCAATTTCCATCGAATGTCCACGAGCCTCGCCGCTTGTCGTCACGGTCGAAGAGATCAGCACCTCTTCGAGCGCCTCGTTCGAAATCCATTCCAAGCCGGGAGTTGCAGAGTGAATCCAAACCTGTGCTTCCAGGCTGGAGCGGATCTTCTTTTCTCGACGGAGCGGCTCGATTTCTTCCGAAATCTTGGACCTGAGACTACGGATTGCAGACCACCGGTTTAATAGATTGCCGACGTGTTGTGCCTTTACATTGTCGAGATTTGGCCACTCCAGCAGGTGGACGCTGCCCGCATCGGGATAGCGCGTGCCCCAGACCTCTTCGCTCGTGAACACCAGCACCGGCGCGGCGTAGCGGACGAGTGCGTGGAACAGCACATCGAGCACGCTGCGGTACGCGCGGCGCGTGTCGGTGCCGAGCGGCGCGGCGGGGCCGAGGTCGCAGTAGAGGACGTCCTTGCGGATGTCGAAATAGAAGGCCGAGAGGTCCTCGTTGCAGAAATCGGCGAGCAGGCGCGTGTAGCTGTTATAGTCGAAGTCATCGACCGCCTGCGCCATCTTCGCGTCGAGATCGGCGAGCAGCGAGAGCATGTAACGTTCGAGCTCGGGCATCGCCGAAACGTCGGTGATGCGCTCTTCCTCGCTGAACCCGTCGAGCGCGCCCAAGAGGTAGCGGAAGGTGTTCCTGAGCTTGCGATACTGGTCGGCGACGCCGGTCAGGATCTCCTTGCCGATGCGGTGGTCCTCGGTGAAATCGACCGATAGCGCCCACAGGCGGAGGATGTCGGCGCCATAGTCGCGCATCAGGTCGATCGGGCTGATCGTGTTGCCCAGCGACTTCGACATTTTGAAGCCCTTGGCGTCCATCGTGAAGCCGTGCGTCAGCACCGCCTTGTAAGGCGCCTGCCCGCGTGTGCCGCAGCTTTCGAGCAGCGACGACTGGAACCAGCCGCGATGCTGGTCGCTGCCTTCGAGATAGAGGTCGGCGCTGTGCGTCGAGCCATCGTGGCGGACGAGATGCGGCCATTTGCCGCTTTCGAGCACGAAGGCGTGCGTGCAGCCCGAATCGAACCAGACGTCGAGAATGTCGGTGATGCGCTCGTAGTTGGCGGCGTCATAGTCCGGCCCGAGATATTCCTGAGCGCGCGCGTCGTTCCACGCGTCGACGCCGCCCTCGCGGACGGCCGCGACGATGCGGTCGTTGACGATCGGGTCGTTCAGATAGTGTCCGGTCTTGCGGTCGACGAAGAGCGTGATCGGCACGCCCCACGCGCGCTGGCGGCTCAGCACCCAGTCGGGGCGTCCCTCGACCATCGATCCGATGCGGTTGCGGCCCTTGGCGGGGACGAAGCGCGTGTCGGCGATCGCCTGCATTGCTGCCTGCCGCAAGGTCGGGGCGTCGCAGAGATCCTCTTCGTGCGGGTTGATCGCGCCGCCCTCATTCTCCCAGCGCTTTTCGCGCGGGGTCTTGGGCTCGATGTGCGTCATCACCTTGTCCATCGGCACGAACCATTGCGGGGTGCAGCGATAGATGACCTTGGCTTTCGAGCGCCAGCTGTGCGGATAGCTGTGCTTGTAATCGGCCGATGCCGCGAGCAGCGCGCCGGCGTCGCGCAGGTCCGAACAGATCGGGCCGTCGGGGGCGTTGAACTTGGGGTTGATCACCGATCCCTGACCGCCGAGCCATGCCCAGTCTTCGCGATATTTGCCGTCGCCCTCGACCGCGAAGACGGGGTCGAGCCCGTTCGCCTTGCAGAGGTCGAAATCATCCTCGCCATGGTCGGGCGACATATGGACGAGCCCGGTACCGCTGTCGGTGGTGACGAAATCGCCGGCGAGGAAGGGGCGCGGGCGCGCGAAGAAGCCGCCGAGATGGTGCATCGGGTGACGGGCGACGGTGCCGGCGAGGTCGGAGCCTTTGAACGGCTCGGAGTGACGGAACGAGACTTCGTAGTTCGTTGCCTCCCCTGCAAGCGAAGCGATTGTATTGCAAAGACGCTGCTCGAATGCCCCAGTGAGCTCCTTAGCAACAATAAAGCCACCGCCATCCAATCGGTCCAACACGGGGAGCGCACGGGCGATGGCGTTGAAATCAGTTTCGCCCTCGGGCGGCGTGGTATCGAAATCGACCATTACTTCGACATAGTCGACGTCGGAGCCATAGGCCAAAGCCTGATTGACCGGGATCGTCCAAGGAGTGGTTGTCCAGATGACGGCTGATTTGCCGACCAGCCACGGGCTGTTCGGGCTCTCCACGATTTCGAACGCCACGTCGATCTGGGTCGAGACGATATCCTCATATTCGACCTCGGCCTCGGCGAGCGCGGTCTTTTCGACCGGCGACCACATCACCGGCTTGGCGCCGCGATAGAGCATGTCGTTCGCGGCGAACTTCAGCAGTTCGCGCACGATGGTGGCCTCGGCCTCATAATCCATCGTCAGGTACGGATGGTCCCAGTCGCCGCCGATGCCGAGGCGCTTCAGCTGCTCGCGCTGGGTGTCGACCCAATGCTGCGCATAGGCGCGGCATTCGGCGCGGAATTCCTCGACCGGAACCTCGTCCTTGTTCAGCTTTTTCTTGCGATACTGCTCCTCGACCTTCCACTCGATCGGCAGGCCGTGGCAGTCCCAGCCGGGGACGTAGGGCGAATCCTTGCCCTTCAGCGTCTGGGTGCGGACGACCATGTCCTTCAGGATATGGTTGAGCGCATGGCCGATGTGCATGTCGCCATTGGCGTAAGGCGGGCCGTCGTGGAGGACGAACTGCTCGCGGCCGCGGCGCGCTTCGCGAATCTGCCCTTCCAGATTGCCCTCGATCCATTTCGCCAGAATCAGCGGCTCCTTCTGCGGCAGGCCGGCCTTCATCGGAAAGTCGGTCTTGGGCAGGAAGACGGTGTCGCGATAATCGCGCTGTTCGGCGGCGGGCGTGCTCTCGGTCATGGTGGCGGCGCTTAGCGCAGATTCGGGCGGGAGCAAACCACCGTCGTCTTCAATTCCCGTTCGCATCGAGCGAAGTCGAGATGCCCATCGGGCGTGCACGCCTTCGGGGTGTCTCGACTTCGCTCGACACGAACGGAATTTGTAAGGCTACTTCTGCCGCGGTCGGAGCGCGGGGCCGACTTCGCGGATATCCTCGACCCAGATATAGCCGTTGAAGCTGGCAGGTACTTTGGCGAGTTGCTGCGGTGTCGTCAGGCCTTCGTTCGACTTGCCGCTTTCATAGGGCCCAAGCACGATGACCCGCGCGCCGACGCTGTCCATGCGCGCGATCAGCCGGTCGGGCCAGCCCCAGAAAGCCCATTGATAGTTGATCGGGATGACGATCACGCCGTTCCGGCAGCTTTCGGGGATGATGCCGGTCCAGCCCCATTTGACATAATCCCTGGTGCAGGCCTTGCCGCCGGTCTTGAGGTCGAACGACCAGTTGGCGGGGAGCAGTTCGCGCATCCGCTTCACGGGGCGTTCGCCGCCGTAAAAGGCATCGCCGAGTTTGGCGCTGTCGCGGCCCGATGCTTTGAGGATCGCGAAAAGCTGGTCGGCCTCGGCGGCGTCGTTCGATTTGAAGTTGAAGAGGATCGGGTGGACGGGAAGCGCGGCGAGACCTTCTTCGACAGTCGGCATCTTGCCCACGCCCTTGCCGCGCAGCGGGAAGCTCTGCCCGCCGTCGGCGGTATAGCCATAGCCGATATCGAGCGCCTTGAGCTCTGCGAGCGTCAGGTCGCGCGTCTCGCCTTTGCCGTTGGTGCGGCAGTCGACGGTCCAGTCGTGGAAGAGGACCATGCGGCCGTCCTTCGTCGGGGCGACGTCGACCTCGACCATGTTCGCGCCGAGCCCGACCGCCCAGCGCATCGATTCGGGGGTATTCTCGAACACCTCATGACTGGGCGGCAGTGCGTGCGCGGCGGTGCAGGTGTCGCGGCCGACCGCGGCGCGCTTGTCGTAGAGATGATAGACGCCGCGATGCGCAATCAGCTTGGGCTTGCCTTCGGGATCGGGGGCGAGGAAGCTGGCGTTCGACAGGGTGAACCAGGCGACGAGCGCGGCGAAGAGCCAGAGGAGGATCTTCGTGCGGCGCTTCATCGGCTTTTTGGGCGGGCCTTCGAGGGCCGATGCCCAGTCGTCGTTGTCGGTCATATGCCCCCCAATTCGTCATGCCGGACTTGATCCGGCATCCATACCCCGCCCTCGTCTGGACCCCGGATCAAGTCCGGGGTGACAATCAAACGTCAGCCAACAGTCGCTTCGCCGCATCGCAATCGGCCGCGATCTGCGCCATCAGCGCGTCCATATCGTCGAACTTCGCCTCGGGCCGGATGAAGGCGTGGAAGGCGACATCGATTTCCTGCCCGTAAAGGTCCTCGGCGAAGTCGAAGAAATGCGGTTCGAGCAATTCCTTCGGCGGATCGAAGCTGGGGCGGATGCCGATGTTCGCCGCGCCCTTGAGCACGCGGCCGTCGGGGAGTTTCCCGGTCACGGCATAGATGCCGTAGCGCGGGCGGAGATATTGGCCCATCTCCAGATTGGCGGTCGGGAAGCCGAGCAGGCGGCCGTTCTTGTCGCCGTGCTGCACGACATTGCGCACGGTGAAAGGGCGGGTGAGGAGGCGCGTCGCGGCGGCGCAGTCGCCGGCCTGCAGCGCTTCGCGGATGCGGCTCGACGAGATCACTTCCGCGCTATCGTCGACGGGGGCGACCATTTCGGTGAAGAAGCCGAGGCGGCGGGCATGATCGGCGAGGGTAACGACGTCGCCGCCGCGGCCCTTGCCGAAGACGAAATCGGCGCCGGTGACGACGCCGGCGGCGCCATAGCGACCGAGCAGCAGTTCGGTGATGAAATCCTCGGCGGTCGTCGCGGCGAGCGCGGCGTCGAAGGGCAGGACGAGCATCGCGTCGGCGCCCGCCGCGGCGAACAATTCCTGCCGCTGGGCGAGCGTGGTCAGGCGGAAGGGCGGGACGTCGGGTTTGAAGAAGCGCACCGGATGCGGGTCGAAGGTCGCGACGATCGCGGGGCGGCCCTCATCTTTCGCATGGCGCACCGCGCGGCCGACCACCGCCTGATGCCCCGCATGGAAACCGTCGAAATTGCCGAGCGCGATCACCCCGCCGCGCAAGTTACCTTCGATGCGTCGATGGCCGTCGAGGCGGATCATGGGGCGGGCGGGGTCAGCGGGACGAGCCCCGCCCGGAGCACGCGGATCGCGTTGCCGCCCATGACGGCGCGGATTTCGTCGTCGCTGAAGCCCGCATCGATCAGCGCCTGCGTTACCTGCACGAGCTTCGAGGTGTCGAAGCGCACCGTGGTGGCGCCGTCATAGTCGCTGCCGAGCGCGACATACTGGATGCCGACGAGGTCGCGGACATGCTTCATCGCCTTCGCGATGCTCGCGGGCGAAGTGTCGCACACCGCGGCGTCCCAATAGCCGATGCCGATGAGGCCGCCGGTCGCGGCGACACCCCGGATCTGTTCGTCGCTGAGGTTGCGGTTGACCTTGCACGTCGCCTGCACGCCGCCGTGGCTGGAGACGACGGGGCGGCGCGCCATTTTGAGGATATCGGCGACGCAGGCGCTGGAGCAATGGGCGATGTCGACGATCATGCCCCTGGCTTCCATGTCGGCGACGACCTGCCGCCCGAGCCGGGTGAGCCCGCCCTTTTTCATCCCGTGCATCGACCCCGCGAGATCATTGTCGAAGAAGTGGGTGAGCCCCGCCATGCGGAAGCCCGCGGCATAGAGCTTGTCGAGATTGGCGAGCTTGCCCTCGAGGACGTGCAGCCCCTCGATGCTGAGCAGTGCGCCGACGGGCGGGACCTTGCTGCGTCGTCCGGCGAGCAATTTGTCGATATCTTCGGGCGCGGCGACGGCGTCCAGCTTGCCCGCCGATGCGGCGACCGCGCGGTGCAGCTTTTCGGCGTGCCAGAGCGAGCGTTCGAGCAGCGAGTTCCACGTGCGGATCGGCTGGAGCTGCGCAATCACGAGGCTGGTGATATTGTCGGTGTCGCCGCTGTTGGCGTCGTAATTCTGCCCCTTGGGCGACTTGGTCGTGCTCGCGAGGATCTGCAGCGCGACATGGCCCTCCTCGAGCCGCGGCAGGTCCATATGGCCGCGGTCGGCGCGATCGAGGAAGTCGCGGCTCCAGAGCAGGCTGTCGCTGTGCAGGTCGACGATCGTCAGCGTCTTGTGCAGCGCCTCTGCACGCGCGCCGATCGCGGGGAGCGGCTTGCCGTCGATCTTGTTGAGATCCTTTTCGATCATGCCGGGCGCGAGCGTGAAAAAGGCGGCCGCGGCGAGCGCGATCAGGATGAGGATGCTCAGGATCCAGCGGCGCATCGGCCTATTTCCTTGTCAGCGTGACGAAGCTGTAGGCGGGGCGGCCGGCGTCGTCGGCGGGATGATCCTCGCGCAGGATCTCGTGCCACTCGGCGGCGGCGGGATAGTCGATGAGTGCGTCGCCCTTTGGTTCGAGCGCGACTTCGGTGAGCTCGATCCGGTCGGCGAGCGGCAGGAAGAGGCGATAGATTTCGGCGCCGCCGATCACCATGACATGCGGTGCATTGGCGAGCCGCAGCGCTTCCTCGATCGTGCCGACCGGCTCGGCGCCTTCGTCCTGCCAGTCGGGATCGCGCGTGATGACGATATGGCGACGGCCTTCGAGCACCGCAGGCAGGCTGTCGAAGGTCTTGCGCCCCATGATCATCGGGCGGCCCATGGTGAGCTGCTTGAAACGGCGGAGGTCGGCGGGCAGGTGCCACGCCATCTTGCCGTTCGCCCCGATCACGCCATTGGCTGCACGGGCAAGGATCAGCGTAATCTCGGGTCGATTCATGCGGGAGAGGCTCCAACCCATGTGGCGTGGCCGAGTTTGCGCCCCTCGCGCACCTCGGTCTTGCTGTAATGATGGACGTGGCAGTTTTCGTCGGCGAGCAGCGCGGGGATGTCCGCGATGTCGGCGCCGATCAGGTTGCGCATCGTGACGGGCAAGGCGCGCGTCGCGGTGCTGCCGAGCGGCAGGCCCGCGACGGCGCGGATATGATTTTCGAACTGGCTTTGGGCCGCGCCCTCGATCGTCCAGTGGCCGCTGTTGTGGACGCGCGGCGCCATCTCGTTGAACACCGGGCCGGCTTCGGTGGCGAAAAATTCGCCGGTGAGCACGCCGACATAGTCGAGCTCGGCGGCGATGCGCGTCATCAGTTCGCGCGCTTCGGCCTGTTGGTCGGCGACGATCTGCGGCGGCGGCAGGCTGGAGGTGGCAAGGATCCCGCCTTCATGGACGTTGACCGACGAATCCCAGAAACGGACTTCGCCGTCGATCCCGCGCACGAGGATCACCGAAAATTCATGTTCGAAGGTGACGAAACCCTCGAGAACCGCGGCATGGCGGTCGATCCCGTCCCATGCGGCGTCGGCGTCGGCGGGCGTCATGATGCGCGCCTGCCCCTTGCCGTCATAGCCCATGCGCACCGTCTTGAGGATCGCGGGCGCGCCGATGTCGGCCAGCGCGGTATCGAGCGCGGCGCGGTCGGGCGCCGCGGCGAAAGGGGCGGGGCGTCCGCCGAGGCCGGCGACGAAATTCTTTTCCTCGAGCCGGTCCTGCGCGATCTTCAGCCCCGCGACGCCGGGGCGGACCGCGACATGGCCCGACAGGAAGCGCACCGTGTCGACCGGCACATTTTCGAATTCATAGGTGACGACGTCGCACGCCGCGGCAAAGGCGGCGAGGCGCGGTTCGTCGTCCCATGCCGCCTGGCTGTGGTGCGCGGTGACTTCGGCCGCGACGCTTTCGGCGTCGGGGGCATAGATGTGGACCTTGTAGCCGAGCTGTGCGGCCGCGACCGCGAGCATCCGGCCGAGCTGGCCGCCGCCGAGAATGCCGATCGTCGAACCCGGTGCCAGCAAGGCGGTCAGCCCTCGCGCACGGGGGTGGGGGCGACGCTATTCGTTTGCGCCTCGCGCCACGCATCGAGTTTTTGTGCCAGATCGGCATCATTATTCGCGAGCAGCGCCGCGGCGAAGAGGCCGGCGTTCGTCGCGCCCGCCTTGCCGATCGCAAAGGTCGCGACGGGAACGCCGCCGGGCATCTGGACGATCGAATAGAGGCTGTCGACGCCGCTCAGCGCCGCCGACTGGACGGGCACGCCAAGCACCGGAACGCGCGTCATCGATGCGACCATGCCGGGCAAATGCGCGGCGCCGCCGGCACCCGCGATGATCGCTTTCAGCCCGCGATCGGCCGCGCTTTTGGCATAGCCGACAAGGCGGTCGGGGGTGCGATGCGCCGAGACGATCTGCACTTCGTGCGCGATGCCGAATTCTTCGAGGATCTGGACCGCGTGCACCATCGTCGGCCAGTCCGACTGGCTGCCCATGATCACACCGACTTGCGGCGCACTGTCGCCCATCACCCATCCCTCCTGCGGGCGGCAATGAATCGCCGCCGCCTTTCCCCTAGCGACTGTGTTCCCTGCGGGCAACGGCGCCAATTATGCGGTTCGCGTTTACCGATTGGTATCAAGTCGCGGCTAGGGTCGCCCGACAATATCCACCGGCATGGGGCCGGGGACCATGGGTTCGCTTCGGGGACGTTGAATGGACAGCGTAGGGGGGGCACGGATCGCGGTCGACCAGTTCGGCACCGTTTCCGTTGACTCCATCGAGGACCAGCTGCGCGAGATACGCCGGGAACGCGACGCCTTGCGCCGCGAAAACCGCGTATTGAAGATCGCCGTCGCCGAGCTCGAGCGCGTGTCCGAACGCGACACGCTGACCCCGCTGTTCAACCGGCGTTATTTCCTGACCGCGATCCATCACCGGATGGCGCGGTTCGAGCGCCATGCCGAGCGCGCCGCCGTCGTCTTCATCGACGTGAACCAGCTCAAATATATCAACGACAATTTCGGCCATGCCGCGGGCGACTTCGCGCTGATGGAAATCGCCAAGCGGCTCGCCGCGTCGATCCGCGCGACCGATGTCGCGGCGCGCATCGGCGGCGACGAATTCGGCCTGATCCTCGACCAGTCGAACGAAGCCGGCGCGCGGGCGCAGGTCGACCGATTGTGCGAGGTGCTTGCCGCCGCGCCCGCCGAATATGACGGGCACGAGATTGCGCTGTCGGCCTGTTTCGGCATCGCGATGCTGCAGACCGGGATGACCGAATCGGACATATTGGCGGCCGCCGATCGCGACATGTATCGCAGCAAGCAGGGCCTGGGCGGCCTGCCGGGCCACCGCTAACCGCCCGTTAACCATAAAGGCGCATCGTCACCGTCAGGACAGGGGGTGGATGATGCAAACCCAAACCGAACATTATCAGGAAATCCAGAGCCGGATCATCGGGCAGGTTGGCGCGCTGGCCGAAGCCCTGCCGCATTGCGCGCTCGCACAGATCGTGCAGGGGATCGACGATATCCGCTGCCTTGCGCGCGACAATGGCTTTGCCGCGGTCGAGACATTGGCGAGCCATCTGGAATCGGCGGTTGCCGGGGGCGGCTATCGCGCTGCGATCCTGACCTATCTCGACGCGATGAGCGATGCCGCAGGCGCGCCGCAAGGGGCGTTGCCCGCCGCGATGCAGGAAGCCTGGCTGGCGTCGGTCGCCGTGCGGCTCGGCCATTGACGCCCGCCGCCTGACCCTTCAAATCCGACGTCATGGATGCAATCATGCTTGCGCTGGTGGCGGTGCTGCTCGCCAATGCCGACGGGCGCAGCGGGATTTTCCTGTCGCGGCTGCTGAGTGTGCGCAGCGACCGTCGGGTGACCGTCGGGATCGCCTTTGGCGCCTTCATCCTCAACGCGCTGGTCGCGGCGATTGCGGGTGCGATCGCCAATCGCATGATCGGGCAGGGGGTGGCGGCGCTGCTTGTCGCGCTCGCGATGCTGTCGGCGGCGGCGGCGCTGCTGTGGCGCGGCAAGCCCGATACCGGCGCGGCAGCCGGCGATATGTCGCCCGTCCTGCTGGCGGGGCAGATGTTGGCGCGCCAGTTCGGCGACCGCAGCCATTTCCTGATCGGCGCGCTCGCCGCGACGAGCGGCGCGGGGCAATGGGCGGCCGCGGGCGGGCTGGTCGGCTGGACGCTGGCGATGCTGCCCTTTCTGGCCTTTGGGCCGGCGCTTTCCGAAGGGCGCGCGGCGCGCGTCCTGCGCTGGCTGAGCGCGCTGATCCTGACGCTATGGGGCCTCCGCACCGGGCTCGGCGCGTTTGGTTTGATCGGTTGAATCGCCTTTTGGATTGCGTTTCATCGTTTTTGTCGATGAAACTCACCCAAAGCTTCAATGGGAAAATATCGTGTCGGCGCGCTACATGATCGGGGCAACAGAAAGGATGCTCTCATGTCCGACAAGAACAACAATGCCCCCGCCGTCGCCGATGCGCTGAACGCGCTGCTCGCCGACAGCTTTGCGCTCTATCTCAAGACCAAAAATTATCACTGGCACGTTCAGGGCCCGCGGTTTCGCGAGCTGCACCTGCTGTTCGACGAGCAGGCGGCGCAGATTTTCGCGACGACCGACCTGATCGCCGAGCGCGTGCGCAAGAATGGCGCGCCGACGCTGCGTTCGATCGGCGATGTCAGCCGCCGCGCGTCGATCCGCGACGATGATGCCGCGGGCGTCGATGCCGAAGCGATGATCCGCAACCTCGCGGGCGACAACAAGACTTTGCTCGGCCAGCTCAAAGAGGTGAAGGCCGCCGCCGAAGCCGATGGCGATATCGCGACGAGCGGGCTGGTCGACGGTTGGGCCGATGAAACGCAGCAGCGTATCTGGTTCCTCGAAGCGACGCTGGGTTATTGAGCCGGCGGTTCGCTCCGGCCCCTTGCACGGTTTCGGGGTTGGGAGCGGCCCCCGGTGAACCCCGGCGAAAGCCGGGGCCCGGGGCTGCAACCGATTAGGTTCATGCCGGAATTCTGGGCCCCGGCTTTCGCCGGGGTGCACAATCTCTATCGGTCGTTTCGGCTCGGTTGGCGATTCTTCATTCGAAACAAAAAAAGGGCGGCCCGAGAGCCGCCCTTTTCTATATCGTGGATCCGCCGATCAGTCCTGATGCGGCTGGATGTTCACGGCCGCGAACTTGCCGCGGTCGTCGACTTCGATGTCGAATGCGACGCGGTCGCCTTCGTCGAGGCCCGCCATGCCGGCGCGCTGCACCGCGCTGATGTGAACGAAGGCATCGGCCTGTCCGTCATCACGCGCGATAAAGCCGAAGCCCTTCGTCGTGTTGAAGAATTTGACGGTGCCCGAGGTGCGTTCACCGGTCAGCTGGCGACGGCCACGCGCGCCGCCGGGGGCGCCGCCGCGATCGTCACGCTGGCGCGGGGCGAATTCTTCGACCGGCATCGGTTCGCCCTCGATCTTCAGATCGATCGCCGAGACCTTGCCATTGCGTTCGACGAGCGTGAAGCCGAGCGGCTGGCCCGAAGCGAGGCCCTGAAGGCCCGCCTGCTCGACCGCGCTGATGTGCACGAATACGTCTTCGCCGCCGTCGTCGCGGGCAACGAAGCCGAAGCCCTTCGACGCGTTGAAGAATTTCACCGTGCCCTGACCCTCGCCAACAACCTGTGCCGGCATGCCGCCGCCACGTCCGCCGCCGAAGCCTCCACGGTCGCCGCCGCCGCCGCCGAAGCCGCCGCGATCGCCGCCGCCGAAGCCACCGCGGTCCCCACCGCCGAAGCCGCCGCGATCGCGGTCGCCGAAGCCGCCGCGTCCGCCGCCGTAGCTGTCGCCACCGTAGGGAGCCGGTTCAAAGCTGTCGAAATTGCCGAAATCGTCGCGCTTACCGCGCCCCCGCTGGCCGCGGCGATCCTTGTTGAAACTCATTGTCTAATAGTCGCTTTCGGTTCGTCCATCACCCATTCGACCGGCGCCTTGCGCCGGACGGGGACGCAGTTCACCATGGGCACAGACTCGCCCCGTGCCGCTAACGGCGTAATATATAGCCTATATGGACGCGCTCTGCGAACAGAAAATTCAACGTCGCGAAGCCGAATAACATGCGCTTTGCCGCAGGCGCGCGGCGGGCAGGCGACCGGCACCAAAACCAGTCATTGAGCGGCACGGCGGCTTGGCCTAAGGCGAAGCGCATGACTGTCCATTTCCACGAAGAAGATTTGCCCGAAGGCGTGCTGCGCCCGGGTGCGGTTGCCATCGACACCGAGACCATGGGATTGAACCCGCTGCGCGACCGGCTGTGCCTCGTGCAGATCAGCGACGGGTCGGGCGACGAGCATCTCGTCCGCTTCAAACCGGGCAGCGCTTATGATGCCCCGGTGCTGAAGGCGATCCTGACCGACCCCGCCCGATTGAAGCTGTTCCATTTTGCGCGGTTCGACATCGCGGCGCTGCAGCAGGCGCTCGGCGTCGTCACCGCGCCCGTCTATTGCACCAAGATCGCCTCGAAGCTGATCCGGACCTATACCGACCGCCACGGCCTCAAGGAGCTGGTGCGCGAACTGCTGGGCCAGGAAGTGTCGAAGCAGCAGCAGTCGAGCGACTGGGGCGCCGCCGATCTGACCGATGCGCAGCGCGACTATGCGGCGAGCGATGTGCGCTTCCTGCATGCGATGAAGGAGATTCTCGACATGCGGCTGGCGCGCGAGGGGCGCACGGCGCTTGCGCAGGCCTGTTTCGATTTCCTGCCGACGCGCGCCGCGCTCGATCTTGCCGGCTGGCCCGAAACCGATATTTTCGCGCATAGCTGAGGCCGCGAGAGGGAACGATGTCCGAACGCGCCGATCTTGACCGCACGATGCGCCGCATGTGGGCGGCCAGCGGGTCGAGCCACGACAAGGTCGTGCGCATCCTGCGCTTCGGCCTGCCGCTGGTGATCGGCGTCGTTGCCGCGGTGCTCGTCTTCTCGCCCTTCACCCAGCGCGCCGAAATCAGCTTCCTGCTCGCCAAGGACAAGGTCGACATGGCGAGCGAACGGATGAAGGTCACCCGCGCCGAATATCGCGGCCAGGACGCGAAGGGCCAGCCCTTTGCCCTGCTCGCGGGCAGCGCGGTACAGAAAAGTTCGGCCGAGCCGGTCGTGCGGATGACCGACCTGTCGGGGGCGATTCGCCTCGACGACGGGCCAGCGACGATCGTCGCGCGCGACAGCGCCTATAATATGGATACCGAAAAGGTCGCGGTGCCGGGACTGGTGCAGGTCAAGAGCGCGGGCGGATACCGGATCGATGCAAGCAATGTCGCGGTCGATCTGAAAACGCGGACGTTGCTCGGCACTGGCGGCGTGGACGGCGCGCTCAACATCGGCCCCTTCTCGGCCAACCGCCTGTCCGCCGACCTCGACAAGCGGATCGTACGCCTCGAAGGCAATGCGCGGCTCAGGATCAATCAGGGAGTGCTCAAATGAACCGGCTCTGGACCATGAAGAGCATGGCGCTCGCGGGGGCAGGTTTTGCCCTGACCAGCCTTGCCATCCTGTCGTCGGGCGGCGGCGACCGCGCGCAGGCGCAGGCGCTCGCGAACCACAACAGCAACGCCCCGGTCGATTTCGCCGCGAACAGCATCGAAGTGCAGGACCGCGCCGACCGCGTCGTCATTTCGGGCAATGTCCGCGTGACACAGGCGGGCATGACGCTGACCGCGGCGCGGATGACCGTCGCCTATACGCGCTCGGGCGGCACCGACGTCAACCGGCTCGACGCCACGGGCGGGGTCGTGGTGACGAAGGGCGACGAACGTGCATCGGGCAATGTCGCCATCTATGACCTCGACCGGCGCCTGATCACGATGGTCGGCAATGTCGAGCTGCGCCAGCGCGGCAACCAGCTGCGCGGCGGGCGCATGGTGATCGACCTCAACAGCGGCCGCGCGACGGTCGACGGGCGCGGCGCGGCGCGCGGACCCGACGGCAATCCGGTACAGGGCGGCACCGGCGGGCGCGTGACGGGCACCTTCACGGTACCGGAAAGAAAGCAGTAACCAGCCCGCTTTACCGGACTGCAACCATGCGCCTGCACCAAGGTGCGCGGGACCAGATCCACTTGCGGTGCCGGGGGGCGACGCTGCACATAGAAAGCGAGCCCCCATGCGCTTTTCGCCTATCGTCCCGCCCCGGCGCCCCTTGTTCGGCCGTCGTCAGGAACCGCCCGCGGCGATCGTGCCGACCCCGACATCCGAGGAACGGCGGCTGATCGATCGCATCATCGCCCGCGCAGGATATCGCGAATCGCGCTAACCGTTGGCGGAACGGCATCGGCGCCCTACATGGGGCCTCCATGCCGCCCGACACCTCCACCTCTGCCGATGCCAGCCGCGAACCGCCCGTCCTTGCGACGCTGAAGCGGTTCCTTCCCTATTTGTGGCCCGCCGGGCAGGGCGAGGCGAAGCTGCGCATCGTTCTCGCGGGGCTGATCGTGCTCGCGTCGAAGGGCGTGCAGCTTTCGATGGGCTTTCTCTATGGCGCCGCGATCGACAAGATGGTGCCGGGAATGGAGGAGGGCGCGGCGCTCGCGATCGGGCTGGTGCTCGCCTATGCCGGCGCGCGCTTTGCCGGGGTCCTGTTCGACAACCTCCGCAACGTCGTGTTCGAACGCGTCGGGCAGGATGCGACACGCGAACTCGCGATTACGACCTTTAGCCATCTGCACGCGCTGAGCCTGCGTTTCCACCTCGCGCGGCGGACGGGCGAGGTCACGAAGGTGATCGAGCGCGGCACCAAGAGCATCGACACGATGCTCTATTTCCTGCTGTTCAATATCGCGCCGACGGTGATCGAGCTTGCGGCGGTGCTGATCATCTTCTGGACCAAGTTCAGCTTCGGCCTTGCCAGCGCCACCGCGCTGATGGTTGTCGTCTATATCATCTTCACGCGCAAGGTGACCGACTGGCGCAACGCGCTGCGCACGCGGATGAACGACCTCGACACACTGACGATCGGGCGCAGCGTCGACAGCCTGCTCAATTACGAGACGGTCAAATATTTCGGCGCCGAAGAGCGCGAGGAAGCGCGGTACCGCGATGTCGCCGACCAATATGCGCGCGCCGCGGTGAAGAGCGAAAACAGCCTTGCCTGGCTCAACATCGGGCAGAGCCTGATCACCAACGCCGCGCTTGCCGGCGCGATGGCCTATACGGTGTGGGGCTGGTCTGTCGGCGAATATAAGGTCGGCGACGTGGTGCTGGTGAACACCTTGCTCGCGCAGTTGTTCCGCCCGCTCGACATGCTCGGCATGGTCTATCGCGTGATCCGGCAGGGGCTGATCGACATGGAGGCGATGTTCCGCCTGATCGACACCCCGTCCGAGATCGCCGATGCCCCGGACGCCTGGCCGCTCGTCGTGAATGGCGGCGCGGTGACGTTCGACAATGTCGTGTTCGGATATGAGCCCGACCGCACGATCCTGAACGGCGTGAGCTTTGCGGTCGGCGCGGGCGAGACGCTGGCGATCGTCGGGCCGTCGGGCGCGGGCAAGTCGACGATCGCGCGGCTGCTCTTCCGCTTCTACGATCCGCAGGGCGGGCGCATCATGATCGACGATCAGGATATCGCGAAGGTCACGCAAAAAAGCCTGCGCGCCGAAATCGGCATCGTCCCGCAGGACACGGTGCTGTTCAACGACAGCATCGGTTACAACATCGCCTATGGCCGCGAGGGGGCGAGCGCCGAAGCCATTGCGGAAGCGGCTGAGGGCGCGGCGATCGACGGTTTCATTGCGCTGTTGCCGCAGGGCTATGAGACCGAGGTCGGCGAGCGTGGGCTGAAGCTTTCGGGCGGCGAGAAGCAGCGCGTCGCGATCGCGCGCACGCTGCTCAAGAACCCGCCGCTGCTGATCCTCGACGAAGCGACGAGTGCGCTCGACAGCCGCACCGAGGCGGCGATTCAGGATACGCTCGAGCGCATCGCGGCGCGGCGCACGACCCTGGTGATCGCACACCGCTTGTCGACGGTGACGAATGCCGACCGGATCATCGTGCTCGAGAAGGGCCGCGTTGCCGAGACGGGGACGCACGACCAGCTTCTCGCGATGCGCGGGCTCTATGCCGACATGTGGGCGCGCCAGCAGGCCGAGCGCGACGAGGGCACCGTCGAGGCCTGAGCATCGCGGAATCCCGGCGTTTACAATTTTGTAAGTGATTTCCACCAATTGGGCCTTTGGGGACCCGTCCGCATCACAGGCGGACGCTCGAGGCGAAAGGTGGGATTTTGATCAGGCTGGCGATGTGTATCGCGATCGACCACGATCCGTGGCTCGTGGCGCTGGCGGTTGCGATTTGCGGCGTCGGCGCGTTCGCGATCGTCCAGATGTTCGAGCGCGCGCGCGATGCGCAGCGCTCGCAGGGAATCGCCTGGGCCTTCCTGGTCGCGGTTGCCGCGAGCGCGACGATCTGGTGCACGCATTTCGTCGCGATGCTCGCGTTCGAGGCGAAGGCGCCGGTGACGCTCGATCCGGTGCTGACCATCGCGTCGCTGATGGTCGCGATGGTCGGCTCCTTCATCGGTTTTGCGGTTGCCGCGTGGGGCAAGAAGGAGATTTTCGGTGCAATCGGCGGTGCGCTTTTCGGCGCCGCGATCGCGGCGATGCACTTCACCGGCATGACCGCGTACCGCGTCGACGGCATCGTCGCGTGGGACGGCAATTATATCGCAGCTGCGGTCATGAGCGGCATGGCCTTCGCCGCCGCGGCGCTGACCGTGCTGCGTACGGGCCGCGAGGTGCGTTACCGCGTTCCGCTAGCGACCCTGCTGATCGTCCTCGCGATCGCGTCGCTCCATTTCCTTGCGATGACGGCGATGCGGATCACCCCGATGGCGCTCGACGAGACGCCGCTGCGCCCGTCCGAATTCAACGCGCTCGCGCTCGCGACGGTACTCGTCGGCGGGATCGTGATCGCGGCGGGCGTGTTCGCCGCGATGCTCGACCGCCAGACGCGCTCGGAGGCGATGCGCGAGCTGACGCGGATGGCGATGAACGACGCGCTGACCGGCCTGCCCAACCGCACCGCCTTTCGCGCCGAGCTGTCGCGGCAGATCGGCGCGGCGCTGGTGAGCGGCGAGCGCGTCGGCCTGTGCGCGATCGACCTCGACCGGTTCAAGGAAATCAACGACGTCCACGGCCACAAGGCGGGCGACGAGGTGCTCGCGCGGATTGCGCAGCGGATGCGCGATACACTTGGTCACAATGAGTTCGTCGCGCGGCTCGGCGGCGACGAGTTCGTCGCGCTGACGCGCTTTACCGACCGCGCGCAGCTGGTGGCGTTCGCCGCGCGGCTCGACGCCGAACTCAAGACGCCGCTGGTCTTTCCCGATTTCGAGGCGCGGCTGGGCGCGAGCATCGGCGTCGCGGTTTTCCCCGACGATGCGGCAACCGCCGAAATGCTGGCGAACAACGCCGACCTTGCGATGTACCGCGCGAAGGCCGACGCCGCGACGGTGCCGTGCCATTACGACTGGCAGCTCGACGAGGCGATCCGCGACCAGCGCGAACTCGCGACCGATCTGCGAAACGCGATCGACCGCGACCAGCTCGACGTCCATTACCAGGTCCAGACATCGGTTACGACGGGCGAGGTCACCGGTTATGAGGCGCTGCTGCGCTGGACGCACCCCGCGCGCGGGGCGATCCCGCCGGCGGTGTTCATCCCGCTCGCCGAGGCGAACGGCTTTATCCTGACGCTCGGCGAATGGGTGATGCGGCGCGCGTGCAGCGATGCCGCGGCCTGGCCGCACCAATCGAAGGTCGCGGTCAATGTCTCGCCGCTCCAGCTGGCGCATGTCGACCTGCCGCGGCTGTTCCACCAGATCTTGCTCGACACCGGGCTGCCGCCGCGGCGGCTCGAGATCGAGCTGACCGAGACCGCGATCATCGCCGACCGCGAACGCGCGCTGCACGTGCTGCGCCAGATCAAGGCGCTTGGCGTCGGGGTCGCGCTCGACGATTTCGGTACGGGCTATTCGTCGCTCGAGACGCTGCGCGCCTTTCCGTTCGACAAGATCAAGCTCGACCGCTTCTTCGCTGCCGAGCTCGAGGGCAATATCCAGTCGACGGCGATCCTGCGTGCGGTGCTGGCGCTCGGTAAAAGCCTGTCGATCCCGATCCTCGCCGAAGGCATCGAGACGCCCGAACAGCTCGACGTGCTGCGCCGCGAAGGCTGCGACGAGGCGCAGGGTTTCCTGATCGGGCGGCCGGGGCGCGGGGTAGCGAACGGCGGCGAGGGCAACGACGCGCGGGTCCATGCCGCCTGATGGTTCAATCGTAACGAAAATGGTTGGCTTGGGTTGACCCCGCGCGCACCGCCCCTCTACGCAAGGGGTCATGCCGCATGATACCACGCTGATCGGAACCATCGTCGCGGGCCTTGGCGTTGCCTTCCTGATGGGGGCGCTCGCGCACCGGCTCAAGATTTCGCCGATTGCGGGCTATCTGCTCGCGGGCATCCTCGTCGGCCCCTTCACCCCGGGCTTCGTCGCCGACACCGGGCTGGCGATGCAGCTTGCCGAAATCGGCGTGATCCTGCTCATGTTCGGGGTCGGCCTCCATTTCTCGCTGAAAGACCTGCTGTCGGTGCGCAAGATCGCGGTGCCGGGGGCGATCGCGCAGATCGCCGTGGCGACCGCGCTCGGCATGATGCTGGGCCTGTATCTTGGCTGGTCGGTCGAGGGCAGCGCAGTGTTCGGGCTGGCGCTGTCGGTCGCGTCGACCGTCGTGTTGCTGCGTGCGCTGCAGGCGCGCGACATGGTCGAGACCGAAAAGGGCCGGATCGCGGTCGGCTGGCTGATCGTCGAGGATCTGGTGATGGTGCTCGCGCTCGTGCTGCTGCCTGCGATGTTCGGCGACCGCGGCGACGAGGGGGTGAGTGCGGGGCTGCTCCAGTCGGCGGGGATCGTGCTGGTCAAGGTCGTCGGCTTCGCCGCCTTCATGTTCCTGATCGCGCGCCGCGTCCTGCCGTGGGTGCTGCACTGGGTCGCGCATTCGGGATCGCGCGAGCTGTTCCGGCTCGCGGTGCTGGCGATTGCCCTCGGGGTCGCGTTCGGCGCGGCGGTGATTTTCGACGTGTCGTTCGCACTCGGTGCCTTTTTCGCGGGCATGATCCTCGGCGAGACGCAGCTGTCGCGGCGCGCGGCCGAGGAGACGCTGCCGCTGCGCGATGCGTTCGCGGTGCTGTTCTTCGTGTCGGTGGGCATGCTTTTCGACCCCAAGGTGATCGTCGAGCAGCCGCTGCCGGTGATCGCGACGGTCGCGATCATCGTCGTCGGCAAGTCGGTCGCGGCCTATGCGCTCGTCCGTGCCTTCGGCCACAAGTCGCAGACCGCGCTGACGATTTCGGTGAGCCTCGCGCAGATCGGCGAATTCTCCTTCATCCTCGCGGGGCTCGGTGTCGGGCTGGAGGTGCTGCCCGAGACGGGGCGCGACCTGATCCTTGCCGGTTCGCTGCTGTCGATCCTGTTCAATCCCATCCTCTTCACATTGGCGGTGAAGCGCATCCGCGCCGACGAGCCGGTCGAGGACGTCCCGGGCGACGTCGCCGAAGATGCGCCCGAACCGTGCAACGCGGGCGTCGTGCTGATCGGCTACGGCCGCGTCGGCAGCCATATCGGCAGCATGATCTGCGGCCGCGGCGAGGGGCTGACGGTGATCGAGGACCAGAAGGACATGGCGGCCGCGGCAAAGGAAGCGGGCGCAACGGTGATCGTCGGCGACGCGACCAAGGAAAGCATCCTGCGGCAGGCAGGGCTCGACGAGGCGTCGACGCTGCTGATCGCGATCCCCGAGGGGGTCGAGGCGGGGGCGATCGTTCGCCGCGCGCGTGCGATCAACCCGAAGCTGGTGATCGTCGCGCGCGCGCATTCGGACGAGGAAGTGACCGATCTGGTACGACGCGGCGCCGACCATGTCGTGATGGCCGAACGCGAGACCGCGTCGCGGATGGCCGAACGGGCGATGCTGACACGGGCTTAGTCCCCACGTTGATTTGTTGTCCGTCTGGATGAGTCCGGGGCTTCCCTCTCCTCCCCATCCGCCCTATCGCCCTCGCACAATGTCCGCCGACGCTCTTCTCCCGCTGCTCAAAACGACCTTCGGTTTCGACCATTTTCGCGGCCGTCAGGGCGATGTGGTCGCGCGGGTGATGGCGGGCGAGCGCACGCTTGCGGTGATGCCGACCGGCGCGGGCAAGTCGCTGACCTATCAGCTGCCGGCGGTCGCGCTCGATGGCTGCGTGGTTGTCGTGTCGCCCTTGATCGCGCTGATGCACGACCAGCTGCGCGGCGCGCGCGCGGCGGGGATTCGTGCGGCTAGCCTGACCAGCGTCGATGCCGATTTCGCCGATACGCGGCAGGCGTATCGCGACGGCCAGCTCGACCTCCTCTACATCGCGCCCGAGCGCGCGACGGGCGAGGGGTTTCGATCGCTGATGGAGGCACGCACGCCGGCGCTCTTCGCGATCGACGAGGCGCATTGCGTTTCGGAATGGGGACATGATTTCCGCCCCGATTACCGGTTGCTGCGTCCGTTGCTCGACGCCTTTCCCGCGGTGCCGCGCCTTGCGCTGACGGCCACCGCCGACAAGCATACGCGCGAGGATGTCCTCGTCCAGCTCGGCATCCCGGCCGAAGGACTGGTGCTCGCCGGGTTCGACCGGCCCAATATCCGCTATCGCGTAACGCCGCGGGTGAGCCCGGCGAAACAGCTCACCGATTTCATCGCCGCCAATCCGGGGCCCGGCATCGTCTATTGTCCCACGCGCGACGGGACCGAGCGGATGGCGGCGAAGCTTGCGGCGGCGACGGGGCGCAGCGTTGCCGCCTATCACGCCGGGCTCGACCCCGAACGGCGCGCGCAGGTGCAGCATGATTTCGTTGCGTCGGAGGACGGCATCGTGACCGCGACGGTCGCCTTCGGCATGGGGATCGACAAGCCCGACGTGCGTTTCGTCGCACATGCGGGCCTTCCGAAGTCGATCGAGAGCTATTATCAGGAAACCGGCCGCGCCGGCCGCGACGGCGATCCCGCCGAGGCGCTGATGCTGTGGGGTGCCGAGGATTTCGCGCGCGCGCGGATGCGGCTGGGCGAGCTGCCCGAAGCGCGGCTTGCGGGCGAGCGGGCGCGGCTCAATTCGCTCGCGGCACTGGTCGAGACGGTCGAATGCCGCCGCGCGCTGCTGCTCCGCCATTTCGGTGAGACCCCGCCCGAACGCTGCGGCAATTGCGATAATTGCCTCGAACCGCCGCGACAGGTCGATGCGACCGTGCTCGCGCAGAAACTGCTGTCGGCGGTCTATCGCACGGGCCAAAGCTATGGCGCGGGGCATGTCGAGGCGGTGCTGACCGGCAAGAGCGACGAACGGATCGCCCAGCGCGGCCACGACAAATTGTCGGTGTTCGGCATCGTCGCGGGCGAGGAAGCGCGGCTGATCAAGCCGCTCGTCCGCACGCTCGTCGCGCGCGAGGCGCTCGAGACGACCGAACATGGCGGGCTGATGTTCGGGCGCGAGGGGCGCGCGGTTATGAAGGGCGAGACGCAGGTGCTGATCGCCGAGCCGCCGGTGAAACGGACGCAGCGCGCGGGCCGTGCGGACCGCGCCGCGGCGAACCCGGTCGGCGATCCGCTGTTCGATGCGCTGCGCGCGATGCGGCGCGAGCTGGCGGCGGAGGCGAATGTGCCGCCCTATGTCATCTTTCACGATGCGGTGCTGCGCGCGATGGCGAGCGAGCGACCCGCGACGCGGAGCGCGCTCGCCGACATTCCGGGGGTCGGGGGCAAGAAGCTCGACGCGTGGGGCGATGCGTTCCTGAATGTGATCCGGCAGTTCTGATCCCGTTGCCGGCTAGTCCGGCGAAATGACCGACACGATGTCGCTGCGGAGCGTCCAGCCCAGTCGTTCATAGAGTGCCTTGCCGTCGGCGGTCGCGACCAGCAGGCGCTCGGTTGCGCCGCGGCCGGCGGCACAGCGGCCGAGTTCGGCCATGATCGCCGACCCCAGCCCGCGGCGGCCGAACTGCGGCTCGGTCACGATCTGGTCATAGACGGCGGTCGTGCCATGGATGCCGAGGACTCCGCGCGCGGCGAGCGATCCGTCCGCGTACCGCGCGATCGCTTCGAAACGGTCGGTGTCTTCTGCGACTTCGATCGTGAAATCGGGCGTGAGTGCTGCCGCGGGCACGTCGGCACCGGCCGCCATCAGCCACATCGGGTCGCGCGGTTGCCAACGTGGCGGAATGTGCGGAAGGATCGTTTCGCGCGCGCCCGCGATATCGACAAAGATATTGGGCGCCCCGACCGCGGCGAAGACGGTGGCCGCTGCGATGCCCGACGCAGCGCCCAGAATGAAGCGGCCGGCCTGATCGGGCTTTCCGGCATCGAACCAGAGCGTCGAGGGGTCGGTCGCGGCGACCGGAGGGCCATATCCACGCGCCGCGCAATAGCCGAAGGCCCATTTAAAATGATCGTCCATGTCCCGACACTAGGCGAAGCGCGCGGCAAGGAAAACGGTAACGCGCCTTCACTCTTGTCAGCAAGCGCGTGGCAGGAGTAGATCGCTGGCATGAGCGATTTTCGACCCCTGTCCGCCGACTTCAGCGTCGCCCCGCAAATCAGCATCGAGGATGTGGCCGAGGCCAAGGCTGCGGGCTTTGCGATGCTGGTCAACAATCGCCCCGACGGCGAAGAGCCTTCGGCGCCGCAGGGCGGTGACATCGCGCACGCCGCCGCCGCCGAGGGGCTGGCCTATGCCGCGATCCCGATCGGCCATGCTGGTTTCAGCCACGCGCAGATCGACGCGCTCGACAAATTGTTGACCGATGCGACGGGCCCGATTCTCGCCTATTGCCGGTCGGGAACGCGCTCGACGCATCTCTGGGCGCTGGCGCGCGCGCGCGCGGGCGAAGACCTTGACGCCATCGTCGAGGCGGCGGCAAAGGCGGGGTACGACCTGACCGGGCTGCGGCCGATGCTCGACGCACTCGCCGGCGAAAAATGAACCAGGCCGAACTGATCCAGCTCGGCGCGTCGCTCGCCGCCGTGTTTTTCGTCGCCTGGCTGGTTGGCAGGATCGGGCTCGGCGCCGATCCGCGCATCGAGGATGCGGCGCACGCGATCCGGCTGGCCGAAGAGGCCGAAGCGGGGTTCGGGGGTGTCGAGGTCGCGCGCGACCGCGCGGGCTTTGCGGCGATCGTGCAAAATGCCGAGGGGCGGATGATGCTGGTGCGTGCGCACGGTAATTTTTTCGCCGCGCGCCCGGTCGATGCCGGTGTGATCGGCCGGCTCGACAAGGATTTCCTGACATTGACGATGCCGGAGAAGACATTCGGCGCGGTGACGTTGCAGCTGGGGAAGGATGCGGGGATGTGGGCGAGCCGGATGCGGGAGATCGTGCGTGCCTGAATTGCCCGATCCCGTCGTCTATGCCGTTCCCGCCTTCATCCTGTTGCTCATCGCCGAGATGCTCTTCTCGCTCCGCCGCGACAAGAGCCGGTACGAGGCACGCGATACGCTGACCTCGCTGATGCTCGGCACGTTCAGCCAGGTTGCCGGCGCGTTCGTCGGCGCGGCGGTGATCGGTATGTCGGTGTTCGTGTATCAATACCGGTTGTTCGATATCGGCATCGAGTTCAGCCAATGGTGGTGGGCGTGGATCCTCTGCTTCTTCCTCGACGATCTTGCCTATTATGCCTTTCACCGCAGCGCGCATCGTGTGCGCTGGTTCTGGGCAAGCCATGTCATCCACCACAGCAGCCAGCATTATAATCTGTCGACCGCGCTCCGGCAGACGTGGACCGGCTTTTTCAGCCTGACCTTCCTGTTCCGCCTTCCACTTTTCCTGATCGGCTTTCCGCCCGCGATGGTGTTCTTCTGCGCGGGGCTCAACCTGATCTATCAGTTCTGGATCCATACCGAGGCGATCAAGCGGTTGCCGAAGTGGTTCGAGGCGGTGATGAACACGCCGTCGCACCACCGCGTCCACCACGGGGTGAACCCGCGCTATCTCGACGCCAATTATGCCGGCGTCTTCATCATCTGGGACAAGATGTTCGGCAGCTTCGTCGCCGAACGCGACGACGATCCGGTGCGTTATGGTATCGTCAAGCAGCTCGGCAGCTTCAACATCCTGTGGGCCGCGGTGCATGAATGGGTCGGGATCGCGAAGGACGTGTGGGCCGCGCCGTGGCGGCACAAGCTCGACTATATGTGGCGCGAGCCTGGCTGGAGCCACGACGGCAGCCGCGCGACGAGCGCGACGATCAAGGAACGCTGGGCGGCCGGACGGCCGGTCGAGGAACCGGCGGAGTGAGCGATACCCGCTGGCGCTACTGGGATGTGCTGGCGTTCGTGGCGGGTGCTATGCCGATCGCGCTGGCGCTGTTCGCCAGCATTGCCGGCTTGCACTATGGCGGGGTGATGATTTTTGCGGGCTCGGCCGGATCGGGACTATGGCTGGTCTCGCTCCTTTGTGTCGCCGTTTTCCTTGTGGGCGCTATCGCCGGCTAGCGTTCCGGAAATCATTGGCTGATCGTGAGTGGAGGCCTGTTGCTCGCGCTTTGCGCCGCGCCTTCGCTGCTTTTGCTGGCGGCATGTCTCAACGGCAACTGCATCTGAGACCATTGCATCTGGCAGCTTGCTTCGCCGCCTAATGACATTCATGTAAGCATCCGGGGAGACCGCCAGCCAGGCGGCGCGAGGGAGAGGCGCAAGCATGGATCAGTTCGACATCATCGTCATTGGCGGAGGCAGCGCGGGCAGCGCGGCGGCGGGCCGGCTTGCCGAGGACGGCAAGCGCAGCGTCTGCCTGGTCGAGGCGGGCGGGCGCAACGACAATATGCTGATCAAGACGCCGGGCTTCATGCCCTTCATCCGGAATACGTCGAACTATAAATATGAAACGGTGCCGCAAAAGGGGCTGAACGGGCGCACCGGATACCAGCCGCGCGGGCGCGGGCTCGGCGGGTCGAGCGCGATCAACGCGATGGTCTATATCCGCGGCCATGCCTTCGATTACGACCAGTGGGCGTCGCTGGGCGCGACGGGGTGGAGCTATGCCGACGTGCTCCCCTATTTCAAACGCGCCGAACATAATGAACGCGGCAGCGACAATTTTCACGGGAGCGGCGGGCCGCTCAACGTCATGGACCAGCGCTGGCCCAATGTGACGAGCCGGCGCTTCGTCGAAAGCGCGGCGGCGCTGCAATTGCCGCGCACCCCCGATTTCAACGGTGCGCAGCAGGAGGGGTTTGGCCTCTATCAGGTGACGCAGAAGGGCGGCGAGCGCTGGTCGGCGGCGCGCGCCTATGTCGAGCCGCTGCGCGAGCATGGCAATTTTGCGGTCCGGACTGGCGCACTGGTGGAGAAGATCGTCGTCGAGGACGGCCGCGCGACCGGCGTGGTGATCCGCCGCGGTTCGAGGCGCGAGACGCTGCGCGCGCGTGGCGGGGTGATCCTGTCGGCGGGCGCGTTCAACAGTCCGCAAATCCTGATGCTGTCGGGGATCGGGCCGGGCGCGCACCTGCGCGACAAGGGCATCGACGTCGTCGCCGATCGCGCCGGCGTCGGCGACAATCTGCAGGATCATATCGATTATGTGTCGAGCTGGGAAACGCGCTCGACCGAACCCTTCGGCGACAGCGCCGGCGGTACCTGGCGGATGATCAAGGCGATCTTCGAGCATCGCACCCAGCGTAGCGGCATCATGACGACCTGTTTCGCCGAAGCGGGCGGCTTCTGGAAATCGCACCCCGACCTGCCCGCGCCCGACATCCAATATCATTTCGTGCCCGCGATGCTCGAGGATCATGGGCGCACGAAGGTGAAGGGGCACGGTTTTTCGTGCCACGCCTGCGTGCTGCGGCCCGAGAGCCGCGGGACGGTGACGCTGGCGTCGGCCGACGCCGCTGCCGCGCCGGTGATCGACCCCGGTTTCCTGACCGACGCGCGCGACATGGCGACTTTGAGGGCTGGCGTACGGATGATGCACCGTATCGCCGCGGCGCCGCCGCTGTCCGACTATGCGGGGGTCGACCGCCACCCGGTGAATATCGACGATGATGCGGCGCTCGACGCATTGATCCGCAGCCGCGCCGACACCGTCTATCACCCCGTCGGGACCTGCCGCATGGGCAGCGACGCCGATGCGGTGGTCGATCCGGCGCTGAAGCTGAAAGGCGTCGACGGGCTGTGGGTCGCCGATGCGAGTGTCATGCCGCGGCTGGTGAGCGGCAACACCAACGCGCCGAGCATCATGATCGGCGAGCGCGCGGCCGATTTCGTGAGGGCTGCGCTGAATTAGGCGGCGCACGCCGCGGCGAGCAGCGCGCCGCTCCCGGTTAGATCATAGCGGCTGGCCGGTGGGCGCAAATCGAGCACTTCGCGCGTTACCAGCCCATGGCGGCCGAGCGCGGTCAGTCCCTGCGACAGCGCGCGGGGGGTGGCGGGCGCAAGCAGGCGCGAAAGCGCGTTGAAGCGGTCGTGACCGGCGCCGATCCCGGCGACGAGGGGGAGGCCCCAACGCGTCGCGGCGCCGGGAGGCAGGCCGATTGCGCTCTGTGCCTCGCTGATCGTCGCCGCGCGTGCGGCAGCCGCCTTGCCCGTTTCGGTGAGGATATATTCGGGGCGGAGCGGATGACCGTGGCCGGGGTTGCGTTGCACCCAGCCGATCGCCGTGGCCGCGTCGAGCGTGCGGGTCAGGCTGTCGCGCGGCAGCCCCAACCGGTGGATCAGCTCGACGAACCGCGCGCCCCTATGCGCCGCCAGATCGGCGAGCAACGGCACCAGCCAGCGATGGCTGCCGAGCTGCACGAGCAGCATGTCGGGTGTGGTTGACCGCATTTGCAACTAACTATACAAAACGGACTATAGAGGCAAGCGACTTGGGCCCGATGATTCCCGTCATGCCCGGCGCTTTGCAAGGATGGGAGGAATGACATGGTGCTTCAGATCGGATCCGAACTCACCTGTTCGATGGGGGTGAAGGATATGACCGCCGCGATCGCATGGTATGAGCGGGTGATGTTGTGCGAGCTGCTCTACCGCGCCGACGAGATCGGCTGGTGCGAACTGAAAACGCCGATGGCGGGGGTCAATATCGGGCTAAGCCAGGTCGAAACGGTGGTGCAGGGCGGCGGGGCGACCAACGTGTTCGAGGTCGCCGACATCGACGCGGCGAAAGCGCATCTCGACGCAGAGGGCGTCCGGCAGGATGGCGATATCCAGCATATCCCCGGGCTGGTGAAGCTGATCACCTTCTATGATCCCGACGGCAACGCCTTCATGTTTTCCCAATCCGAGATGGCGGCATGACGTCGTTCTGGTGGGCGGTGCTGGCGCTGACTGCGCCGGCGGCGCCCGCCGGGATTCCGTCGCTTGCCGCATGGCAGGGCGCGTGGGTTGGCGAGGGCGAGGCCTTTGGCAAACCCGCGACGGCGGCACTCGACATCGGCCCGGCGTCCGACCCCGATGCGACGCGGCTCGCCTATCGCCTGTCGATTGCCGGCGCGCCGGCCTATTCGGCGGAGGGGATTTACCGCGTCGACGGCAAGGGCCGGGTGCGTGGAAACTGGACCGACAGCCACGGCCGGACGCGCCCGGTCGCGGGGCGTGTCGGGCCCCATGAATGGACCGCAAACTGGGGGCGCGCCGACGTCGAAATCGGCCGGTCGACCTATCGGCTGGAGGCGCCCGACCGGCTGGTCGTCAGCGATTCGGTGCTGCAGGACGACGGCAGCTGGCGCGTCTTTGCCGTGCTGCACTATCGCCGCAACAAAGGCTGAAATCCTGGGGTTTTGGAGTGTGTGCATGCTGCGCACAAAAAAAAGAGGGCCGGGACTTGCGTCCCGGCCCAGCCTTTCAGGCTCTCCCCTCCTGAAACTGTTGACCCAATGAATGCCATATTAATGTCATGTTGAAAAGGCCTAAATTTGCGGCAGCGCTGCCTGTTTATTGTGCATTGCAGCATGCAGCAAAATGGGGCCGGTCGACGCCGCGACCGGTCCCATTCGCGATCAGAAACCCTTGCGAACGGTGACGCCGAATGTGCGCGGCTGGTTCGTTGCAAAGCCGAGGCGGGCCCGCCCGCCCCGCTCGCGGTCGAAGGCGAGCAGCGCATTCTCGTCGAGCAGATTGTTCACATAGACCGAGACTTCGAGCTCGTTCGGAAACTCGATGCCCGCGCCGATGTTGACCAGCTGATAGTCGGGCAGCTTGAGGTCGAGCGTCGTCGCCGAACCGATCGGCGCGCCGCCGAAGGTGAAGCCGTGGACGAAGGTCCGCGGGTTATTCTCCTGATCGCCCGGCTGGGTGTAGCGGCTGCCGACATGCTGGAACGACGCGGTCACGAAGGCGTTGCTGTTCCCCGATGCGTCGATCGGGAAGCTGTAGGTGGCGTTCGCCGCCATCTGGAACTTCGGTACCGAAGGCAGGCGGTTGCCGTTGCGGATGCCTTCGATCACCGTTCCGTTCGGCCGCGTGAGCGTCGAATCGAATTCGGCTTCGACATAACTGCCCGACAGGCCGAGATCGAGCCCGGTGACGGGGCTGGCCGACAGTTCGAATTCGAGCCCCATCGTATGCGCGTCGGCGTTGAACACGATGCGCGACGAGCAGCTGCCGGCATCGGCGGTGACCTGCAGATTGTTGATCTTGGTGTAGAAGCCCGCCGCGTTGAAGGTGATGCCCCCGAACTGCGCCTTCACCCCGCCTTCATAATTCCACAGCGTTTCGTCGTCGTAGCGCGGCCGGCCGCCAAACGTCTCGGCATCGGGGCCGCCCGGATTGCCCCCGTCGCAGAGCGGCAGGTTGAGCGGATCGTTGACGCCGCCGAGGCGGAAGCCCTTCGACGCCTGCGCGTTGAGCGTGATGCCGTCAGCGACGTCGTAGCTCAAGAGCAGGCGCGGCGAAAATCCGCTCGACGATGTCTTGTCGCGGTCATTGTCGCCGTTCGTGAACAGCCCTCCCGACACGAAGCGCCGCGTTTCGTCGAAGGCATAATAGCGCCCGCCGAGCGTCGCCGTGAAGCGCTCGGTCAGGTCGTAGCTGACCTCGCCGAAGATCGCGATTTGCGACAGATCATAGGGAATGTCGGCGTTGTAGGGTGAATCGGGGCCGAAGCCGTTCGCCACCGCCGCCGAGGTTCCAGCGCCGAGGGTTGCATCGGTGAAGGCGTCGTAACCCGGTGTCGGCAGGCGCTGGGTATAGTCGCGTTTGACGTTGGCGTAATAGCCGCCGACCAGCCACTGGAAGGGGCCGGTGCCCGCCGAGTTGACGCGCACTTCCTGCGTGAACTGCTTGACCCCGGTGGTGTCGACGAGGTTCGAGGGCAGCCGGATGCCCGCGTCGGGAAAGCCGAGGTCGGCCGACACGCTGCCCGTGAGCGCGCTCGCGTCGCGGCTGACGAGGATGTCGCGGTCGGTATAGGAGGTCACCGACGTCACGCCGATGACGTCGCCGTCATAGTTCATCGTGAGGTCGAAGAGCTTGACCTCGTCCTCGAACGCCTCGTCGAGCAGCAGATATTGCTGGCGCTCGTCAAAGGTCACCTGCGGGCGCGTCGTCGTGAACCGGTTGGCGAAGAGATTGTAAACTTCCTGCCGGTTGAAGCCGTCGGTCTTGACCTTCTGATAGACGAAGCGCGGGGTGATCGAGACATTCTCGGCCGGCTTCCAGAGCAGCGAGAAGCGCCCGCCATAGCGTTCGCCGCTGTTGACGTCCTCGGTCACGCCGCCGCCTTCGCGTAGCGCGTCGATGAAGCCGCCGTAGCGCGTGTAGTAACCGACCGCGCGCACGGCGAGTTTCTGGCTGATCGGCAGGTTGATCGCGCCCTTCAGATGGCCTCCGAAATCATCGCCGTCGACGAGATTCACATTGCCTTCGACCTTGCCCTCGACGCGGTCGATGTTCGGCTGGTTGGTGATGTAGCGGAGCGTGCCGCCGACCGACCCCGAGCCGAACAGCGTGCCTTGCGGTCCGCGCAGCGTCTCGACGCGGTTCAGGTCGAACAGGTCGAGGTCCGGCGTGAAGAGCGACAGCGAGACGACCGATTCGTCGAGATAGACGCCGACCTGTTCCTTGACGCCCGGCTGGTCGCGCGCGATCTGACCCGCAGACACGCCGCGCACCGATACCTGGCTCTGGCCCGGCCCGAGATTCTGGACGGTCAGGCCCGCAACGTTGCGCGACAGATCCTCGACCGTGCTTGCGTTGGCGCGCTCGATTGCCCGTTCGGTCTGCGCGTTGATCGAAAAAGGTACGTCCTGCAGGCTGGCATCGCGCTTGGTCGCGGTGACGATAATCTCGTTGCCGTCATAGCTGTCCGATGGCGTTTCCTGCGCCGCTGCCGGGGCGCTCGCGAGCGCAAGACACGACAGGCCTGCGAGCAAAGATGCCCGTGCATTCATAATAATCCTCCTCCTGGTGGCCAATCTGACGCTGGTCCGGGCGCGAAGGTGCGCCTCTTGCGGGTGAGAGGCAATGGGGGACGATTTGCGCGTAATAAAATTACCCGGACCTGTTGCGTTGCGGCCACAGTGAAAAAATGGCCTGGGACGTCGGTCCCGGATCCGTGGCCCTTCCGGCCGCAATCAAAAAAAGGCCGGGGCGAGGCCCCGGCCAGTGGTTCGCAGGAGGAACCTGGGTAGGATCCCGTCGCCGCCGTTTTGAAAGGAGAGAGCGTGCGGCGACGGGTATCCTGTCTCGTCAATAATTATAGGCACGCTCGCCATGTTCGCCGAGGTCGAGCCCTTCGCGTTCGACCTCTTCGGAGACGCGCCCGCCGGTGACCGCCTTGGCGATATAGAAGGCGATGGCCGAGCCGACCGCAGACCAGGCGACCGCAACGAGCACCGACTTGATCTGGATGCCGAGCTGCGCGCCGAGGACATAGTCGTCGCCGGCCGGGCCGCCGAGTGCGGGCAGCATGGTGACTGCGGTGAGGACCGAACCGATCAGGCCGCCGATGCCGTGGATGCCGAACACGTCGAGCGAGTCGTCAAAGCCGAGCTTGGGCTTGATCTTCATGACGAACCAGCAGCAGATGACGCCGGCGATCGCGCCCAGCAGGATCGCGCCGAACGGACCCGAATTGCCGGCGGCCGGGGTGACGGCGACGAGGCCGGCGATCGCACCCGAACAGGCGCCGAGCAGCGAGCCCTTGTGGCCGAGTGCGCGTTCGGTGAGCATCCAGAAGAGCACGCCGGCGGCGGTCGCGGCGAAGGTGTTGATCAGCGCGAGACCGGCCGAACCATTGGCTTCGAGTGCCGAGCCGGCGTTGAAGCCGAACCAGCCCACCCACAGGAGGCCGGTACCGATCAGCGTCATGGTCAGCGAGTGCGGCGCCATGATGTCCTTCTGGTAGCCGGTGCGCTTGCCGATGATGAAGCCGCCGACGAGCGCCGCGATGCCCGCGTTGATGTGGACCACGGTGCCGCCCGCGAAGTCGAGCGCGCCCCAGCCGAAGATCAGGCCGGTCGACGCATCGTCACCGCCGAGATACCAGACCATGTGCGCGATCGGGTAATAGACGATGGTCAGCCAGACGATCGCGAAGACCATCACCGCCGAGAATTTCATGCGCTCGACGAGGCCGCCGAGCACCAGCGCGACGGTGATCGCCGAGAAGGTCATCTGGAAGGCGATGAACACAAATTCGGGGATGACGACGCCGTCGGTGAAGGTCGCGACGGTTGAGTCCGCGGTCACGCCGGCAAGGAAAAGCTTGCCCGCCGAGATGAACTGGTTGGCGTCGCCGCCGAAGGCAAGGCTGTAGCCGTACATGACCCACAGGATCATCGCCAGCGCGGCGACCGCGAGCACCTGCGTGAGGACCGAGGCCATATTCTTCGTGCGGACGAGCCCGCCGTAAAAGAGCGCGAGGCCGGGGACGATCATCGCCATGACGAGCACGGTCGAGACCATCATCCACGCGGTGTCGCCCTTGTTCGGAACCGGGTCGGCGGCGGGTACCGCCGCGGCGGCTTCCTGCGCCCAGGCGGGCAGCGCGGCGAACAGCGAAAGGCCCACGGCCCCGGCGCCCGCCGCAATCTTGTTTGCGAACGTCATAATTTCCCCCTTCGTCATTACAGTGCCGCCTCGCCGGTCTCGCCCGTGCGGATGCGCACGGCCTGACCGACGTCGAGGACGAAAATCTTGCCGTCGCCGATCGAGCCGGTGCCGGCGCTTTGCTGCAGCGTTTCGACCACCCGCGGTGCGAGCGCATCGTCGCAGACGAGCTCGATCTTCACCTTGGGCACCATGTTGGTGGCATATTCGGCGCCGCGGTAGATTTCGGTCTGCCCCTTTTGCCGGCCGAAACCCTTGACCTCGGTCACGGTCATGCCGGCGATACCCAGACCGGTGAGCGCCTCGCGCACCTCGTCGAGCTTGAATGGTTTGATGATGGCCAGGATCAGCTTCATGACGCCCCCTTTTGCTAATGGCACGATGTTGCACTGCAACGGGCGTGCCAGATTGCGCGGGAGCGCCGAAAGTTAACATTTTGTGACGGTTTTTTGCCCCGCGGCGCGCCTGATCGGTCGCGCGATGGGCAGGAAAGGCAGGGTGATGCCTAAAATTTAGGCAAGATTGCTATTTCGTTGCTCGGAACCGCGCCCAGATCGGCAGGTGATCCGATGCCCGCGCGGCGAGCGCGCTCCGGTGGACGCCCGCGTCCACCGCTTCGAGGTCGGGGGTCGCAAAGATGCGGTCGAGCTTGGCGACCGGGCGGCGGCTGTGGAAGCTGTGGCCGGTGTCGACGAGGCGGTGCTGCGCGCCGAAGTCGGCGATGCAGCCGCCGGTCGCGCGCCATTCGTTGCAGTCGCCCATCAGGATCGTCGGCAGGGGCTCGCCCTCGGCGACATGGTTCAGGATCGCACGCGCTTGCTGGCGGCGGCGCAGCCCCGAAATGTCGAGATGCATCCCGACGACGCGCAGCCGCGTATCGCCGATCCGCACCGTCGCGGCGACGGCCCCGCGCGGTTCGAGCGTCGGCAGGTGGAGCGCGTGGCTTTCCTCGACCTCGGCGCCCTTGCGCACGAGCAGCGCGTTGCCGTGCCAGCCGATCGCATAGGGACGCCCGCTGAGCAGGTCGACCGGCACATAGTCGCTATGATCCTCGAACATATGCGGGGGGATCGCGCTGGCGCGCGTACCGAAACGGCGGTCGGCCTCCTGCAGCGCGACGATATCGGCGTCGAGTTCGGTGAGCACCGACAGCACCCGGCCGGGGTCGCGGCGCCGGTCGAGCCCGATGCCCTTGCGCATATTGTAACTGGCGACCTTGATCATGATGTGCTTTTCAAGCGCTCAGGCCGCGTTTCCGTTCCCGCCGCCCTCGAATTCGGCGACCAGTGCCTGCGCTTCGGCGAGGTCCTCGTCGAGCACCATGATGCGGACGGGGATGAGCAGGCCGACGCTTTCGGCGATATTCATGCCCGCGTCGAAGCAGACGGCATGGACCCCCGCGCTTTCGAGCCGGCCGCGCAGCAATTCAGCTTCAGCACCGTTGGGCAGGCGTATCAGTTCGACCAAGGGCATCAGGCGTCGCCCGCGATGAAACGGTCGGTCGGGCGCGTTGGCAGGCCGTCGATGCTTTTCGTGCGCTCCCTGAATTTTTCGACCCACAGGTCGCGGTCGGCCTGGCGGTGATATTTCTGCAGCGTGTCGCGTTCGTGCTGCAATTCCATCATCGGCACGCCCCATCCGCAGCTTGTCTGGACGCTTTCGACGTCGATCACGAAAATCTGGCGGGTGCCGGGGATCAGCGTGAAGTTGGCGGCGAGCGCCTCCCACGCGGCATCCTGCGGCAACACGGGGCGGCCGCGGCCATAGATGCGCAGGATCAGCGCGGTGCGGTCGAAGGCGCAGAACATGATGGTGATGCGTCCGTCGGCGGCGAGATGGGCATGGGTCTCGTTGCCCGATCCGCCGAGGTCGAGATAGGCGACCTGGGCGTCCGAGAGCACCTTGAAGCTGTCGGCATAGCCCTTGGGCGACAGGTTGATGCGCGCATCGGCGGCGGCGGTCGCGGTGAAATAGACCGGCTGCCTTTCGATGAAGGCGATATGTTTTTCGGTCAGCGTGTCGGTGAATTCGGCCATGGCTCGTCTCCGGTTGGCGATGTGCCTATCACCAATTCCTGCCCTCTTCTATCGCCGCTTCCTCGTCGGCGCGCGTCGCGCGGCCGAGCGCTGCGTTGCGGTGGGGGAAACGGCCGAAGCGGTCGACGACGTCGAAATGCTTCTGCGCATATTCGTGAAACAAGGGGTCGTCGAACTGGTTGAAAAGGCGCAGCGATTCGCGCTGGTCGGCGATATTCTCGCTATGCTGGAAGGGCAGGCAGGCGAACTGGCGCCGCTCATCGGGCCAGTTTTCGTGCCAGCCATGTTCGACGATGCCGCGCGCGATCGCGCGCGCCAGATCGTCGGTCGCAAAGGCGTCGGCGTGGCCGCGATAGATGTTGCGCGGGACCTGGTCGAACAGGATCGTCGCCGCGAGTGCGGTATCGGGATCGGTGAGGAAGGCGGACGCGGGCTGCGAACGCAGCGCCCGATGCCAGCCTTCGGCAAGGTCGCGCACCGATTCGTCGAAGTCGTGGCCGCCGCCATACCAGTCGTCCATGCCATGGTGGTCGAACCAGAAGGCGAGCAATTGCGCCGGCCAGTCGGCGGGCGGCTGGGGCGGGCTGTTATCGTCCGGATTGTCGGTCATGCGGCGATCATAGCGGATCGTCATCCCGGCGAAAGCCGGGATGACGTATCGAGGCGGCTATTCGGCCTTCGCGCGGCGATAGGGGACGAATTTGCCGAGCGACACGAAGCCGCTGTACATATGGCTCGACCGGTCGCGCAGTTCGATCGTGTCGATGCTGCACAGCTGGCTGCCCGTCGTCTTGAGCACGAGGATATCGTCGTCGTCGAGCGACTGGGCGCCGCCGTCGGGACGGTTGACCCAAAGGGTGCTGCCCGCCCGATAGACGATCGCGGTCTTGTCGATGACCTGCGAGCTACCGAGGCTTGTCAACGGCAGGCAGTTCTGCGGTTCGCCCGCGACGCGGCCTTCGAGCAGTTTGGCGAGCTGGTCCTCGGGCGCGAGTTTTTCGCGTGCCGACGAGGCGGCGGGAACGGCGGCAAGCGCCGCGGCGATAAAGAGCGTCGGGATCAGACGCATGATTCGACTCCTGTCTAACACACCCTACCCGCGGCCCCTGTACGCCGCCGTGCGTGAACAGGGGCTGACTCGTCGCCGATTCAGCACGCTCCGTCGGGCAGCGGGATGCCAAGCGGGCCTTTGCATTTCTTTTTCTTCGCGGGCTCTGCGGGCGCGCTGCCGCCGGTCGACGACCCACCGCCCGATCCGCCCATGCCCCCGAAATCGGCGCCGACCAGCAACATCGTGTGCGAACGGAAGCGTACCTTCGCGGTCCAGTCGATGTTCCACACGGCATTGCCCGCGGGCTTGGGCGGATAAGAGAAATTGGCCTCGGGACCGAAGGCGTTCAGATTGCCCATCAGCATTTCGCCCGACGCCTTCTTGACCTCGGCCGGGATCTGGCAACTCGTCTGCGACGGCGGCATCACGATCTTCTTGGTGACGAGGTTCGCGACCACCGACGGGGGCAACCAGTCCCACAGGCCGCCGCCGAATTCCTTCGACGTGCTGCTTGTCCACCAGACGATGTCGCCGACATCATTCTTGCCGCCGCCATTGCCCATGCCGCCGATCGTCCAGGCGACATAGCCCGTCGCCCCGGGCACCGAGTTCCAGCGTAGCATCACCGACTGGTCGCCCTGGATCGCGGTCGAGGCGCTGAGGCCCTGCATATAATCCTGCGCGAGCGTGAAATTGATGTCGGGGCCGATATTGCTCGCAATGCGGTGCGCGCCGAGCAGCGACGAGCCCGATCCGGGCTGCCTGCCGCCCTTCTTGTTCGGCCAGTCGATATAGGAGCGGCTGTTCGCCTTGCTCACTTCGCGGATCACCGGGACCGCGCTCGAGAAGAGATTCGGCGGAATCTGGCCGGCGGCGACCTTGGCGAAATCGATCACGACCGGCTGGCCGGGTCCCGCCTTGGCGCCGCATCCCCAATAGAGGAGCAGGCGGCCCTTGGGGCGCTCGAACGTGTCCATTCCGGGCGCTTCCTTGCCTTCCTCCCAGAACAGCGGGACCGATTTGCCCATCTTGGCCTGCGGCTGGAAGAAATGGTCGCCCTTTGGCGGCGGCGCGGTGGCGGCGTCGTTCGAGCCGAGACGAAGCAGGAGCTGGTGCGCGACCTTGCTCGACGGATCGCCGCCGAACATCATCCCCATCGCGCCGCCGAGCCCGCCCTTGCCGCCGTTCGCCATCGCGGCGAAACCCGACATGGTCGCGACGTCCATTTCGTACCGTTCCTTGGGGCCGGTGGTCTTTTGCGCCGAACCGGGAACGGCGGCGAGCATCGCGGCGACGGCAGCCACGGAAATGAAACGCAGACTCGAACGCATATTACCCTCCCTGTTGCGAGGGCAGAGCCCCGCGGATGATGCGACCGATTCTTCTCTTTGTTGGGCTTTTCTATATGCGCGCGATGCGCGAACGCCAAGTGAGCAGGGTCACAGGCTGAATCCGCCCGCAGAAGCCGGTTCCCGGTTCATCGAAACAGACCCCGGCTTTCGCCGGAGAACGCGTCAGGCCGTGCCGCCAACCGTCAGCCCGCTGACCAGCAGCGTCGGCTGGCCGACGCCCGCGGGGACGCTCTGGCCGCCCTTGCCGCAGATGCCGATGCCTTCGTCGATCGCCATGTCGTTGCCGATGCCGGTGACCTTGGTGAGCACGCTCGGCCCGTCGCCGATCAGCGTCGCACCCTTGATCGAGTCGCCCAGCTTGCCATTCTCGATCTTGTACGCCTCGGTGCAGCTGAAAACGAACTTGCCCGACACGATATCGACCTGTCCGCCGCCGAAGCTTTTGGCGAAAATGCCGTTCTTGACGCGCGACAGAAGCTCGGCGGGATCGTCGTTGCCGCCCTTCATGAAAGTGTTGGTCATGCGCGGCATCGGCGCGTGCGCGAAGCTTTCGCGGCGGCCGTTGCCCGTGGGTTCGACTCCCATCAGCCGCGCGTTGAGCCGGTCCTGCATATAGCCTTTGAGGATACCGTCCTCGATCAGCACAGTCTCGCCTGTCGGCGTGCCTTCGTCGTCGATACTGAGCGAGCCGCGGCGGCCGCCGCCGACCGGGCTTTCCATCGCGCCGTCGTCGACGACCGTCACGCCGGGTGCGGCAACGCGTTCGCCGATCCGGCCCGAAAAGGCGCTGGTGCCCTTGCGGTTGAAATCGCCTTCGAGTCCGTGGCCGACGGCTTCGTGGAGCAGCACGCCGGGCCAGCCGGGGCCGAGCAGAACGGTGAATTCGCCCGCGGGGGCGTCGACCGCACGGAGGTTGACGAGCGCCTGGCCGAGTGCCTCGTCGATCGCGCGGTTCCACTGCGCGGGTTCGAAGAGATGATCGTACATGTAACGCCCGCCGAGGCCGAAATAGCCGGTTTCGCGGCGGCCATTCTCTTCGACCACGATCGAGACGTTGAGGCGGACAAGCGGGCGGATGTCGGTCGCGAGGAAGCCGTCGGCGCGGACGATCTCGACCACCGACCAGCTGCCCGCGAGCGCAACCGACACCTGCACGATGCGCGGATCGCGCGCGCGCGCTGCAGCGTCGATTTCCTGGCAGAGCGCGACCTTCTTCGCGAAGGGGATGAGGTCGAGCGGGTTCGCTTCTTCATAGAGATGGCGGTTGGTGCGCGGCGGCGGGGCGGCGTGCGCCTGGTTCGACGGGTCGAGCAGCGCGAGCGTCTCGGCGGCGCGGCGGATCGCGCCGGCGCTGACGTCGCTGGCATGGGCAAAGCCCGTCATCTCGCCCGACACGGCGCGCAGCCCGAACCCGGCGTCGGTCGAATAATCGGCGGTCTTGAGGCGCCCGTCGTCGAAACCGAAGCTCTCGGTCGCGCGATACTGGAGATAAAGCTCGCCGTCGTCGGCCTTGGCGAGCGCCTCGCGCGCGAGCTTCTGTGCGAGGTCGGGGTCGAGCGCGTCGGCGCGATAGAGGAAGCGGCGGGGATCGGTCGGGCTTGTCATAGGTACGATATAGGGAAGCGAACCGGCGACGCAAAGGCCCGTTCGCTCTGCGGTCCCATCGAGCGGCTTGGGAGAATCCCCAAAAAAGAGGGCGACCGTATCGCTACGGCCGCCCCAGTCGTCAGGATGACGGAAAAACCGTTACGGCGCGCTCGCGGCCTCGGGCAGCGCGGGATTGAACCCCGGCGGGTTCACCCCGCCGTCGGCGATGAACTGGTCGAGCCGCGCTTCGAGCACCGGCAGCGGCACCGAGCCCAGCGCGAGGATCGCATCGTGGAAGTGGCGCTGGTCGAACTTGTCGCCGAGCGCGGCTTCGGCTTCGGCGCGCTTGCGACGGATCAGCATCTCGCCCAGCTTGTAGGCCAGCGCCTGTCCGGGCCATGCGATATAACGGTCGATCTCGGTCGTGATCTCATGCTCTGACAAAGCCGTGTTGCCGCGCAGATAGTCCTGCGCCTGCTGGCGGCTCCAGCCATAATGATGGATGCCGGTGTCGATCACGAGCCGCGATGCGCGCCACATCTCGTAGGAGAGCCGCCCGAAATCCTCGTACGGCGTTTCGTACATGCCGAGCTTGCTGCCCATCCATTCCCAATAGAGCGCCCAGCCCTCGCCATAGCCGGAAAATCCGGTGCCGCGGCGGAACGCCGGGCGGCGCGTCGCTTCCTGTGCCACTGCCGACTGGAAGCTGTGCCCCGGGTTGCATTCGTGGATCGTCAGCGCGGTCAACGTATAGAGCGGCCGCGATGGCAGGTCGTAGGTGTTCATCATGCAGCTTTCGAGGCCGCCGCGCCCGCCGGTATAGATCGGCGCCAGCGCCGGCGGTACGGGCAGGATCGCAAAGCGCCGCCGCGGCAGGAAGCCGATCGTTTCGGGCAGCTTCGCATCCATCCGCTTCGCCACATAGGAGGATTTGGCGAGCAGCTCATAAGCCGTCTTGGGATAGAATTGGGGGTCGGTGCGCAGGAATTTGAGGAACGCCGGCATGTCGCCCTTGAAGCCGGTGCTCGCCTTGACCTGCTCCATCTCGGCCTTGATCCGCGCGACTTCCTTCAATCCCATCTGGTGGATCTGCTCGGCGGTCAGGTCCAGCGTCGTGAAGCCCTTGATCTGCGCCTGATAGAAGGCGGGGCCATCGGGCTGCTTTTCTCCCGCCAGCGTCGTGCGAGCGCGCTTCATATAGTCGTCGCGGATGAAGGCGTAGAGCTTGGCATAGGCAGGGGCGACCGTTTCGCGGATCACCTTTTCGCCCTCGGCTCGCAGCGCAGCCTGTTCGGCGGCGGGGATCGTCGAGGGCATTTCCTTGAACGCGTCGTAGAAGCTGTTGCTCTGGTCGGCGGGCAGGTAGGGTTTGATCGTCGCGTCGCGGCCCTGCACTGCAATCTGCGGCACGGTGAAGCCGCGCGCGAGGCCCGCGCGCATATTCGCGGTCTGTTCGTCGAAGAAGCGCGGGATGTCGCGCATCCGGGCGATATAGTTCCGATAGGCCTGCGCGGTGGCAAAGCCGCCGCTGCGCGGATTCAGCCCCGACCAGAAGAAGGTGTCGGCGTTGAACGGCGCCTCATAGGTCTTGTATTTGATGTCGCTCGCCATCGTCTCGATCGACTGGCGGAACACCGCGGCGTTGATCTTTTCCTCGGGCGAGAGCTGGTCGACGGGGATCGCGTCGAGTTCGGCGAGCGCCTTGGTCCAGTAATCGAGGCGCGCCTTTTGCGTCGCCGCATCGACCTTGGGCAGGTGCGTCGGGCCGTCCCCGTCGCCGCCGCGACCGCTGCGCAACCCCTGATCCTGCCGCCACTGCCATTCGCGCTCGTACAGCGCCTTCAATCGTGCATCGGCGCTGCTCGCCGCGGGCGCCTGTGCAATCGCCGCCTGCGCGGCGAAGGCCGCCAGCGCCAGCGCGATCGTCCGTGCCACCGAAACTCCGCTCATGTCTTTCTCCCTTTGCCCGTCTGGTTCAATCGGCGGTCCCTGCGTTTTCGATGACCATCGGTCCCGCCGGCAGGCGGCGCTCGGCCTTCGATTTCGCCACCATGTCGCGGATTTCGGCGCGCAGCTTCGCCGCGTCGTAGATGATGCCGTCCTTGACGGTGTAGGCGATGCCGCCGACGCGCTCGACCTTGCCGGTCGCGTCATTGAGCTTCACCGTACCGGTGCCGAACAGCAGTTTGAGGTTCGCCAGCGGATTGCCCTTGACGATGACGAGGTCGGCCTTGCGTCCGACGCGGATCGTGCCGACCTGATCGTCGTGGCCGAGCAGGCGCGCACCCTGCTGCGTCGCGGCGTGGATCACCTCGAGCGGACTGAAGCCCGCTTCGCGCATCAGCTCCATCTCCTGGATATAGCCGAAGCCATAGAGGTTATAGATATAGCCGGCGTCGCTGCCGATGGTGACGCGCCCGCCGCGATTCTTGTAATCGTTCACGAAACGCATCCAGCGCCGGTAATTGTCCTTCCACGCCATCTCATGCTCGGTGGTCCAGTCGAACCAGTAGGCGCCGTGGTTGACGCGGCTCGGGCGATAGAAGTCCCACAGCGCGGGCATCGTATATTCGTCGTGCCAGCTTGCGCGGCTCATACGCATGAAATCGCGGCTGGTCAGGTAAGCGGTAAAGGTCGGGTCGAGCACGAACTTGCGTTCGAGCAGCGTGTCCATGACCTTGTTCCACGCATCCGATCCGGGCTCGGCGGTCTGCGCCCACAGCCGCCCCGCCTCGCCGAAGCGCATCTGTTCGTCATTGTTGATGAAGTCGGTCGGAAAGGACTGGATGCGCTTGTCGGCGAACATCGCCTCGGGCAGCCCGTACCAATGCTCCATGCTTTCGAGCCCGGCCTCCGACGTGTTCACGACATTGGCATAGGCGACGAGCTGCTGGGCGTGGTGCATCGTGCTGTGCAGCCCCTGCTTCTTCGTCTCGTCGATCGCAGCATAGAGCACGTCTTCGGGCGCGCCGCCGATGAACTTGATCCCGGCGGCGCCGCGCTTCTTCGCTTCCTGGATGACCGCGCGCGCGGTCGCGGCGTCGTTCACCGGGCCGCGGATCTGGTGGAACATCGGATAGATGTCGATGCGCGGCGCGACGATCTCGTTGCGTTCGCTACGCCTTTTGATGTCGACCAGCCATTCGATCGGATGTCCGCTGCCAAGGTCACGGACCGAGGTGATGCCGTGCGCCATCCACAGCTTCAATATATAGTCCGACGGCACGCCCTGCGCATCGCTCAGCGAATGGAGATGGACGTGCGCGTCGACGAACCCCGGCATGACATAATAGCCGGTGAGGTCGATTTCATGATCGCCGGGTGCGGCGCGCGCGGCGGGGTCGATCGCGCCGGGGACGCCGATCGACTTGACCTGCGCGATGCGGTCATTCTCGATCACGATGTCGAACGGGCCCTGCGCGGGCGCGCCGGTGCCATCGACCATATTGACGTTGCGCAGCACGACACGCTTGAACGGGCCGATGCCCTCGGTCCGTGCCGGGATGACGTCGGCGACAGCGGCGCCGGACGATGCGGGGGCGGCGGATGCGACCGGCAGGGCGGCGAACAGCGAGACGGCGGTGAGCAGGGCGACGACAGGGCGCGACTGGGATGTCATGGACTCCGGCCTTCCATCAACAGGGTAAAAAGAAGGCCGGCGGAGCAGGGACCCTCCGCCGGCCGGGCGATCCTCAGAACTTCATGCGAACGCCGGCAAAATAGCGCCGGCCGAGCGTGTCATAAAGCGACACGTCGACATTGGCGTCGCCGACGAAGGTGGTGCCGAGGATCGGGGGCATTTTGTCGAACAGATTGTCGACACCGGCGAAGAAGGTGAAATTGTCGTTGATTTCGAATGTGCCGGTCATGTCGAAATACCATGTCGCCGGGGCGGTCTTGATATTGGTGGTGGTGACGGTCGGGAACACCTTGAGCCCGCCGATCATCCGCGCCTGTCCCCGAATGCTCAGCGGACCGCTGTTATAGGCGGCGCCAAGGTTCAGTTTGAAGTCGGGAACGATGAAGCCGCCGGTGCCGGTCGAACAGCCCGCGCCATAGAAGCCGGCGCAATCCTGCGGCGCGACGGTGCTCAGCACCTGCGTCGAGCGTTCGAACAGCCAGCTTGCGACCCCGGTCAGGCGCAACTGGGCGTCGTCGCCGAGCGCCGCCGGAAGCGGGATCGTATAGTCACCCTGCACGTCGAGCCCGCGTACCTTCAGCTGGCCGATATTATTCTGGTTGGTGCGGACATAGTCGATCTGCCCGCTCGACAGGCGGAACACCGCCTGGCAGGTCGGGCTCGCCGCGTTGAGGCCGGTGTAGCAGTCGTTGAGCGTCTGCTGCGCGTTGATCGTCGTGATCGCGCCCTTCACCGCGACGTTGAAATAGTCGACCGTGATGTTGAGGCGCGGGATGAACGGCGGCGAGATGACCGCGCCGATCGTATAGGTTTTCGACTTTTCCTCGGTCAGATTGGGGTTGCCGCCCGTTTCCTGCGTCAGCCCCAGCGTCGCCTGCGTAAAGGTCGCGATATCGCCCGACGGCACGCCCTGCGCGACGCAGAAGTCGCGCAGCTGCTGACTCCGCGGATCGGCGCCGGTCAGGTTCGGCCGGGCGCACGGGTCGGTGCCCCCGGTGAAGCCCTGACCCACCGCCGAGAACAGCTCGTTGATGTTCGGCGCGCGAATCGCGCTGTTATACGCGCCGCGGATGCGGACCCAGCTCACCGGAGCCCACTCGCCGCCGGCCTTCCAGGTGAAGACGCCGCCGACGGTCGAATAGTCCGAATAGCGCGCTGCGCCCTCGATCGCGAGCGTGTCGAAAAAGGGCGTGTCCGACAGGATCGGGATACGGATTTCGCCAAACACTTCCTTGACGTCGAACGAGCCCTTGAGCGCGTTGCTCGATGCGGCGCCATATTCCTTGTTGAGGTCCATCGCGCTCGGCGTCGACTGATAGCTGTCCTTGCGATATTCGACGCCCACCGCGACCGCGACCGGCCCGGCCGGCAGGTCGAACAACACGCCGCTCAGCGAGGCGCCAGCGACCTGACGTTCGAAAATGTCGTTGCTGGTGCGCGTTGGGGTGAGGTAGGCGCCGGCTTCGGGGGTGATCGAACCGAGGCCGAAGATCGAGACGGGGACGCAGCCCGGCACGCCCGACCGGCAGACGATCTGCCCCGACCCGTTGACGATCGAATCGAGCCCGAGGCTGAGGCGCGTCTGGTTGATCACGCCTTCCGAGCGCGTGTCGGTGCGGTTGCGCAGATATTGGTAGAAGGCGTCCCAGCGCCAGGTCTGCTTGCCGATGTCGAAATCGCCGCGCAGGCCGGTGGTGACCGCATAGGACTGGCGCTCGAAAAAGCTGTCGCGCGTGCCGAGTTCGTCGGCGCGGCGGCCGCCGCCGACGACCGCTGCCGTGCCGTCGCCATCGGGATCGAAGAGCGCCGCATTGTTGACGAAAAAGTCGCGCACTGCGGGCGACAGGCTGGCGCTGGTGGCATAGTTCGGCACGAGCAATGTCGACGACGCCGCGCCGGGGGTCACGGGCGTGAAGCTGTCGGGCGCCAGTTTCGAATTATTCTTCGCATTGACGAAGAAGGCTTCGGCATAAGCGGTGATGTGATCGGTGATGTCGTAATGTGCGAGCGCCGAGAAATTGATGCGCTCGAGCGGACGCTGGAGCAGGTTGAACGGCGCATAGTTATAGGTGTCTTCGGGCTGGCAATAGGGTAGCGGCGTGCCGCCTTCGCCGAAGCGGATGCCGGTGATCGAGGTGCAGGGGCCGGTCGGGGTCATGTTGACGCCGACGAGCGCGTTGCGCTGCGCGAGGCTCAGCGGCACGCGGGTGCCCGGAATATTGCCCGACCCCGAATAGACGAGCGCGCCGTTGATTTCGGCGAGCGGTACCTTGCCGAACGGACGGTCCGCCTGCGTGATCGGATTTTGTTTCGCCCAGGCGCCCGAGATGGCGACATTGCCGCGACCGCCGCCAAGATCGGCGCCGAAGGTGATGTCGATCTTTTTCGACGCGGCATCGCCGCGGTCCGAAATGCCGGCCTGCGCCGACATCTGCAGCCCTTCGAAACTGTCGTCGAGGATGAAGTTGACCGCGCCCGCGATCGCGTCGGAGCCATAGACCGCCGACGCGCCGCCGGTGATCACCTCGACGCGTTTGATCAGCGCGTCGGGGATGCTGGTGAGGTCGACCGATCCGTTCGAGTTGGCGGGAATGAAGCGCCGGCCGTTGACCAGCGTCAGCGTGCGCGTTTCGCCGAGCCCGCGCAGGTTCGCGGTGAGCACGCCCGCGCCGCCGCCATTGTTGACGGTCGACGTGTTGCCCGATGCGAGCTGCGGGAATTCGTTCATCGTCTTTTCGAGCGTGAGATTGCCCGACAGCTGAACCTCTTCCTGCCCGACGATCGTGATCGGGCTGGGTGCGGTCAGGTCGGTGCGCTGCAGGCGCGACCCGGTGACGACGATATCGGTCGGGGCTTCCGCAGCGGTCGCGTCGGCGGCGGCCACGTCCTGTGCGGCGGCCGCGCCGGGCAGGGCGACGGCGGATAAGAGGCTGGTGGCAAGAAGTATGCGGCGAAAACGGGCCTGCGGATTGCTGTGATCGTAAGACATTTGGACGCTCCCTGTGTACGGCCTTTGGCCTGTCATTGATGTCGTTGTGCCCGCCGGACGGCGGACGACGTCATTCTCTCCTGCACGCTTCCCCGGACGCCGCTCAGCTTCCTCTTCTTGTGAGGGACGGACGCGATGACTCGCGCTGCGACCCGGCTGGCTGGACGGCGAACATGTCGGAGCTTGGGGCGCCCCCGGCGGCTGCCGGACCAAAGGGGAGAGTCCCTTTGCCGTGCGCGGGGCGGTGATCGGCTGATATGACGGTGCGGAGAGGGGAGGTCCGCGAAAGGGCGCGCACGGCCGTCCGCGAAAAAGCGGCGTTACCACGCGTCGCCCTTTCCTCGCGGTACAGCATCACGACCCCTTTTTGCTATTACTGTATACGAAATACGATATACTCAATCTTCGCGGAGTCAATGCCGCAAGTTTCGCGGGAGGTGGATATGGCCGTAACAAACTGTCTCAGAACCGCTTTTGCGGGCATGTTTCTGATGTTTTCCGCGCTTTGCGCCGCGAGCGCGACTCGCGCGGAGGCGCCTGCGGGCGACCGCATCGCGATCACCGGCGTCACGATCATCGACGGAACCGGCGCGCCGCCGCGGCCCGGCATGACCGTTATCGCCGAGAAGGGACGGATCGTTTCGATCGGCAAAAGCGGCGGGGAGCTGACCGGCACTCAAGTGATCGACGGGCGCGGGCGCTATCTGCTGCCGGGTTTCATCGACAGCAATGTCCACGTCTCGGTCTATGGGCAGCCGGCGCGGCGCGACACGTCGCTCAAATATGCCGACCGCGGCGAGGAACTCGCGCTCGAGTTCGCGCAGCGCGCGCTGACCTATGGCGTGACGACGATGCGCGACAGCTATGGCGTGCTGCCGCCGATCCTCGCGGTACGCGACCGCATCGACCGCGGCGAAGTCGTCGGGGCGCGGCTGAAGGCGGCGGGCAATATCCTCGGCTGGGGCGGCCCCTTTTCGCTGACCTTCTCGCTCACCAAGGATTCGGAGCTGTCGCTGTTCCAGGAGAAATGGAACGACCTGCTCGCGCAGGACATGGGCGAAGAAATCATGGACATGACGCCCGACGAGCTGCGCGCCGCGATGAACCGCTATCTCGACAAGGGGGTCGACTTCATCAAATATGGCGGCACCAGCCATTTCCTCCGCCCCGCGCTGATCGGCTTCTCGCCGCGCCAGCAGGCGGTGATCGTCGAGGAAGCGCACAAGCGCGGCAAACCCGTCGAAACGCACGCAACCAGCTCCGAAGGGCTAACGCTCGCGGTCGAGGCGGGGATCGACCTGATCCAGCATCCCGAACTGACCAGCCGCGACCTGCCCGACGAGCTGATCGCGCTGATCGTGAAGAAGGATGTGCTGTGCGGGATCCGGTCGAACTACATCACCGGTGACTATCGCAGGAAGCATCTGGCGAAGCGCGCCGAGGTCGGGGCGTCGATCGCGAAAATGCCGCCCGCGACGACCGGCGCCGAACGCTGGCGGCGGCTCGAGGCGATGGACGACAATCAGGACGTTCAGCGCCGCAACGCCGAACGGCTGATCAGGGCAGGATGCCGCGTCACCCCCGCGACCGACAGCTATTATGGCGACGCGCCCGAGTTCCGCCGCGTGCCCAAAGGCGACGAGGCGGAGCCCGGGATCGGGACGATTCGTGCGATCGAGGGGCTCGTCGAACTCGGCATGACCCCGATGCAGGCGATCGTCGCAGGCACCAAACATGGCGCCGCCGCCGCGCGGATGGAAAACGACCTCGGTACGATCGAGACCGGCAAGATCGCCGACCTCGTCCTGCTTTCCGCCGACCCGCTCGCCGATATTCGCAATATCGAAAAGGTCGAAGCGGTGATCGCGCAGGGAAGGCTTGTCGATCGTTCGCGCCTGCCCGAACATCCGCTGTTCCTGCGCAAACCCTGAGGGAGGCCGTCATGACGAAATGGATGAAGATGCTGGCGGCGCTGCTGCTTTTTGCGGCAGCGACGCCCGCGCATGCCGAGCCGGGTCATATCGACGAGGCCGCCGAAAAGGCGGCGATCCTGAAAGTCGTCGCCGATATGGAGGCGGCGTGGAACCGCAGCGACTTCACGGGCTATATGGCGGGTTTCCTGAACCCCGGCGTGATCTTCGTCTCGGGCGGCAAGATCCAGGACGGCTGGCAGGGCACGCTCGACCATTATGTCCGTGACTATGGCGGCTCGCCCGAACGCCGCGGGACAGTCCATTTCTATGACATCAGCATCGATGTGCTGGCGCCCGATGCCGCGCTGCTGATCAGCCATTATCGCCTGACCCGGCCCGAACGCGCGCAGCAGGGCATCAACACCCGCCTGTTCCGCAAGGTGGGCGGCCGCTGGGTCATCGCGATGAACCATGTGTCGTCTTACGACCCGGGAACTTCGCTGCCCGCGAAATAGGATGCCGGCGCCGCCTGCGCAGCGGCGACAATTCGGCCCGAAGCCGACCTAAAGATAATTGACGGTGAGCGTGAAGGTGCCGCTGTAGTCACCCGCGGGCTGGTTCGCCGGAACGGTCAGCGTGCCGCCGATATAATAGGTCTGGACGCCGCTGGGCAGCAACGTCGCGCCGAGCAGCGCGATGCCGCCGCCGCTCGTGCTCGCGGCGCGGACGAGGCTGGCGGTCATATTGGGCGCGCCGCCGCCGGCGCGCGCCAGGGTGACGCTGGTGTCGCCCGATACGGTGATGAGCAGGATGCCGCCCGTCCCCTGGAATATCGCGCGCTGTGTCCCGCCGCCCACCGGGGTTACGCCGCCCGTCGTCGTGCGCGCGCCGGTGACGGCGTTGATCGACACGGTGCCGCCGGTCGTCCCGCTCGTCATCGTGCCAAAATCGAGATCGTCGGTCTTGATCAGCGTGTTCGGGCGGACGATCGCCGCGTTGACGGTGCCATTGAGGTCGGCGGCTGCGGCCGGCGTACATAGCGCCGCACCGGCCGTCGCCACGGCGATGGTCAGGGCGCGAGCAGCCCCCCGACAGTTTCTGGTCCCTTGAATCCCCACAGATTCTGCTCCTGTCTGGCACATCTTATGCCAGTCGGACCTTCATCACTGATGCATGGGGTTGGTAAATCCGGCGTTTACTTCCGGCGGACTCAATTTTTGTCGGCGACCCCGCCGATCAGGACGAAACGCCGGTCGCAATAGCCGCAATCGGCAAAGCCGTCGTCGGTGTCGATTTCCAGCCAGACGCGCGGATGGCCGAGCGCCGCATTGGCGAGGCCGTCGCCGGTGCCGTCGCAGGCGATGCGGGTCTTGGGCGTGCGGATGGTTTCGGGCGTGTTCTGGGTCATCGACCGCGCCCATAGCAAGCGCGCGCGGCGCCCGCAATCGGTCAGCGCGACCGGCGGGGGTGTTACGGCACCGGCAAGCATCCGTCCGCAATCGCGGACGAACGCAAGTGGTCCCCGGTGCCGTCTTCCCCCACAGAAGCTCTAGAGATAGTTGAGTGTGATCGTGAACGTGCCGCTGTAATCGCCCGGCGCCTGGTTGGCGCCGACCTCGAGCGTCGCACCGACCGGGAAATTATAATTGCCGAGCGCGCTGTCGATGCGGAAACGCGTCGGCGACGTCGACAGGATCGCGGTCGGCGTGCTGCCGATCTCGAAGTCGCGCACGCGCATCCGCGTGCCCGGCCCGGTGATCCATATCGTGTTCGATCCGAGCGAAATATTGACCTGTCGCTGCGGCGTGCCGAGTCCTGCGAAACGCGCGGGCTCGCCGCCGTTCCCCGCGAGCGTCGCGCCGCCGGTGCGGGTACGGCTGCCGTCGGGCAGGAGGCGCACGGTGCCCGCGGTTCCCGACGCGATGATGCTGCCGAAATCGAGGTCGTTGACCTTGAAGAAGGAAAGCGGGCGAAGCACGATGGCTTCGGCCTCGCTCTGCGCGCTGCCCTGCGCCAGCGCCGGCGAAACGGCGGCGGGTGCGATCAGGAGCGCGAATGCGGCTAGGCCGCGCTGCACGGGCAGCGGGCAAAAGTTGTGGCTGGTCCTCACGCATTTCGGTCTAGCGGCGAGTTTCCAATTTAACGTTAACGCGGCGCTGACGAAAAATTAGCGGGCTTTCGCATGGCTGGGCGCGCGGCTATGGAGGCGGCCATGAGTGAAGCCGCCATCCGCATCGACGCCGTCTCGAAACTTTATGCCGGCGGCAAGCAGGCGCTCGACAATGTCAGTTTCGACGTGCCGCGTGGGCAAATCTTCGGGCTGCTCGGCCCGAACGGCGCGGGCAAGTCGACCCTGATCAACATCCTTGCGGGGCTGGTCAACAAGACGAACGGATCGGCGAGCATCTGGGGCTTCGATATCGACGCCGACCCGCGCAACGCCAAATATTCGATCGGTATCGTGCCGCAGGAAATCGTCTTCGATCCCTTTTTCACGCCGTTCGAGACGCTCGAGAATCAGGCCGGGCTTTACGGCGTGCCGAAGGACAAGCGCATTTCGGACGCGCTGCTCGCCGCGGTGCATCTGTCGGACAAGCGCGACGCTTATGCGAGGACGCTGTCGGGCGGCATGAAGCGCCGCCTGCTCGTGGCGAAGGCGATGGTGCATTCGCCACCGATCATCGTGCTCGACGAGCCGACCGCCGGCGTCGACATCGAACTGCGCCAGCAGCTTTGGGAATATGTGCAGAGCCTCAACGACCGCGGCGTCACCGTGGTGCTGACGACGCACTATCTCGAGGAAGCCGAGGAGCTGTGCGACCGCATCGCGATCATCAACCATGGCAAGCTGATCGCGAACAAGCCGACGCGCGAGCTGGTCGACATGGCGCGCGAGAAGATCGTCGTCGTGACGCTCGATGCCGACGTTACCGTGCTGCCGACGCACCCGGCGTTCGAGAAGGTCGAACGCGAGGGCGAGCGAGGCCTTGCGATCAGTTACAACAAGGACCGCATGAACGCGGGCGAGGTGCTCGCGGCGGTTAATGCGATGGGGCACGGCATCGTCGACGTGTCGACGCGCGAGGCCGACCTCGAGGATGTTTTCCTCAACCTCACCCGCGCGGCGAATGGCTGAGGGCGCGGTACAGGCCTGTCCGATCTGCGGGGCTTCGCTCAAAGCCAATCCGCGTTACCCCGATCATGTCTGCGCCGGTTGCGAGGCGCGCACGGCCGATGCCGACGGACGGTCGGTCCGCTATCACAATGCCGCGCCCGATCATCCCGACCTGATCGACAGCCTGCGGGCGAGCTATGCCGATGGCACGCCTTACAGGTCGGAGACCTGCTATATCGACGGCGTGAAATGCCGCGCGCGCGAAGCGCATATGGGCGGGGTGGTCGTCCGTCCGGCCGGCAAAAAGGGCCCGTGGGGTTCGCCGAACCCCTAGCGCCCGATCGCCTTTCGCGTCAGGCGAGCCGCAACCCCGAAATGATCGGACGGATATTCGCCATCGACTGCGTCGCTGCCGATGACCTTTGCCGCGGCGACGGCGAAGTGCGCTGAGTCGGCGAAGATATGGTCGATCACGCGCGGAGCGTGGCCGCGCGCCGGGTTGAGCGTGGTCGGTGCCGCACCGGGCGCGAGGGCAGAAGCGAAGCGCGGCGGCCCCAGCGCCGCGAGACCCGGATCGTCGAGCGGCGCGTTGAAATCGCCCATGATAACGAGCGGCATGTCGTCCTGCGGCAGCCAGGCGAGCAGGTCGGCGACCTGCTGCGCGCGCACCGCCGCCGCCTCGGGCTGCCAGGCGAGATGCGTGCCGACGACATCGACCGGGCCGTCGCCGGTCCGCACGCGCACACGAATCGCGGTACGGTAGTCGGAGAGTGGTTCGAGCTTACGCCGCGCGACCTCGATCACCGGGAGCCGCGTCAGGATCGCATTGCCATAGCGTTTGGGCGAACCCTCGGGTTCGGGCGCGACGAAATGGACCTCCGGATAACCGAGGTCGTGCGCGATCGTCGTCGCCTGATTGGGCAGGCTCTTGCCGGCGTCTTCGAGCACCTCTTCGAGCGCAATGACATCCGCGTCGGCGGCGCGGAGCGCGGCGGTCAGCAGGCGAAGGCGCGTCGGCCACCGCCCGCCGGCATCGTGCCAGATGTTGAAGGTCGCGACGCCGAGGTTGCCTGCGCCGGCGGCCCCGGTGCGGTGCGCGCAGGCGGCGAGCGGGAGCCCCGCCATCGCGGCCAGCAACGTGCGCCGGTCAAGTTCAGCTTTGCGCATGTCGAAAAATTCCCTTGGACGGCGTCTTCGATCCCCCTGTCATGCGGCGCCTTGCTGTGCAACAGAGGCGCCATGAGTGAATACGACGTCATCATCGTGGGATCGGGCGCCGCGGGCCTCACCGCCGCGATCGCGCTTGCCGACCATTGCAAGGTCCTCGTTCTCGCGAAGGGCGAACTCACCGGCGGGTCGACCGCCTGGGCGCAGGGCGGGATCGCGGCGGTGCTCGACGCCGGCGACACATTCGAAAATCATATCGAAGACACGATGGTCGCGGGCGGCGGGCTCAACCGGCGCGAGACGGTCGAGTTCGTCGTCGAAAATGCGCCGCACGCGATCGAACGGCTCGTCGAAATGGGCGTCCCCTTCAACAAGCAGGCCGAGGCGCTGCATTTGACGCGCGAGGGTGGGCATTCGCACCGCCGTATCGTCCATGTCGACGACGCGACCGGCTGGGCGGTGCAGGCGGCGCTATTGAAGACCGCCGAGGCGCATCCGAACATCACGCTGCTGCCGGGGCAGGCGTGTATCGACCTGATCACCGGCCGCCACGAGGAACGTTACTCCGGCTCGGGCCGCGTCTGGGGCGTCTATGCGCTCGACGAAAAGAGCGGCAAGGTGCGCGCGCATGTCGGCCGCGCGACGATCCTCGCAAGCGGGGGCGCCGGTCGCGTCTATCAATTCTCGACGGCACCGCGCGGCGCGACGGGCGACGGCATCGCGATGGCCTGGCGCGCAGGTTGCCGCGTCTCGAACATGGAAATGATGCAGTTCCACCCGACCTGCCTCTATAATCTCGACGTCAAGAATTTCCTGATCACCGAGGCGGTGCGCGGCGAGGGGGGCATATTGAAGCACCCCGTCACGGGGCATCGCTATATGCCCGATTATGACGCGCGCGCCGAACTCGCGCCGCGCGACGTGGTCGCGCGCGCGAACGACGACCAGATCAAGCGCTACGGCCTCGACTATGTCCATCTCGACATCAGCCACAAGGATCCCGATTTCGTCGCGGGGCATTTCCCGAACATCTATGAAAAGCTGCTGACGCTCGGCATCGACATGACGAAGCAGCCGATCCCGGTCGTGCCCGCGCAGCATTATACGTGCGGCGGCATCTTGATCGACCTCGACGGGCGCACCGATCTGCCAGGGCTTTATGCGGCGGGCGAATGTACCGAGAGCGGGCTGCACGGCGCCAATCGGCTTGCGTCCAATTCGCTGCTCGAATGTTTCGTGTTCGGCGAAGCGGCGGCAAAGGATATCGTCGCGCGCTGGGACGAACTCGACGCGCCGCCGCCGATCCGCCCGTGGGACGAAAGCCGTGTCACCGATTCGGACGAAGAGGTGGTGATCAAGCAGAACTGGACCGAGATCCGCCGCTTCATGTGGAACTATGTCGGGATCGTGCGCACGACCAAAAGGCTGGAACGTGCGCAGCACCGGATCAAGATGCTGACCGACGAGGTCGGCGATTATTATGGTCATTTCCGCGTCACGACCGACCTGATCGAACTCCGCAACCTGCTCCAGTGCGCCGAGCTGATCGTGCGCAGCGCGCTGCATCGTAAAGAAAGCCGCGGGCTGCATTCGACGCTCGACTATCCCGACCTGCTGCCGCAGGCGGTCGATACGGTGCTGGTGCCCTAACCGCCGACGCCGAGCATCCGTCCGACGAAAATCAGCACGATCGCCCCGATCACCGAGGCGAGGCAGCCGGCGCGGCTGAAATCGCGTTGCCCGCGCGACGTCACGAGCCCCGCGAGCAGCGAGCCGCCGATGCCGAGCAGGATCGTCGCGAGCCAGCCCATTTCGACCGCGCCGGGATAGAAGAAGCGCGCAAGCGCGCCGATGATGAGGCCCGAGAGAATGGCGCCGATGATGTTGATCATGCGTTGAAGCCTTCATTGAGGAAGCGTTCGGCGAGGGCGGCGTGCAGGGCGGCGCCGCGCGCCATAACCTTTTCGTCGAGCACCATATGATTGCTGTGCAATCCGCAGCACTGGCGCCAGTCGCTGCCTGCCTCGCTCGCGCCGAGCCAGAACATCGCACCGGGGACCTTTTCGAGGACGTAGGAGAAATCCTCGGCGCCCATCACGGGGTTATCCATCGTCAGCCAGGCCTCTTCGCCGAAGGTCTCTTCGACGACCGACTGGCCGAACGTCACGGCGCGCGCGTCGCAGACGGTGACGGGGAAGCCCTCGATAATCTCGACCTCGGCCGTGCAGCCATGCGCCTCGGCGATCGCGGGGGCGAGGCGTTTCAGTTCGCGTGCCACCATCGCCCGGCGTTCGGGCGACAGGGTGCGGATCGTGCCCTGCATCTCCGCACTCTCGGGAATGATATTGTTGGTCGTCCCCGCAGCGATTTTTGCGATGGTGACGACTGCGGGGTCGAAGACCGATATGCGGCGCGTGACCATCGTCTGGATCGCGGTGACGATGGCGCAGGCAACCGGGATCGGGTCGATGCTGTCGTGCGGCATCGAGGCGTGGCCGCCGGCGCCCTTGACGGTGATGTTCAGCACATCGGACGAGGCGAGCAGCGGGCCGGCGCGTCCGGCGAAGATGCCGTGCGGCGCGTTGGGCATGATATGGAGCGCAAAGGCCGCGTCGGGGAGCGGGTCGATGATCCCGTCCTCCAGCATGAAGCGCGCCCCATGATGGCCTTCCTCGCCCGGCTGGAACATGAACATCACCGTGCCGGGCAGTCGGTCGCGTGCGGCGCAGAGCAGCTTCGCCGCGCCGACGAGCATCGCGACATGCGTGTCGTGCCCGCAGGCGTGCATCGCGCCCGCAATCTCGGAAGTGAAATCGAGTCCGGTGTCCTCGAGCAAGGGCAGCGCGTCCATGTCGCCGCGCAGCAGCACGGTGCGCCCGTTTGCGGGCCCGCGCAGGATCGCGACGAGGCCGGTCGTCGACGGCCCCTCGCGAAATTCGAGCGGCAGCCCCGCAAGCGCGTCCTTGATCTTCGCGAGCGTCTTGGGGTTCTGGAGACCCAATTCGGGCTCGCGATGGATTGCGCGGCGAAGGTCGACGAGGTCGTCGAGAAGTGTTTCGGCCTCAGTGGGCCAACTGTGCGTCAGAGTGTCCATGCTGCGACTGTGCCGCGAAGCCATCGCCGTGTCGAGGGACCTCGGAGAGGCCCGGGCGGAGGCCCATCGTGTCCGGCGTACGGACGTCCCACATCAGCCCGACGCGCTCGCACAGGCGGATGACGGCATAGCCCCAGTCGCTTTGGCCCGGATGGAGGCCGATGCGTGCCGATCCCGGATAGGCATGGTGATTGTTGTGCCACGCCTCGCCCATCGTCGGGATCGCTGCCCACGGAACGTCGAAGGCCTGCACGCCATGCGCATCGACGGTCCAGTGCTGCGGCCCGCGATTATGCGCGAGATGACCGACGAGCCAGTGCCCGTGATTCGCGACCGCGACGCGTGCTGCGACGCCCCAGATAACCCAGCTCCAACCGCCGATGGCAAAGAAGAGAAGCCCGACGGGCAATTGCTGCCAGCGCCATGTCGCCTCGAGCCAGCGATAGAAGGGATCGCGGTCGAGTTCGGCGAAATCGAAACGCGGCGGGCGATCGAGGTCGAGCCGGCAATAGATTTGCCACCATGCGTCGCGGAGGATGTGCGTCTTGTGCGCGAGGAAGGGATGGCAGTCGGCCTGTCGCTGTGCCCAGTCGCGCGTGTCGTGCGCGCGGATGATGCCATAGGGGCCCGCCATTCCGACGAAGGTGCCGAACCAGACGAGCGTGCGCGTCAGCCAGCGCGGCGCGGCGAAGCTGCCGTGGATCATCATGCGGTGATAGCCGACGCTGTGGCCGAGCAGCAGCGCGGCGCCGGTGGTGACGAAAAAGAGCAGGATTGCCGAGGGGGTGATAAAAAAGGGGCCGGCGACGAGAGCGGTCGCCGCCATGCCGCCATTCCAGAGGATGCTCGGCATGTCGGCGCGCACGCGGCCCTTGCGGGGGTTGGGGCCGTCCTCGTCGATCAGGAAATTGACCGCGTGGGGATTCAGTTCGCTGCGCATCGCCCGACTCCTCGTTCAAAAGAATATAAGTAATTACTTAAATAAATTATTGCTTGTCAAGTCGGCCAGCGATGCCCATTTCGGGACCATGGAACGGGTTTTTCAGGCACTGGCATCGACGCCGCGACGCAAGATTCTCGCCTATCTGGCGCATGCGGAACTGAGCGCGGGCGATATCGCGGCGCGGTTCGAGATGAGCAAGCCTGCGGTGTCGCAGCATCTGTCGGTGCTCGAAAATGCCGGGCTGATCGTGAGCGAAAAGCGCGGCCAGTTCGTCTTTTACCGCCTGATCCCCGACGCGCTGACCAATGTGCTCAACGGCTATGTGCAGGAAGTCTGCCCCGTGTCGCGCCCGCTCAAGGCCGAATCGTGTGCGCTGGCCGAGAAGGCAAAGGCGGATTCGCTCGACTGAGGCCGCTCAGTCGGCGCGGTCGATGAACGCTGGCGGGACATGGTCGACCAGCCACACGCCATTGGCCGACAAACGAAACTCGGTGCCACCGGCGGCCATCATGCCGGCGCCAACCTGCAGGATCACGGGTTTTCCGCGCCGCGCCCCGACGGCGGTCGCCGTTGCGTGATCGGCCGAAAGATGGACATGGTGCCGCGCCATCGGACGGAGTCCTTCGGCAAGGATTGCCGGCAGGAATTTTTCGACCGTGCCGTGAAACAGATAGTCGGGCGGCGAAGTCACCGGCCAGCCAAGATCGATCGGAATCGAATGCCCTTGTCGCGCACGGATCAGCTGCCCGTCGGGCGAGAGTTCGAAGCGGTTCTTGTCGCTCTCGGCGACGACGCGCTGAAGATCGCCAGGGCCGTGTGGCAGGTCGGCGCGTTCCAGAGCGGTCAATACTGCCTCGACTTCGGTCCAGCCCGCCGGGTCGATCGAGAGACCGCCGGCGTCGGGCCTGTGCCGCAGCCAATAGGACAGCGACTTGGAGATGGCCTTGTCGTCCACGGCGGTCAGCGCTTCCCGCCGAAGAGCTGCCGCCCGGCGAGATCGAGCATGATTTCCTCGCTGCCGCCGCCGATGGCATTGACGCGCACCTCGCGGTAGATGCGCTCGACCTTGCTGCCGGTGATATAGGATGCGCCGCCCAGCACCTGCGCCGCCTCGCGTGCGACGGCTTCCAGCATGCGCGTCGCCTGCACCTTCAGCATCGCGAAGTCGGCGGGGCGGTCCTTGCCGGTCTTGACCTGCCAGGCGCAGAGGTCGACCCATGCCTGCGTCGCCTCGATCTGGCGTTCCATGTCGGCAAGCTTGATACGGATCGACTGGTGGCCGACGAGCGGCTTGCCGAACGTCTCGCGTTGCTGCGCCCATTCGGCCGCCTCGGCCATCGCGACGCGGGCATAGGCGCAGCAGCCCATCGCCATGCCGAGCCGTTCGCTGTTGAAATTGCGCATGATGCCGATGAAGCCGGCGTTCTCCTGGCCGATCAGGTTTTCGGCGGGGACACGGACGTCGCTGAAATGGATCGCGGCGGTGTCGCTGCACCGCCAGCCCATCTTGTCGAGCCGCGTGCGCTCGATGCCGGGACTGTCCATGTCGATCAGCAGCAGCGAGATGCCCGCCGCGCCCGGCCCGCCGGTGCGCACCGCGCAGGTCAGCCAGTCGGCGCGCATGCCGCTGGTGATGAACATCTTGCCGCCGTTGACGATATAATGGCCGCCGTCCCGGACCGCCGTCGTCCTGAGGCTCGCGACATCGCTGCCGCCGCCGGCTTCGGTGATGCCGAGCGCGATGATCTTGTCGCCCGCCAACACCGGCGGCGCGACGCGCTGCTTGAGTTCCTCCGACCCCAGCGCGAGGATCGGCGGCAGGCCGATGCCGTGCGTCATCAGCGACGCGCCGAGCCCGCCTGCGCCGACCGCTGCAAGTTCCTCGGTCAGCACGAGCCCGTGGAAATTGTCGAAGCCTTCGCTGTGCCCCCCATATTGCTCGGGATAGCGGAGGCCGAGAATGCCCGCTTCGGCGGCTTTCCGGTGCAACTCGCGCGGCAGTTCGCCCTCGTTTTCCCAACGGTCGATGTTGGGCGCGATCTCGCGCGCGACGAAACGGCGGACGCTTTGCGCGAGCGCTTCGTGGGTTTCGTCATAATAGGGCGAGCGCGCGCGCCAGTCGTCGAAAGCTGTCATCGTCCGATGCTGCGCGGGCTTTACGCTCGCGTCAAGCAAGGCTTGCGCCATCGGCGCAAGCACGTAAGGTCGCGCGCCATGAACAAGCCCACCCTGCTCGCCGGCCTCGCCGCTCTCGCCCTCGTCTCCACCCCCGCGCTGGCGCAGAAATCGCCCGAGGCAACCGCCGAAGCGGCACTGAAGAAGGCGCCGGTCTTCGATGGGCATAATGACGTGCCATGGGCGCTGCGCGGGCGCGCGGGCAATATGATCAACGATTTCGACTTTCAGGACACGACCGACACTGCCCGGCCCGACGCGACCCCACCCGAAATCGCGATGCACACCGACCTGATGCGGCTGCGCAAGGGCCATGTCGGCGCGCAATTCTGGTCGGTCTATGTGCCGAGCAATCCGAACGAGGCAGAGGCAGTGCAGCAGACGATCGAACAGATCGACGTGATGAAGCGGCTCGTTGCGCGTTACCCGAACGACCTCGCGCTCGCGTCGACTTCGGTCGAACTCGAAAAGGCGATGAAGGCGGGCAAGATCGCCGGGATGCTCGGTATGGAGGGCGGGCATTCGATCGGCTCGTCGCTCGCGGTGCTGCGCCAGATGTACGATCTCGGCGCGCGGTACATGACGCTGACCCATTCGAAGAATCTGAGCTGGGCCGACGCTGCGACCGATGCCCCTGCGCACGACGGGCTCACCGATTTCGGCCGACAGGTGGTGCGCGAGATGAACCGCATCGGGATGATCGTCGATTTGAGTCATGTCAGCGAAGCGACGATGAAGGACGCGCTCGAAACTTCGCACGCGCCGGTGATGTTCAGCCATTCGGGCGTGCGCGCGGTCAATCCGCATCCGCGCAACGTCCCCGACAGCGTTCTGCCCGCGGTGAAAGCGAATGGCGGGATCGTCATGGTCGTGCTGTTGCCGACCTTCCTCGATGCCGACGTCCGCGCGCAGGGCCTTGCGCGCACCGCCGAACAGGCGCGGCTGAAGGCGATGTATCCCGGCGACCCGGCGGCAGCCGATGCGGCGCTGAAGACGTGGGAGGCGGCCAACCCGGTCCCGACGACGGATGTCGCGAAGGTCGCGGAGCATATCGACCATCTGAAAAAGACGATCGGGGTCGATCATATCGGGCTCGGCGGCGATTATGACGGGATGGATTCTGCGCCCGTCGGCATGGAAGATGTGTCGGGCTATCCCGCGCTGTTCGTCGAGCTGGCGAAGCGCGGCTACAGCCAGGCCGACCTCGAAAAGATCGCGAGCGGCAACATGCTGCGCGTGCTGAAGGCGGTCGAGGCCTATGCGGCGAGCCAGAAGGGCCAGCCGCCGATCGAGACTCCGGTCGCGAAATAAGGGTCAGGCGCGGCGGCGAAACGGCCAGTCGGTCGCGCCGCTCGCCCACAAGGCCCACCAGATGATCAGCGGCTGCGCGGCAAGACGCGGGCCGTGATACCACCAGCTGAGCGTCTCGCCGCCGATCGCGACATTGGCGAGCGCATGGTGGACATTCGCGGGCCAGACGCAGAGCGCATAGAGCGCGAGGCTCCAGCCGGCGGCCTTGCGCGTCCATGGGATCATCAGCCCGATCGCACCGGCGATCTCGGCGATGCCTGTCGCGGCCACGACGATTTCGGGCGCGGGCACCCACGGCGGCGTGATCGCGAGAAAGGGGGCGGGCCGCACGAGATGGAGATAGCCCGCATAGCCATAAGCGAGCGCGAGCAGCCAGCGCAGCGCGGTGCGGAGCCGTTCGGTCACCGCCCGATCGCGGCGAGCATCGCCTCGACGCTGGTGAATTTCTCGCGCGGGCGGCCGTCGAGCGCCGCAGCGACCTCGGCCTCCTCGATCCGGCGCCAGTCGCGGAAGGTGACGGGCGTGATGTTGCGGCTGGCGAGCAGCGCGTCGAGCCCCGGCCGCCCGGCCTTGCCCGCGCCGCGGCCGATATCCTCGATCACCATTTCGCCGATCCGCGCGCCGTCGGGCTTGTTCGTGCCGATCGTCCCCGACGGCCCGCGCCGCGCCCAGCCGACCGCGTAGAGACCGGGCAGGATGCGCCCCTCGTCGCTCGCGAAGCGGCCGCGGCCATGTTCGTACGGCACGCCGGGGATCGGCGGCGTCTGATAGCCGATGCAGCTGATCACCAGCCCGGCGTCGATCGCATAGGTCTCGCCCGTGCCATGGCTGCGGAGGTCGGCGTCGAGCCTCGTGCGTTCGACGATGACGCGCTGGACGCGGCCGTCGCCCTCGATCGCGACCGGCATGGCGAAAAAGTCGAAGTCGATCGTCACCGGCTTGGCGACCGGGTTGGCGGTAAAGCTGCGCAAATGCGTCACCGACTTGCGCATGCCGGGCTCCAGCATCGCATCGTCGCCTTCGGGCGGCAGATCGGCGGGGTCGACGCGCGGGCTGGCGCGCTCGAGGTGACCGAGCTCGCCGAGTTCCTTGGGCGTCATCGCGATCTGGTGCGGGCCGCGGCGCCCGAGGATCGAGATATGGCGCACCGCGCTGGCCTCGAGCGCGGCGCGGGCATGGGCGACGATGTCGCTGCCGGTAAATTCCTGCGCGGTCTTGGCGAGAATGCGTGCGACGTCGAGTGCGACATTGCCGTTGCCGATCACCGCGACGCCGGGCGCGTCGAGCGATGGGGCGAGGTCGGCGAAATCGGGATGGCCGTTGTACCAGCCGACAAAGGCGGCGCTGCCGATCACGCCGGGCAGGGTGGCGCCGGGGATGTCGAGCGGGCGGTCGTTCGGCGCGCCGGTTGCGAGAATCACCGCGTCATACAGGTCGACCAGTTCGTCGATGGTGACGTCGGTGCCGACCGAAACATGCCCGACAAAGCGCACATTGTCGGTCAGCGCGGTGCCTTCATAGCGGCGCGATACCGCCTTGATCGACTGGTGATCTGGGGCGACGCCGGTGCGGATCAGGCCATAGGGGACGGGCAGGCGGTCGATGACGTCGACGGCGATATCCTCCGCCTTCTGCAATGTTTCGGCGGTATAATAGCCCGCGGGACCCGACCCGACGATTGCGACATGACGCATCAGCCCACTCCTTACGGGTGTCCTGCGCCGGGGCGCAGCCCCCATTGTTGTTGGCGCGATGCTAGCGGCGAAATGCGTCAGGGCAAGCGGACTTGTTCGGGCCGACCCAGCGGCCTTGACAGCGGGCGCTCGCAATCATATTGCGCCCGCCTCATTGCCCCGTCGTCTAATGGTAAGACTACGGATTCTGATTCCGTCTATTGAGGTTCGAATCCTCACGGGGCATCCAATTTCCTGTCAATTCATTGAAAAATGCGCGAAGAAGCTCGCTTCTTGGTGAATGGCGCACTTATTTCCTTCGCGACGCATGGCGTAGGTGCCGGGCAAGCGGGTTGCAAAACCGGAAGAAGGCGCGGGCTGCTCTATCGGTCGCAACACGATTCGGTGCATGCCCTGTCGATGCCGCTGGACCGGCTTTGGGCGCCGGATCCGCTGTGCGCATAGACATCCGGCCTAGGGTTCGAGGGTCCCGAACCAGGCGACCAAGATAAGAATCGCTCCGGCCGCCGTCGCTTCGGCGCCGATGCTTCGGCGGATCGAAGTCGCCGCGGCCCCGGGATCGCCGTCGATCGATGCCGCTTTCAAGGCGGGGGTCAGTCGCCAGCGGTTCGCTGCGGCAAGCGCCAGCATCGACGCGAAGAGCGCGAGTTTGCCGAGAAGCAATTGCCCGTATGTCGACGCGATCGATCGGGTGGCATTTTCAAGCCCGACGATGATCTGGGCATTGACGAGCCCCGTCGCTGTAATGACGAGCACGCAGATCGTCCCGACGCGCCCGAACCGATCGAGGCTCCGGGCCGCGAGTGCAATATTTTTGGAGTGTGGCCTGTCGCGTGCCGGCCGTAGCAGGAACAGGAAGGCGGCGATCGCCCCGACCCAAATGGCGGCGGCGATCAAATGCAGGATATCGGCGAGGCGATGGATCGTCCCCGTCGCCCCTTCGCTCGCGCCGGCGTGGCCGGACCATGCCAGCGTCGCAAGCGCGGCCGACCCGGCGACCGCGAGAATGGCGGTGGCGGTTCTCGGCCGCTTGGCGAGATTCCAGGCGGCGATCGCCGCGACCAGCAGTGCTATGGTGCGAACCAGCCACGCAGCGCCCATGGCGGTATCGACCAGCATGGTGCGGAGCATCGCCGGTTCGACGGAAAATAGCCCGACGCCGTGCATATTCGCGGTTAGGACGACCATGCCGGCAGTCGAAACCAGCAATCCGGACCCGCAAAGCCAGCGTTGGGCGGGCGCGAAAATCGTGGCGAACAGGCGGTTCGCGCGCTCGCCGTGGTGGAGGGTGTAGAGCGGAAATGCGGCCAGCCCCGTGAGCAGCATGAGGAGGACATAAAGTGCCAACCGGATGCCGATCATGGGGAGGTCGGTCATCACCCTATTTGACGGTGAAGCTGAATTCGCTGCCCATGCGATGCGTATCCGCGCCCGCTGCCGACCATTTGACCTTGTACGTGCCGGGGACGAGCGCGCGCTTCGGTTGCAGCGTCATCGACTTGCCATCTTTGCCCATCGCCGAGGTGAAAGGGATTTTCATCGGAGGATGATCCTTCATTCCGGGCATGGCGGTCATGGTCAACTCGGCCTTCACGGTGGAGGCAATGAGCTTTTCGCTGAATTTCAGGTTTATCGCCGTTACTTTGGTCACCGCTGCGCCCGCCGCGGGCGTCGAGCCGACGAGTTTGGCATGTGCGAGCGCGGTACCGGGCGTCGATGCCAGGACGAGCATGGTCGCGAGGTGGAGGGGGAGCCACTTGTTCATAAAAAACTCCAATTGGATGCCTGTCTTGGCTATTACGCACGACACGGCAGTGGCCCTTGCGAAAAACATGGCCCAAAATCGAATGATCGCCGAGGGTTGGTAGAGCGCGGCGCGTATACTGCTTCTGAAAGGACTGGCGGAAAGCCGATGGACGACGAACTTCGAATATTGGACGCGGCCGCGATTCCGGCGGCGCTCGAGGCATTGGACGACCGCGTCCTCGATGCGCTGGCGGCGCGGCAGCGCGAAGCCGCGGCGCTCAAACGGACGATCGCACTGGCCGCGTTCATTTCGCTTGGAGGTGGGGTGATCGCCGGCAGCGCCTTTGCGCCCGCGGCAATCGCGGCGAGCCCGCTCACGCCGCTGGTCCCTGCCAGCCCGCTGGACCCGCGTTGATGACGCTGTCGCGCCGCTTGCTCATCGTCGGCTTGATCGCGTTTCTCGCGGCGCTCGCGGGCGTGTTCGTGGGCCGTGCGCTGGTCGATGCACCGCGCGCGAACGAGACCGAACTCCATGCGATGTTGCACCGCGAGCTGAAGCTGTCTCCCGCCCAGCAGCAAAAACTCAGCCCGATCGAGGCGCGCTTCGCCGCACGACGCGAGGCGCTCGAACTCGAAATGCGTGCGGCGAATATCCGGCTCGCGCAGGCGATCGCCGCCGAGCATGGCTATGGGCCGCAAGTCACCAAGGCGATCGACGAGACGCATGAAGTCATGGGCGACCTTCAGAAGGAAACCCTCCAGCATCTGTTCGCGATGCGCGGCGTGCTCGATCGTGATCAGGCTAGGATGTTCGACAAGGTCGTGGTCGAAGCGCTGACCGCCGATGCGCGGTGAGCCTCGACCTTTCGCGATGTAGCGACGGGGAACTCGCCGCGCTGGCCCGGTCCGGGCGGCAGGACGTCTATCGTGAGTTTCTGGCGCGCTACAAAGCGCCGGTTTTCAGGTTGATCCGGAGCCATGTCGGCGACTCCGACGAGGCGATGGACCTGACGCAGGAGACGTTCGTGGCTGGTTTCGCTGCGCTTGCGCGCTACGACGGCGAGCGGCCGTTCCGTACATGGATTTCGCGCATCGCGATCAACAAATGCCGCGACTGGGCGCGGCGGCGCGCGGTGCGCTCCTTCTTTGCGCGCGCGCTTCCGATCGAAAGCGCGTACGAGATCCCGGGCGAAGAGCCGGCACCCGATATCGAAGCCGGAGACCGCGCCGAGCTTGCTCGTGTCCGCGCCGCGATGGCGGCGTTGCCGCACAATCTGCGCGAAGTGCTGGTGCTGCGCGGGGTCGAGGATATCAGCCAGTCCGAGGCGGCCGAGATGCTGAAGGTCAGCGAGAAAACGGTGGAGACGCGGCTTTACCGCGCACGCGCCAAGCTCCGCGCGCTGCTTGGCGGTGACGGGGGATAGGCGCCGACTTCCCGAAAATGGCCGGTTGCGGCAAGGGGCCGACAAGGCGGCTGCGTAAGAGTTTGCAGACAGACGGTAACAATCAGGAAGATCATGCAGATAGACAGGCGTCGTTTCGTGAGCGGAGCATTGGGCGGCGGAGCGGCCGCCGCACTGGCGCCGTGGTTTCCGGCCTGGGCGCAGACGGTGTCGCCCGGCATTGCCTCGACCCTTCCCACCGTTTCGGGAAATGATATCAGCCTGCGTATCGCGCGCCAGACGATGCGGATCGACGGCAAGGTCAGCCGCGCGATCGGGATCAACGGCACCGTACCGGCGCCGCTCGTCCGGCTGAAGGAAGGGCAGGCCGCCCGCCTGACCGTCATCAATGAGCTCGACGAGGACAGTTCGATCCACTGGCACGGGCTGATCCTGCCCTTTCATATGGATGGTGTCCCCGGAGTCAGCTTTCCCGGCATCAAGCCGAAGTCGACCTTCGTCTATGAGTTTCCCGTCGTTCAGTCGGGGACTTACTGGTACCACAGCCATTCGGGGTTGCAGGAGCAACTCGGTCATTATGGCCCGATCGTCATCGATCCCGCGGGAGCCGACCCGATCGGATACGACCGCGAGCATGTCATCGTGCTGTCGGACCACAGCCGGCTGTCGCCGGAGGAAATCTTCCGCAAGCTCAAGGTCAATCCCGGCCATTTCAACATGCAGCGCCAGACGCTCGGCGGGCTGCTCGCGGGCAAGGACCAGCCGCTCAAGGATCGTATCGAGTGGGGCGCCATGCGGATGGACCCGGCCGACATCGCCGACGTCAGCGGGTCGACCTACAGCTTCCTCGTGAACGGCCATGGCCCGCGCGACAATTGGACCGGCCTCTTCCGGCCCGGCGAGCGTGTGCGGCTGCGCATCATCAACGCCTCGGCAATGTCGATCTTCAACGTCCGCATCCCTGGGCTTCGCATGACGGTGGTGCAGGCCGACGGCCTCAACATCGTACCGGTCGAGATCGACGAATTCCAGATCGCGGTCGCCGAAACCTATGATGTGATCGTCACCCCGGCCGAGGATCGCGCCTATACCCTCGTCGCCGAAGCCAATGATCGGTCGGGCATGGGACGCGCGACGCTGGCGCCGCGCGCCGGCATGGTCGCCGAGGTGCCGCCGCTACGCGAACGGCCGCTCGCGACCATGAAGGACATGGGCATGGGCGCGATGGCCAGCGCTGGCGATGCGTCGTGCACGGCCGAGCATGCCGCGATGGGTCATTGCACGCCGCCGCCCGCCGACGGCGGCGCCGTCGACCATGCTGCAATGGGCCATGGTTCGGGGGGCATGGACCACAGTATGCGCGATTTCAGTGTCGCGCCGCAGGTCAAGCGCGACCCGAGCGTCCAGTCGATCTCGCCGATGCCGGTCGATCGCATGGGTGAGCCGGGGCAGGGGCTCGAGGATGCGCAGCACAAGGTGCTCACCTATCACGACCTGGTCGCGCTCGAACGCAATCCCGACGTGCGTGCGGCGTCGCGCTCGCTCGACATCCATCTGACCGGCAACATGGAGCGGTTCATGTGGTCGTTCGACGGGGTGAAGATGTCCGACCATCACGAACCGATGCCCTTTGTCGAGGGCGAGCGCGTGCGGATCAACCTGATCAACGATTCGATGATGAGCCACCCCATCCACCTGCACGGCCATTTCTTCGAACTGGTCACGGGGAAGGGCGATCGTTCGCCGCGCAAGCACACGGTGCTCGTCCAGCCGGGCGGGACCGCGAGCTTCGACTTCACCGCCGACGCGCTCGGCGACTGGGCGTTCCACTGCCATCTTCTCTATCACATGCACGCGGGGATGATGCGCGTGGTCAGCGTCCGCCCGAAGGGAGACGGCGAATGACCCGGATCGCGCTCTTCCTCGCCGGCGTCGCGCCGTTCGCTTTTGTCGTCCCGGCGGCGGCGCAGTCGATGGATCATTCGGCGCACGCTGCGCCACCCGCGTCGAAACCCGCTTCCGACGCGCCGGCCTGCACGGCCGAACACGCGGCGATGGGCCATTGCACCCTCGGCACTCCGCCACCCGAAAGCGAAGCGCCCGACGCCAAGGCCGATCACGAAATGAAGGCGATGGATCATGGCGTGCCGGCGTCCGATCCCGACTGTCCGCCCGAGCATGCAAGCATGGGGCATTGCACCCCGAAACAGGCGCCTGCGCACGACGCGGCGGCCATGCCCGGGACGGCGGGCGCCAGCGGCACGGACCTGCCACCCGGCGATGCGCCCGCGCCGCCGCCGCCCGACGACTGGTACGCCGACCGCATCTTCCCGAAGGGCGAGATGGAGCATTCGCGCCATGCTATGATGCTCGAAAATGGCGCGCAGCAGGTCGGCTTTGTCAGCCTCAATCTTGCCGAATATCAGGCGCGCAAGGGACGCGACGGCTTCCGCTGGGAAGGCGAGGCCTGGTACGGCGGCGACATCAACCGGCTGACGCTGAAGAGCGAGGGCGAAACCGTTTTCGGCGAAGGCCTCGAAAGCGGTGAGGTGCAGGCGCTCTACAGCCGCGCGATCGGGCCCTATTTCAACGCGCAGGCGGGTATTCGGCAGGACTTTGGGGCAGGCCCCGATCGCACCTATGCGACAATCGGCTTCGAGGGGCTCGCGCCTTACTGGTTCGAGGTCGAGGGCGCGCTGTTCCTGTCGAACAAGGGCGATCTGCTCGCCCGGCTCGAGGGAAGCTACGATCAGCGCATCACCCAGAAACTGATCCTGCAGCCGATGGCCGAGGTGAACTTCGCGCTGCAGGATGTTCCCGAAAGCGGCATCGGGTCGGGTTTGTCCGACGTCGAGCTCGGTCTCCGGCTCCGCTACGAAATCGTCCGGGAATTCGCCCCCTATGTAGGCGTCGAATGGGCGCGCAAGGCAGGCGATACAGCGCGTTTCGCGCGCATGCACGGTGAAGACGCCGACAGCGTCAGCCTGGTTGTCGGGGTGAAAGCCTGGTTCTAGGTCTTGCGAGACGGACGCCGCCGAAAGCCGACCGAAGCATGGTCGTCGGCTTTGCACATATTCGATGATTACGCGCCCGACCCACCGGTCGGGCGCGTAATTTTATTACACGCACCGGTCGCCGGAGGCGGCTCGGGATAGCCCGCCGGGACGTGTGCGCAAGAAAGTGCATGCGAAGTGAGGGGTGAGGTCTCGCCGCGCGTATATCCAGCGTGCCTGTATATACAATCACGGCAGCTTGCGGCCACGCAGCGGCCAAAAAAGGGGGTTTCGCCATGATGATCAGAACAATGTTGCTTACCGGTGCCGCAGCTGTCGTTTGCCTGTCGACGCCCGCCCTGGCGCAGGAGGGCAGCGGGCCCGATGCGGGTGCTGCTAGCGTCGACAGCGCCAACGACATCGTGGTGACGGGATCGCGCATCCGTCGTCAGGATCTGGCCGGCGTCGGTCCCGCGACGGTTGTCTCGGCCGAGCAGATCGAAAACACCGGCCTCGTCAACATCGAGACCGTGTTACAGCGGCTGCCTGCCAATGCGGGCTTCGCGGGCAACCAGACCTCCGCCTATTGGGCGAACAACGGCTATGGCACGGCACAGGTCAATCTTCGCGGCCTCGGCATCAAGCGCACGCTCGTGCTCCTCAACGGCCGCCGCCTCGTTGCGGGCGGCACCGGCGCCAACTCGTCGCCCGACCTCAACATGATCCCCGTCGTGGCGCTGGCGCGCACCGACGTGCTCAAGGACGGCGCCTCGGCGATCTATGGTGCCGACGCGATGGCGGGGGTGGTCAATCTTGTGACGCGCACCGACTATGAAGGCCTGGGCCTCAGCGTGCGGCAGGGTATCACCGAAAAGGGCGACGGTTCGGATTTCACCGCCGACCTGATCTGGGGCGTCCGTAACGATCGCGGCGGCTTCATGGCGGCGGTAACCTATCAGAAGACCAAGGCGGTCAACATGGCGAGCCGCGCCCCTTGTTCGCTGGCCGAAACGACCCCGGGTGCATTGGGCTGCGTCAATAGCGCCTCGACGATCGGCGGCCGCGCGGTGTTGCCGAACGGCCAGCAGATCAACTTCAATCAGACCCTTGGCGGCGACGGCGATTTCTTCGAGCCCTACAGCGCGGCGAAGCATAATTTCAACTCGAACCCCTTCCTCAACGCCGTCAGCCCGGTCGAGCGCGTCAGCACGGCCTTCTTCGCCGATTATGACCTCACCGACACTATCGAGGCGTTCGGGGAGTTCCTCTATACCTTCCGCAAGTCGAAGCAGATCGCCACCCCGGGCACGCTCCGCAATCTCGCCATATCGGCAGGCAATCCGACCAATCCGACGGGCCAGGATATCGTGCTCGTCCAGCGCCGCCTCGCCGAGCCGGGCCCGCGGCAATTCTTCCAGGAAACCGAAACATGGCAGGGCACCTTTGGTCTGCGCGGCAAGTTTTCGAACGATTGGGCGTGGGAAGTCGCGGGCGCCTTCGGCCGCAATACCGGGGTCGACGGTTCGACCAATATCGCCAATCTCGAACGTGTCCGCAACACGATCGACACGACCAAATGCAGCCTGGCAGCCGGCGCGGCGATCCCGTGCGGCGACTATCTCGGCTTCGGTGACCTGACGCCGGAGGTGCTCGATTATATCCTCTTCACCTCGCGCGACCGCGGCGGCAACGAACTGGCGACCTTCACCGCCGACCTCAACGGCGACTTGTTCAAGCTGCCCGCGGGGCCGGTTTCGTTCGCGGCTGGCCTTGTCTATCGCAAGGAAAAGGGCTGGCGCGACCCCGATCCGCTGACCGTGCTCGGCATCGCGAACACCAACCAGCAGGACCCGATCTCGGGTTCGAGCACCGCGAAGGAAGCCTATCTCGAACTGTCGGTGCCGATCCTTGCCGACACGCCCTTCTTCCAATCGCTGACTGCCGGCGGCGCGGTGCGCTATTCGGATTACGACCTGTTCGGCAGCGACTGGAACTATAAGGCCAGCCTCGACTGGGTCATCAATGACAGCTTCCGCCTCCGCGGCACCTATGGCACCGGCTTTCGCATCCCGAATGTCCCCGAACTCTTCGGCGGGGTTTCGGAAGGCAATCTCACCACCACCGACCCCTGTTCGCGCTATGCGACAAGCGGCAATGCGACGCTGATCGCCAACTGCCAGGCGTCGGGCGTTCCCGCCAATTATGTCCAGCTTGGCACGACCATTTTGACGACGGTTGGCGGCAACGAAAATCTGAAGCCCGAAAGCTCGACGACCTGGACGGTCGGCACGGTGATCTCTCCGAAGGGACTGATCCCGGGCCTGTCGCTCACCGCCGACTGGTTCGACATCAGGATCAAGGACGCGATCCGCGCCATCCCGGGGTCGACCAAGCTGTCGATCTGTTACGCGAGCCAAAATCTGTCGCATCCTTTCTGCGACGATTTCACCCGCAGCCCGCTGACCGGCGAAGTGACCTTCCTGTCGGCACAACCGATCAACACCGGGCGCGAAGAGATGAACGGGCTCGACCTCGGCCTTGTCTACGCGGGCGGCATCGGCAGCGTGAATATCTCGCTCGACGTCAACCTGACCTACCTCAACAAATATGTCGTCCTGCCCTTCCCCGGCGGCGCGCCGATCGATTTCGACGGCTTCATCGGCGGCGGCAACGGGGGCTATTCGAAATGGCGCGGCTATGGCGTGCTCACGGCCGAGAAGGACGGCATCAGCGCAACCTGGTCGACCCAATGGATCGGCAAGGCGACCGATTTCAATGCGGCGCCGGGCGAGATCGGCTATCGCACGCCGAATGTCTTTTACCACAATCTGCAGCTCGCATACGAAATCGACGAGAAGACGCGCTTCCAGGTCGGGGTCGACAATCTCTTCGATCGGAAGGCGCCCTATATCCAGAGCTTCACCGATGCGAACACCGACACGATGACCTACGACCTGCTCGGCCGGCGCTTCTACGTCGGTTTCCGGACGGCGTTCTGAGGGACGGGACATGGCGATCCGTTGGCCGCTTTTCATCCGCCGGACCCATAAGTGGCTGGCACTGGTCGTCGGTATCCAGGCGCTGCTCTGGACGCTGACCGGTTTCTACATGGTGGCGGTGCATATCGACATCATCCACGGCGATGATCTGGTGCGCTCCCCGGCGGTCCAGCCCTTCGACCTCGATGGCCTTGCCACGCCGTCGAAGGTCGTTGCGGCCGCGCCGGGGGTGTCCGAGATTCGTCTCCAGCGCTTTTCGGGAGAGACGGTCTGGCGCGCCGAGACGCCGGAGGGCGCGCGGCTCTTCGACGCGCGGACCGCCGAACCCATCCCGCCCCTGACCGCAGCGCAGATCCGCGAAGCGGCACGAAGCATCTATACCGGCGACGGCAAGATCGTATCGGTTCGCCTGTTGACCGAGGCGCCGCAGGAAATGCAGGCGCGCAAACCGCCCTATTGGCAAGTCGAGTTCGAAGGCTGGAACCGGCCGACGCTCTATCTGTCGCCCCAAACCGGGGAACTGATCTCGCGGCGGCACGCGCTCTGGCGGGTCTTCGACTTTGCGTGGATGCTGCACATCATGGATTATGACGAGCGGACCGACGTCAATAACCCGCTGCTTCGTGTGGCGACATGGAGCGCCTTTGCAATGGCCGCGACCGGCGCGTGGTTGCTGATCTGGTCCTTCCCGCGCCGCAAGAGGAAAAAGGCATGAAACGCTTCCGGCTGACGCCGCTCTTTTTCCGGCGTATCCACAAATGGGTCGGCCTGATCCTCGGCCTCCAGTTCCTGCTCTGGGCGTTGAGCGGCTCGGTCATGGCGCTGCTCGACAAGGACAAGGTCGGGGGACATGGCGGCGGAATGGGGCATTCGCATCCGCTGCCGCCCGGCGAATATTTCGACATCGCGTCGTTGCCGCGCGGCGAGCCGATCGAGGGGCTGATCCTCCGCGATCTCGGCGCGCGCGCGGTCTATGAAGTGCACACCGCAAAGGGCGCGCGGCTGATCGATGCCACGACCGGCGAGCATATCCGCGTCGACCAGCAACTCGCGCGCGACGTCGCATCGATGATGAATGACGCGCCGGTGCGGGCGGTCAGTGTGCTTGCGAAGGCCAATCTCGAAGCGCGCGACTTCGACGGCGCGATGTGGCGTGTCGATTTTGCCGACACCGAAAACAGCAGCGCTTATGTCTCGCTCGATACCGCCCGGTTCCTTGTCATGCGCGGCGACACATGGCGCACCTGGGACTTCTTCTGGATGCTCCACAATATGGACTATGTGAACCGGAAGAGCTTCAATCATCCGCTGATCATCACGGTGGCGTTCGGTACGCTCTGGCTGTCGGGGACCGGATTCTATCTGCTCTTCAAAAGCTTCAGTCGCGCCGATTTCCGGTGGTTGCGCCGGCGCCGCAAGCCTGTCGCGACGCGCATCACCTCCTGAGGCGTCAGTCGTCGATCGAGAAGGCGGCCGACAGCTCGAACCGCGTTCCGGGGTGCGTCAGCCATGCGTGGCTGACGAGACGCCCGCCGCTCCAGGTACGGCGCATCATGCGCAGCACAGGCTCGCCCTCGACCAACCCCAGCATCGCATGCGTCCGCGCGTCGGGCATCATCGCGCTCACCCGGTGCTCGACGCGTTCGAGCGGCGCGATGCGTGTCAGATATTCGTTCGGCGTCATCTGCGTGAAATCGATCCGGCCATAGTCGGGCGCGACCGACGCAAGGACGAAGCGTTCCTCGAGCTGAATCGGGAATTCGGCCTCATGGTGGATGATCACCGAATGGAATAGCCGCGTACCGACCGGAACGCCGAGCAAGGGCGCGGTTTCGGCGGTTGCGCGTTCCTCGCTGTTCTGGACGACACGCGCACGATAGTCGTGACCGCGTTCGCGTATTTCTTCGGCGATATTGCGGATTTCGATCATCTGCCCGATCGGCTGGGGTTCGGCGATGAACGATCCGACCCCCGCGCGGCGGACGATGATGCCCGACGCCTGGAGTTCGCGCAGTGCGCGGTTCGCGGTCATGCGTGAGACGCCGAACCGATCGACCAGCTCGGATTCGGAAGGCACTCGGTCGCCGGGTTTCAACCGACCCTCGCGCGCGGCATCCGTGATGCTCTGCTTTATTGCCGCGTAACGTGGCGCGGAGCGGATATCGCGCGCCGGTGCTTCCATTCCCTCCTGTTTTGCGGATTTCCGTTTCCCGGGCGGTGCAAGCGAACGAAACGTCATCCCCCGTATATACAGGTTGCAACGGCCCCTTTCCAAGCCCTATCGAAGCAGCGAGCCCCGGCTATCGCAGGCGTCGCCGTGGCCGACCATCTGCGGGAAAGAGGGGAAGCCGGACAGGTAGGATGCTCGCCTGCCAATTCGTCGGCCATAGGGAGAAACCGGAAAAACCCCTATGTTCATCATCCCTGTCGAGTCCGATTAACACGGCTTCGCAATTCCGCCGCCCGAGGGGGCGCAGTCGTGAGACGGATTGCGCTGGGGAGGGGGTTACGCAATCCGTCTCCGCCCGTCTTTTGGATCACGCGCGCACCCCGGGTAAGATGCGAGAGATGACGGGGGCATTGTACCAAGCCGCCCGTTGCGCGCCGATGGTACATTGGCATTCGCATCTCTCGGGCCTCCACCGCCTGGTGCGTCATGGCTAGCTTTCCAGCGACCGGACGCGATCGGCGCCCGCAGCAAGGGAAAGGCAAGGCCATGAAGATCGTCGTGATCGGCGGAACGGGGCTCATCGGCTCCAAAGTTGTCAGCAAGCTGGACGAGCGCGGGCATCAGGCGGTCGCCGCCGCGCCCAACACCGGGGTCAACACGTTGACCGGCGAAGGGCTGGCCGAGGCGCTGGTCGGCGCCGACTTCGTCGTCGATCTCGCCAATTCGCCGACCTTCGACGAGGCGGCGATCGACTTTTTCGAGACGGCCGGGCGCAATATCGCCGCCGCAGAAAAGGCCGCAGGCGTGCGTCACCATATCGCGCTGTCGGTCGTCGGAACCGAAAAAATGGGCGTCAGCCCCTATTTCCTCGCCAAGCAGGCGCAGGAAAAGCTGATCCGCGAAAGCGGCATTCCCTATACGATCATCCACGCGACGCAGTTCATGGAATTTCTTCGCGGCATCGGCCAGTCGGCGGTCGTCGGCGACGCAGTCCATCTGTCGCACGCCTATATCCAGCCGATGGCCGCCGAGGATGTCGCCGAAGCGGTGACGGCCGTCGCGCTCGACGCCCCGGCGAATCGCATCGTCGAAATCGGCGGGCCGGAGAAATTCCACCTCGACGAAATCATCGGCAAGGTGATGGCTTTCGACGGCGACACGCGCCCGATCGTGACCGACCCCGAGGCGCGCTATTTCGGCCTGCGGCTGGAGGATGACTCGCTGATTCCGGGCTCCGATGCCAAGCTCGGGTCGACGCGCTTCGACTGGTGGCTGGAAAACGTCCCGCCGCCGCCGAAGAGATAATCCATATCCGCGATCTGAGGGAGATCATCATGCTCAAGAATATTTGCCTCTGGACAGCCATCATCCTCGGCATCGGTGCCGAAGCGAACGGGCTGTTCATGCTCTGGTCGCCTGCCGACTGGTATTTCGCAGTCCCGGGCGTCACGACGACCGGCCCGTTCAACCAGCATTTCATCCGCGATATCGGCCTCATCTTCCTCTTCGTCGGGACCGCCCTGCTCGTCGGGGCGTTCCGCCCGCAATATCGCGTGCTGCTGTGGACAGCGTCCACGCTTTGGCTCTGGGGCCATGCGCTGTTCCATTTCTGGGAAGTGGCCGTCGGCATCTGCGGACCCGACGCGCTTGCCCGCGATTTTCCGGCGGTCACGCTGCCGGCGATCCTGACTGCATTGCTCAGCCTGTGGGCGGTTGCAGACGCCCGCCAGACGCGGTCGGGCGATGCCGCGACCCAGTAATCGTCAATAAGGAGACGCATAATGACCCCCCGCATGAACATCTTCCAGGCCGCGCCCGACACGATGAAGGCGATGCTCGCCGTCGAGGCGTCTTTCGAAAATTCGGGCCTCGAGCACAGTCTGGTCGAACTGGTGAAGCTGCGCGCATCGCAAATCAACGGCTGTGCCTTTTGCATCCATATGCACGTGAGGGATGCGCTCAAGCATGGCGAAAGCGACATGCGCATCCACCTGCTCGACGCCTGGCGCGAATCGCCGTCCTTCACCGACCGCGAACGCGCGGCGCTGAACTGGACCGAGACGCTGACCCGCATCGGCAAGACGCATGCCCCGGATGCCGATTATGAACGGCTGAAGGCGCATTTCGACGACAAGGAAATCGGCTATCTGACCGCCGCCATCGCTGCGATCAATTTCTGGAACATCGTCCAGATCAGCCTTCGCGCCGTTCATCCGGTCGAACAGGTCGCCGCGGCCTGACGACCCGGGCGCCGGACAGCATGACCCCGCCGTCCGGCGCCCTCCTGAGGAGATAAGCGATGAAACTCTATTATTGTCCCTGGGCCTGCAGCCTTGCCGCTCATATCGTGCTCCACGAAGCCGGCGCGCCGTTCGAGAGCGAGTCCGTCGACATCCGGACGAAGATCACCGCGAGCGGCGCCGATTTCAACGCGGTCACGCCCAAGGGCTATGTGCCTGCGCTTCGTATCGATACGGGCGAGCTGGTCACCGAAAATATCGCGGTGCTCGACTATCTGGCGGGCGTCTATCCGCGGTTCGCGGTCGACGGGCCGCTCGGCCGCACCCGGCTGGTCGAAGCGCTCGCCTATATTTCGACCGAGCTCCACAAGAGCTTCAAACCCTATTGGCACAATGGCACCGACGCGCAGAAAGCGGCGGCGAGCGCTTATATCACCGCGCGGATGCGCTATCTCGGCGATACGGCGCGGGGCGATTATCTGTTCGGCGACGAACCGAGCGTCGCGGACTATTATCTGTTCGTGAACACGCGCTGGGCCGAACGGTTCGGGGTCGAGATCCCGACGGCGATCGCGGCGATCCACGCGCGGCTGAACGCGCGCGCCGCGGTGCAGGCGACGCTCGTGGCCGAGGGGCTGGCCTGACCCGCGCCGCTTTCTCTCGCCTCACCGCTTTTTATGCTAGTCGGTTTCGATCAGCATAGCAGCGACCGGAGATATCGATGCCCACGCGTCCGTTCGATTTTCTGAATGCCGCCGGCAACCGCCTGTCTGGCCGGCTCGAACTTCCCGTCGGATCGACGCGCGCCTGGGCGCTGTTCGCGCATTGCTTTACCTGCGGGAAGGACAATATCGCCGCGGTCCGGATTTCGCGGCGGCTTGCCGGTGCGGGGATCGGTGTGCTGCGGTTCGATTTCACCGGGCTCGGCAAGAGCGAGGGCGATTTCGGCGCCGCGGGCTTCAGCCATAATGTCGACGACCTTGTCGCCGCTGCGGGCGCGATGACCGGCGCGGGCATGCCGCCCATGCTGCTGGTCGGACATAGCCTGGGCGGCGCGGCGGTCGTGGCGGCAGCAGGGTCGCTGTCGGGCGTCCACGCCGTCGCGACGATCGCCGCGCCGTTCGACGTCGAACATGCGCTGCACCAGTTCGACCCCGACGGGCTGCGGATGATCGAACGCGAGGGCAGCGGGGTCGTCGCGATCGGCAGCCGACCTTTCACCGTGCGCCGCGAATTCGTCCAGAATCTGCGCGAGCAGGATCAGGGTGCACGCCTTGTCGCACTCAAGCGGCCATTGCTGCTGCTTCATTCGCCGATCGATCAGGTCGTCGGCATCGAAAATGTCACCAGCATGTATCTCGCGGCCAAACATCCCAAGAGCTTCGTCTCGCTCGATGGGGCCGATCATCTGCTGACCAATGCGCGCGACGCCGATTTCGCCGCCGACATGATCGCGGCATGGGCTGGCCGCTATCTGCCGGCGATGCCGCCGACCGCGGCGAGCCATTTCGATGCCGAAGCCGAAGAAACGCGGCTCGGGAAATTCCAGCTCGCGATGCGCGCAGGCAAGGCGGCGTTCATCGCCGACGAGCCCGAAAGCGCGGGCGGGCTCGGATCGGGTCCGACGCCGTTCAACCTGCTGTCGGCGGCACTGGCCGCGTGCACGACGATGACGCTGCGGCTCTATGCCGATCGCAAGGGGTGGCCGGTCGACCGGATCCGCACCGGCGTCACGCATCGCAAGGAAGCGGGGACCGAAAGGCCCGACATCTTCAGCCGCCGCGTCGATATCGAAGGGGCGCTCGACGATGCCCAGCACGCCGAACTGATCGCGGTCGCCGATCGCTGCCCGGTCCATCGGACGCTCGAGACCGGGTCGCGCTTCGAGGCGACCGAAGCCGGCTGGGCGGAGCCGCATGCGGAGGAGCCGCCGCCCGCTTAGTGCAGGGCGATTGTCGCCTCTCGGTCCTGCCCCTGCGGTTTGTCCGCGCCTAACATCCGTGGAGCAATCGCATCGCGGAGTGGAGCGCCATGAAGATCACGATCATCGGAGGAACCGGGCTTATCGGGCGCCGGCTCGCGCGGTCGATGCGCGAACAGGGCCATGACGTCGTCGTCGCGGCGCGCGCGAAGGGCGTCGATACGGTCAGCGGGCGCGGGCTTGCCGAAGCGGTCGACGGCGCCGAGGTCGTCGTCGATGCGTCCAACTCGGGCTATGGCGATGCCGCCGACATGCAGCGCTTCTTCGCCGCATCGAGCGCCAATATCGCGGCGGCGGCGCGCGCGGCTGCGGTGCGGCATGTGGTCGCCCTGTCGGCGGTCGGCGCCGACCTGCTCGCAGGCGGATATTTCCGGGCCAAGCTTGGCCAGGAAGCGCGGATTGCCGAAGGTGGTGTGCCCTTCACGATCGTGCGATCGACGCCCTTTTTCGAATTTGTGTACAAGATCGTCGATGCCGGCGGCGAAGGCGACCGGATGCGGTTGCCGCCCGTGACGATGCAGCCGATCGCGGCGGACGACGTCGTCCGGGCGCTGGCGCGCATCGCGACCGAACCGCCCGCGAACGGCGTGATCGAGATTGCCGGGCCCGACCGCTTCGCGCTTGCCGAGCTCGGGTTGGCCATGTTGACGGCGAATGAGGATCCGCGCGCGATCTCGGTCGACCCCGACGCGCTTTACTTCGGCGCGCGTTTCGAAGGCGAGCCGCTCATCGGTGGCTCCCAGCCGCGGCTTGCGCCGACGCGCTTCGAGGACTGGCTTCGCGACTGGATCGCGCTGGCCTGACGAACCTATTCCGCGCGGAGGCGGACGATCGTTTCTTCGTCGACTCGATTGTCGAACCAGGTCATCAGCACCGATCGGAGCAGCACTTCGTTCGTCGCCTCGGCAAAGAGGGTCAGCGAGGCATGGAGCCGGGCTGCGTCGGTATCGCCGAACACGTCGTGTGCGCTTGTGCGGACCAGTTTGAACAGCGTCTCGACGCACTCGCGATAGCGGTTGCCGAGCAGCGGAAAGGCGAGATAGGCGGCCGCCGCGTCGAGCGAAGGGAGCGCAAAGGCTCCGGCCGCATCATCCGCCGGCGCGAGGCGCGGAAAGATGAAGTCCATATAGGGCGTGCACATCGCGCCGCGCCGCAGGATGTCGAGCGCATCGTCATAGGTATCGGCCTGTGCGGCGACGAAGCGGTCCAGACGATATTCGTCGATCATGGCGGGCCTCGCTCAGCCGGCGACGACGTCGGCAAATTCGGGATGCCGGCCGAAGAAATTGACCATGAACTGACAGCGCAGCACGGCTTTCTTGCCCGCCTGACGCATCAGGTGGACGGCGCCTTCGGCCAGCTGCGACGCGATCCCCATGCCCCAGAATTCGGAGGGCACTTCGGTGTGGATCAGCACCAGCCGCCCTTCCTCGTCGACGCGGTAGAAGGCCGCGGCCGTCGAACCGTCGGGCAGGTCGAGTTCGAAACAGCGCTTTTCGACATTGTTGATGACTTCGGCGTCCATGGTCGTTCACCTTGCAGGAAAGAGACCCGGACAGTTTAGGCGGCGCACCCTCCGGCGACAGACCCAAGGGCTGCGGATATGCCTGTACCGTTGGCGCGGGGCAGGGGCGTGTGTTGCGGGCGATCGTGGCCGGCCCAGTCGTCGGCGATGCCGGTCAGTTCGCGCCGGGCGCGTTCCAGCGCCATGTCGCGTTCGAGGGCGCGGGCGAATTGCAGCGGCTGGGCATCGACGAATTGCGGGTCGGCAACGCCGATGAAGCCGAAGGCGGCGCGCAGCGCGGGCGTCAGCGCATCCATTGCGGCAAATGGGGTTCCGGGGCGAAGATCGACGCCGCGTGTCGTCACGAACAGCACCTTCTTGTCACCGAGCGTCCCGATATAGCGCCCGTCGTCGGTCGCGACATAGGTCAGCCCGCCGCGCACGATCGCATCGACGAAGGCCTTGAAGGCGGCAGGCATCGTCCAATTGTGCATCGGCATCGCGAACAGCAGCGCGTCGGCCGCGAGCAGGCGCCGGCACAGGGCGTCGGACGTCGCGAGCACTGCGCGCATTTCGGGCGTCCGTTCGTCCTCGGGTGTGTAGGTCGCGGAGGTGAAGACTTCGGTCATCGGCGGCAGCGTTTCGGCTGCGAGATCGAGATAATCGACCGCCAGTGCCGGAAGGCGGAGGCGCAATTGATCGACGAAGAAATGCGACAGCGCGCGCGAACTCGACATCGCGCCCTTGGGACTCGTATCGACGTGCAGCAATTTCATCTTTCGTTCCTTTCAGGCCGCGCGCGCCGGCACAGGCACGGCGGCCGGATCGTCGATCAGCGTCGCTAGTGCGTCGCACGCCTTGTCGAGGATTTGCGGCCGCAAATTGGTGACGCACAGCAGCAACCCGGGCCGCGCTTCGGCCGGATTGGCGTACCAGACCGACAGCGGGCAGGGCGCGACGCCGAGTTCGGGCGCATGCTTCGCCAGCGCGACATCGTCGAAATCACGCGGCAGGTGCGCGACGACCGCGAGCCCCGCAAAAGCGTCGACCGCGATCGACGGATCGAGCCGCGCGTGCAAATCGTCGCGCCGCTGGCGGTACAGCGCCTTCATATGGCGCAGGTGACGCAGGAAATGCCCGTCGGCGAGGAAATCGGTGAGCGCGAGCTGGGTGGTCACATTGGGCGCGGGGTTGAGGTAACCCGCAACCTCGCCAAAGCGCGCGGCGAGCGCAAGCGGCGCGACGACGAAGCCAAGGCCGAGCGAAGGGCTGATCGTCTTGCCGAAGGTGCCGATATGGATGACCCGGCCGGCGGGGTCTTCGGCCGCCAGCGCGGGGGCGGCGCGGCCGCCGAGCTGGAGCTCGCTGAGATAGTCATCCTCGACGATCCAGGCTTCCTCGCGCTGTGCCCAGGCGAGCAGCGCACGCCGCCGTTCGGGCGAGAGGGTGACGCCGGTCGGCGCCTGCTGCCCCGGCGTGACGATCGCCAGCGCGGCGTCGGGGGCGGCGCGAACGCCGTGGTCGACGCGGATGCCCTTGGTGTCGACGGGAATCGGGACGGCTTTGAGGCCGGCGATGGCGAGCGCCATGCGCGCGACCGGATAGCCGGGGTCTTCGACCCACGCCGTACGCCCTTGGGCGCCGAGCGCGAGCAGGGTCAGGCTGAGGCCGTTCTTGTAGCCGCTGGTCAGGACGATCTGGTCGGGGTGGCAGCAGATGCCGCGCGTGATCGCAAGTTGCGCCGCGATCTGCGCGCGAAGCTCGGGCTCGCCGCGCGGGTCGGACGGGCCGACGGGCGCCATCGCATTGGCGCGCACCGCGCGCGTACGCAGCCGCGCCCACAGCTTGTGCGGAAAGGCATCCTGCGCGGGGACGCCCATCTGGAAGGGCAGTGGCTTCAGCGAGAAACCGCGTTCGAGGTCCTGCAACGGGCGTGGGATATCGATCTGCCGTACTTCGGTCGGGCGCGGCGCGGCGCGTTCGGCGACGCGGGTGCCGGCGGCGCCGGCCGAATAGACGAGGAATTCGTCGGCGAGCGCTTCATAGGCGGCCTTCACCGTCCCGCGCGACACGCCGAGCTGCGCCGCCATGTCGAGCCAGGACGGCAGGCGCGTGCCGGGCCGCAACCGCCCTTCGACGATCGCTGCGCGCAGCGTGTTCGTGATCTGCATGGTAATCGGTGTCGTTTGCGAACGGTCGATCGTTATCGCGACCCGTCCTCCATCCCATGGTGCACTCATCTCATCACCCCTTGGTACTGGCGAAACCCGTTTGACGATCTGGAGGCTATGCCCCTGCCGCGGGTGCTGTCGAGACGGGGGGACCCTATGCGAAGGTAGGGGGTGCGCTGCCTCGCGGGTTAGGATTCGCCCCGTTGCTTCCCGCTTTTGCGCTGGATTTGGTACAATCGGCTTTTCATTTCTCGCGCCTCACCCGGTCGGGTCGCGCTGCCTATCTTGCCTGTCATCCGGTCGGTGCCGGCCGCGCGAGGAGGGCCAGAATGGAAAGCAGAACCGCAGTGAGCCGTGAGAAGATCCTGCACGCGCTGTATGAGGCGGCCGAACTCGAACAGAATCTGATGTGCACCTATCTCTATGCCGCCTTCAGCCTGAAGGACGGTGCGAGCGAGGGGCTGGGCGCGGCCGAAGCCGAGGCCGTCGCGCGCTGGCGACGCGCGATCCTCGACGTCGCGATCCACGAAATGAGCCATCTGGTCGCGGTGTGGAATATCACCGCAGCGCTCGGCGGTGCGCCGCAGTTCGGTCGGACGAACTTCCCGCTCGATCCGGGCTATCTGCCCGCGAGCATCACGGTGAAGCTCGCGCCGTTCAGCGCGGCCACGATCCAGCATTTCATCTTCCTCGAACGGCCCGAAACCTCCGGTGAGCCCGATGGCGACGGATTTGTCCCCGCCGATGCACCGACGCGCACGCCGGTGGCCCCGCGGCTGACGCCCGCCAGCTACGACTATGCGACGATCGGCATCTTCTACCGGACGATCGAGGCCGACCTGCGCGCGCTCGCGGCCGCGATCGGCGAGGAGGCGCTGTTCTGCGGTGACCCCGCGTTGCAGATGTCCGAGGCCGAGGTCGGCCTTGCCGGTGCGCGGCTGGTGACCGACCTCGCGAGCGCGCTCGCCGCGCTGACCGAAATCGTCGAAGAGGGCGAGGGCGCGCCCGCGCACCGCGACGGTTCGCATTTCCAGCGGTTCGTTACCGTGCAGGCCGAACTGCGCGAATTTGTCGCTGCCGATCCAGGGTTCGCGCCGGCGCACCCGGCCGCGGTCAATCCGGTGCTGCGCAAACCGCCGCGGCCCGAAGGGCGCGTCTGGCTCGATGATCCGGACGCGGTGGCGACGGTCGATCTCGCCAATGCCATCTATGCGCTCGCGCTGCGCCTGCTCGCGGGGGCCTATGCCGTGCCCCGGCCGAATCCCGACAAGGCGCTGTATACGGGCGCCGCGATCGGGCTGATGCACGCGCTGACGGCCGTTGCCGAGCGCGCCGCGCGCCTGCCGGCGGGGCCTTCGAACCCCGGGTGCAATGCGGGTATTTCCTTCACCGCGCTGCGCGACGCGGCATCGTTGCCGCCGGGCGCCAGTGCGCGGCAGCTCTATGTCGAGCGCGCCGAAGAATTATGCGCTGTCGCCGAGGGGATGGATCCCGCCGACCCGCGCTGCGACCGCGCCGCGCGAATCATGCAGAAACAGGCCGCGCGGCTGCGCGATGCGCCGGTCGATGCCGCTGCCGCCGCGCCGATCGCGGCGCCCGCGCCCGCGCGAGCGGTCCCGCCGCCGACCTCGGCGGGCGGGGTCGATCGCGTCGAGGGGCAGGAGGTCACGGTGATGTTCGACGGCAAGCGCTGCATCCATGCGCGCTTTTGCGTGACGCAGGATCCCGCCGGCTTTCTGGCCGATGTCGACGGGCCGTGGATCGATCCCGATGCGACCGACGCCGATTATCTCTGTTCGGTCATTCGCCAATGCCCGTCGGGCGCGCTGTCATACGAGCGCCGCGATGACAAGGGCGAGCCGGTACCGCCGGCGAACCTCGTCACGCTGCGCGAGAACGGCCCCTATGCGGTCCGCGCCGAGATGATACTCGCGGGCGAGAAGGCGGGCTATCGCGCGACGCTGTGCCGCTGCGGCGCGTCGAAGAAGAAGCCCTTCTGCGACAAGTCGCACAAATATATCGGCTTCGTCGCAACCGGCGAGCCGCCGACGCGCGATACCCCGAAACTCGAGGTTTGCGGCGGACCGCTCACGATCGATCCGCTGGACGACGGTCCGCTCCGGATAAGCGGCAATCTCGAAATCCTGAGCGGGACGGGACGAAACGTCGCTTATGCCCAAAGCGCGCGCCTCTGCCGCTGCGGCGCGTCGAATACCAAACCCTTTTGCGATGAAAGCCACCGCAAGATCGGGTTCCGCAGCAGCTGGACCCGACATCTCTCCCCAACGAAAGGTCCGACATGAAAAGTCTTGAGAACAAGGTTGCGATCATCACCGGCGGCAACAGCGGCATTGGGTTCGCGACGGCGAAACTTTTTGCCGCCGAGGGCGCCCGCGTCGTCGTTACCGGCCGCCGCCAACAGGTCGTCGACGCGGCGGTCGAGGAAATCGGCGCCGGTGCCATCGGTATCCAGGGCGACGTCGCCGACCCCGGCCATCACGCCGCGGTCGCGGATATCGTCCGCGAACGCTTCGGCCACGCCGACATCTATATGGCGAATGCGGGGGTCAACACGATCACGCCGTCGGGGCAAGTGTCCGAGGCCGAATATGATGCGCAATTTGCAATCAACGCGCGCGGGACCTTTTTCGGGATCCAGAAAATCGCGCCGATCCTGCGCGACGGGGGATCGATCATTCTCGTCGGATCGCTCGCCAGCGACAAGGTGCTCGAAGGCCATGCGGTCTATGCCGGCACCAAGGCCGCGATCGGTGCCTTTGCCCGGAGCTGGGCGCTCGAATTCAAGGACCGCGCGATCCGCGTGAACATGCTGAGCCCGGGCCCGACGGAAACCGCGATCCTGGAGAAGCTGGGGGTATCGCCCGAAGATCGCGGCGCCTTTGTCGAGATGATGTCGGGTGCGATCCCGCTGGGCCGGCTCGGCCGGCCCGACGAGCTTGCGCGCGCGGCACTGTTCCTCGCGTCGGATGCGTCGAGCTTCGTTACCGGGATCAACCTGCGCGTCGACGGCGGCATGGCGCTGCTGTGACCCACGCCGCGCCGTTCGGCGGAGCAGGTGCGAAGGCGCTTGCTCCGCGAACGCCCGATTTGTATGATATCTGGCAACGCGATCGGGGGAGCGTTCGACGACAAATCGATCCCTGCCTGCGCGGTGTCCCAAACTCCCTAGTTCCAAAGGCCCGGCCATGATCAGCACCGCCGCCAGCGAAGAAGCGCCGCTTGTCCTGATCGTCGATGACGACGCCGAGGTGCGCACGGCGATCAGCGAACTGATGCTGTCGGTCGGGATCGATTCGACCTGTTACGGATCGACGCGCGAGCTGCTCGAATCGCCGCTGCTCGACCGCGCCGGTTGCCTCGTTCTTGACGTTCGCATGCCGGGGTCGAGCGGGCTCGATCTCCAGCAGCATCTGACCGCTGCCGGCATTTCGAAACCGATCGTGTTCCTCACCGGCCACGGCGACATCCCGATGTCGGTTCAGGCGATGAAGGCGGGCGCGGTCGACTTCCTGACCAAGCCGGTGCGCGACCAGACGCTGCTCGACGCCGTCGTCGCGGGGGTCGAGCGCGACGTTGCCGAGCGGGCAAGCGCACGGATCGTCCAGCAGCATGTCGAGCGGTTCGCGACGCTGACCCCGCGCGAGGGTCAGGTAATGCGCGAGGTGGCGCGCGGCCGGCTCAACAAGCAGATCGCCTATGACCTCGGTATTACCGAGATCACGGTCAAACTGCACCGCAGCAATGTGATGAAGAAAATGCAGGCGGCGTCGGTCGGCGAACTGATCCGCGCATGGGAAAAATTGCCGCTCGCGCTGCGCGAAAACGGCACAGCCTAGACTTTGGTATGGTTACAATGCGTTACAAGCTCGGCAACTATGGCCTCGTTGACCAATCCGGTCGTGATGAAAAGGGCCGAGCCGCTTGCCGCGTATTCCTCTTGTCGCAATCGTGGACGACGATGAATCCATCCGCGAAGCGCTGTGCGATTTGCTGATGGTGGCGGGGCTGGCCTGCTGCACTTTTGACGGTGCACCGGCGTTCCTCGCCGATCAGGGCGCCCGCGGCGTCGATTGCCTGATCACCGACGTGCGCATGCCCGGAATGTCGGGGCTCGACCTGCTCGAGCGCGTTCGGGCTGGCGGATCGAACCTGCCCGTCATCGTACTGACTTCGGTGCTCGACCAGAGCGCGCGGGCGCGGGCGCTCGAACTCGGGGCGCAGGCCTGGCTGACCAAACCGGTCGCCGACGATGCGCTTCTCGATCAATTGAAAGCGGCGATCGGCAGCGAAGACTGGCCGGGTGAGCCGGGGCAGTGAGTCCCGATCCGCCCGGCGAGCCCGCGGGCCCCGCGCGAACCGAGCCGCTCTATGTCGCGGCGCGGGTCTCCGAACCCGATATCGCCGATTTCGCATCCGAAAGCGTCATCATCTTCGATGTCGACGGGGCGATCCAATATTGGAATCCCGCATCGGAGGCTCTTTATGGCTGGCCCGCGATCACGATGGTCGGCCGCGGTATCGGCCATCTGTCGACGCGTAGCGAGAATGAGCGCGAACATTGGCGCCTGCTGTTGCAGGAAGGAACCTGGCACGGCGTCGTCAGTCGCCGCACGCCGTCGGGAATCCATATCGTCGTCGACATCCGCCAATATGTCCGCTTCGCGCAGGACGGCACGCCGCGCGACGTTATCGAATATGGCCGGCAATCGCTGAGCGACAACGGCATCGACGGCGCGGGATGGCATATTCCCGACCGTTTGATGGCGGCGGGCTGGGAAGTCGATGTGTCGGGCGCCGGGGCGCTGATCGCCGAAATCGCGCGGCTCAGGAAAGAGGCGAATGCCGACGAAAAGCTGCTGCATGCGCGCCATGTCGAGCTCGTCGAGGCCGCGCGCATCGTCAACGTCAACGAACGGACGATGCGGCTTGTCGGGGGCAATCGCGGGCGCGACCTGATGATCGGGCAGCCGGTTGCCGGTTTCTGGCCGCTCGAAAGCCGTAAGGTCGCAGGCGAATTGTTCGCCGATGCGATGTTGGGGCAAACCGAAGGCGCGACCCATCGGCGGCAGATGCCGTCCGACGGCATCCTGAGGGACCCGCTTGTGACGGTGTGGCGCGCCGATGAGCCCGGGCGGCTTTATGTTGCGGTCAACGGGACGGTCGACGACGACCGGTCCTATCTTTACCTGCGCGCCAGCGAGGCGCGATACCGCAAGCTCGTCCACCATATGCCGGTGGCGCTGTGGCAGGTCGACGCAAGCCATATGGGGCGGATCTACAACGATATCCGTGCCACAGGCGTCACCGATTTTTGCGCCTATCTCGACGAGCATCCCGAGCTTGTCGACCTCGCGGCGGCGACGGTGCGCGTAACCGACGTCAACCGTGCGGCGGTACAGATGTTCGGCGGTGGCAGCGCGCTCGATCTGATGCGGCCCGTCGGATATCTCTTCACCGTCGCCCGCCATTCGCTGCACAATGTCATGATCGGACGCTTCAAGGGGCAGGAAAGCCATCATGAGGTGACGAAGATCGAAACGTTCGACGGCCGGGTGCGCGATGTGCGGATGTCGGTCACCTACCCCAAGCAGGTCGCCGAGCTGGATGTCACCATCTTCAGCTTCGAGGATGTGACCGAGCATATGAGCATCGAGGCCGAACTGCGCCAGTTGCAGGCCGATTTTACCCATGCGGCGCGCATCTCGATGCTCGGTGAACTGACGACCTCGATCGCGCACGAAGTCAACCAGCCGCTCGCCGCCATCGTGACCAATGCCGAGACGAGCCTGCGCTGGCTGTCGCGCGTCGACCTCAACGTCGAAAAGGTCCGCGAACTGACCAGCCGCATCGCCGCGAGCGGGCGGCGCGCCAGCGACATCGTGCAGCGCATCCGCGGCATGGCGGCCAAGCGCCAGCCCGAGCGCGTCGCGCTCGACCTGAACGACGTGGCGCAGGAGTCGCTGCTGTTTGTGCGTCACGAAATCGAATCGCGATCGATTCGGGTCACCACCGATTTCGCACGCAACCTGCCGACGGCCGTCGGCGACCGGATCCAGCTTCAGCAGGTGATTGTGAACCTGCTCGTCAACGGCGTCCAGGCGGTCGAGGAGCGCGGCGAGGGCGATCGGCGGATCGTCATGCGCACCAGTGAAAAGGATGGCCAATTGGCGCTGACGCTCCGCGATACCGGCCCCGGTATTCCCGGCGAGGATATCGAACGGATATTCCAGGGCTTTTTCACGACCAAGGACAGCGGGATGGGGATCGGTCTCGCGATCTGCCAGTCGATCGTCGCCGAGCATGGCGGATCGATCTCGGCATCCAATCATCCCGATGGCGGGGCCGAATTCCGCTTCGTCATTCCCGCAGCTCCGGCCTGATCGGCAGGACGCGCGCGATCAAGCCCTTGGAGTCCGGCCGCTTCGGCCGCCGGACCGCGCAGTCGGTCGCACCTTTCGCGCGGGCGGCCGCACTTCTTCTTGTCAATTAAAATAGTTGAATTATCTTCCACGTTCCGGGACGTAATCCGAGTCGACCGATCCGACCCGTTTCTGACCGAAAGGACCGCATATGGCCACGCAGCTTTCGATCCCCGACCTGTTCGACGCCGCCCGCGCGCTGGGCATTTCGATTTCACCCTCCACTCCCACCATCGGTGCCGAAATCTCGGGCGTCGACCTCGACCGACCGCTGACGACCGCCGAAGCCGAGTTGCTGCGCGCCGCCTGGTTGCGTTTCAAGGTCGTCTTTTTCCGGGACCAGGACATCAGTCATGAAAGCCATGTCCGGCTGGGCCAATTGTTCGGAGAGCTTGAGGGCCATCCGGTAATCCCGTCGGTCGACGGTTATCCCGAGATACTGAAGATCGAAGGCGTCGAGGGGGTCCAGCTCACCGCCGAGACGCTCGCGCCCTTTCAGGCCTATAATAAATGGCACACCGACGTGACCTTTCGCGAGCGACCGTCGATCGCGTCGATCCTGCGCGCGCGGCACCTGCCGCCGCTTGGCGGCGATACGATGTGGGCCGACACCGTCGCCGCCTATGCCGGGCTGCCACAGCCGGTGAAGGACCGGATCGAAGGACTCGAGGCCGAGCATGATATCGTGCGCAGCTTCGGTGGACGCGTGAGCGAGGAGAAGAAGGCGCAGCTGGCGAGGGATTTCCCGCCCGTCCGCCATCCCGTCGTGCGGCGCCACCCCGAAACGGGCGAGAAGATCCTCTACGTCAACTATACCTTCACCAGTCGCATCGTCGGCGTCGGAGAGGAGGAGAGCGACAGCCTGCTGCGCTTGCTGTTCGACCGGATCAAGGTACCCGAATATCAGGTGCGTTTCCGCTGGACCCCGAACGCGATCGGTATCTGGGACAATCGGTCGACCCAGCATTATGCGGTCGGCGACTATTGGCCCGAATATCGCCTGCTCGAACGCGTGACCGTGTCCGGGGATGTGGTCAGCCGATGAGGATGATCGAAGCGCAGCTTCATTCGCCGCGTCCGCGCTTTCGCACCGCGACGCGTGTCGCGATCGTCGGCGCCGGTTTCTCTGGGACCCTGCTCGCGATCAACCTGCTCGAACAGCCCGCTGTCGAGGTGTTGCTGATCGAACGCGACCGGCACCGCATGGGCGCCGGGGTCGCGTACAGCAGCACCGAGACGTCGCATCTGCTCAACGTCCGTGCGGGCAATATGAGCGCGTTCGCCGACCGGCCCGACCATTTCTGCGACTGGCTCGCCGCACGCGGGCTTGGCTGCGAAGCGGCATTCGTGACGCGCGCGACCTATGGCCGCTACCTGCGCGAAACGCTGCGCGCGGCGATGGAGACCTATGGCCGGCGGCTGAAGCTCGTTGATGACGAAGTGCTCGATATCGAGGAGCGGGGCGGGCAGGTCACGCTCGGGCTTGTCAATGGCGGGCTAATCGAAGCCGACCGCGCGGTGCTGGCGATCGGCAACCTGCCGCCGCACGACCCGCCCGCGATCGATGGCGCGCATCTGCCCGCGCACCGTTATATCGGCGACCCTTGGGCCAGCGCGTTCGAGGACGGGCTGGACAAGCAGGCGCCGGTGCTGGTCGTCGGCACGGGGCTGACCGCGGTTGACGTGATCCTGCGGCTTGTCGCGCACGGTCATGAAGGGCCGATCACCGCGCTGTCGCGCCGCGGGCTGCGCCCGCACCGCCACATCGACGGCCTGCCGCGCCCGAAGCCGGTGCTTGCCAAGCCCGCGCCCGACCTTTCCGAACTGGTGCGCTGGGCGCGCGAAGAGGCTGGCGACCGCGACTGGCGGCTCGTCGTCGATTCGATCCGCCCGATTACCCAGATGATGTGGTCGGCCGCCGATGCCGACAAGCGCGCGCGCTTCCTGCGCCACCTTCGCCCTTTCTGGGACGTTCACCGCCACCGGCTTGCGCCCGAGGTTGCCGACCGCATCGACGCGCTGATCGCGTCGGGGCAGCTTCACTTCCGGGCGGGCAAGATCGCCGACGTGGCGGTCGAGCCCGACGCGCTCGCCATCGCGTGGTTGCCGCGCGGCGAACCGGACCCCGTGACGACGCGCGCCGCCCGGATGATCAACTGCACCGGGCCGCAGGGCGATTTGTTGCGGTCGTCGGACCCGCTCGTACGTCGCCTGCTGGGCGCGAGGCGCATTCGCCCCGATGCGCTGCGGCTCGGGCTCGATATCGACCGCGACGGCCATGTCGTCGATGCGGCGGGCCGGTCGTCCGAGCATATTCTCGCGATCGGGCCGATGACGCGCGGCGACCTGTGGGAAGTCGTTGCGGTGCCCGATATCCGCAACCAGGTCAGCGCACTCGCCCGCCGTCTCGTCAATGCGCATTGGACCGGCGGCGAGGGGCTCTAGTCGCCGCTCGCGAAAAATTCTTCACGCGCGCATCCAACGGCAGGCTTCGCGTCGTCCAGTCGATGACCGGCCATTGCGCCGGTCCCGGCGGCGACATCGCGCGGCGGCTGATCGGCTCTCCCCGGTGCGGATCATCCTCGCTTGCCCGGCGTCGCCGCCTGTGGTTTCACGATGCCCGGTGCGGCGCGAAGGAGTGAGAGAATTTGGACCAGTTGATTGCCACCGCGGCCGCCGCCGCTCCGCCGCCCGCCGCCATCCCGCAAGCGGTCGCCGCAGCGCCGGTGACGCTGCCGCCGCAGACGATCAATCCGGCGGACGTCGCCGCCTATATCGATCCGCGCGACATCGCCGCCTATCTGCCCGCCCCGCCGCCAACCACCGAGCTGGTCGCGGTGAGCACCCATTTCTTCCATCTGATCGAAAATATCACGCTGGTTGCGCTGTTCGTCGTCGGCTTTTTTCTACTCGCGCGACTGCTCCATGCGTGGATGCTGCATCGCTCGATCCGCCGCGCGCTCGAAGGCAAGTCCGACGCGGTCGGCCCGCTGATCGACAAACTCAACAAGCCGTACGAACATATCGGCGCGCAGAGCGCCGAGGCGCCGGCCGATGATCGCAACGCGCTGGTGCTGATCGCGATCGGCCTCGCGATGGCGGGCTTCGGGCTGATCCAGGGGCATGAGCAGCTGATCCGCGCCGCGGTCGGCGCGGCGCTGTTCCCCGCCTTTGTCGGTGTCGCGCTCCTCGTCCGTCGCCGCCTTGCGCGTGCCGTTGCCGGGGAGCGCACCGCTGCGTGATGAGGAAGATTGGGCCCTCAACCAGCGCGTCGTCGGGGGAGATCGCGCCGCTTTCCAGCTTCTCGTGCTGCGACACGAGGGCCGGCTGCGTGCCTTCCTTGCACGTGCCGCCGGGAGCGATGCCGACGATCTGGCGCAAGAGGCCTTCGTCCGCGCCTGGCAGCGTGCGAGCGATTTTCGGGGCCAAGGAAGCTATGCGGCGTGGGTCATGGGGATCGGCTGGCGCCTGTTCCTCGACCAGCGGCGCACCGCGCGCCGACGCGAGGGGCTGGCAGCGGGTGAAGCGCATGTCGACGCGACCGACCCGCACCCGGCCAGCGACGCCGCGATCGACGCCGACCGCCTGCTTGCGGCGCTGTCGGTGCAGGAACGCGCTGCGCTCACGCTCTGTTTCGGCCATGGCTGGTCGCACGGCGAGGCCGCCGGTATCATGGGCGTGCCGCTTGGAACGCTCAAATCGCTGGTCTTGCGCGGCCGGGCCAAGGCGCAGAAGATGAGTGGCGGAGGAACGGACGCATGACGGTCCCGCACGAACAGGACATCGACGCGATGCTGGCCGCTTTGCTGGCGCCGCCCGCCCGGCCGGGCGATCGCGGCTTTGTCGCCGGCGTCGAACGCGCGATCGATGCGCGGGCCGCCTATGCCGGTGCGCGCCGTCGTTTCTGGCGTAGCTTCGCGTTCGAGACGACCGCCATCGGCGCGCTGCTGGCTGCGATATGGCTCATGTCGTCTGCCCCGATGCTCGCGCCGCTCGCCGGCGGCACCCATTGGGGTTTCGCACCGCCGCTGCTACTGATCCTGTTGCTCTGGTTCGGGACGCAGCGCTGGCGCCAGACCTGACCGGCGCCCGGGTTAAACCGGGTCTTCGCCATCGACGCCCTGATATTTGAGCTGGAGATAGCGTTCACGCGTCGCGAGCTTGTCGAGTTCGCCCGCCGCAAGGCTGCGCGCCGCGCTGCCGATCTCGCTTTCGAGCATCTTGAGACCGCCGACGAGCGTTTCGTCGGGGGTGCGGCCCGCGTGCGCCTCGCCGCGCAGCCCGGCAGGGATGCGCTGGTAGCCGGCGACGAGTTCGGGCAGGTCTTCGCCGACGAGCTTGCGGATATTGGCCGCCGCGGGGCTCGATGCGTCGAGCGTCTGAAGCTGCGGTGCGAGCAGGTCGAGCTGGACGCCGATCCCGTCGACGAGCGTACGCGCTGGCGCGGGAAGCGCCGGCCGTTGCGCCTCGAGCCAGATTTCAGTGCGGCCCGCGAGCTGCTTGAGGTCGGTTTTGGGCAAGTCGGCCTGGCGCGGTTCGGGGAAGGGTGACCGGCCGAACAATACGGCGACACCGATCAGCAACACGAACAGCGCGAGCAGCCCGGTGAAGCCGAGCGGCTGGATCAGTGCCCCGAACAGCGCGGCGCCGAGCAGCACGACGCCCCCCGCGATCAGCATCCGGCCAAGCTTCTTGAAGAGATGCTCGCGGCGCAGCGCGACGCTCTTGGTGCCGATCGGGCGGCGACGCTCGCGCGACCGTTCGATCGCCGATTCCGCCGAAAGCCGGATCTTGTCGACTTCGCTCATGCTCATCGCGCGCCTTTAGCCTTCGAGCGACGCGAGCGGACTGTCGGCGCCCGCGACGCTCGCCTGCGCCTGGCTCGCGCCTTCGGCGCGCGCGATATAGCCCTTCGACTTCGCGACTTCGCCTTCGAGCGCGTTGACCGTGGTCTTCATGCTGTCGAGCGCCTTCAGCTTGAACGTGTCGATCGCGTCCATCGTGTCGTAGATATTCTGGAAAGCGCGGCTCAGCGTTTCCATCGGGATCGTGCTCGACGCTGCCTGCTCGTGGATGCGCGCGGTATTGTCCTTCAGCATCTTCGACGTGCCGTCGATGATATTCGCGGTTGTCGTGTTCAGCGCGGTGATCTGTTCGAGCACCAGCTTCTGGTTGGTCATCGCCTGCGCGACGGTGATCGCGGTCTTGAGTGCGCCGACGGTGGTGGTCGAGGCGCGGTCGACGCCCTTCACCAGCTCGACATTATTCTTTTTGACAAGGTCGAGCGCGAGATAACCCTGCACCGTCACCGCCATCTGCGTGAGCAGGTCCTGGGTGCGCTGGCGGGCATAGAACAGCGCATTTTCGCGCAGCACTTTCGCCTTGGCCGGATCGGTGCCGTCGAGTTCGGCCGCTTTCATTTCGAGCTTTTCGTCGAGCGTCTGCGCGATGTGGATCATCTGCTCGAGCTTGCCCATCGATTCCCACAGCTTGCGGCGCTCGACGTCGATTGCGGCGTTATCCATCAGAAGCTCGTCCTTGCCGTTCGACAAGGCGGTGAGGACGCCGCTGATGTGCGTCTGCGCGCTGCGATATTGCGCGAAATAATTGGTGACGCTGCTACCGAAAATCTTGTCGAGGAAACCGCGCTTCGACAACAGCTTGCCGTTCGCCGACGGGTCGAGCCGTTCGACGGTGTTGCGCAGCTCGATCAGGTTCATACCGATGTCGCTGTCGCGGTCCATCGCCTTGATCGGCCGGTCGAGGAAGCGGTTCGAATGGCTCGCCGCCTCCAGCATTTCCTTGCGGCCCATGTTGGTGATCTGGTCGACCTTCTGGCCGAAGGCGGGCGAATTGACGTCCTGCGCGACCAGGTCGTCGATGAAACCGTCGACGCGCTCTTCGAGCTTCGATTTCTGGTCGGTCGACAGCGGGACGAGCCCCGCGGCCTTTTCGGGGGTGACGGTGGGTACGGGATCGGGCGGCGTCAGCGTCAATTCTTCGGTTGCGGTCGCCGTTGCGGTCACTTCGCTCATTTGTCTTCCTTCCACCCCGCTGCCGCATACCATATGGCACGCGAACCTGTGTTATTCAAGCACTACACCTTTTCCCCGCGCTTCAGCGCCGGCGCGATCCATGCTGACAGGATCAATTGTGCCATATGATAGACGAGGATCGGGACCAGCACCATGCCGGCGATGGCAGGCGCGAACAGCGTCGCGGCGAGCGGCGCGCCGACCGCAATGCTTTTCTGCGCGCCGGAGAATAGCAGCGTGACGCGGTCGGGCCGCGCGAGGCCGAGCAGGCGGCCGAACAGCCATGCGCCGCCGAACGCCAGCGCGAGCAATGCGGCAACCAGTGCGAACACGATGCCGATCTCGCGTCCGTCGAGCAACTGCCAGATGCCAGCGACCACTGCGGCGGAGAAGGCGACATAGACGGCGACCGCGATGGCGGTGCGGTCCATGAGCGTCGCGAGACCGCGATGTGCGAGCACCCATGGGCGCAGCCATTTCTGCACGAACTGGCCGGCGATGAACGGCAGCAGCAATATCGCGACGATGCGCAGCGCCGCCTCGCCGTGAATCGCCTCGGCGCTCCCCGCCAGCGCGGCGAACAGCAACGGTGAGGCGATCACGCCCGCCAGATTGAGCAGCGCGGCGGCGACGACGCTCGCCGCGACATTGCCCCCGGCAAGGCCGCTCGCCGCGGTCGCCGACTGGACGGTCGAGGGCAGGATGCCGAGGAAGAGGAAGCCGAGTGCGAGCGCCGCGGGCAGGAAGGGGGTCGCCGCAAGCTGAGCGCCGACCCCGAACAGCGCCATCGCGCCGAAGCAGAAAAGGAAGGCGCCGCCCTGCAGTTTCCAGTTGCGGATGCCGTGGAGCACTTCGTCGCGCGGCAGGCGGACGCCGTTCAGGAAAAAGAGAAGGACGATCGCGGCGGTCGATAGGGCTTCTGCCACGGGCACCGCGGCGCCGCGAACCGGAAGCAGGCTGGCGATCAGGATCGTCGCGAGCAGGATAGGGACGAAGCGGTCGGGAAAGATGCGTGCAAGCATGGGGCGAGCGATGGCGGTGGTGCACACGCTTGGCAAGACCGCACGAAACGATAGACCGGCGCGATGGCCGATATGCTGATTCTCGCCGCGCTGCCCGAAGAGGCCGATACCCTGTTCCCCGGAGCGGGGATGCGAACCGACGGTCCGCTTGGCGTGCGCCGGATCGAAGCGCACGGCCACGCGCTGGTCATTTCGACATGCGGGCTCGGCAAGGTCAACGCCGCGCTTGCGGCGGGTCTGCTCGGCGCCGATGCCGACCTGCTGCTGATGACCGGGACCTGTGGTGCACTCGGCGCGGCGCCGGGCGCCTATTGGCTCGCCGAGGCGGTGCAGCATGATTATGGCGCGGCGCATCCCGGCCTGTTCCGGCGCTATCGTGCCGGCGACTGGCCGATGGGCGAGCCCGGCGAGGCGCATTTTTCGGCAATAGCCGATCCGGGGCTCGGTCTGCCCCACGCGCGCATCGCGAGCGGCGACAGCTTTGTCGCCTGTCCCGACGCCGCGGCCGATCTGCAATCGCTCGGCGCGACGCTGGTCGACATGGAGGTGGGCGCGGTGGCGCAGGCCGCGATGCGGCTCGGCAAGCCCTGGGCGGCAATCAAGGCGGTAACCGACGAAGCGAATGACGCGAGCGGCGGCGATTTTCAGGCGAACCTGCGCCGCGCCGCGCGGGCCGCGGCGCAAGAGGTCGAGCGGCTTGTGGCGATGCTGTGAGGCGCGGGCTCGTCGTCGGCCTGATCGCGGCATTGCTGCTGCTGTTCGTTGCGACGCCGATCCGCCATCATTTCGCGCCGCGCGACGCCGACCTGTTCGCCGAATGGCGCAGCGGCGCTGTCAGAGCTGACGTCGCGGCGATCGAAGCCTATCTGGAGCGCGAAGGCGTCGGCGACGTGCTGCCGATCGCCGATATCCTGCGCAGCGATGCGCGCTGGCGGCGCTGCGAAGCCGCCGAACCGTTCGCCGTGCCGCCGCGCCATCTGTGGCCGGCGATGGTGTCGACGTTGCGCTATGTCCGCGATCATGTCGTCCCTGCGGTCGGCCCGGTGCGCGTCGTGTCGGGTTATCGCGATCCGGTCGCCAATGGCTGTTTCAGGGGAGCGAAAGCGAGCCGTCACCTTCGCTTCGCGGCGCTCGACCTGATACCGGAGCGGTCTCTGCAACGCGAGGAGCTGATCGGGGCGCTTTGCCCGCTCCACGCGCGCACCGGTTCGCGCTTTGCGGTCGGACTCGGCATCTACAATGTCACGCGCTTCCATATCGACACCGCGGGCTATCGCCGCTGGGGCGCCGACTATCGCGGAGCGACATCGCCCTGCGCCTGACGCCTAGTGTCGTCGGCAATCATGTTGCGCCGCAGCACCACTTCTGTTAGGGGCGCGGCGTTTCGCGGCGCTCCGGGTGCTGCCCCCTTCCATCAAGGCTCTTTCCGCATGTCTTTGCGCAATATTGCGATTATCGCACACGTCGACCATGGCAAGACGACCCTCGTCGACCAGCTGTTCCGCCAGTCGGGTACGTTCCGCGACAACCAGCGCGTCGAAGAACGCGCGATGGATTCGAACGACCTCGAAAAGGAACGCGGGATCACCATCCTTGCGAAGTGCACCAGTGTCGAGTGGGGCGAAGGCGCCGACCTGACGCGCATCAACATCGTCGACACCCCGGGCCACGCCGACTTCGGCGGTGAGGTCGAGCGTATCCTGTCGATGGTCGATGGCGTCATTCTGCTCGTCGACGCCGCCGAAGGCCCGATGCCGCAGACCAAGTTCGTGACCGGCAAGGCGCTCGCGCTCGGCCTCAAGCCGATCGTCGTCGTCAACAAGATCGATCGCAGCGACGCGCGCGCCGCCGAAGTGCTCGACGAAGTGTTCGAACTGTTCCTCGCGCTCGAAGCCAATGACGAACAGCTCGATTTCCCGATTCTCTACGCTTCGGGCCGCGGCGGCTATGCCTCCGAAAGCCCCGACGCGCGCGAAGGCGATCTGACGCCGCTGTTCCAGACGATCGTCAGCCACGTCCCGACCCCGGGTCTCGACGAAGATGCGCCCTTCACCTTCCTCGCCACCCTGCTCGACCGCGATAACTTCATTGGCCGCATCCTGACCGGCCGCGTCCAGTCGGGCACGGTCAAGGTCAACCAGCCGATCCACGCGCTCGACATGGACGGCAAGGTCATCGAAACCGGCCGCGCGTCGAAGCTGCTGGCGTTCCGCGGGCTCGACCGCGTGCCCGTCGAGGAAGCGAAAGCGGGCGACATCGTCGCGATCGCGGGCCTGACCAACGCGACCGTCGCGAACACGATCGCCGACACGAGCGTCAGCGAGCCGATCGCCGCGCAGCCGATCGATCCGCCGACGCTGTCGATGCGCTTTGCCGTCAACGACAGCCCGATGGCGGGCCGCGAGGGCAGCAAGGTGACGAGCCGCATGATCCGCGACCGCCTGCTGCGCGAAGCCGAAACGAACGTCGCGATCCGCATCACCGAAAGCGCCGACAAGGACAGCTTCGACGTCGCGGGCCGCGGCGAGCTCCAGCTCGGCGTGCTCATCGAAACGATGCGCCGCGAAGGCTTCGAACTCGGCATCAGCCGCCCGAAAGTGCTTTATGGCGAAGACGAAGCCGGCAAGCGCACCGAGCCTTATGAAACCGTCGTCATCGACGTCGACGACGAACATTCGGGCACGGTCGTCGAGAAGATGCAGATCCGGAAGGCCGACCTCACCGACATGCGTCCGTCGGGCGGCGGCAAGACGCGCATCACCTTCTCGGGCCCCTCGCGCGGCCTGATCGGCTATCATGGCGAATTCCTGTCCGACACGCGCGGCACCGGGATCATGAACCGCCTGTTCGAGAAGTACGGCCCGTACAAGGGCGTGATCGAGGGCCGCAAGAACGGCGTCCTCATCTCGAACGGCAATGGCGAAGCTGTTGCATACGCCCTTGGTCCGCTCGAAGAGCGCGGCATCCTGTTCGTCTCGCCGGGCGAGGCGCTCTATGAGGGCATGATCATCGGCGAGAATGCCAAGCCCGACGACCTCGAGGTCAACCCGATGAAGTCGAAGCAGCTCACGAACTTCCGTTCGACGGGCAAGGACGACGCGATCCGCCTCACGCCGCCGCGCCGCATGACGCTGGAACAGGCGATCGCTTACATCGACGATGACGAGATGGTCGAAGTGACCCCGAAGAATATCCGCATCCGCAAGGCGCTGCTCGATCCGCACGAGCGCAAGAAGGCGTCGCGCAAGAAGGAAGCGGCATAAGGATCAAGAGGGGGCGGTCAGCGATGACCGCCCCTTTTCTTTTCGAACCCCGTTTCGATTGGCGTTCCCCCCGGCGGGCTTGCGCATTACAGGCGTGCGATGCTTCGCCTGACCGAACTTACGCTGCCGCTGCACCATGCGCCGGAGGATTTGCCCGCCGCGATCTGCAAGCGGCTGCGCATTTCGCCGCGCGAGTTGATCCGCCACGTCGTCGCGCGCCGCGCGAACGATGCGCGCGACAAGACGAACATCAAGCTGATCTATTCGGTCGACGTCAATGTGAAGGACGAGGGCGCGGTGCTGGCGCGCTTTCGCAAGGACCGCAACGTCCAGCAGACGCCGAACACCGCGTATAAATTCATCACGCAGGCGCCGAAGGGCATCAAGCGCCCGGTCGTCGTCGGGGCGGGCCCGTGCGGGCTGTTCGTCGGGCTGATCCTCGCGCAGATGGGGTTTCGCCCGATCATCCTCGACCGCGGCAAGGTCGTGCGCGAGCGCACCAAGGATACGTGGGATCTGTGGCGGCGCAGCGTGCTCCACCCCGAATCGAACGTCCAGTTCGGTGAGGGCGGCGCGGGCACCTTTTCGGACGGCAAGCTCTACAGCCGGATCAAGGATCCGCGGCACCTCGACCGCAAGGTGCTCACCGAATTCGTGAAAGCCGGCGCGCCGCCCGAAATATTGACCGAGGCGCACCCGCATATCGGTACCTTCCGGCTGGTGACGATGGTCGAAAGCCTGCGCGAGACGATCGAGGGGCTGGGCGGCGAATATCGTTGGCAGCACAGGGTCGACGGGCTCGATATCGCCACCGACGGCGCGGGCGAACGCCGCGTCGAGGGCGTGCACCTGAGCAATGGCGAGTATATCGAGGCCGACCGCGTCGTCATGGCGATCGGCCACAGCGCGCGCGACACCTTTGCGATGCTGCTGGCGGCGGGGGTGCATGTCGAGGCGAAGCCCTTTTCGATCGGCGTCCGCATCGAGCATCCGCAATCGTGGATCGACGCTTCGCGCTTCGGCGCCGATGCGGGCAATCCGATCCTCGGCGCCGCCGAATATCATATCTCGCACCACTGCAAGAACGGGCGCACCGTCTATAGTTTCTGCATGTGCCCCGGCGGTACCGTCGTCGCCGCGACGTCGGAGGAGGGGCGCGTCGCGACCAACGGCATGAGCCAATATTCGCGCAACGAACGCAACGCCAATTCGGGCTTCGTCGTCGCGATCGACCCCGCGCGCGACTATCCGGGCGATCCGCTCGCGGGCATCGCCTTCCAGCGGCACTGGGAATCGCTCGCCTTCGTCGCGGGCGGTTCGAACTATCGCGCGCCCGCGCAGCGCGTCGGCGATTTCCTGAAAGGCCGTCCGTCGACCGAGCTCGGCAGCGTCATCCCCTCCTATCGCCCCGGCGTGACGCCGACTGATCTCGCGCAATGCCTGCCGGCGTTCGCGGTCGAGGCGATGCGCGAGGCGATCCCGGTGTTCGGGCGCCAGATCGCGGGGTACGACCATCCCGACGTGGTGATGACGGGGGTTGAGACGCGCACCTCCTCGCCCGTGCGCTTCACCCGCGGCGAGGGTTTTCAGAGCCTGAACACCGCGGGGCTGTTCCCGGCGGGCGAGGGCGCGGGCTATGCCGGGGGCATTTTGTCGGCGGCGGTCGACGGCATCAAGGTCGCCGAGGCGGTGGCGCGGAGTGTGATGCCATGACGACGATCCTGTTCAACAAGCCGTGGGGCGTCCTGTCGCAATTCACCGACAAGGGCATGACCGCGAGCGCGGATGGCCCGCGCGCGACGCTGTCCGACTATATCGACGTGCCCGGCGTCTATCCGGCCGGGCGGCTGGATCGGGATAGCGAAGGTTTGTTGATCCTGACCGACGACGGCGCGCTGCAGGCGCGGATTTCGTCGCCGAAGCACAAGATGCCCAAAACCTATCTCGCGCAGGTCGAGGGCGAGCCCGATGACGCCGCGCTGGCGGCGCTGCGCCGCGGCGTCACGCTGAACGACGGCCCGACGCGCCCCGCAACCGTCCGCCGCATCGACCCGCCGCAGCTCTGGGACCGCGACCCGCCGGTGCGATACCGCAAGAGCGTGCCCGACAGCTGGATCGAACTCACGATCACCGAAGGCCGCAACCGCCAGGTCCGCCGAATGACGGCGGCGGTCGGCTATCCGACGCTGCGGCTGGTGCGCTGGCGGATCGGGGGGTGGGAGATTGGCGAGTTGGGGCTGGGGGAGTGGCGGGAGGTTGGGTGAATGTTCAAACTTGCCGAGACTGAACCAGCCTAATGAAGTCCGAAACGTCCATTAGCCAAGCCTGCTGTTCGGCCTTGTAAGTAGTGTGCAGAATCCGGGGCAGTACCAGCTGAAGCTGCTTGGCTTGCATTTCGGCCGTTTGCTTCACCGAAATGCCTGGTTCCAAGGTAAGCAAATGTTTGACCTCGATCCGCTCCGCTTCCGAAAGCACTTGGCGCCAGCGTTCCTTCAGTGTCGATTTTGCGCCGAGCATCGTTAGCAGATCTGCTGGAAAGGCTTTGTCGGCATATTGGATGGCGCCGGGAAACAGGAAATCGGGCTTGTTGCCATTTTCGGTGATAGCGCCGCGGGAATAATGGACGTCAAAGGCTTTCAGCAGCGCTTCGATATGGCTTTCGAGAGCCAAGCCTGCCCGCGATTTGCGACGGTTTTGAACGCTCAGCGAAAAGGCTATGAAGCCATCAACATCTTCGCCGCCATCAGTCTGGAAGCCAGTACGCAAACGTTCGGCGACAATCTTTCTTTCAAGGCGCCGGAATAGCTGATCCTCGCGTTCCATCCACACCATCAAAGCCAAGTCGGGCTCTTGACGCACGTAGGGGAGGTCGAGGGAACTCCGGGCCAGCTCAGAGAGAAGGCGGGCCTTGGGCATCGAAAGGCCGAAAGGCTCGATCAGCCGGTCGAGGTCCGCTTCTTCCGGTTCCTCCGGATCAATTTCCAGCGCTTCAAGAATGAAACGGCTGACGAAATCCAACTCGGCGTCCGAGTTGCCGCCGACTTGCTGATAGTTGAACTGGAACTGGGATTGGACGTCGATTCCGAACAACCAGAGGAGTTGGTTGTACATCGTGCTGTCGCTGGGCGTGATGATGACGAGGCAATCATCGTTCTTGCGCTTGGCCAAGAAGAAGGCATCGCCTTCATCCATCATCGCCGTCACGTCGTTGCTAGGGTAATAGAGTCGATATTCCGAGCGCGTCGGGTGGCGTCGTCGCGCATCATACCACGTTACGAAACCCTCAGACTCGACGGTTTCCTGCTCATGCCCGATCCATAGGAACTTGGTCGGGATATCCTTCTGGTCGTCTTCGCCAAGCAGCTTCTTCAATTCAGTCGAGGCATTGAATTCATGCTGGTTCGACGTAGCGGGCCGCGTTTCGACGGCGCTCAGCTGCTTTACTGCGATGCCGGAAAAATATTCGGAAAGATGCCCTCGCTTCATGGTCTTATTGGTGAGCCGAAACGGGTTCGTCGGTCAACCAGTTCCTGCAAAGCTGTAAAACAGATTTGATTTCTTCTGCAGATCGCCCTTTGATTTGGCATTCCCAGATTGTCAGTGTCCGCCAACCCTTCTCTTCGAGCATTCTTATGGCGGCTTGGTCACGCTTTTGGTTTGCGCTGATTTTGTTCCGCCAAAACTCGGTTCGCGTGGAAGGAAGTTTGAAAAGTCGACAGTCGTGTCCATGCCAAAAGCATCCGTTGACGAAAATTGTCGCCCGCCACCTAGGAAATACCAGGTCCGGCTTTCCTGGCAGACGCTTGTCGTGGACAAGAAAGCGGAGGCCCAGGCGATGGAGCCCCCTGCGGATCAGCATTTCCGGTTTGGTGTTCTTACCCCGGATGCCAGCCATCATCCGGCTGCGCACCTCCGGGGTTACGACATCAACCATCGGCTTCTGCCATCGGTCGCCCTTGGGGCGCGTCAGGAGCAGATTCTTCCGGAAGTCTTTCGCGACCAGCGAGTGCCGTTGCCAAATATGGTTTCATTGCATTGGCGAGAAATTCGACCACCGGAACCACGACGGCGTTTCCGAACTGGCGATAGGCTTGGGTGTCCGAGACTCCAATCTGCCAACGTCTTTCACCGCGATCAAAGCCCATCAAGCGGGCACATTCTATCGGGGTAAGCCGGCGAGGACGTTCGCCGGGCTGATCAATAAGAATTTCCGAGCCGTCTTTGTAGTAGCGAGCTGAAAGGGTCCGGGCGACATCGTTGGGGCCGAAAAGGCTGTATCCAAACCCGTTTCCCTTCGAGGTGTGCTTCTCCTTGTACTTTTGCAGATATTCCCAAAGGCGCGGCGTGAGCGTGTACTTCGGGTCTACGTCCTCGTGTCGTTCCAGAATGCTGCCAAGCTTTGGCCCCTCCGATGCGTCGGGGATTTCGAGCGCCTTCAGATTGAAGTCCGTCTTATCCCGAAACCCCACAATGAAAATACGCTCGCGCTTTTGCGGAACCCAAGGCGTTGAGCTGATAACTTTCGCTTGCACCTTATACTTCAACTCGTTTTCGAGCACGTTCATGATCGTTGCAAACGTCTTGCCGCTATCGTGACTCTCAAGATTCTTTACATTTTCCAACACGAACGCTGCCGGCCGATGATGGGCAATAATTTGCGCAGTGTCGAAAAACAGCGTGCCTTGCGTGTCGCACAGAAAGCCGTGAGGGCGACCGAGAGCATTCTTCTTCGACACGCCGGCAATAGAAAATGGCTGGCAAGGAAAACCGGCGAGCAAGACGTCGTGATCCGGGATCAGGTTCGGATTTTCTGAATATTGCCGAACATCCCCGTGAAGCTCGTGATTGTCCCGGAAGTTCTTCCGATAGGTTTCTTGCGCATTCTTGTCCCATTCGGACGTGAAAACGCAGTGGCCACCAATGCCCTGGAAGCCGATCCGCAGCCCGCCAATTCCGGCGAACAGATCGATAAAACGGAACGACAGATCCCCCGTGGGCGCGTCCTGAACAGATTTGGGCTTGAGGCTGCCGATCATTTCCAGCGAACGGTAGATATGCGCTTTCGGTGCAGTTTCACCGCGCTCCCAACGATACACAGTGCTGATGTCGCATTCCAGCTCTTGGGCTACTTCATCGACCGACATACCAAGGCGTTGCCGAAATTCGTTGAAAGGGCGATTTTCGGTCACAATTTTCTCCTCTGGGTCGATTTTTGGCAAAATGCCAGGAAGAGTCCCAGAGCGCAAGAACAAAATGTAAACAAAGCCCCTTTCCTACATTCCCCCGCTAAGTCATATCCTGTCCGGTTTGGCGGACAGGAGGGCATATCATGCAGAACCGGACACCGATCGCGGCCGAGGCGCGGCCGCCGCTGCCCGACTTTACGCCGGTGCCGCGCAAATATCGGCACGACGGGTGGACGCCCGAGCGGCAGAAGGCGTTTATCGGGGCGCTTGCCGATACCGGGTCGGTCAGCCGCGCGGCGGCGATGGTGAATATGGCGCAGGCGAATTGTTATACGCTGCGGCGCGCGCCCGGTGCGGAAAGCTTTCGGCGGGCGTGGGAGGCGGCGCTCGATTTCGGGGTCGCGCGGCTGAAGGATATTGCGTTCGAACGCGCGATCGACGGCTATCTGGTGCCCGTCTTTGTCGCGGGCAAGCTGATGGGGTTCCGGCGGCGGCACAATGACGCGCTGCTGATGTTTTGCCTCCGCCATTACGGGCAGGATGCGGGCGGCAAGCGGACGACGATCAACTATTTCTCGACGCGCGCCAGTGCAGGGGCGGGCGCTGCGGTCGCCGGGGCTGGCGAGGGTGGTGCTTCGGGCGCCGCGGCGGGCGCGATGGCCGAGACCTCGGCGACGACGGTGCGGACGGTGATCCATGGCGGTGCGGGCGCGGGCGATCCGGTGGCGGGGCAGGATGCGGCGGCGGCGCTGCTGGGCGGGTTCGACGGGGTGGCGCTCGACGATCAGGCGCAGGCCGAGATCGGGGCGGCGCTGCACGCGCTCGCCGAGCGGCAGCGCGCGCTGATCGCGGCGGTCGACGAGGGCGGGATCGAGGCGACTGCGATGCAGCTGGACGATCCGGGCGTCGAGCTGGTGCAGCTGCGCGAGTATGACACGCCCTATCATGGGCCGCTGCAAATGTATGAGGGTGCGCCTGTGGATGCCGAGCCGGTGCAGCGCTTTGCGGGCGAGGCCGATTGGGTGAGCGCGGGGGGCGATATTCCAGAGGGCTATCTGGCGTGGATCGAGGCGGCCGAGGCGCGCGGCGAGCGCGTGCCGGCGGTGCCGCTGACGCCCGCGATGGATGACGGGGTGGCCGCGGTGAAGACAGTGCCGTCGTGGCGGCAGCGGCGGAAGGCGAAGGCGGCGGAGGGCGGGACGGAATGATCCTCCTCGCCGTGACGGAGCGATAGGGAGGTCGCAGTTCCGGGCGTGACGCGATCATCTTTAGTGAAAAACAATGCGCTCCCGCGAAGGCGGGAGCCTATCTCCTGCCGGTGCCGTTCCGAACCGACGGGAGATGGGTCGTGTCGGGAGGCGCGGGACTCCCGACACCCTTCGCGGGGACACGGAACCGATATCGTTCAAGGATGGCGTCGTGCCCCTCCACCATCGCTGCGCGATGGAGGATCGATCAGGCGGCGGCGGTTGCCGGGTCGGCCTTGTTCCGACGCATCCGAAGTTCGGGCAACAGCAGCGCCGCGCCCGCTGCGATCAGGCTCAGGTTGACGATCCACGCGACGGGGTCGGCGCTGTTGAGGCCGCCGCGTAGCGCAAAGTGCGTCGCGGCGGCGGCGAGGGTCAGCGCGGCGGTCGCGATGCGCCCGAGCGTCGAGAGGCGTGTCGCGGGGAGGCGGATCGCGGCGGCGAGGAAAAGCAGGCTGACGGCGAGCCACGCGCCGATCGCGGCGGGAGCGCTCGCGAGGGCGAGGCCGGCGACGGCGGCGGCGGCGATGCCCGCGGGCTGACCCCAGACGGTCGCGGCCCAGGCGCGTTCCCACCCCGGCGCCGGTCGGCCCTTGTCGCGGCGGCGCGCGAGCCAGATGTTCACTCCGCTCGCGGCGAGATAGGTGAGGCCGAGCCCGAGCGCGAAATAGACGATCTTGACGATCCCGCCGCCGAACCAGCCGAAATGCAGCTGGCCCATGCCGCCGAGCAGATCCTCGCCGAGATTGTTGTCGACCGCCTTCTGCTGGCTGTAGATGCTCGCGTCGCGGCGGAAGGCATAGCTGTCGACCCCCGCCATGCGGTTCGGCTGTTCGACGTTGAACAGCGCCGCGCCGCCCATCTCGGTCGGATGTTCGGTGAAGATATAGGTGAGGCGGCCGCCGTCCTGCGGCAGCTTGGCATACATGGGGCGAAGGTCGAGCACCGGCGCGGGGCGCGGGTCGTCGACCGGCGGGGCGGGGATGAAGAGCGCGTAGACCTTGTTCACATCGCCGTTGAACATCGCCATGCCGAGCACGCCGACGATGATCGTCGTGAGCCCGAGGAAGGCGCCGGAGAGCGAGATGAGGATGTGGAAGGGCAGCGCCCAGACGCCGAGGCGGTTGTGGAGGTCGGCTTCCTGCAGCCGCTGCGACCCGCCGAGCCGGAGGTGAAAGGCGTCGCGGAAGATGCGCGGGTGCGCGAGGATGCCCGAGATGAGCGACGAGAGCAAAGCGACGCCGATCAGCCCGACGAGGAAGCCGCCCCATGTGCGCGGCAGGTGGAGGTTGATGTGGAGGCGCGTGATGAATTCGGTCCACGCCGCCTCGCCGCCGGGCGCGATCTTCCCCTGCGCGTCGGCGAGGAACTGCCGATCCTCGTCGGCGTCGACATAGAGGAGGAGGCGCGGGAAATCACTGGTGGGGAGCGTGATATAGACATGCTCGACCCCCGGGCCGCCCGCGGCGATCGCGCCCTCGAACGCGGTCTGGACGGCGTCGGGGCTCGCTTCGGTGAGCTGCGGGGCGGCCGCGCTTTCCCAGCGCTGGAATTCGTGCGCGAAGACCGCGATGCTGCCCGACAGGCAGATGAGATAGATGAGCGCGGCGAAGGCGAGGCCGAGGCTGCTGTGCCCGCGCAGCACCGCGCGGACGAAGCCCGCGGGGATGCGCGACATCAGATCCTTTTTCTTCGCGGGCCGCGGGGGCTTCGGGGTGGCGGCGGTCATGCGAAACCCTTCACGATGGCGGCGGTGAAGCTGATGAGGGCGACGCCGGTGAGCACGGCGGTCGCGCGGAGGATGCGGTTGTCGGCGAGCGTCCACGCCATGCACGCCCCCCAGGCGACGGGGACGATGAGCCCGCCGACAACAAGCCGCGTCTGCTGCTCGCCGGGGACGAGTGCGGCCCAGGCGATGCCGACGCCCATCGCGGCGATCATGCCGATCGGGCCCGCGAGCAGCCAGCGCAGCGTCTCGCGTCCCTTGGTGGTCGCGCGGTTGGAGGGTTCGGGGGCGAGGCTTTCGCGCGCTGCGCGCGCCTTTGCCTGCCGCACGGTATAGTTTGCGGCGACGACGCCGAGCGCGGCGGTCGAGACGAGCGCGAGCGCGATGAAGAAGCCGCGCACGCTGCCGAGCGCGAGCATCGGGCGGATGAAGGAGGCGGCGATCAGCAGCCAGCCGCCGACCAGCCAACCGCGGTTCGCCTTGTCTTTCGATCCCCAGCTCTTGCGCAGCATCCATGCGCCGGTGCCCGCACCGACCAATGCCAGCAAGGCCGGTATGAGCGGCGCGCTGTCTTCCATCTTGTCCCCCTTTGCGACCTCACTATTGACTCGCATTCGCAATAGCAATAGCGGCCCCGCTCGATAGCGACATGGGGAGTCCTTCGCAATGACCAAGATTTTCAGGCCGATGCTCGTTGCCCTGCTGGCCGGAGCGGCGATGCCGGCTCATGCGGCGGAGGCCGCGATCGACGCTGCGGAGGCGGGCGATGCCGGCGAGGCGGGCGAGATCGTCGTCACCGGGCTGAAATTCGACCGCACGCTGCAGGACACGCCCGAAAGCGTGAAAGTCTATACTGCCGAGGATATCGACCGACAGAATCTCGTCAGCGTCTATGACCTGATCGATCGCACCGCGAACGTCGCGTCGAGCTTTGCCGAGTCGGGGTTCAACATTCGCGGCATTTCGAACAAGAATGTCTCGGGCTATGGTTTCGGCGACCTTGCGACCATCTATCTCGACGGATCGCCGCTGCCGAGCGAGGCGGCGGCGGGCGGGCCGCTCGACCTCTGGGATCTCGAGCAGGCCGAAATATTGCGCGGGCCGCAATCGACGCTGCAGGGGCGCAATGCACTCGCGGGCGCGATCATCCTCAAGACCGCCGACCCCAGCTTCGACTGGCGCGGCAAGGCGCGCGCGATGATCACCGACGCCGACGGCGAATATCGCCTTGCCGGCGCGGTCGGCGGGCCGATCGTCGACGATGTGCTGGCGTTTCGCGTCGCGGGCGAACTCGCGCGCGGCGACGGGCTGATCAAGAACCGGCTGACCGGCGGCAATTATGCGAAGACGCGCAGCGATGTCGTGCGCGCCAAATTGCTGTTCACCCCGGCGGGCGCCGAGGGCGTGCAGATCAAGGCGTCGTATCTCTACGACCGCCATTTCGGCAACGACGGGCGCGGCTATGTGTTCAGCGACGTGCCGGGTGCATGGAACGACCGCTATGTTCTCGCCAACCGGCCGACCTTCACGCGGACGAGCGCCGACCTTTTCACCCTCGATGTGTCGCTGCCCGTCAGCGACGTCTTCACGCTGTCGTCGGTGAGCACCTATAATCACCTCAAGACCTTTTCGACCTATGATGGCGAACTCCGCGCCGAGGACGAGGCCTATGGCGATTTTGCGACCAACCAGAAAATCTACAGCCAGGAATTGCGGCTGACCTTCGACAGCGGGCCGCTGCAGGGGCTGATCGGCGGCTATTATTCGCGCCAGAAGAACCCCGCGTCGGATTCGAACAGCACCTTCAGCCTCGACCCCGACGCCGACCTCGGGCTGACGCCGCAGGTTGCGGCGCTGCTCCAGAGCCAGTTCGGGCTGCCCGCCGACCAGGCGCTCTTCTTTGCGCAGCAGGCGCGTGCGCTCTACCCGCCGCGCATCTTCATCTCGTCGGACCAGCGCTACGCGGTCGACGTCGAGACGATGGCGCTGTTCGGCGATGCGAGCTGGGAAGTCGTGCCGGGGCTGAAACTGCTCGCGGGCTTCCGCTACGATCACGAGCGGCAGAAGGTCGCGAACGACAATGTTGTCGTCCTCAATACCGTGCTGCCCGATCCCGCCAACCCGCTGTTCGATCCGTTGATCGCGGGGATCGTGCAGACGATCAACGGGCTGCTGCGCCAGCAGGTCGCCGATGCGAACAGCGTCGGGCCCGAATCGACGACGACGTACAAGGCCTTCCTGCCGAAGGGCGGGGTGTCGTGGGAGATTGCGCCCGACAAGACGCTCTCCGCCATCGTCCAGCGCGGCTATCGTTCGGGCGGCAGCGGGGTGAATCCCGGCCGCGCGACGACGCATGTCTACGACCCCGAATATACATGGAATTACGAGCTGTCGCTGCGCACGCAATGGCTCGATCGGCGGCTGACGCTCAACGCCAACGCCTTCTACGTCGACTGGAAGGACCAGCAGGTCTATGTCCAGCTGTCGGACAATGTCTATGATTACGAGACGCAGAATGCGGGCAGTTCGCGCGTCTGGGGCTTCGAGGTCGAGAGCGATTTCGACGTCACCGACCGGCTCAACGTCTATGGCTCGGTCGGCTATGCCAACAGCAAGTTCCTCGATTTCCAGACGAGCAACGGTCAGGTGCTCGACCTGTCGGGGTTCGAGTTTGCCAATGCGCCGCGCTGGACATGGGCGGCGGGGCTCGACTGGCGTCATCCGTCGGGTTTCAGCGCCAACCTCAACGTCAATTATCGCGGCCCGCAGTTTCAGGATATCCGCGACCAGAGCGGCGGCCGCAACGTGCCGGGTCGCACGCTGGTCAACGCGAAGATCGGCTATGGCACCGAGAATTTCGGCGCCTATCTGGTCGCCACCAACATCTTCGACGACAAATATTTCGACTATCAATATGAAAATGGCGGCCGGATGCAGGCGCTGTTCGGCGAACCGCGGATGATCGGGCTGACCTTCGAAGGACGCTTCTGACGGCGGAGGCGCCGCCGCCGCGGGGTCAGTGTTCCACGGCCGCCGGCGGCGCGCCGTTCATCGCGACAGGCGCCAGATCGCGGCGGCCGCCAGCGCGGCGGGGATCAGGAAGACGACGAGCAGGATCGGCAATTCCTCGCGCACCGAATAGCCGGCTTTCGTCACGCCGACCCACATGTTGATGAGCGCGACCGCTAGCCAGACGGGGATGAAATATTTCGCCGCGAGCGCGAGGTCGGGGCGCGTGCCGCCCCATAAATGGCCGAAGAGCAGGAACAGCCCGAGCAGCACCGCGCCGCCCGTGATGACCAACAGCATGTGCATGACATTCTCCCCCCTGGAAAGGCGGCCGCGAGCATAGCCCTCGGCCTTCGCGGCGCAAAGAGGACGGACGGCGCGGCGGTGCGCCGTCCGTCCGGCTGTCCCGGCCGCAGCGCGGCGGCCGGGGGAGGGGTCACTTGGTCGTGTAGCCGCCGTTGACGAGGATCGTCTGGCCGGTCATCCACCAGCCGTCCGACACCAGCATGCGGATCCACGGTACGATATCCTCGATGTCGGTGAGCCCGGTCTTCGAATGGCCCGACAGCGCCGCCGCCGATTTGTGATAGGCCTGTGCGTCGGCCTCTTCGGCGGGGTAGAAGAAGGGGGTGTCCATCGGGCCCGGGCCGATCGCGGTGACCGAAATGCCGCGCGCGCCGAACTCCTTCGACGCGGCGCGGGTGAAATGCTCGACCGGCGCCTTGGTCCCCGCATAGGCGGCGTAGAAGGGCGTATAGGCGCCGAGCAGCGAGGTCACGAGCGTGCAGACCTTGCCATTGTCGTTCACATGGCGGCCGGCTTCCTTGAGGAAAAAGAAGGCGGTTTTCGAATTGACCGCGGTCATCTCGTCATATTCGGCTTCGCTGATCTCGGTGAAGGGCTTTTTCAGCACCTTGCCGACGGTGTTGATCGCGATGTCCGGCCGCCCGATCGCCGCGATCGTGTCGGCGAACAGCTTTCCCATCGCGGCCGCCGACGTGAGGTCGGCCTGAAAGGCCACGGCCTCGGCGCCCGCGGCGCGGATCGCGGCGAGCGTTTCCTCGGTCTCGGCGGCCGAGGCGGGGCTGTTATAGTGGATCGCGATCGCCCTCGCGCCTTGTTCGGCGAGGTCGCGCGCGATGAGGCCGCCCAGATTCTTGCCGCCACCGGCGATGAGAACGGTCTTACCCTTGATGCTGTGATCGGCCATTTCTGTCTCCTTGGTCCTTGTTTGCCCAAGGCTAAGCCGCTTTCGCCTTGTCCGCTTTCAAATTCCGGCGCAGCTATCGAAAATGGTCATGGCGAGTCGTGGGGACTCGCAAGGTGGGTGATTGAGCGACGTCCTAACCGTCTGGGATGGCATCAGGCCGCGATCGCAGCGCGACGTGGTCGCCCGGCATCAGGCGACGATCGGCCGGCTGGGTGTGCTGGCTGCCACCGAAAACCTCGCTTCGCCGACCGACTGGGCCTTCGAGGAAGAGCATCATGTCGTCGTCGTCCATCTCGGCGGTCGGCTCGACCGGATGGACTGCGAATTTTCGGTCGGGCCGTCGGGACCGGCGATGCCGGAACGCGGCGATGTGTGGATGATCCCCGCGGCATGCCGCTATGCCGCGCTGGCGCAGGGCGAGCGCGCGGAGTTCGTCGAACTGAGCGTGCCGACGGCGCTTCTCGCCGATACGCCGCTGGGGGCGCGCGTGAAGCATCGCGACGAATTCCTCTTTCGCGCAGCGGCGTGGCTCTCGGACCTTGTTCGCGGGCCCGATGACGATCTGGCGCGGATGGCGGCGCACGAAGTCGGCGACGCGGTCGAACGGCATCTGGGGGCGCGCTACGGATATCGCGACCGGGCGGCGCGGCACCGGGCGCTGTCGGCATCGGACCGCAATCGCTTGGCCGACGCGGTGCGCGGGCAGCTCGATGCCGAGCATAATCTGGCCGCGCTCGCCGCGCTGGTCGACATGGATGTCCGGCGCTTTACCGATGCCTTCCACGACGCCTTCGGCCTGTCGCCCTGGCAATATGTGATGCGCGCACGGCTCGACGAGGCGGCGCGGCGGCTGTGCTATGGTGCGGAGCCGGTGACCGAGGTCGCGCTGGCGACGGGTTTTGCCTCGCCCAGTCATTTCGCGACGGCCTTTGCGCGGCGCTTCGGCGTGGCGCCGACGCGCTATCGCGCCGCGGCGCGATAGCGCTCCGAACCGGCATCCGGGGTTCCGGATGCCGGTCGCGGGAGGGATCAGAACTTCAGGCGCGCCCCGACATAGAATTGGCGGCCATTGTCATAGATGGCGCGCGGACGGTCGCGGGTACCCGAATATTGCTCGATCTTCTCGTTGGTCAGGTTCACCGCGTCGGCGGTGAGCGCGATATTGTCGGTGATGTTGACGCTGACCGACGCGTCGAGCGACGAGAGCGCGGCCTGATTGAGCGGCGCGGCGCGGTCGATATCGATGAAGAATTTCGACCGGTAATTGTACGAGAGCCGCGCGCTGACGAGGTCGTTCTCATAATAGCCCGTCAGGTTGAGCGAATGCTTCGAATTGCCCGGGATCGGATCGCCATTGTCGGCCTTGGCGTCCGAATAGGTGTAGTTCACGACCGCGCCGAAGCCGCCCCAGATCGGGCGCGACACCTGGAATTCGAACCCCTGGTTGCGCCCGCCGTCGCCGTTGCTGCGCCGGTTGATCTGATAGGGGCAGTTGAACAGGTTCGGGTTGCCGCCGGGTGCCACGACGCAGCCCGCGGGCTGCGATCCCGGCACGAACACGCCGGGCAGCGTCTCGGTCGAGGTGGTGTTGACGATGTAGGATTGGATATCCTTGTAGAAGGCGGCGAGCGCGACGATCGTCTCGCTGTCGGGATACCATTCGATCGACAGATCATATTGGTTGGCGCGATAGGGGTCGAGGTTCGGGTCGCCGCCGCGGCCCGTCAGCAACGTGCCGTTGAGGTCGACGCCGGGGGTGATGTCGACGAAGTCGGGGCGCGTCACAGTCTTGCCCGCGGCGAAGCGCAGCACGACCTGATCGGAGAGGTCGACCGACAGGTTCGCGCTCGGCAAGATGTCGGTGTACGACCGTTTCGCGGTCGACGGGGTGAAGCCGCCGAACGGGTTGGTGAACTGCGGATTGGCGCCGCCGATGATGAAGCCGTCGGATGTCTGCTTCGTTTCGATCACACGCACGCCGATATTGCCGCGCCAGCCGTCGCCGCCGAATTTGGCGAGGCCATAGCCGCCCCACGCCTTTTCGTTGATCGAATAGCTGTTGCCGGGGACGAGGAAGCGATCGTTCGAGGGCGACGTCGACGCGCCATAGATGGCGCGCAGCTTCGCGGGATCGACGCGCCAGTAATCGCGGAGCGTTCCGGGCGAGGCGATATTGTCGAGGAAGTCGCCGGGCATGCCGCTGCCGGTCGCGAAATCGGCCGAGGTGCACGGTGCGCCATTGCAGCGGAGGCCCGGCGTGAAGACGCCGCCGTTGGTCGCGAAGCGTTCGGCGACGCGGTCATGGTCGGTATATTTGACGCCGAATTTGAGCGCGGTGAGCGGACCCCATTCGACCTCCTTCTCGACGTCGAGATAGAAATATTTCTCCTCATCGTCGTTGGTCACCGACTGGATGCGCGCAAAGTCGGGGCGGATGCCCGCGGGGTTGAGCGGGTTGGGGTTCGAGAAGCTGACCTCGGGGCGACCGCTGGTGAGGTCGTAGCTGAAGGCGCCGGGGCCGGCGAATTCGATGAAATTCTCGTTGCTCGTGTCGCCGTTCGCCTTGGTCCAGCCGGCCTTGAAATGCACCGAGAGGCTGTCCACGGGGCGCCAGGTCAGGTCAAAATCGGCCGAGACGGTCTTGGCGACCGCCTGCCGGTCGATCGCGTCATAGACGACGCCGAAGCCCGTCGTGCCGCCGGTCGCCGAAGCGATATTGCCCGAGACCGCGACACCGTCGCGGACCACGGCATTGCTGATCGTGCCGCCGCCGGCGAGCGCCTGCTCGCCCCATGCGATATAATTCTGGTTGAAGTTGTCGGCGTTGAAACGCGAGTAGAGGCCGGTGATGTTGATCTCGAGTTCGTCCGACGGGCGGAACTGGATGCCGACATTGGCGCCGTAGCGTTCGCGATCCTGTTCGAACATCGTCGAGCCGATCAGTGTCGGGACGAGCGCGCTCTGCCCCCCGCCGACGGGGAAGGAGCGGTAGCCGAAGATTTCGAGCCCGTCGCGGCGCGTGCGGCGCTTCTGGTAGATCGCGCCGACGAGGATGCCGAAGGTTTCGTCGGCATTCTTCCAGCTGACGAGCCCCGACACCTGCGGATCGACCTTGCCCGATAGATCCGAATAGGCGGCCTGCGCCGAGGCCGACAGGGTGAGCGGTTCGAGGTCGAGCGGGTTGCGCGTGATGACGTTGATCGTGCCGCCGACGCCGCCTTCCTCGACGTCGGCCTGCGGGCTCTTGTAGACTTCGAGGCGGCCGATGATCTCGGCGGGCAGCGTCAGATAGTTGAAGCTGCGCGTCGAGGCGACCTGGTCGAGGATGAACCAGTCGGCGGTCGCGACGCTGTGGCCGTTGAGGAGGGTCTTGGTGAGGTTCGGCGCGGTGCCGCGCAGCGAGACGCGCTCGCCTTCGCCGAACTCGCGGTTGACGACGATGCCGGGGACGCGCTGGAGCGCTTCGGCGACATTCTTGTCGGGGAATTTGCCGACATCCTCGGCGGTGACGACGTCGGCGATCACCGACAGGTCGCGCTTGGCATCGATCGCTTCGCGGATCGATCCGCGGATACCGGTGACGACGATTTCGCTCTCGGCGGCGGGGTCGGCGGCCGGCGCGGCGGTTTGCGCCTGCGCGGCGCCCGCGGCGAAAAGCATCGTACCAATGCTCGCCGAAGCAAGCCAATGGCGCATATTGGTCATGTCAAATTCCCTCCTCATGGTGCCAATCAACTATGATTGCTGATTTGATGGGGAATTTATACAGACCAATTTATCGGTCAATCTCGTTTCATCGCGAAATTATACCCGTTCAAAACGTCGCATAGGTATTTTTGGTAATATATTGGTCCCATTCTAATGCCTATTAGAAATCTAACCAATTTCGGTGCGGCGACTCAGATGCCGGGGAGGGGCTGGTTGGCGAAGCCCCAGCTCCTGAGGTCGGGGCTGGCGGCATGGCCCAGCAACGCGGTGCCATCCTTGATGGTCCACTGTCCGGCCTTCGTCGCATCGGCGAGCGCGTCCCAGCCGATCGGCACCGCGACGGGCGCGCCTTCGCGCGCGCGCACGGACCAGGGCATGATCGCGGTGCTGCCGCGCTGGTTGCGGAGCCAGTCGATGAAGATCTTTCCCTTGCGCTTCGCCTTGCTCATCGTCGCGACATAGCGGTCGGGTTCGGCGAGACTCAGCGCCTCGGCGAAGCGTTTCGCAAAATCCTTGTGCGCGTCCCAGCCGTGACCGGGATCGACCGGCACGACGACATGGACGCCCTTGCCGCCCGAGAGCATCGCGAAGCTGACGAGGCCGATATCGGCGAGCTGGCGGCGGATGTCGAGCGCGGCCTTTTTGACGTCGGCGAAAGCGAGGCCTTCGTCGGGGTCGAGATCGAACACCATGCGGTCGGGTTTTTCGAGCGCGCCGACATGGCTGGCCCAGCCGTGAAACTCGATCGTCCCCATCTGGACGCAGGCGAGGATGCCGTCGGCGTCGTCGACATAGAGATAATCCTCATGCCCGCCGTTCTTCTCCTTGATAGGGACGTGATGGACATGCGCGCCGAAGCTGCCTGCGTCATGTTTCTGGAAAAAGCATTTCTTGCCGCGCCCCTGCGGACAGCGGACAAGGCTGATCGGGCGGCGCGCCATATGCGGCAGCATGACCGGTGCGATCGCCGCGTAATAATCGGCGAGGTCGCCCTTGGTCGCCTTCGCCTCGGGGAAGATGACGCGGTCGCGGCTGCTGATCGTCACGTCGCTTGCCGGTGCGGGGGCGGGCTGCTTCTTCTCGGGGGTCACATCCTTGGCCTCCTTGTCGTGGCGCAGCCCGAGAAAGCTCGCGTGGCGGACCGATCCGCCCGCGGTATATTCGGCGAAGGCGATTTCGGCGACGAGCTCGGGCTTCAGCCAATGGGCCTTGCGCGCGGTGGCGGCGTCGACGTCGAGCGGGGCGGTCTTGCGCTCGAGCCGCGCGAATTTCTTCGCGAGATCGGCGATCGTGTCGGCGTCGAAGCCGGTGCCGACATTGCCCTTGTAGATGAGCGTATCACCCTCGCGCTGCGCGAGAAGCAGCGACGCGAAAGCGCGACCCTTTGCCGATGACGCGTTCCAGCCGACGATGACGAATTCCTGCCGGCGGGTGCATTTGACCTTCACCCAGCTTTGGCTGCGGCGGCCGACATAAGCGGCGTCGGCGCGTTTCGCGATGATGCCCTCCTGTCCCGCGCCGCACATCGCGGTGTAGAGCTTCTCGCCGGCGCCGATGACATGGTCGGCGACCGCGACCGGAGGTCGGGCATCGCGGAGCAGTGCTTCGAGCCGTTCCTTGCGTTCGAGATTGCCGAGCCTGGCGAGGCTTTTTCCCTCGAGTTCGAGGAGGTCGAAGGCGAAGAAATGGAGGTCGGTCGCATCGTCCTGCGCGCCATGGCCGCGCTTGAGCACCGCCTGCAGCGAGGAGAAATCGGGGTTGCCGTCCTTGCCATAGGCGACGATCTCGCCGTCGATCAGCGAGGGGGGCAGGTCGAGCGCGGCGATATGGCGGACGAGCGGCGCGAACTTGTCAGTCCAGTCGAGGCCGTTCCTTGTGTAGACGCGCACGTCGCTGCCCGCCGCCGCGATTTCGGCGCGGTAGCCGTCATATTTGATCTCGTGAAACCAGCCGTTGCCGCCGGGCACGGCATCGACGAGCGTCGCGAGCTGGAGTGGTCGAAATTTGGGCGGTTTGCCTTTGGGCTTCGTCTTGGCGACCCTGCGATTATGCGCCGCGGCATCGGCCATCTTCTTGGCGAAGTCCGCGCCCTTCGCGTCCTGCAGCGATTGCGCGCCGCCGGCGTCGCCCGCGATTTCGGCCATGCTGCGACCGGTGAGGACGCTGGTGAGCTGGCGCCCGACGAGGTCGTCGCTGCCGCCCGCATAGGCGTCGTCGATTTTGCGCAGCAGCCAGTTCTCGCGCTTCTCGCCCGGGCGCGGCTTCATCCGCACAAGCAGCCATTCGCCCTTCATCCGGGTCCCGTCGAGGGTGAAATGGAGATGGCCCTTCTCGATGTCCTTCGCGCTCTTGCCCTCGATCGGCGCCCAGGTGCCGCGGTCCCAGAGCATCACGCTGCCGCCGCCATATTCGCCCTTGGGGATCACGCCCTCGAAATCGGCGTAGGACATCGGATGGTCTTCGGTGCGCACCGCGAGGCGTTTGTCGGCGGGGTCGGCGCTCGGGCCCTTGGTCACCGCCCAGCTTTTGAGCACGCCATCGACTTCGAGGCGGAAATCATAGTGGAGCCGCGTCGCGTCATGCTTCTGGACGATGAAGCGGTTGTCGGCCCCCTTTTCGACCTTGCCCGCGGGTTCGGGGGTCAGCTTGAAATCGCGCTTGGCGTTATATTGGGCGAGGGGGTCAGCGCGGGACATCCCCATCCTCCGCTTTTGGCCCGTGCTTTTCGGCCCCGCCTTTCTCGGGCCCATCCTCCACCTCGGGCAGTCGGCGTTCGACGAACCGCAGCAGGACGAGAAGCACCAGCGCCAGCCCGGCGGTGATGAACACGACGGCGAAATAGCCCGCGCCGCTGGCGATGCCGATCGCCGCGGTCAGCCAGATATGCGCCGCGGTGGTGAGGTTGCGCACCTCGCCGCCCTTCACGATGATCAGCCCCGCCGCGATGATGCCGATCGCCGCCGCCATGCCCTCGATTACCCGGAGCGGGTCGATCGACGAATCGGCGCCGCCGAGCTGGTGATAGAGCGCGATCGCGACGACGGTCATCAAGGACGAACTCAGCGCGACCATCCCGTGCGTGCGGAGGCCGGCGTCATAGCCCTTGAGCTCGCGGTCGAGTCCGAGCAGCAGTCCGACGAGCGTCGCGACGCCGAGGCGCAGCAGCACCTGCATGTCGATCGTTTCCCACCACAGCGCCTCGTTGAGTTCCATCAGGCGCGCTTTCGCTCGGCCGTTTTTTTGGCCGGCGCTTTTTGGGGCGGCGCCTTCTTTGCCGTGGTCTTCTTCGCTTCGGCGGCGGGCGCTTTTTTCTTGCCGTCGACCGAAGCTTTCAGCGCCGCCATCAGGTCGATGACGTTCGAGCCCGAATGGATCGGGCCGGGTTCCTCGACATCCTCGAGCACGCGCTTGCCCTTGGCTTTCGCCTTCTTCGCGATCACGCGCTTGAGCGCGTCGACATAATGATTGTGATAGTCCGACGCGTCGAACTTGCCGCTTTTCTTGTCGATCAGCGTTTCGGCGAGGTCGAGCAGGTCGGCGTCGGGTTTGGCGTTGCCGACATCGCGGAAATAGTTGGCCGCCTTGTTCACCTCGTCGGCATAGCGCAGCACTTCGAGGACAAGCCCCTTGCCGCAAGGACGCAGTCCGACAAGCTGTTCCTGCCCGCGCACCGACAGCTGGCCGAGCCCGACCTTCTTCGTGCGCTTCAGCGCCTCGCGAAGGACGATATAGGCCTCTTCGGCGAGTTCGTCGGCGGGGACGACATAATAGGGCTTGGCATAATAGAGGATGTCGATGTCGTTCGCGTCGACGAACTGGAGCAGCTCCAATGTGCGCTTGCTCTCGAGCTTCACCGCCTCGATCTCTTCCTCGTCGAGCAGGACATAATTGCCCTTCGACGTCTCGTAGCCTTTGACAATGTCGTCGGTGTCGATCGGTCCGATGCCGGGCACGATCTTTTCATATTTGACCGGCTTGCCGCTCGGTTCGTGGATCTGGCGAAAGCTGATCGCGGCGCCCGATCGGGTCGCCGCGTAGATTTCGACCGGGATCGACACCAGCGCGAGGCGGATCTGTCCCTTCCAATAGGCGCGTGCGGCCATGGCACTCCCTTTCGCTCTCCCATTCGGAGTCGGAGTCCAAATGATCGGGATGCCGAGCGGTTCCGTTAGTAGAGGTTGGTCTTGTAATCCTTGTCGAGGCTGCTCTGCATCAGCCCGGGGATGGAGACGAAGGCGCTCGCGACGCGCGCGCCGATCCCCTTGTCCTTGTTGAGCCGGACATGCTCGGCGAACATCTTTGCCGGCTTGATGTCGGTGGGTGCCGCGGTCGCGGGCCAGAGGCTGGCGCGGGCGAGTGCCGCGCTGGGGCGCCGTTCGATCGCGACTCCGTCGACGCGCGTCGCGAGCTGCGGCACCTTGCCCTGCACCTCGAAACTCGCGCGCGCGGTCGCATCGTCGGTGAGCATCGCCGCGCCGCGCACGATCGCGACCTCGCTGGCGCCGGGGACGAGCAGCGCCGCGGCGATGCGCGGCTGCGCGATGATGTTGCGGAAACTGTCGGCGCGGCGGTTGCCCGGGCGGTCGGCGAACCAGAGCTGGTCGCCCGCAAGATGCGCCATCGATCCCGCCGGATCGCCTTTCGGGCTGAGGTCGGCGGCGCCCGCCGCGTCGATCGTCGCGAGCGCCATGAAGCGCGCCGCACCGACGAAATCGGCGGCGGAAGCCGGCGCCGCGGCCTGCGGATCGGCCGCCCAGAAGCCCGACCGGATCAGCGCCTTGGCGCAATGCCCATAGCATTCGGCGACCGCAACGCGCACGATCCCGTCCTCGACAGCGGCGACATGGCCGTTGACCCGCAGCGTTTCGCCGATGCCGGGAATCAGGAACAGCGACCCGAAGCGCGCACCGGGCTGCGCGAGCGCGGGATCGTCGAGCGCGTCCAGCGGCATCGCCAGCACCCCGCGATCGGCGGTAGCGAAACCGGGCGTGCCGCCGGCGAGCGTGATCGCGATCCCGGTGTCGGCGGACGCGAAGCCCGCGAACATCAATGGCGACGCGGCGAGCCAGCGCGCCGCGACCGGATCGATATGGTCGATGACCTTGAGATTGACCGCGGGCGGCGTCTTGCCGAGGATCGTTTCGAGCCCCGCGATGCTGTCGATGTCGCTCACCGTTTGCTCCCTTTGCGCGCCGAGATGGCCCGATTGAAACGATTTCTGGCCCGAACGATGGATTGCTCCATCGTGCCCTTATTGCAAATCACTCGCATTTACTTTAGCGCGATCGGCAGGACCGATCAAGTTTAAGGGGTATGGAAATGCGCAGATTTACGGGGCTCGCCCTTCGCACCAGTGCGTTGCTGATGGCGGGGGCGGCGTGGGCGCCGTCGGCCGTGCTCGCGCAGGATACCGCACCGGCAGCCGACACCACCGACGAAGGCGGGGTCGAAGCCGTGAAGCAGGACGATGGCGCGATCATCGTCACCGCGCGGCGCTTCGTCCCCTCGGGCGCGATCACCGCGAGCAAGACGACCGCGCCGCTGATCGAAACGCCGCAGTCGGTGTCGGTGATCTCGCGCGACCAGATCGACCTTCTGAACTTCGTCGATGTGCAGCAGGCGGTGCGCTACACCGCGGGCATCGTCGGCGAAAATTACGGCCCCGACCTGCGCTTCGACTTCCTGACGCTGCGCGGCTTCATCCCCGTGCAATATGTCGACGGGCTGCAGGCACCGGTCAGCTCGACGATTTCGAACGTCGGCGTCGACCTCTATGGTTTCGAGGCGGTCGACATCCTGAAGGGCCCCGCGGGCGTCCTCTATGGCACCACCCCGCCGGGCGGCATCTACAACCTCAGCAGCCGCCGTCCCTCGACGCGAACGGGCGGCGAAATCCAAGTCAAATATGGCACCGACGATTTCAAGCAGGTCGCGGGCACCGTCACCGGCGAGCTTGCCAACGGGCTCAGCGCGCGGCTGACCGGCCTCTATCGCGACCGCGACGGCCAGACTGATTTCGTCACCGCGCGCCGCGCCTATGTCGCGCCCGCCGTGGCGTTCGATATCGGGCCCGATACGAAGATCACCGCGCTCGGCTATTATCAGTGGGACCGCGTCGAGGGCGACACCAACGGCTTCCTGCCCGCGGTCGGCGTGCTCGTCCCGAACCCGGTCGGCAAGGTGCGCCGCGGGGTCAACCTCGGCGAGCCCGATTATAATTATTACCGCCGCGAGCAGTGGAGCCTCGGCTACGAGTTCACCCACCGCTTCTCGTCGGCGCTGCGCTTCACGCAGAATGCGCGCTGGAGCGATTACAGCGAATATCAGCAGATCATCTATGCCAACGGGCTGTCGGCGGACAATCGCACGGTGACGCGCTCGAACTTCCCCTTTGCCGACGATGTCCAGCAGTTCGCGGTGGACTCGCGTCTCGACGCGCAGTTCGCGACCGGCGCGATCGAGCATCATGTCCTCGCCGGGCTCGACTATCGCAATTACCGCGAGCAGTCGGCGTTCAACTTCCTCGCCGCGACGAACATCGACCTGTTCAACCCGGTGTACAGCGCGACGCCGATCCCGGCGCCGACGTCGCTGTTCGATTTCACCAACCAGCGGCTGAAGCAGACCGGCTTCTACCTGCAGGACCAGGCGCATATCGGGAACCTCATCCTGACGCTGTCGGGGCGCCACGACTGGATGACGATCAACAATTATGCGACCGCCGCCGCCTTCCCCGAAGTGAAGGAAAAGAAGTTCACCTGGCGCGCGGGCGCGACCTGGGTCACCGACAGCGGCATCGCGCCGTACATCAGCTATGCGACCTCGTTCCAGCCGCTCGTCGGCCAGACCTTCGCCAACGAAGCCTTTGACCCGAGCGTCGGCAAGCAGATCGAGGCGGGGATCAAGTTCGACGGCCGCAACATGGGCGACGATTTCAAGATTTTCGCGACGGGCGCGATCTATCGCATCGTCCAGAGCAACGTGCTGACGCCCGATAACGCCAATCCCGGCTTCTCGCTCCAGACCGGCGAAGTCACGTCGAAGGGCCTCGAACTCGAGGTCGTCGCGCGCATCCGCCAGCAGCTGTCGATCAACGCCTCCTACACCTATCTCGATGCGAAGGTGACCGAGAGCAACAACCCCGCCGAAGTCGGCGGTCGTCTTGCGGCGCAGCCGCGGCACAAGGCATCGCTGTTCGTCGACTATACGCATGACAGCGGCGTCGGCGGCGGCATCGGCATCCGTCACCTGAGCAGCAGCAACGGCGTCGTCGCGCGGCGCGGTGCGACGGTCACGACGCCGAGCGGGATCGTCATCCCGGCGACCTTTACCAGCCCGGCGGTGACGCTGTTCGACGCGACGCTGCACTATGACCTTCCCGGCTGGCGCTTTGCGATCAACGCCAGCAATCTGTTCGACAAGCGCTATGCGGGGCGCTGTACCGGCCTTGCCAACTGCTTCTTCGCCGAAGGGCGCCAGATTGTCGGCACCGTGACCAAGCGCTTCTGAGGCGCTGCCTGTACGAATATCGGGGGGCCGCGGGACAATCTCGCGGCCCTTTTGCTGCCTAGCGCCGCTTCGCCTTTATCGCCCAGCCGACCGCGAGCACGGGGATGCCGAGCGCGACCCACGCCGCGCCGTCGCGCCAGCCGTCGCCGGTGAGTGCGACGACCAGCCCCGCCACGCTGAGCAGCGCCAGCAGCGACGGGGCGGCAAAGATCCGGTGCAGGGGCTGCGGCTTTTTCATTCGGCGGGGACGATCGTGCCGCCGCTCTCGACCTCGCGGACGAGCGCGTCGGTGCCCGCGCGGCGCTTGCCGAGCCAGAGGTAGAGGCCCGAGCCGAGTATGACTATCGTGAACAGCGTGAGGATCGCCCAGAGCAGCTTGAGCGGCAGCCCGCCATAGTCGCCGAAATGCAGCGGCTGCGACACGAACAGCGCCTGCGCGTACCAGGGCATCGCGCGCGCGTCGGTGAACGCGCCCGTCTCCGCATCGACGAGCGCGGGGGTGAGCAGCCGCTGGGTCAGCGGGGTCGCGCCCTGAAAGAAGATGGCGACATGATGCTTGCTGCTGAAGCCGCCGCCGGGAAAGGCGATGAACTGCGGGTTGTTGCCGGGAACCGCGCGGCGCGCCGCCGCCATCGCCTTGTCGATCGAGCCGTAATTTTCGGGCAGCACCGCGCCCTTGCCGTCATAGGCGCGGACCATGTCGGCGAGCTCGGTCGTCTGCCACTGCGCGAAGATCGGCGTCGCCAGCGCATTGATGATGCCCGTCGCGCCGACGACGGTCATCCACGCGAGCGCGGTGATGCCGAGCAGATTATGATAGTCGAGCCATTTGACGCGGCGGCTGCGCGATGTGCGGAGCGTGCCGAAGTCGAGCTTGCGCATGAACGGCGCATAGAGGACGACCCCCGAGACGAGCGCGACGACGAACAATAGTCCCATCAGCCCGAGGAAGAGCATGCCGGGCAGGCCGAGGAACATGTCGGTGTGCAGCTGGAGGATGAAATGCATCACCCCGCTTTCGTCGACCGCGCCGGTCGCAAGGCCCGTCGAGCGGTCCCAGAGCTGGATCGTCATCTCACTGTCGGGCGAATCTGGGCGCGGCGCGGTGGTGATCGTCATCGACGGATTGTCGTTGTCGAACGCCATGAAGACCGGGACCTCGCCGGGCCGCGCGGCGAGCGCCTTCGCCAGCATCTCGTCGAGCGGCTTGAGACCCGGCGCTTCGCCCGAGGAACCGACCCCGGGCAGGCCATATTGCGGCGCGGCCTCGGTCAGCGCGTCGATTTCGTCGTGAAAGATCAGCGGCAGGCCGGTGATGCAGAGCATCAGCAGGAAAGCGGTGGAAAGGATGCTCGTCCATTTGTGGACGAGGAACCATGCGCGGATGGTCGATCGCTGCATATGATGGCCGCTGTTATTGCGATAAATTCTCAAAGGCCGGCCCTATGGCGCGCTCCCTTGTTTGACAACCCGATTCGCCGCGGCGACCGCCTCGTTCGGGCCGGCTATCGACGCGATCGGGCCACCGGTTTCGGCGGCAAAGGCCCGATTCACTTTCCTTTCACATCGCGTTGCTTATGATGCGGGTTGAGGGACCGCTCGCATCGCTGGAGCCACTATGCCCTTGAGCCGCGAGATGCAGCGACTGCGCGCCGAACATGCGGCGCTCGTCACGCTGTCGCGGATCATCCTCGATATGGCCGCCGCCCCGAACCCGCCGCAGGCGAGCGAACTGGCGTCGGCGCGCGGTGCGCTTCGCGAGGCGCTGGTGCGGCACCTGAAATGCGAGGACTGGATATTATACCCGCGGCTGATGGCGACGGGCGATGCCGACCTGATGCGAACCACGCGTGATTTCGAACTCGAAATGGGGAGCCTGTCGGCCGATTTCGTCGCCTATGACGATAAATGGACTGGCGCGCGCGTCGCGGCGGACTGGGCCGGTTTTCGCCGTGAGACGCAGGCGATATTCGATCAGCTTGCCGTGCGGATCGAGCGTGAGGAGCGCGACATCTATCCGCTCGCCGAGAATCTCTACGCGACCGCGGCGGCCGTCGGCGCCTCCGTCAGGGACGGATCGACAATTTCCAGCTGAGCGCGACGCGCCAGTCCTGATCGAAGCCGGGCACCGGCTGTTTCCACGCATCGGCAAGTTCGAGCCCGATCGTCGCATTGTCGGCATAGGACAGGCGCACGCCGCCGCCCCAGCTGCCGAGCCGGAAATCGGTGCGCGGGATCGCGGTCCGTTCGAGCAGCGTGACGTCGGCATAGTCGGCGAAAGTGTAGATTTCGCTCTTCGCCAGTTTGCCGCTGCGTAGCGGCCGCCATGCGATTTCGCCGAAGGTCGCGACGCCGCGGTCGCCGTTGACCAGCCCGTCGTCGAAGGCGCGGCCAAAGCTGGCGCCACCGACGCTGAAGCGCTGCGCGGCGGGCAGGCGGTCGCGCGTCCAGCGCCCGGTCGCCGCGAGCCGCACCACGGCGACCTTGCCGATCGCCTGGTTCGCCTCGACGCTGGCATCGGCATAGAGGAAGCCCGCCTCGCCCGCGCCGGGATCGACGCGCGCGCCCGCGAAATCGAGCCCCTTCGCGCCGCCGATCCGCGCGCCGAGGACGGTGCGATCCTCGCTGAGCCGGAAGGCGAGGCTGCCGCTCGCGGTCCAGGTCTTTTCGGACGCGATCGTCGACCCGAACAGCGCGTTTTTCGAATCGAGATAGTCGATCCGCGCCGAGGCGATCAGGTTGCGCCGCGTCGCGCGGATCAGCGGATGAGTGACCCCCGCGCCGGCGCTCCACGCCTCGCCGTCGATGGCAGGTCCCTTCGGCCGGGTGCGCAGCGCCGCCGCAGTCAGTTCGAAGCGCGTGCCTTCGGCGCCGACGGGGGTCGAATGGCTTGCCGCGACATAGAGCAAAGATTTGAGATTGACTGCGGCGGCGCCGGTCAGCCGCGTTTCGTCGCCGCTGCGCAGCAGGCTGGTCCCGCGCGCATTGGCTTCGACGATCCCGTCGTCGACGAAGGGGCTGGTGCGCGTCGTGAAGCCGAGACCGATGGTGGGCTTTTTGGCGTCGATCGCAAGGTCGAGCGCAACTGAGCCGGCTTCGTTGCCGAGCGCGAGCGTCGGCGTGACGGTGACGCCGGGAATGTCGCCGATATTGCCGAGCGCGCGTTCGAACCGGGCGCGGGGCAGGGGGCGCTGGCTGCGCAGCGGTTCCGCCATTTTTGCGATCAGCGGCGCGGGCCGGCCCTCGCTTTCGCCGCTGAGCGTGACGGCACCGATATGCCCCTCGGCCGAGGCGACGGTGACGACGCCGCCCGACAGATCCTGTTCGGGGATGACGAGGGTGAAAAGCGCGACGCTCGAGCGGTTATAGGCGCGCGTCATCGCGGCGGCGAGCTTCGCGAGATTGTCCGCCGATGCGGGCCTGCCGACGAAGCGTTGCGCGGCGCGGCCGACATTGGCGGGAACGCCCGCACCGACGAAGCGGATTTCGCGGATGGTGACGTCGGGGCGTGCGCCGAGTTCGACCTTGCCGACCGACAGGCCCTTCGTTTCGGGATCGGGGAGCGGGTCGCGGTCGCCCGCGCCAGGGGCCAGCGGCGGGCGGCCATCGAGCGGCGTCGCGGCCGGCTGGGCGGCGAGCGCCGCGGCGGGAAGGAGCAGCGCTCCCGCCGCCGCGGCACAGGCTATGCGCAGATCGCGCATGGCGGGCGGTATCAGTTGCCGCCCTTGGGCTTGAGGCCGCCGAGCACGGTGCCGACGGTGCCCGTCACCCCGGTGACGATCCCGGTCACCGGATTGGTGGCCGGACTGCCCGCTCCGCCGCCTCCGGTCGCGCCGCCGGTCACCTGACCGAGCGCGCCGGTCGTCGTGGTCACGACATTGCTGACGAGCGTGACCGGCGATCCGGCCGCACCGCCGGGCGTTCCGCCGGTCAGGCCGCCGGTGACGCCGCCGAGCAAATTGCCGCCGGCGCCGGGTTGCAACGTGACGAGCTGGCCGGCCGATCCGACGCCGACGGTCAGCAGGCTGCCGTTCTTCTGGCCGGGCGACAGGAGGCTCGCACCGATCAGCGGCGAGGCGTTGGGGCTGCCGAGCGCGGTCGCCTTGCCGATCGTCGCGGTGATCAGCTGTCCGGGGGCGGCGGCAAGGCCGTCGACCAGATATTGCTGGCCGCTGCCCGTCTGGACGAGCGTCACGCCCGTCGCCTTCACCACGCCGATGACGGTGCCGACGAGATTGGTGCCGCCGGGCACCTTGCCGTCGACCGCATTGGCGAGCAGCAGGCCGCGGTCGGCGACGACGTTGACGAGGCTGCCGGTCTTGACGAGCACGCCGCCGATCACGGGATTGACGTTTTTCGGATCGCCGGTGTTTGCGAGCAGGCCGGTGCCCGCGACGCCGCCGGGGCCGACAAGGCCGCCGACCGCGAGCGCACCGGCGTTGCCGAGGCTGAGGCCGCTACCCGCGGGGCCTGCAGGTCCGGCGGGGCCGGCCGGGCCAGTCGCTCCGGTGGGGCCGGCGGGTCCGGCAGGGCCGACGGCGCCGGTTGCACCACCGGGGCCGACGCTGCCGACGCGGTAGCTGCCAGACGATTCGCAGGCCGCAAGGGTGAGGCATGCCGGGATCAAAAGCAGGCAGGCCGGGCGAAATTCAAGACGAGACAAGCGCATGAAAGCTCTCCTTGATTCTGGGCTCCCCCAAAGGCCTGAAACGAAACGGCCGAATTTAGTTCCATGATTTCACATGGTTAAAACTGGTTAATCATATTTGGAAACCATCTTGGGACCCGCCTGAAGCCGATTGTCCCGGTCCGATGCCTTTTTCGGCTTAACCTTCTTTTTCGGGGTGCCGTGTCGCAACTGCGACAAAAAGAGCGCAGTCGCCACCTGCCCGATAGGGGACATGCGCGCTGCCGCCGATCTTTCTTCATTCCGTCATCGCCGTGTCACGCCTTCGCCGCGGCGAAGCAATATCGCGTCCCTAAAGCCCCCGCGACCCCGGGCCATTTCGGTGCCGGGAAAAGGGGATTTCACCGCATGACCTATCAGTTCAGGAACCGCCTGCGGGCCGGTGCCGCCGCGATCGCCGTCCTGGCCGCGACGCCGGCCTTTGCCGAAGAGGCCGCGGTCGACGCCGTCGATGCGGCCGCCGCCGACGGCGAGGAGATCGTCGTGCTCGGCCGCGGTCAGGCGCGGCAGGTGCAGGAACTCGGCGCCGCCGATATCGCGCTCGAAGTGTCGGGGATCAGCCCGCTCAAGGCCATCGACAAGCTGCCCGGCGTCAATTTCCAGGCCGCCGACCCGTTCGGCGCCTATGAATGGTCGGCACGCATCTCGATCCGCGGCTTTTCGCAGAACCAGCTCGGCTTCACGCTCGACGGCATTCCGCTCGGCGACATGAATTACGGCAACCATAACGGGCTTCACATCAGCCGCGCGATCATCAGCGAAAATGTCGGCCGCGTCGAAGTCGCGCAGGGTGCGGGCTCGCTCGCTGCAGCGTCGACGAGCAACCTTGGCGGTACGATCGAGTTTTTCTCGCGCGATCCGGCCGACACATTCGGTATCGAGGCGTCGGGCACCTATGGCAGCGAAGACACGAAGCGCGCCTTCATCCGCCTCGACAGCGGCGAAATCGCATCGGGCGGGCCGCGCCTGTCGCTGAGCTATGCTTGGGCTGATGCCGACAAGTGGAAGGGCGACGGCGTCCAGCGCCAGCATCAGGTCAATGCGCGCATCGTCCAGCCGGTCGGCGACGGCCAGTTCTTCGGCTTCGTCAACTATTCGGACCGGCGCGAGAACGACTATCAGGATTTGAGCGCCGACATGATCAACCGTCTCGGTTACGGCTGGGACAATTTCGCGAAGAACTGGGATCTCGCGGTCGACGTCGCCAAAATCTACCAGAATCAGGTCAGCCAGAGCGGCGCGTCGGTCCAGCCGCTGCCCTATCCGTCGGCGGGCCTCACCTTCCCGGCGCCGATCGCGACGGTCGACGACGCCTATTATGACGCCGCGGGCCTGCGCAAGGACTGGCTTGCGGGCGTCGGCGTCGATGCGCCGCTGAACGATTATTGGACGATGAAGGTCATGGGCTATTACCATGGCAACGAGGGGCGCGGGATGTGGTTTACCCCCTATGTCACGACCCCCGGTGGCGCGCCGATGACGATCCGCACCACCGAATATGAGATCGAGCGCTATGGTATCGTCGCCTCGAGCATCTTCACGCTCGGTGCGAACAAGATCGAACTCGGCATGTGGTACGAGGATAACGACTTCAACCAGGCGCGCCGTTTCTACGGCCTCGCCGACACCGCCGGGGCGCCGAGCCGCAGCAGCCTGAAGTTCCCGAAAGACCCGCTGGCGACGCAGTGGGATTTCGATTTCAACACCCAGACGCTGCAATATCATGTGCAGGACACGCTCGACCTCGGCAGCTTCCAGATCAACGCGGGGTGGAAGGGGCTGCGCGTCACCAATGTCGCGACGCCGCTGGTCAGCGGGGGCCTCGCTTCGGGGCGCACCGAGGCGAAGGACTGGTTCCTGCCGCAGGCGGGCCTGCTCTATCGGCTCAACGACGATAACGAGTTGTTCGCAAGCTATACCGAAAATATGCGCGCGTTCGAATCGTCGGCGACCGGCGGTCCGTTCGCGACCACGCAGGCGGGTTTCGACGCGCTCAACCTGAAGCCCGAGACCTCGACCACCTATGAGCTGGGTTTCCGCACCAAATCGTCGCGCTTCCAGGCGGTGATCGCGGGCTATTATGTCGACTTCAAGGATCGCATCATCGCCTTTGCCAACGGATCGGGCATCCAGGGCAATCCGGCGATCCTCAGCAACGTCGGCGACGTGCGCTCGTGGGGCGTCGAAGCGGCGGGGACGTACCGCGTCACCCCCGAACTGTCGCTCTTCGCCTCCTATGCTTACAATGATTCCGAATATCAGGACGACGTCGTGAACGCGGCAGGCGCGGTGGTCGCGGCGACCGCGGGCAAGACGGTGGTCAATTCGCCGAAGCATCTCGCGAAGGGCGAAATCACCTGGGACAATGGCGATTTCTTCGCGCGCGTCGGGGCGAACTACACGTCGAAACGCTATTATTCCTATGAAAATGACGCCGAGGTCGGTGGCTTCATCATCGTCGATGCGAGCATCGGTTATCGCCTCAACGAGCGGATCTCGATCCAGGCAAATGCGACCAACCTGTTCGACAAGGAATATGTGTCGACGATCGGCACCAACGGTTTCGCCAATCGCGGCGACTCGCAGACGCTGCTCGCGGGGGCACCGCAGCAGTTCTTCGTGACGCTGAAGGCCGGGTTCTAGCTTATGTAGAGACGGCACCGGCGGGTGCCGTCTCTCAACGATTGACGATGATGGCGCGGTCCAGCTAGGGCCGCGCCATCATTTTTTGGGAAACAAGTTCATGACCGATACGCCCCCCGACCGCATGTCGACCAATCCGCGCTCGCCGCATTTCGACATGGAAGTGCTGCAACGCGGCATCGGAATCCGCTTCAAGGGCAAGGAACGCACCGACGTCGAGGAATATTCGATCTCCGAAGGCTGGATCCGCGTCGCCGCGGGCAAGTCGAAGGACCGTTTCGGCCAGCCGATGACGATCAAGCTGTCGGGCGAGGTCGAGGCCTGGTTCGAAGACGGTGCCGGCGAGGGCGATGCGGGCGACGCGTCGGAAGACTGAGGCTGTTTCCCCCCTCCCGCTTGCGGGAGGGGAAATCAATCGATCCCCGCCATCTTGCGGAGCTGGGCCCGCACGAGCCGGCCCGACTCGGTGACGTCGCTGTCGCGCCAGCGGCCGTCGGTCGCGGTGCCCGGCTTGAAGATCGCGCTTTTCTCGTCCTTGTCGGCGATCGACCAGTTGGCGTAGCTGATCCCGCGCGCCTCCATCCAGTCCCACCAGATTTGCGCTTCGGCGGCGTCGATGCTTTCGTCGCCGCTTGCCTGCGTCGTGCCATATTCGGTGACGAACAGCGCGATGCCGCGGTCGAGCGCCCTTTGCGCCTTGTCGCGATAGGGCTGTTTGTGGCTCGCGGCATAGAAATGGAGCGTATAGGCGAGGTTGGTGCCCGCGACCGGATCGGCCGCTGCCTCGTCGACGTCCTGGCTCCAGCTGCGCGTGCCCAGCACGACGATATTGTCGGGGTCGTGCGCGCGGATCGCCGCGACGACGCGTTCATGATAAGGTTTGAGCACCGCCGCCCAGCCATGTTCGGGCAGCGGCTCGTTATACGTTTCGTAGATGATGTTCGGCCGGTCGCCGTAACGTGCGGCGAGCTTGCCGAAATAGTCGGCGGCTTCTTCCGGGTGCGGCTGGTGCGCGTGCCAGTCGACGATGACATAGAGGCCGAGCGTCGACGCGGCCTCGATCACCCGTTCGATCTTCGCCGCCTCGGCCTCGGGGTTTTCGAGATAGCCGCCATGTTCGACCGCGAGCGCCGCGCGGATCACCGTGATGCCCCATTCGTCGCGCAGCCGCCGCAGCGTCGCCTCATTATAATAGCGCGGGATCCACTGGCTCCAGAACAGGCTCATGCCGCGCAGCGTCACGGGCTCGCCATGCCGGTCGAGCAGCCGGGTGCCGTCGATGCGGAGCTGGCCATGGCGTTCGACCGGGGTTTCGGCGGCGGCGGAGGTCGATCCAAGCAGGAGCGCGACTGCGAGAAAAAGCCGCTTTGCGAAGGCCATAAGATCCCCTGTCCCGGATGGATCATCGAGGCATATCGCCGCCCGCGTACACGGCAAGGCTATTGGTCAGGAATAGGTATGATATTGGTCTGTCCGGCGCACCAGCGCCGGAAACTTACTGGCCGAGCGAGGCGGCGACGGTTTCGAGGCCGTTGCCCGGTTTCCAGTCGTTCTGGGCCCAGACGGGCGCCTTGAAGCTCGGCGCCTTCGACGGTTCGCCGTCGGCATAGATGAAGCCCTGAATGGGGTTGGCGCGCAGGCCAAGGTCGCCGATCGGGGCGTACCAGACGCGGACCATGCTCCAGTCGCCGGCGCTGCTGACATCGACGACGCGCACGTTGCGCTCGATCTGGCCGCGGCGGCCGTTGATCGGCGACCAGTTGGCATGGTCGATCAGGATTTCGCGGTCGCTGACGACTTTCTTCACGACGGCGACATGGCCCATCGGCATGCCGCGCGTGCCGGCGAAGGCCATGACCGCACCCTTGCGGGGCTCTTCGCCGCGTTCGTAGGTGCCGGCGGCCTGCGACCACCAGGTCTTTGCATTGCCGCGGATTTCGACGCCCGATTCGGCGCGGGCAAAGGGGACGCACTGCAGATAGTCGCGGGCAGCGGCCGGAACGCTCGCGATCAGGCCGGTGATGGTCATCACAGACGCGATGGCGGCTGCCAGGTAACGACGATAGAGCATGAAATGCGACCCCCGAGGCTTGTCTTCAAGCGTTGGAGTGTCTTTGCAATGGCTTGCGCCGGCCACCAACCGTGGAGCGATGAGTTGCGCCTGCCGTGCGGTGGACGGGGGAACCTTTTGTTAAGGCGATCCATTCGTCGCGCGAGGGCTTCGATTGGTCGCCGTCGCGCTGCGAATCCGTCGTTTCGCCGCGGCCGTCAGGCAGCGACGTTCGCCACATCCTCGGGGCGGCGAAACAGCGTCAGCACGTCGCTCGCAGGCATCGGGCGCCCGTAATAATAGCCCTGGATATTGCTGCAGCCGAAGCTGCGCAGCGTTTCGACCTCGAGCTCGGTTTCGGCGCCTTCGGCGGTGGTCGACATGCCGAGGCTGTCGGCGAGCGCGACGACGGCGCGGATGATCGCGATCGATTCGATGCTGCCCTTGGCCGCGCCGACGACGAAGCTGCGATCGACCTTGATCGTCGAAAACTGCGTCTTGCGAAGATAGCCGAGCGACGAATAGCCGGTGCCGAAATCGTCGAGGCTGAGCCGGATCCCGAGCCCGATGAGCTGGTCGAGCAGCTGTGCGGCGCCACCGCCGTCGCGCAGGAAGACGCTTTCGGTGACTTCGATCTCGAGCCTTTGCGGCGACAGCCCGCTCTGCGCCAGCGCCGACACGACGACCGAGGCAAAGCTCGGGTCGGTGAGCTGGTCGGCCGACACGTTGATCGCGACCTTCAGGTTCGACGGCCATTTCATCGCTTCATGGCAGGCGGTGCGCAGCACCCATTCGCCGATCGGCGAAATCAGGCGCGCATCCTCGGCGAGCGGAATGAAGCGGCCGGGCGAGACGTTGCCGAGCTTCTGGTTGTTCCAGCGGATCAGCGCTTCGAAACCGTTCAATGTGCCATCGGCGGCGGTCACCACCGGCTGGTAGTAAAGTTCGAATTCGCCGCGTTCGAGCGCGCCGCGCAATTCCTGTTCCATCACGCGCCGCTCCTCGGCCTGCGCGTGGAGCGAGGCGACATAGGCGGCGACGACATTGCCGCCCTTGTCCTTCGATTTGTAGAGCGCAAGGTCGGCGTTGCGCGTCAGCGTCTCGACCGTCGCGCCGTCCTGCGGCCCGATCGCGAAGCCGACGCTCGCGCCGACGAACAATTGATGATTGTCGACGACATAGGGCCGGCTGATCGTTGCGATGATTCGCTGTGCCAGCTCCTCGGCCATTTCGGCCGACGGCAGATTGTGGAGCACAACGGCGAATTCGTCGCCGCCGAGCCGGCCGCAGGTCATCCCGCGCTCCATCAGCCCCTTGAGCCGCGCCGCGACCTGCGCGAGCAATTTGTCGCCGACGGGGTGGCCCAGCGTATCGTTTACCGCCTTGAACCGGTCGAGGTCGATCATCAGCAGCGCGCAGCGCGACTTGGCGTCGACCGCATGCGTCATGGCGCGCGCGAGGTCCTCGTTCAGGCTGAGGCGGTTGGGCAGGCCGGTGAGATTGTCGAAGCGCGCCATCTTGGCGATCTGTTCGGCGGTCGCGCGCTGTTCGGTGACGTCCGAACCGACGCCGCGAAAGCCGAGGAACTTGCCCGCTTCGTCGAGGCGCGGCGAGGCCGACAGTTCCCACCAGCGCGGGGCGCCGCCGATCGTCACGGGGACGATCAGGTTCGAAAAGCTTTCGCGCCGCTTCATCCGTTCGGCCATGTCGTGCAGGCTTTTCGGGAAGAGGCCGGTGTCCCACGCATCGCCCGACAGCGCCTGGAGCAGCGGAATGCCCTCGAGCCCTTCGGCGGTGCCGCCCAGCGCATAGGCAAGGCGCGGCGAGACATGGATCAAGCGCCGGCTGTTATCGGTCTGCCACAGCCAGTCGGCCGAGGTTTCCTCGAACTCGCGCAGCAACAGGCTGACCGTTTCGGTCTTTTCGTGCAGCACCTCCTCGGCGCGGCGAAAGCGGATATGGCTTTGCGCGAAGCGGACGCAGAAAGCGCAGAGCAGCAGCCCGGCGACGAGCGCGACGCCCGCCAGTTGCGGCGCGCCGGCACGGACGAGCGCGATGGCGGCCGACAGCGTGACGGGACCGATGAACAGCGCGCAGGCGAGCGGGACGCTGTGCGCGACGATCGCCAGCGTCACCATCATCAGCACCGCGATCGTCCACATCGACAGCACATGGTCGAGCGTCGGGGAGAGCCCCTGCAGCCAGAAGGGCGATCCCCAGAGAATCGCCGAATAGAGAGCGTGGCGCGTGCAGAGCCGATATTCGGCGACGCCGGGCAGTTTGGGATCGCCGAGCGCGAGGCCCTGGAACTTGCGGTACGACCAGACGCCGAAAATCAGCGCCGAGACCAGCCAGCCGCCGGCGATCGGCAGCGGCACGCTGAGGATCATGGTGAAGGCCGCGACGATCGCCATGCCCATGCCCATCACGAGCCGCAGCGAACCGCGGCCGCGGAGCGGCGCGAGCTGGAGCTGGCGGAGGTTGCCGAGGTCTTCGCCCCGCGGCCCGAGCCCCAGCAGGGTCCGCGCAGGAATCACTTCGGCAGATATCGGGTCGGTCAGCAGGCTTTTCACCCGCCTTGTTTAGCGCGCGGGTATTACCCGAAGGTAACTATCGGACTGTTCCGACGCGAATTTCTGTCCCGACCGGGGACAATAATGCGATCGGGCATAACGGCGGTTTTTGGGTGGAGAACTGCCACTCCCAATATTCGTCATCCCGGACTTGATCCGGGATCCATCGCGGCGCTGAAGGCGTGGACCCCGGATCAAGTCCGGGGGGTATAGTGGATCGCACCGCGTATACACGACCGCCCGCTTGTCGTGGGAAAACCCTTCCATCTAATGCTGCTTTTCGAGCTTTGGCTTTCGTTCGCTAAGGTACGCTGCAGCTTTGCCGCTTTCGACAAATCAATTGGCGCTGTCTGGCCAGTTCCGTCTCGTCAAAGTAGGGCCTGAGTGAGCCCATCTGGATGCATTAGGTGTGTGCCTTGCGGCTCTGCGCCGTCGCTAACCACCCGGTAGAAATCGTACCAAATGACGCAACGGACAGTATAAGCCAGCCGCCGCTAACCGCGATGGTCAACAACAAGCCGAGCCTTAAGCGCCCAGATAGACCCAGAGCCAAGATATCACTCTAGTATACCGCGCTCAACTCCTTCTTCCGGATCATTTGCAGGAGGTTGGTAGTGCGCCACTGCACGAACCAAGGCTCCTTTTCGAAAGTTTCGACAACAGTTTGCGACGCCTGAACGGAAACTTGCGCCAGTCCCATTCTTTTCCGAAGACGGTTGAAGAGCCTGCCTCGGCTGGCTCGGTCGATGTACGGGCATCCTAGGATATCCAACGCCAGAAATGCCGATTGGGCGTCAACTCGTGGATCGTCACCTTCAAGCAAGATGGAGCGCGCACGCTCAAACAGTGCCTTCCTAAGGTCAACGAAATGGACGTCATCCTTAATGCAAAACAGGTAGGACACGATCTCGAAATATCCGAGCTTGTCTACCGGCTCGCAAAAATCAACGATCGATTTTCGCACAAGTGCCTCACCTAATCCAACCTCGCCCAGCACTAACAGAACATTGATGGCTTCCAACGGCACCACCTCGACCGACCGAAACCTTCCGGCGTCCTTGAACGCTTTGATGAAATGATACGTCCAAAGAACCAGCTTCTCCCGTAGCAGAGGCACCCGGTCGGGCATCTTTTCCTTGAAGAAGTTGAAGGATTGGATCGCAGATTGCGCGACCCGAAGCGACGAGGAAATGTTGGGATCGACGTCATAAAAGAAGTAGATCGCTTCCAGCAGCAACATGATCGCGCCGACAAAATCTTCCGTTGTCGCATGCTGGCGCTCTATTGCTCGATCGAAACTGGAAATGAGGCCAGTAACCCGCGCCGATAGCGCCCCTATCACGTAGCTTCCAACGGCATCGTAGCCGCATCCTTTATCGAAGCAGCCAGCCTTTATGTCGTCCAAGAACATCCGGAAGATGCTTTCGGAACGCCAAACACGCTTTGGATAGCTGTAGCCATACCCCTCATCGCCACCCAAATTACTCTCTATGAACCGCTCAAAGAAAGCATTGAGCGATCTGTCCGCTTCGTGAACGAGGTGCGACCGCTCGGTAACAAACGGTCGGCGCACAATTGAAGTCTTTTCGTTGTTTAGGTGGAGGTTAAAGCCGGAAAGCTCGAACTCGATCGCGCCAAGAACCTGCGCTGTTACGTCCTCCGATTGGCTAAAGATGTAGAAATCATCGACGTAACGACGGAACTCGTAATCCACCTCCCATTTCCGCCCTTTCATTGTGAGGTGAGCAATCACACGTCGGTCAACTTCGCTGAGGATGAGTTCAGCAAATACCCGGCTAACCTCGGCGCCAACGCAAATGCCATTGGTCTCGTTGAAGTTGACGGATTGCATTAAGCGGTCGAAGCGGTTGCTGAATGTCTGGTGACTCGTATTGTCTTTTGCTGTTTCGATGTCGGTCGTCGCCCAATACAGCGTATGGGTATAGAGACTGTGGAAACATTTCGAGATATCGGCGAGACACATTACCGCATATTTTTTCTCCAGCCGGATATATTGCGGCGAGTTGAAGAACTTAAATGCTCTCGTGACACCTCGGTAAGAGAAATACGAAGCGGGGTTGGAAACCGACGTTTCGATGTCGACGGTATCTATACCGGACTTCTTGAGCTTGTTCCGTTCGCTGTAGGGCCCGCGAACAAAGAACAGACTACCCACTTTGCTCGGCGACCTTATCGACGCCTTCGACTTCCTAGTGTGATAACAAATCAAATGCCCATCATCGCGATAGAATTCAGCAATATCTAGCTGGCCTCCCGGATGAACGAGGCTCAACATCCGAGACGATCTGCCGCCCTTCGTGATATGATACCGATATGGTTTTGTGTACGGTTTTACCGGCTTCAGCAATCGATCCACAAATGATTGTCGATCAATGTTCGCGTGAGGCGCAGACTTAATATTGCGGTAAAAGCCGTCGTTAGAAATTATAATCGGAATGTCGCCGGGCATGGTATCAGTCACAAGGGCGCGGAGGTGATCGGACCTGTGTATATTCCCTTTGGCAACGACCCGCTTACGCATGGCGCCACACCGCCACTAGCTCGGCAAGGCGGACCGGCGAAAAGGAATAAAAACGGCGCTGTTGGTGACCGCCTCGAAAAGACAGCCTGACAAGTTCGCGGCGCTGCTGCTTTGAAAGCCCCGGGCGGAGCTTGTTTAGAGGATGAGGCGACATCACGACGTTGCGAAAGAACTTGTCCAAATCATCCAACGCTTTTGAAGAGCCGACATCGATTAGAGGGTAGTTGAAATGGATGCCTGACACGCGACGCACCCCCGTGGCGCGATCCACAAAATTGAAGTTCCCGGTAATCAGCCTGCACCGGGAACGCAAATCGATGTAGTTGCCGTCTTTTGAAAACTGCGTGAGCGCCTTCGCAACTCGAGTTTTTATCTTTCTTACCTTCGAAGGCGCGATATCGAGTGTGACGGCCCGCATCACGGCGCCGCCCGATCGCACAGGCCGGTCAACGTTGAAACGATATCCTAGAAAATCGATTGAATGCGCTAAACCTGTGATGGCTTTGTCATACCCATCGAAATCGCGAACCAAGCTTTTGCTGTTGAAAACAAGGCCTTCGGGAAGGGCTGCCTTAGCGTCGTTCTCGAAAGCGGTACGATCTTCTCGCCCGCTCGTGACGATGAAGATATCGTCCACGAACCGCGCATAGAACCATACATGGGCAACGTTGGATATGTATTCGTCGAAGGGCCGGAGTAGGTACTCGGCAAGCGTCGCGCTTAAACCGAGGCCCCGGGGCAGTCCGCTTACGCCGTGTGCTTTGGCGATCGCGAAAAAGGTACTCAATGCGACCGCAGATTGCCCTGAAAAACCCTCATCATTCCTCAGTCTATCCAGAATTCCTGGAATATTGGCATTTTCGTAGAAGGATTTAATGTCAAACTTATAGACCCTGTAAGCGGTGCCTTCGCGCAGCATGGTACGAATGCACTCGATGAGGAACTGTCGGTCATCCTGCTTGGCACCGGTAATGTAACGTATGTTCTTCGAGACATGACGAAGCACGAGCAACTGAGCAATGTCGGTGACTTGGTGAATGTGCTTGCCGCGCAGCTTCGAGTTCAAAAATGAGACTGTGGCAAATCCGTTTCTGCCGATCTCAGCGGCACTATCGATCACTGCTTGTCGATTGTCTTTATTTAATAGCGATGGATCAGCTACGAAATCACCAGGCAGGAAATGGCGCGCTAGCGTGCGAGCATGTATGGTTGGATCGTACATGTTTCCCGCCCCCCCATTTCTCATGAACATCTTAGATAAAGCTCCTCGGGGAAATCAACCTGCCAATATCAATTCTCGTCTGATTGATCCGTTCTGAAGCGTGTTGAGGGGGCAGGGCTTGTCGTGGTTTGCAGCGAACTCGACGCAATCCTTGTCGAATGATCTCATATGAAATTCTCGTCCGCACGTCTTTGCCCTCACATATCTTTTTGATGGAGGCTCTCGCCAGCCCGGTTGCATCGGCAACGGGCTTTTGGCCATAGAGCGCGGCGGCTTCGCGTATCGCATTGAACATCTCGGTGGCATCATTGGGATTGCAGCCAAACATGGTCATGGGTTCAAATCCCAGCCCAATCAGGAAATCTTCCTCCCAGCGATCGGCTTCCTTGCCGATGTATTGGATTTCGCTGGCGGTTACGTGGCGTAGTATCGTTTCACCGCGATGGAATGCCTCGCCGTTACGGAACTTGCTTTCCTGCCGGTAGGGATAGGGCGCCAGCATTTCGGCATAGGTCTTTAGCTGTTCGACGGAAACAGGCTCTCCGGTAATCCGATCGAACGCTTGAAATATGGCAATGTCGCGATCGGAATGAAAAGGAGCTATCGGGTGAATATCCGTTGCCTTTCCGCCGCCAAGGGCCTCCGCTCCGGTGAAGTCATAGCCCCGCTTTCTGGCATGTAGGCAATAAAGCAGGCCGAACGGCTTCACCCGATCAGGATAAGCCCGATCGCCATTGATTGGGTCCATCCAACGGAGCAGCGCGGGGCTGGATGCGCCGTATCGGCTGATTGCCGGTTTCAACAGCGCCGAATGAAAATCGAAACGCACCGCTCCCGGCGCGCCGGACAGTTCGTGCAAGAGGGTGGCGTACCAGACGTCATATTGCCAGCGGGCGAGACGGTCCTTGCCTGCCTTCAACCCCTCGATCGGGAGAGGAAATTCGGGCGCGCCTTCATCGTCTTTATAGGGTGGAAGCAAATGCCCAAGCCCGTGCGCCGACGCCTTGCGGATTATCGGTCGCCCCTCATCATCGATATTGAAGAGGGCATAGCGCTTTGACGCGATAGCATAACAATAGAGCGGTTCATGAATGTCGGTTCCGGGCCGGAAATTGACATCCTCCACCTTGAGTATGCTGTCCTGCCATCCATAGGGATTCAGCGGCACGAACCACTCTGAAACTCGTCCGGCTCGATCGAGGAAATCGGCTTCATCCATTCCATCCGGCATGGCCAGCGCAATGCTGTCAGTATCGCAGAAGGCCCAATTCAGTCCTTCCGCGCCCGCTCGTTGCTGCGCCAGTGCCAACATTAGGCGTGCCGCACCCGTTATCAGCGTACCCAGCAATGGGTGAAAACAGGGGCCGGGTTCCTCGCTTTTGGAGAGCAATGCGGCGAAAGATTCCTGACCGTGGACATGAACCGTGCGCCAGACCTTGCGCTCTTCGTCCTGCGTGTTGATCTGCACGAAGATTCCATAGCTGGTCGAATTGACCATGATCTTGAGGAATTGCCGAAACTCCTCTGCTTCCTTCCGGTCGGGCTTGGGAAGTTTGCGGATGCGCTGTCGTTCTCTTTCCCGCATCACGATCAATTCGCGGAATGGGTCATCCCGATAGGGATCGATCGTCAACCGGCCTAACAGGCTGATCGGTTTCATCCCCTTCTGCGGCGGCCCCGGCTCGAATGTGACAGCCTCGACAATTTCAGGCACTTTGCCGGAATGGAACTTGGAGGCGAGGCAGTCGGCCAAGGTAAACCATAGCGGTGTCTCGCAGGTAAGCGGGTTGAGACCGATGGATGCATGCTGTTCGCCCTGATAATAGGTGCGCACCGGGAACATATCTTCTGCGCATCGTACCCGAACAAGCGTGGTGAGTTTGCGCCATGCCGCCTGTTCCCGCCAATCATCGGCCTCGGTATTCGCGAGTAAGTTGCGAACTTCGTCGGTGGAATCGCGTTCGACAACATTTCGGGCAATGACAAATGACCATAAGCCCATGAGGGTGCAGCCGGTCGGATACATGGACATGAAATCGGTCTGGACGACGCGAACGGGTTTGCGTCTGATGCGAACTTCGGTTCGCCCGCCGAAATAGCTGTGGAGGCTGCGCGCGATCCGGGCAGGATCGCTATCCGCATTAATCGTGATGCCCATGTCTGACAGCATCGCCTTGCCCAAACCCGCTTCTGACAAAATGCGGTGCAAGGGCGTACTCAGCCCGTAACCGGCATAGCGATCGCGGAGCACGCAAAAACACTCCCATGTCGCCTGCACATCGGCGCGGGCATAATCGAGATAGTCGAAGGTCAGCGCCTTGCCATGCTCGCTGGTCCCGGTCTTTTGCGTCGGTGTGTCCAGCGTCCGGCACAGCTTTTCCAAACTATAGCCGCCACTCAGCAAAGCGCTTGCCAATGTACGTACATCGATGAACGCGCCGCGATCGGCAGGAATATCGTCGCCTCGCTTGCGGGTTGATCGGGCCTTGCCGGGATTAGGGCTGGTAGAACCGATCAACGCCAGACGGGGATTGAGATGCTTGATTTGAATACGCGGATCGTTGCCGCCATCCCAAAGGCACAGACTATGCGCTCCTTGCATCTTCCGATTCCACTTGGAGGCCTTGGCTGGTGCGCTACCGATCGCGACACGCGAGATGTCGAACGGCAGATTGAAACCGACGACCTGTCCGCCCGCTCGCAAAACTTTGCGGAATAGCGCCCGGAAGGCGTCGAGCGTTACAGGGGATGCCATATCGCGAGCCGCTGCATGGCCATGGATTACATCGGTATCCCCTGTAAACGCTTCGTTGGGATCGTAAAACAGGCGCTCGTCGATGCGGGTGCCATCCCGATAAAGCTGATAGAAGCCGATCCGGCACCGCATCGCGGGATCGAGTGTGGTTTCGGTATCAAACACCAAATATATGTCGGCAGGACCGATCGCCGGAATGGCGCGGCGGCTTTTCCTCTGTCCACTGTCAGCCGTTTTCCCAGCGCTCGTCGGATCGTCCGGTGTCGTCGAGAAAGCACGGATCAGAATGGGAAGCACATCACCATCAGCCGTCATGGTGATTATCCTCGCCCGGCTTTGGAAGCGGCGGCAAAGCTGTGCTTCCTGTCATCCAGTCGTGAAGCTCCCGATCGGTATCCAACGCGAGTTGCATCATGATGATGCGCCCACGGATCATTTGAATGAGCCGGGCCAAGCCGGGATCGGTGCCGGGCGGAATGGGAGGATAGTCTTTCTGCATGTCGCTCGCCTTATCGTGACAGGAATGACAGAGCCGGATGACGCGATCGTCATATTTGCGGCCTGCGATGTGGTGGAGTTCGTATCGCACCGCCCACTGATGTTCGCCGCATATGCAGCAGAACGGATTGTGCGTGCCTTGCTTGCGGAGCCGCTCGTGTTTTCGACCAAGCCGGTTCCATTCGGCATCATTCATCGCCCGCCCCCTCAGTGCATGTGAAGGTGATAAATGCGGGTCCAATCAATCTCGTCGCCTGTGACGGTAAGACGATAGAGGTGATTGGGATCGGTCGAGAGACTATAGACGCGGCCCTTGTGGTCGGTGATCGTGACGCCGGACCATTTTTCCCTGAACGCGGGAAACAGGCTTTGATCGGTCAACGCCCGATGAGCCTCGTCAAAATGCTCCCCAGCCAGTCTCGCGGGTTCATGTCCGGCCACTTTGACAACGACTGCGTTGTTGTGGCCTTCGACAAGAAGCGGGACGCGGCGGGAACGAGTGTCGTTGAGCGTCCAGACACGCCCTTTGCGTTCGGCGCCAGCCTGTTGCTTGGCGTAGGCCGACAACCGCTCGCGGCTGACACCTACCTTCTTTGCTGCCGCGCTTATGCCGTCACCTGCACGGATAGCCTTGATTGCATCTTCAAGTTTAGGATCGGGTTTGGTCCGCTTGGGTGTCGCGCCGCGCTTTGAGACGTAGGCCAACCCCGCGCCGGGATGGCCGCGAGCCTGCGAACGGGTCAGGCCGCGGTTGGCGGCATTGGCGATGCGGCGCTGATATTCAGCTTTGTAATCACGCTTGCGGGCCACTCATCACGCTTTCGACTCCATCGCGGCGGGGTTGCTGCGAATGAGTCAAAGCATCTCGATTTGGTCGATGGAGGGCGAATCATCTTATGATCGAGTTGGAAGGCAATTCATTATTCTGAATTGGTTTTTATTCGCCGGGTTCCGCAAACCGCATTGACATATTTCGCCAGATTTTGGTCGCTCAGGCCGGAACCATCGGAGTAAGTGCCACCTATTTCCTGCCTTATCAGGTCAAAGGCCGATTTTCGGGGAATGGCGCAAAAATTAGGATTTCGGCTTTGGGCAGCAGCGATTGCGGCGCGGATCGCATCACCCGACCCCTTTGGGCCGGGATGTGGTTTGCTCCAACCGACAATTTTCGTTGGATCAATGATTTGTATTTCGGAGTAGGTCGAACCGCGAGCGACCATCTTATTTCGTTTCCAGCCAATATCGGGGCATTCAAACAACTCCGCTGCAATTCGCACCGGAGCGCGGCTCCGCGAAGGGGCTATCCGAAAGCCATAAGCGTACAATTGATCGTTGAATAATTCGTCCAATAGCAATTCCTGCAATTCGCTTTGGAATTTCCCGTATTCCAACCATTTCTGCATTGCTGATGCGGCCAACTTCGACATGTCGGCGCCCGTCCGCATATTGCCCGCTTGCTCGTTCAATGCTTCCAGTGCCGACAATTCCGAATAACGGCGCTTGGCGTCGGGATTGGCAAATTCAAACCACGCGTCATTGAGCGGTACACCGTTTTCCCACATTTCCCGATTGCCCGGATTTGCCATTTCTCAATTGCCCGATTGAACGAATTTTCAATTCTATCACGACATCAATTTCATTCGGTTAACCCTCAAATTATGAGGGGTTTGCGGCTAATTATGCTATGATTGGCAATGCTGCACGATACCGATATTCACGCAGGCGAAATTGCCGACGAATGGGCAATTCGCTCCGAAAGTTGGCTTTCTGAAATCGAGAAACTGCAAAAACCGCGACGACTTCGCGAGCGCAACGTCAACGCCCTGATATTGGCAGGTCATGGCAATTCGATGCGGGTCGAAAAGGGCGCATTGGTCGTCAAACAGGGTTTTACCCATTATCCACAAAAGCAGGAATGCCATCGCTATTTCAAAGGCGATTTAGATTTGCCGCGCATCATTATGCTATTGGACGGCAGCGGCTCACTATCGTTCGACGTGCTAAGCTGGCTGGCAGAGCAATCTATTGCCCTTGCTCGGATTCAAAGTTCCGGTGACATTGCCATTGTTGCCAGTGGTAATGGATTTACGAGCGATCAGGCCAAAATTGATTGGCAGCGCGAAACACTGGCCTGCCCCACGCGGCGCATGGAATTTGCCCAACGGCTCATTCAGGAAAAGCTGGCGAACAGCATAGAAACTCTCGCCCACCGTTTGCCGCAGCATCGCGACACGGACAGGGCCATTGCGCGGGCCGAGCGCGGCATTGCCGAATTGGACAAGCCGCTGGACGATATGCAGCAGGTTCGGGCCATCGAAGGCGAATGCGCCTCGCTCTATTTCCGGGCGTGGCAGAATTTGAACTTGCAATGGAAAACCTCAAAGCGATTCCCAGTGCCGGAAAGCTGGCTGAACTATCGGGGGCGTAGTTCGGTCCACGAATGTAAACCTGAAAATCGCCGCGCCACTGACCCAATCAATGCCATGCTCAATTATGGCTATGCGGTGATGCACAGCAAATTGCAGGTCAAAGCCATCGGCGATGGCTACAGTCCGCTTCTCGGGATCATGCACCGGCAAAAGCGATCGAGCGCCAGTTATATTCTCGACATGCTCGAACTGACGTGCTCCCCTGATTGTTACCAGTCAGAGGTAGAGTCCGGCTCCTTCATGATGGTTGATTGATGGGATGGCAATGGTCCTGGGGGCATGCCCCCAGGACCATTGCCCGGCGATCTCGGCGGGGGTTTGCCCGCCCAG